>NZ_CP071454.1:0-600000 GCF_017352135.1 Rhizobium lentis
CCTGACCGGCATGGCGGCGACCTTGGTCGCCTTCATCGTCTTGTCGCCAATGAAGCAGCTGGATATGTGGCTGCGTTCCGAACAGAAGGCCACGCTCGTCATCCATAGCTCCGAAGCCGATCTGCCTGATTTGTCGCAGGTGCTCGGACCACTCGGTTGCGTTGCCCGGTTCGTTTCTTTTGGGCAGACCAGCGAGGGCCGCCCCGGCGTCACGTTTGAACTGCGATGGATGGCCAAGGACCAAGACGCCTCCGCCCGCGCGATCTTCAGCGCCCTTTCGGAGGCCTATCACGTCGCAGGGTTTTCCATGCAGTCGACGTCGACCTAGTCTCCCGCGCGCGCCGTGGGCCGCCCCTCCCGCACATTATTTCGAAACGTGCTGGGGCTCCCCTTGGTCTTGGTCGATGCGAACTCCTCGAGCTGTTTTTCGCTCATCGATTCTTCCATCTGCTTGGAAGCGCCCTTGAGTTCTTTCTTGGGCGTCTCTCCGCGCTTGGCCGAAAGCGCGGCACCTGCCGCCCTCTGCTGAGCTTTGGACTTGGCTGGCATCTTGATCCTCTTGATCGACCGGAGCGCTTGCCGCCTCAAGGCTTCGTAAGGCTGCAATCCCGGCTCACCTCGTCGCCCGTTTGCAATTGGCGGGCCATCGGGCTGCTTGCGGTGAGGAGGCTGCGGCCCGAGCCGCAGCCTGTCGCTGCTCAATTGATGGTTGCCCACTGGCTGCGGACATCCCTGGCGTTCTTCGACAGGTGAACGTGAGCGTCGACATGATCGACCCAGTCGAGCGGGATCAGGTGATGCTTGCCATCCTCGGAGTCGGTCTTGGTCAGCTTGATACGGGTAGGCCCGTCAAGATGGTCGACGGTCCCGACATGGGTGCCGTCGGCGGTCAGGACCTCCATATGTTCGCGAATCTGATCTGCGGAAATCATCGTTTCCTCCTTTGCATCACTGGCAGTTACCAGGCCGCAACGACGGGGAGCGGAGTTGGTTCCAAGGCGTCTTGCTGCGCGCGGCCGATGTCGTCCTCTTCAGTGCTTCGTAGCTTGGAATTCGTGCGGGGCATGTCGCGGACAGATGTATTGATTGCGCGGAAGAAAGCACGTTTCGAGGCGATCTCTGCCGGGATTCAGCCCGAGGGGCGCGATAATCCGTTCGGGTTCAGGGCCGACCGTCTTTGCCAGATTCTGGTTACCCCTACCCCTCGAATAACGGATCCAAACGGCACCATATTGTCGGTCTACAAGCTGGAATCGGATCTCCGGCAGGCGATGACCATACCGAATGCGCTAATCTTTCACGGTGACAAGACAAGTTGTCATGCTTGTATCCGCATCGACCACGGCAGCGCTTGAGCGCAATCTCGACATCTGTCGAAAACAGCGCCCGCAATGTCGATCTCCGTCGGAGCAAGTGAAATCTATCAAGGAGGCAGGCTTCATTCCCACTCGCGCGGCCTTGCCTCGCAGGCAGCCGAGGCGCTCTTGCGGCGCAACCGGCCAGGACTTCTGCGATATCAGGAAATGGGACCGGAACTGCTCCTGGCAGGCGCGGCGGGATTTCCTCGTATTAGTCCCAGACCGTGCTTTCCGCCTTCGCGAACGATCCGAGGCATCGCGTCTTGCGCGAGACGCTTTTGCGTTATGTTCAGAAGGGGAAGTCCGTCACGCGGCGCGCCAATTCTTTAGGCATCCACCCGAACACCCTGTACCAGCGCCTTCAGCGCATCGAAGCCGTCAACGGTCGCAATATGGCTGACGCGAGCGACTTCACGCTCCTCAGCCTCGCATGCCAGACTTACGCGGATACCAGGATGACAGCGCATCCCCTGAAGAAAATAGACGCCAGGCCCGGCGAAATACCCCTGGCATGAACGGCATTCGGCCAGACTGCGCCAAGATTTCGGCTACCAAGGCTCGACCCCCTATGAAGCCATCCCATCGATGCTCTGGCGGCGACCCCGAGGGTTCATCGCCGCCCCGGTTTGCTGTGGCTCGAGCCAGGGCGATCATTCAATCCTGTTGATGTTATCCATAAGCTCTATTCGTTTGAATGATGAATTCCCGAGGCCCATATTAACATCATGGACATGGACGAACCTCCCATCGACCGCCATGTCCCTGGACCCAAGAAAGGAACCGGAAAATGACCACGCTCACCTATCGGGGTAGTGGCAAGACCCTTACCTCAGGCGCAGGCCGCTTCCATCTCGCAGACTATGCCCACAAGCTCGTGCTCGCCTGGACACGCTGGCGCACCGCCCGCGAAATCGAAGCCATGCCCTTCGATATCCGCAAGGACATTGGCTGGCCGAGCACGGACGACAGTAAACACCGGACTATGTAATGAATGCGACATTCTTCTTAAGATGAGGGCGGCGCCTGCCTCACGCAGCGCCGCCTTTTTCGTCTCCTGGCCGTCCGATTTTAAGCCGCCTTCGATCCCGAACTTCCGTCGTTTTTAGGCCTGTCCTCCACCCTGCCCCCGCTTTGACGACGGTTCGACCAGTCAAATCGCGGTCAATGTCGCATATTTGCTCTTCACGGCCGCATTTTTCCATGCGAGTGTCGCTTTCAGGACATCCGCGCGACGCATTCCGCGCGACCAATATGTCATCGTCCCTCGAGCATGGAATTCGCTATGAACAGGATGCAGATCAAGAAGCGTTCGCTGGTCTTCTTTATGGTACCGCAATTCACCATGCTGCCCTTCTCGGCGGCCGTGGACACCTTGCGAATCGCCAACCGCATGCTCGGCTATCAGGCCTATAGCTGGCGGCTCGCCTCCGTCGACGGAGAAAAGGTCTATTCTTCCTGCGGCATCGGCATCGAGGCGAATTCATCGCTCGCCGAGGAACGTCGCCATCTCGGCGGTGAAAACCGGCCGGGCATGGTGCTCGTCTGTTCCGGCATCGATATCGAGGAATTCAACAACAAGTCGGTCAATGCCTGGCTGCGTGAATGTTATAACCGCGGCGTCGCCGTCGGCAGCCTCTGTACGGGCGCGCATGTGCTTGCCCAGGCCGGTCTCCTGAACGGCAAGCGCTGCGCCATCCATTGGGAGAACCTGCCGGGCTTTTCCGAAGCCTTCCCGCAGGCGGAGGTCTATGCCGACCTTTATGAGGTCGACGGCAATCTCTATACCTGCGCCGGCGGCACTGCCTCGCTCGACATGATGCTGAACCTCATCGGCGAGGACTTCGGCGAAAGCCTCGTCAACCGCATCTGCGAGCAGCATCTCACCGACCGCGTGCGCAACCCACACGACCGCCAGCGCCTGCCGCTGCGCGCCCGCCTCGGCGTCCAGAACGCCAAGGTGCTGTCGATCATCGAGCTGATGGAAGGCAATCTTGCCGAGCCGCTGTCGCTGATCGAGATCGCCGACGGCGCCGGCCTCTCCCGCCGCCAGATCGAGCGGCTGTTCCGCCAGGAGATGGGCCGTTCGCCGGCGCGCTACTATCTGGAAATCCGCCTCGATCGCGCCCGTCACCTGCTGGTGCAGTCCTCGATGCCCGTCGTCGAGGTCGCCGTCGCCTGCGGCTTCGTCTCGGCCTCGCATTTTTCCAAGTGTTATCGCGAACTCTACCACCGCTCGCCGCAGCAGGAACGCGCCGAGCGCAAGATGACCATGGCGACTGCAAGGCAGGCGGTTGCGGCTTGAGGCGCAGCTACCTAATCGTCATGCTCGACTTCTGCCGAGCATGACGGTAGTCGCCGGGTGATGACGCCGCATAAAACGGAAGCAGCGCCTTACTGCGCCGCCTCCTCCGTCATCCTGGCGTCGGAATAGACCTGGTTGCGGCCGCGGTGTTTGGCCATGTAAAGGAACTGGTCGGCGGCGTTCAAATAATTCTCGAAGGTCTCGTAACCGCCGATCTCGGCGATGCCGATCGAAATGGTGACGCCGAGATCCTCGTCATCGGCAGTGACCTTCAGCCGTGAAATATCCGACCGGATCTCGTCGCAGAGCTTGGTCGCCGACACCGAATCCATCTGCGGGAAGAGGATGGCGAATTCCTCGCCGCCAAGACGCGATAAAAGATTGTCGCTGCCTTCGAAGATCGTGAACAGCCTGTTTGCGACAGCCTTCAGCACCTTGTCGCCGATCTCGTGGCCATAGGTGTCGTTCAGCCTCTTGAAGTGGTCGATGTCGAGGATGGCGACCGAACTCGGCACCTTCAGCCGCAGGCACTCGTTCACCAGCTTCGGGCCGTTGTCGTAGAAATAACGGCGGTTATAGAGGCCGGTCAGGTAGTCGCACGCCGCCGCCGCTCTCAACTGGCGCATCTGCGCCAGCGTCTCGGCATTGTTGGCGATGCGGCATTGCAACTCCTCGGCGACGAATGGCCGGTAAAGGAAATCGCTGGCGCCGGCTTTGAGGAAACTGGCCGAAAGCATGCGGTCGTTGGAGGAAGAGACGCCAATGACGCGCAGCCGGTCCGAACCGAAGCGGTGGCGAATGCGCCTGGTCAGCTCGTAGCCGCTCATATCGGGCATATGGTGATCGGTGACGACAAGCTCGATATCACTGTAGGCTTCGAGTGCGGCAAGCGCCTCCAGCCCGGAACTCGCTTCTACGACAAGATATTGCTGCGCCTTCAGGAGATCGACGAGCACTTGGCGGGCCGAGACGACATCGTCGACCACGAGCACCCGCGTTTTCCGGTTGGAGATCGCGCGGCGGACGGTGGCGACCAGGTTGTCGAGCGCGAACTCATTGTCCTTCAACACATAATCGATGACATTGCGCTCCATGATCCTGTTGCGCGTGTTGAGATCGAAGGTCGCGGTGAAGACGATTGCAGGAATGTCATGCTCGATCGTGCAGTCGAGCGCCTCGCCATAGGGCGAATCCGGCAGGTTGAGATCGACGACGGCCATGGTGTAGCCGTGACCGTCTTCGGCCAGTTCCCGGCGAAGCGCTTTCAGCGACGAGCATGATTTGACGGCAAGGCCGAGTTCCGTCTGGAACCGGTGGCAGAGCACGGCGGAAAACATCCGGGAATCTTCAACCAGAAGTATTTTGAGCCCGCCGGAGCGCAGCCCGATCCCATCCCGCTGAAAATCCGCTTGAAAAGCCACGGCCGCTATTCCCCCATACGTCCGACGGGCCCGACTCGGCCCTTTCCCCGGGGCGGACGATAGCCGAGAGGCTTATGCGCGTGAAGGGGACAAATGACGGCGCAATTACCTCTAATTGCAAAAATCCGACGCCTGTTCCCGACCGTCATCTCCGGGCGCCTAGGAATACCGATGCTGGAAGAGCCGTCAGGCAACCGCCCGCTCCTTGCGCATCGATTGAATTTGCAGAAGCGTGTCGAGGTTCTGGTTGACGCGGCAGTAGAACTCCTCGTCGATGAAGGGGCGCAGCATGAAATCATTGCCGCCGGCTTTCAGGAAACGCGCCGAAAGCAGCCGATTCGAGGAGGAAGACACGCCGATGATTCGCAGCTCGTGCGAGCCGATATTGGAGCGGATGCGCCGGGTCAGCTCGAAGCCGTCGATGTCGGGCATGTTGTAATCGGTAATCATCAGGCCGATATCGCGGTTGGCCTTCAGGATCTCCAGCGCCTTGCCGCCGTTCTCTGCGGTGCTGACACGGAAATTATAGCGTTTCAGCCGGCTCGACAGCAGGGCGCGCGCCGTCGCGCTGTCGTCGACAATCAGCACATGGTGGCGATGATTGGTCAGGAACCGGCAGATCGATTCCGCCAGAAGATCGACGGCAAAGATATTGTCCTTGAGGATATAGTCGACGATGTCCTTGGCCATCAGCTTGTCGCGCATGCCGTCATGGAAGGTGCCGGTGAAAACGATAGTGGGAATGGAAAGATCGACCAGATATTCGAGCGCTTCGCCGTTTTCGGCGCCCGGCAGGTTGATATTGGAAATCGCCAGCGTGATCGGATCGGAAGATTTGTCGTAGGAAAATTGCAGGTCCTCGAAGTTGCGGCAAATCTCGACATCAATGTCGAACAACTCCTTGAGGCGTTTGCTGATCATCGAGGTGAATACGTTTGAATCTTCCGCGACAATAATACGCGCGCCGGCAAACATCTCTCCGGAATATTGCATCCCCGAAATACCTAAAAACGCCATGGTAAACCTTTAATGTAGATCCGTCCGCGGGTCGAACTGATACATCAATTGATTTGACTAATTATTAATCAGCAGCATCGATGCGAAATGAAGAGGCGTCCCGATGGGATCGCTTCCGCTTTCTTGCAGATATGATTAAGAAATCAGGCCCAAAGCGCCGCATTCTCAGGCTTTAGCCGACAATCGTTGGCAGAGCTCCTCGCCACGATTATAAATGCGCCGTCGCCCGCCCAGCAGCTGAGATCCGCCATGGCCCGATCTGATAGCGTGATCGAATGGCTTCTTGATTCCGACCCGGCGATCCGCTGGCAGGTGATGCGCGACCTCATCGACGCTCCGGAACCGGAATGGATGGCTGAGCGGGCCAAAGTGGAGACCGAAGGCTGGGGCGCCAAGCTCCTCTCCTTTCAGGACGAAGACGGCCAGTGGGCGGGCGGAGCATTTTTGCCCGCCGGTTTCGATCCTCATGAATGGCGCGAGCAGGGCCAGCCTTGGACGGCCACCACATTTTCGCTGTCGCAGCTGCGAGAGTTCGGGCTCGACCCATCCTCGGAGCGCGCCAGGCGCACCGTCGCATCGATCGGCGTCAGCGCTCGCTGGGAAGAAGGCGGCCAGCCCTACTGGGAGGGTGAAGTCGAGGAGTGCATCAACGGCCGGACCGTCGCAGACGGCGCCTATTTCGGCATCGACGTCTCCTCCATCGTAGAGAGGCTCGCCGGCGAGCGCCTCGATGACGGCGGCTGGAACTGCGAACGAGCCCGCGGTTCCGTTCGCTCTTCCTTCGCCAGCACCATCAACGTGCTGGAAGGCCTGCTGGAATTCGAAAAATCAACCGGCGGCACACCCCGGTCCCGCGAGGCGCGCAGTACGGGTGAGGAATTCCTGCTCCAACGCAACCTCTTTCGCCGCCTCAGCACCGGCGAACCGGCAGACGAACGCTTCCTCCACTTCCTCCACCCCAACCGCTGGCGCTATGACATCTTGCGTGCGCTCGATTATTTCCGCGCAAGCGCCCTGCTGACTGGCACCGATCCCGATCCGCGCCTCGGCGAAGCGATCGGACATCTCCGCTCCAGGCGCCTGGAAGACGGCCGATGGCCGGTCGACTGGATCCTGCCTGGGCGCGTCTGGTTCCATATCGACGAGGGGCAAGGCCGGCCTTCACGCTGGATCACCCTCCGGGCGATGCGGGTGCTCAGATGGTGGGATGCGCGGCCTTCAATCGGCGTCTGACGACAGGCCTAGCGCGTGCAGGAAATGCGTCTCGATCTTGTGCAGCAATTCGGCGCGGGCGGATGGCGTCTCGCCGATGCCGGGCTGATTGACCACCCCATGCAGGGCGTTGAACAAAAACACTGCGGTAAAGCCGGGATCGTCGGCCGACCAGGCATGTTCGGCTGCCCCGGCGGCGATGAGCTCGCTCAGATGCGCGATCAGGACGTTACGAGAAAGCCCGTCCCGTGTTGCCGGAGGCGCCGCCACGAAGGCGAGATGGTGCAAGCCGGCCGCATCGAGATAGCCGGTAGCGCAAGCGATCGACCACGCCGCCAGCTTGCCGCGCAAATCTTCCTGCCTCTGTGCCTCTACCGCCGCGACGATACCCTCCAGCACGCCCTTCACGAAGCGGTCGCGCAGCGCTTCCAGAACATCGGCCTTCGAGGAGAAATGCAGGTAGAAGGTGCCCTTGGCGACCCCCGCCCCTGATCTCCTCGATGGTGGTCTGCTCCACGCCCTTTGCCAGAAACAAACGCTCGGCCGCCGTCATCAGCTCGTCGCGCCGCTCCTCGGGAGGTTTGGTTCTCGGTTTTGAAACGGAATCAGCCGGCATCGGCGGGATTGGTCCTTTCATTGACGGCGCGCGGGATCGGTCCTGTGCAGGTGCCTGTAAACACGTCGCGCATCGCGGTGCTTTCGATTTCAGGCAGCAGGCGGCCGACCTCCCCGCGATGATAACCGGCATGCGTCGCCACATGCGCAAGGATCTCCTCGCGCGACATGCGCCCGCGCCCGCCATCGGTGAAGGTGAAGGCGATGACTTCCTCCATCTCCTCCGGCTTTATACGCGAGGTGTAGTCGATGTACCAACAGTCCGTTTCTCGGATACTGGACGCCAATTGGGCCAAGGGAGGCGCTTTGCTGCTCCAGCTCGCCGTAAAGTCATGAACCTCCCGCTGGAGATTGGCGGCGAAGATTCGATCGACGAGATGGGCGTGATTGAGCACGCGAAGGCCCAGGAAAATGCGTCGCGTCGAGCCCCTTCACCCAAAGACGGCAACTCGAACCTTAGTGACTGACCGTCGGTCAATCAATCGACTACATCCCAGTGAGCCGCGGGAACCCTCTTAGGCGCAGCAACCGCTCTTTGCCGCCGCAGGCCCGCAGCAAGCCGCAGCCTTCTTGTTTTCTTCAGCCAGCCAGCGATCGCGCGGCTTGCAGCTTGCTGTTCTCGGCGATAGCTCGACATGCACCGCACCGGCCCGCAGAACTGGCGCCGCGGCACAATAGAGCTGCATCGGCCGTACGCCGTCGCTGACTTCGAAGGTCAATTTGGCCGAATCGTCGAGTTGAACATGCTCCGTCACCTTGCGGATGATGGCGTAAAACTTGCCGGCCGGCATATGCGTGCTATCGCCCTCCTCGATATCCCAAAGCTGGATGAAGATCTCCGTCCATGCCTCGGGATTGGCTCCGCAATCGAGGGCTGAGAATTGGCCCGCCTTGACCTCGGTGATATGATAGCCCGGCTTCACCGGCTTGCCGTCATAGTAGAAAACCAGGGGAGAATCCTTGGCGCCGGCAAGCACGCTGAGGAGCGGACCGAGATTGCTGTCGTTCTCCTGAATTTTGCTGTTGTCGATAACGTTCATATCCGCTAATCCTCGCTTCAATGCTTCAAGGATTATTGAAATATGGATCAACGTCAAGCCCTCGCCGCGTTCAGCGCGCTCTCGCAGGAAACGCGTCTGCACATCATTCGCATGCTCGTCGTATCGGGTCCGGATGGAATGGCGGCCGGCGCCATCGCTGAAAAGGCGGAGGTCTCGCCATCGAACGTCTCCTTTCATCTGAAGGAGTTGGAGCGAGCCGGCCTGATCGCCCAGCAGCGTGAATCCCGCTCGATCATCTACAGCGCCAATTACGAGGCGCTTGGCGGCCTCGTTCGTTTCCTGATGGAAGATTGCTGCTCCGGGCACCCCGAGATCTGCGCACCTGCCGCCAAGGTCGCGGCGTGCTGCGCCCCTAACATGGAGGAAGAACTGCAATGACCATAGATCGCGTTTACAACGTGCTTTTTCTCTGCACTGCCAATTCTTCCCGCTCGATCCTGGCGGAATCGATCCTGGAAACCGAGGGCAAGGGCCGGTTCAAGGCTTTCTCCGCCGGCAGCCAGCCGAAGGGTGAGGTCAATCCCCTCGCGCTGAAGGAACTGCAGGCGTTGGGTTATCCCGCGACCGGCTTCCGCTCGAAGAGCTGGGACGAGTTCGCCGAACCCGACGCACCCGAGATGGATTTCATCTTCACCGTCTGCGACACCGCCCACGGCGAAGCCTGCCCGGTGTGGATCGGCCATCCGATGACCGCCCATTGGGGCGTCGAGGATCCGGCCGCCGTCGAAGGCAGCGAAGTCGAGAAGGGCCGCGCCTTCGCACAGACCGCCCGCCTCCTCAAGAACCGCATCATGGCCTTTCTCAGCCTGCCCTTGTCGTCGATCGACAAGCTGGCGCTGGAACAGCACCTCCGCCAGATCGGTGCGATGGAAGGCACGACCGCAAAACCGGCAGGGGCTGGCTGATGGCATCGTTCAATCTGCCGCGCCGTTTGGTTGCCGAGGCCCTCGGCACCGCCATGCTGGTCGCCACCGTCGTCGGCTCCGGGATCATGGCGGCATCGCTGACGGGGGATACGGCACTTGCCCTGCTCGGCAATACACTGGCGACCGGCGCCATGCTGGTGGTGCTGATCACCATTCTCGGACCGATCTCCGGCGCCCATTTCAATCCGGTCGTCTCACTGGTCTTTGCAATGTCGCGCACGCTGGCAAAACGTGATCTTGCCGGATATGTCGCCGCGCAGATCTTCGGGGGCATTGCCGGGACAGTCATCGCCCATCTGATGTTCGCCCTGCCGATCGTCGAATTGTCGAGCAAGGTGCGCACCGGCGGCGCACAATGGTTTTCTGAAGGTGTAGCGACCTTCGGCCTGCTGGCCAGCATCCTCGCCGGCATCAGGTTCGAGCAGAAGGCTGTGCCGTGGCTGGTCGGGCTCTATATCACCGCCGCCTACTGGTTCACCGCCTCGACCTCCTTCGCCAACCCGGCCGTCGCCTTGGCCCGGTCGCTGACAAACACCTTCTCCGGCATTCGCCCGATCGATCTTCCCGGATTCTGGATCGCCGAAGTAGCGGGCGCCGTCGCAGCTCTTCTCCTCTTCACCTGGCTGTTGCAGCCGGGCGCTTCATCAACGCTATCGTCAGAGGCAAAACTATGAACGTCACCATCTACCACAACCCGGCCTGCGGCACCTCGCGCAATACGCTGGCGATGATCCGCAATGCCGGCATCGAACCCGCTATCATCGACTATCTCGCAACCCCGCCGTCGCGCGCGGAGCTGATCAAGATGATCGCCGATGCCGGCCTCACCGTGCGCGACGCTATTCGCCAGAAGGATACGCCCTATGCCGAACTCGGCCTCGACAATCCGGAACTCAGCGACAACCAGCTTCTCGACGCCATGCTCGCCCACCCGATCCTGATCAACCGGCCATTCGTCGTGACCCCGCTCGGCACACGCCTGTCGCGGCCGTCGGAACTCGTTCTGGAAATCCTGCCGGAAACGCACAAGGGCGCCTTCACCAAGGAAGACGGCGAGAAGGTGCTCGATGCCGAGGGCAAGCGTATTGTCTGATCTGCCCGCAGCATCACCCGCGCATCTGCGTCAGCCGGATCCGGACGCACTGAGGCCGGCATTATCGACCCATAAGCCGCGCATCCTGATCCTTTACGGCTCCTTGCGAGCGGTGTCCTACAGCCGCCTGCTCGCGCAGGAAGCGGCGCGACTGCTCGAATATTTCGGCTGTGAAGTGCGAACCTTCAATCCGGAAGGTCTGCCGCTGCCAGACGCGGAACCGGCGAGCCATCCAAAGGTACAGGAACTGCGTGAGTTGTCAGCTTGGTCGGAGGGCCAGGTGTGGGTCAGCCCTGAACGGCATGGCGCGATGAGCGGCATCCTGAAAGCGCAGATCGACTGGATTCCGCTGTCGGTCGGCTCGATCAGGCCCACACAGGGCAAGACGTTGGCAGTGATGCAGGTTTCCGGCGGTTCCCAGTCTTTCAATGCTGTGAGCCAACTCCGCATCCTTGGCCGCTGGATGCGGATGATCACAATTCCCAATCAGTCCTCCGTTGCCAAGGCGTTTCAGGAATTCGACGCGAATGGCCGGATGAAACCCTCGTCCTATTACGACCGCGTCGTCGACGTCTGCGAGGAACTGGTGAAGTTCACGCTGCTGACCCGCGATGCTTCAAACTATCTGACGGACCGCTACAGCGAGCGGAAAGAGGAAGCCGAAAAGCTGGAGCAGCGCGTGAGCCTCAAATCCCTATGACTGCGAGCGGCACCGAGAAACCGCCGATCTCCGCCATCGCCGCACTTGGCCTCACCCAAATCATCGGCTATGGCAGCCTCTATTACAGCTTCAGCATCCTCGCCCCCGGCATGGCGCACGATCTCCACTGGTCGTCGGAGTGGATCTTCGCCGCGCTGTCGGCCGCCCTTCTGATCGGTGGCCTCGCCGCACCTCTCATGGGCACATGGATCGATCGCCTCGGCGCAGGCAGGATCATGACGGCAGGCTCGGCGATTGCCGCCGCAGCACTTACTGCCTGCGCCTTCGCGCCGGGAAGGATCGCTTTCGTCGCGGCATTGATTGGCATCGAGGTCGCGTCGAACCTGGTGCAATACGGCGCCGCCTTCGCACTGCTCGTCCAGATCAGGCCGCGCATCGCCCAGCGCAGCATTACTTACCTGACCCTGATCGCCGGCTTCGCCTCGACAATCTTTTGGCCGATCACCACGGTGCTGCACGCCCATCTTCCATGGCAGGGCGTCTACCTGATTTTCGCCGTGCTTCATCTTGCGGTCTGCCTTCCCATCCACGCCTGGCTCTCCCGTGGTGTCAGCGAAACCAGGAGACGGAGTGGAGGAGAAGCGGCAAAAAGTATCGAGCCTAGCCTTCCCCCATCGATGCGAATGCCGGCCTTCATTCTGATGGTAACTGGCTTTGCCCTGCAAAGCTTCGTCAACGCAGCACTTCTGGTGCATATGCTGCCTGTCATGACCGCGCTCGGGCTTGGCGGTATAGCGGTCGTGGTCGGCACCCTCTTCGGCCCATCGCAGGTGCTGAGCCGCTTCATCAACATGATCTTTGGCGGCGGCCTGTCGCAATTGATGCTGGCGATCGTCTCCGCCGTGCTGTTGCCGGCCGCCCTTGTCATCCTGATCACGACCGCGCCTTCCGCTACCGGCGCGCTGGTCTTCGCCGTCGTATTTGGCCTCGGTTCCGGCCTCAACAGCATCGTGCAGGGCACGCTACCCCTGGCGCTGTTCGGAAGCGAAGGTTACGGGCGGCTACAGGGACAGGTGATGTCGGCCCGCCTGGTTGTCTCCTCGACGGCGCCGTTCGCGCTCGCCTTCCTGATAAGCAATATCGGCATAGTCTGGTCGCTGTCGGTCACGGCGATGTTCGGCGCAGCCGCCGTTGCGGCATTCCTCGCCATCACAAGGTTGACGCGCACATCGATCCCGCCGGAAACGGTTCTGAGCGGAGAGGCGTAGGACCGGTGGCCCTACTTGACGACGGCCGAACCCTTGACGATGTCGATCGTCTCGCCGCCGTCGAGCCCGATGCGGTCGCCGTCGGGCGTCGTCATGAAGCAGCCGGAGGGGCAGAGGCTTTCGGAAGCGCCGGCATCGACCACGACCTCGACACGCTGGCCGCCCTCAGCGATGACGAGCACAACGGCGGCGGGATCGGTGTTGGTAATGGATGCCGCATTGACCGCAGGCGCGGCAAGCAGCGGGACAAGCAGAACGGCGGCAAATCTTGCCATCATGTGCGGCGGCGCGGGCGCGCCCTCCCCTCGAACGATCGGTGCTGCCCTCGGCAGCGATCCCGATGGAAGGGATCATGCACATAGACCTGTGAATGATGGCTGAATGACCCGTTCAGCTCTCCGCAGCCCGCCCTCGCAGCTGCCGTACCGGCCGCTCCTCGTCCTCCACCGGCTTGTCCCGGGCCTTTTCCTGGCCGTCCGTCTGGTCCCTGGCCGCATCGGCGAGCGCGGGACGAGGGTCCCTATGGATGGTAAGATCGGTCTGTGGCAGGGGAATCTCGATCCCCTCGGCCTTGAATCGCTTGAGGATCTCGATCCTCAGATTGTTGCGCACCGCCATGCCGTCGCCCATGTCGGCGAGGAAGAAGCGCAGCTCGAAATCAAGCGAATAAGGGCCGAAGCGCAGGAACTCCACATGCGGCTCCGGATTGCGCATGACGAGCGGGATCTTGGCCGTTAACTCCAGCAGGATATCCATCACCTGCTGCGGATCGGCGTTGTAGGCGACGGAAACCGGGATTTCCGAGCGGCCGATCTTGTTGCGATGCGTCCAGTTGCCGACGAGGCCGTTGATCAGTTCCGAGTTCGGCACGATGATCGACTGCTTGCGGAAGGTCTCGATCTCGGTGGCGCGCACCGAGATGCGCTTGACGATGCCTTCGGCCGTGCCTGAGACGACATGGTCGCCGACCTTGAACGGCCGCTCGACGAGCAGGATCAGACCCGACACGAAGTTCGAGACGATGTTCTGCAGGCCGAAACCGATACCGACCGAAAGTGCAGAGGCAACGAGCGCGAAGCTCGACAGATCGATGCCGGCTGCCGAAACGCCGATGATCGCCGCAATGCCGACGCCGAGATAGCCGATACCCGTCTTGACCGAGTTGCGCACGCCGAGATCGACGTGGCTTCGCGCCATGACATTGCCGTCGAGCCAGCGCTGCAGCCAGCGCGTCAGCAGATAGACGCCGGCAAAGAGCAGGATTCCGGTGCAGATGCCGAGCAGCGAGATGCTGATGCCGCCGAGCTTGACCTCGGTGAACAGACGGAAGGCGATGAGCTGCAGGTCCTGTACATGGAAGCCCCAGAGCAGCAGGATCAGCGGGATGCCGACGAGCAGCGCCACGGCATAGATGGCAAGGCCGACGAGCAGGCCGAACTGGTCGATCGCTACGGGGCCGAGGTTGAAACGCCGCGTCAGGAAGCGCGCGAAGAAGGTGTCGCCGAAGCTCTCCTGCCTCGATATCGCCTTGCCGGAAAGCAGGCCGACATACATGGTGGCAACAACCGCACCGGTGATGATCAGCTGCGTGGCGACGAAGCGCGCCAGCCCGACATAGCCCGCAAGCGCAGTGACAATCAGGCCGGCGCCGACGACGCGCAGGATGATCGCCATGCCGCGGGGCCAGTGCCGGCCCGGCGCATCCGGATCGCCGCTTCTTGCCAGCATCGGCTTTCCGAAGGAGACTGCGATCAGGATGACGCCGATGATCAGCGCTGCGATCAGGCTTCTGACCACGGTCAGCACCAGCGGCGAGCCCATCGCCTCGCCGATGCTGCTGAAGAGATAATCGAGCCCGTTGACGACGGCCATCGCCGACAGGCAATAGCCGATCGAGCGCGCGCCGAGGTTGGAAAGCTTGACGAGCCGCCAGCGCGGTTCGTTCGGCGCGAAGATGGCATTGACGAAGCGGCCAACGAAATAGACGAGCCCGATCGTCCCGAACAGCGCGCCGATGACGGGCGCTATATCCGGCCGCAGCACGTTGAAACTGTTGAGGAAGAAGAAGGATGTGACGAGCAGCACCGAGAGCGCCAGCGTGCGGATCAGCGTCGACCAGAAGGCGATCGACAACCGGCCGATATAGGACGGGTTCTCGACCGCCTCGTCCCGGCGCAGATACGCGCCGAACAGCCGGTAACTGCCGGAAAGCAGGACCAGCGCCGAGGCGAGCGACAGGAAGATCGCGGCAAACAGCGGAAACCGCTTGAATTTCCAGACGAAGCTGGCCCAGCTCGACAGGGCCTGTGCAAATTCGCCGGTTTCCCGCACGAAGGCGCTGGCGGCATCATCGAGGACGGAGACCGAGATCTCGGTGCGCTTGAAAAGCGTATCGGCAAAGAGCTGCCGCCGCATCTCGATGATCTCGTTGAGAAGCTTCGTCACCGCGATCGACAGGTTTTCGGCGTCGCCGGTCACCGCGTTGATCTGCGCGCGCTCGGCGGCGAGCGCGTTGCGTTCGTCGGTGACGATCTTCGCCTCGGGCGGCTGTCCATCCTTCGGCGGCTCGCCGATCTCGGCCAGCCGATTCTTGATCTGGTCGAAACGCGGCCTCAGATTGACCGATATCGTGATGACGGCGCGGCTGAGCTCGTCGGCCTTGGCCGCAAGCCCGACCAGCGCATCATCGTTATCGGCATTTTGCTTGACGCTGTCCTGAAGCGCGCCCAGCTGAACCTTCGCCTTTTCGATTTCCTTCGCCGCCTGATCGGACGGCGTATCGGTAAGCGGCGCCTCCGCCGTCGCCTGCGTCTGCGGCTCCTGCGCCACGGCTGCGGCACCCTCGAAATGCGCGCCGGCAAGCGCCAGCGTCATCAGAAGAATTGTGCGAAGCAGGATCGTTCTCAGCCGCAAAAGCGCCTCCGGAAAGGTTGTCGTCGGGATAGAATGCCAGCTTGTCTTAGCAAAGAAAGGCGACAGAAAGGCGGAAAATACCTAAAGCGCCTCGCAGCGAGCTTGAAGAACATGCATGGCAAGCACTCAGAAACCGGCGTTGGGCCGGGAAAGATAGTCACGCTCTTCCGCCGTCGACGCCCGCCCGACGATGGCATTACGGTGCGGAAATCGGCCATAGGCGGCGATCACATCACGGTGACGAATGGCATAATCTAGGTATTCCGCGTCGCCGAGCGCGGTAAACAGTTCCACCGAACGCTCCTGCTCGCCGAGGTCTTCGGCATGTTCGAACGGCAAGTAGAAGAAGGTGCGACAGGCGATCTCCACCGCCTGATCGCTGCCGGCAGCAAGCGCCAGTTTGGCCTCCCGAAGCGCCAGCCCGTCGGTCGCAAAGGCAAGCGGCGTGCCGCGATAAATGTTGCGGGGGAATTGGTCGAGCACGATGACGGCAGCAAGCCGGCATAACGGATCGGCCCGCCATTCGTCACCGACGCCCGCGGCAAGTGCGAGGTGGGTGTCGCGGAAAACGTCGCGGATCTCGATATCGAGCTCCGGCGTCGGACGGAACCACAACTCTCGGCCGCATCGGACGAACCAGAAATCGTAGACCTCACGAGGCGTGCGGATCGCGGTCATGCTTTTCTCCTCCCCTAGCGTTAGATTGTTGATGTTATTGCGGTAAGTGATTGTAAAACGAAAACCGTAGTTGCAGCCCCCCTCATCCGCCTACCGGCACCTTCTCCCCGCTGGGGAGAAGAGACTCGCAGCGGCGCCTCACGCCCCTTCTCCCCGCCTGGGAGAAGGTGGCCCGTAGGGTCGGATAGGGGGCCACAGGCACAGTTCCCAATACCAGCGACAATTCCTATTTCCCGTCCTGCAACGAGAACATCAGCCTCGCCCTCGTCCCGTCATGCCCGGGATCATATGCAAAATCCGATTTCAGGCTGGCGGCCATCGCCGTCAGGATGCGTGTGCCGAGCCCCGTACCTTGGGCCGGGCTCTCCGGGTCGAAGCCGGCGCCGTCATCCTCGACAATGACATGCAACGCCTCTTCCGTTCGGTAGACGAGGACGCGGATCTCGCCCGAGACGCTGTCGGGATAGGCATATTTGAAAGCATTGGTGACCAGTTCGCTGACGATCAACCCGAGCGTGATCACCTTGTCGGTCGCGAGATTGATCGGCGCAGCGCTCAGTACGATACGGTGCGGCCGCTTGTCGTCGCGCATCGAAGCTTCAAGCTCGGTCAGCAGGCTATTCAGATATTCGTCGACCTGCACCGAGCCCACCTGCCGGTTGGTATAGAGGCGGCGATGAACACTGGCGATGGCGTTGATGCGCATCTGCGTTTCGTGCAGCGCGTCGATCGCCACCTGGTCCTTGGTCATCGAGGATTGCATGCGGATCAGCGCGCCGACGAGGCCGAGGCTGTTGGCAATACGGTGATTGACCTCGGCCAGCAGCATTTCCGCAAGATCGCGCTGTTGCCGGATCACCTCCTGCGCCTGTGCCGTTTCGCGACGAAAACGCGCCCGCTCCAACGCCTGTTCGAGAGCGGCGGCGAGCAGGTCGAAATAATCGGCCGAAATCCCCTTCAGCATGTAATCGTCAGCGCCCGCCTTCAGCGCCGCGACCGCGATGCCGGTGTCGTCCGATCCCGTGGCATAGATGACCGGTGGATGGTCCGGCATATCAGTGATGCAGGGCAGGATATCCAGTCCGACCTCGCCGCTCAGCAGATGATCGAGCACCACGGCGTCGATGCCGCCTTCGCCGAGTCGTGCAAGGCCGGCGGCGCCATTCCTGGCCCACTCGACCGAAAAGCCGCGCCGCGCAAGGTTTTTCTGCATCAGGAGGGCAAGTCCCTCGTCGTCGTCGATATAGAGGATGTGGATCAGCCCATCCGCATCGCCGCTAGAATTGCACATTCCGTCTCCCGGCGTTCTCTCTAAGCAACGACTGCTCGCAAGCATCCGAGTCGTCAGCATGGCAATGTCGTATTGCATTGACCGCGCGAGGTAAACAGCGACGGTCCTTGCTCTTTGTCGCAGGCGGCGGAAGCGGCATGCCGGGAAGCCGGCATGTTCGGAAGCCGTCGAATCGTTGGAAACGAAAATGCGGAAATGACTGCAATCACCGCGAAGTCATCCGATTGGTTTTGCGGGCTACGCTAATTTTGCTGGAATTTCCGGTGGCCGGAAACTTCGGCGCCCGCCTCCTTCGGTAACTGGAGGAAGCGCAGCGACGAGACGATCCCCATCGCGCCGACCACGACGAAGGCCCACCGGAAATCGGCGAGAGCGAGATTGTCGGCGCCTCGGAGAGCCGAGGAAATGTTGAGCACCGCGGCAGCGACGGCTACGCCGAGCAGCATCGATACCTGCTGCAGCATGCTCGACAGCGTCGAGGCCGAGCTTCGCTGCGCCGGCCCGATATCGGCGAAGGCGAGCGTATTGAGCGCCGTGAATTCCATCGACCGCGACAGGCCAGCGAGAAAAAGCAGCGCATGCATGAAAAAAGGCGGCGTGTCGGGCGTCAGGAAACCACAGGCGACGATCGAAAGCGCCGCGATCAGCCCGTTGATCCCGAGCACGGTGCGGAAGCCGAAGTAGCGCAAGAGCGGCGTCGTCACCGCCTTCATGCTGAAATTGCCGAGGAAATAAACGAGGAGATAGGTGCCGGCGGCAATCGAGCTCAGTCCGAAGCCGAGCTGGAACAGAAGCGGCAGCAGGAAAGGCGTCGCGTTGATCGCCGTCCGGCAGGCGGTGCCTGCCGAGAGCGTCGACATGGAGAAGGTCTGGACGCGGAAGGCCGAGAGATCGAGCAGCGGATTGTCAGTGGCGAGGAAGTGCCGCGTCGCCATGATCGACAGCACGATGCCGGCCGCCAGCATGGATAGGACGGGCCAGAGCCCGCCTTCCCATTTGACCGAAAGCTCAAGCGCGGCAAGCAGGAAGGTCAGCCCCGCCGCGCTCAGGATGAAGCCGAAGAAATCCAGCCGACCCGGATCGGTCTCGCGCTGTTCGGGCACGAAGCGCAGCACCAGCCCCATGCCGATGATGCCGATCGGAATATTGATCAGGAAGTTCCAATGCCAGCTGGCATAGGTGGTGATGAAGCCGCCGAGCAGCGGTCCGACCACCGGCGCCGTCAGCGCGGGCCAGGTGATCAGTGCAATCGCCTGGACAAGTTCGGACTTGCGGGCGTTCTTCAGCACGATGATGCCCCCGACCGGCGTCATCAGCGCGCTGCCCGCCCCCTGCAGTGCACGCCACAGCACGAATTCCGTCAGGCTGCCGGAGAGGCCGCAGAAGAGCGAGGCTCCGGTGAAGACGCCGATCGACACCAGGAAGACGCGGCGCGCGCCGAACCTGTCGCCGAGCCATCCGGAGAGCGGAATGAAAGCCGCCATCGTCAGCATGTAAACGGTGATGCCGATGCTCATCGACACCGGCTGCACGTTAAAGCTTGCCGCCATTTGCGGCAGCGAGGTCGCGACGATCGTGCCGTCGAGGATCTGCATGAAGAAGGAAACGGCAACGACCAGTGCCACAATCTTCGCCTGGCGGCCGTTTGCCGCCTCTTGTCCCTGCTCGCTCGTCTCTGCCGTGGTCATGGATCTGCCAATGAAAATTCCGGATGACGCGGCAGGGAAGCGGGAGGAAGCCGATCGGAGATCTGCCGCGAGGCGAGCGCGGTTGAACCACGCACTGGCTGAATACGCTCGTTGCGTCAGGCCGGAAAGGCTAAATCTCGCACTACGCCGGAATATTCCCGAGGCCGGCATGGACAAAAGAAAAAGGCCCCACCGGAGGCGAGGCCAAGTTTGAACCGCTCCCGGGAAAACAGGAGCGGCGTCGAGGTCCATAACTTGCGATCCATCCGCCGGCGAGGCCGGATTTCGTCGTATCAGTACGCCTGCACGGGAAATTTTCACGAGGCGCCCGGAGATTGGTCGAAACAGGGCCGGCAGCACCTGTGCGCCGCAGCACTAATATTCCTTGCAATGTTTATAAAATGAGCTATCACTAAACATATTGCTAAACATGATGATTGAGGAGTTCATGTGAGCATTCTCTGAAACGGTTGAACATGCGACGCCGGTGGGGAGCCGGTCTTGGTTCTGGGAGGAACTTATGCAGAAAACATCGAAAGCCCTTTTGGGGCTGGCCACGGCGTTCGTCATGTCGTCGGCATTGCCCAATCTCGCCAAAGCCGATGAACTTACGCTGTGCTGGGCCGCATGGGACCCCGCCAATGCACTTGTTGAGCTCTCGAAAGACTTCACCGCCAAGACAGGCACGCAGATGAAGTTCGAGTTCGTTCCCTGGACGAGCTACGCCGATCGCTTCCTTAACGAGCTGAATTCGCATGGCAAGCTCTGCGACCTCATCATCGGCGACAGCCAGTGGATCGGTGGCTCGGCCGAGAACGGCCACTACGTCAAGCTGAACGACTTCTTCGACAAGGAAGGCATCAAGATGGATGACTTCGTGCCGGCGACGGTCGTCGGCTACTCGGAGTGGCCGAAGAACACGCCGAACTATTGGGCGCTGCCCGCCATGGGCGACGTCGTCGGCTGGACCTACCGCAAGGACTGGTTCGAAAAACCGGAACTCCAGAAGGAATTCAAGGCGAAATACGGCCACGATCTCGCAGCCCCGAAGACCTATGACGAGTTGAAGCACATCGCCGAGTTCTTCCAGAAGCGTGAGATCGACGGCAAGACCGTCTATGGCGCCTCGATCTATACCGAACGCGGCTCCGAAGGCATCACCATGGGCGTGACCAACGTCCTTTACGACTGGGGCTTCCAGTACGACAACCCCAAGAAGCCTTACGAGATGGAAGGCTTCGTCAACTCGGACGACGCGGTCAAGGGCCTCGAATTCTACAAGTCGCTCTATGACTGCTGCACGCCGCCCGGCAGCTCCAACGTCTACATGGTCGAATCCGCCGACGCCTTTAAATCCGGCCAGGTCGCCATGCAGATGAACTTCGCCTTCACCTGGCCCGGCCTCTACAAGGACGAGAAGGTCGGCGGCGACAGGATCGGCTTCTTCCCCAATCCGGCGGAGAAGGCGCATTTCGCCCAGCTCGGCGGTCAGGGCATCTCGGTGGTCTCCTATTCCGACAAGCGTGAAGCCGCACTGAGTTATATCAAGTGGTTCGCACAGCCCGAGGTGCAGGCCAAGTGGTGGGAACTCGGCGGCTTCTCCTGCCTGAATTCGGTCGTCAACGCGCCTGATTTCGCCAAGAGCCAGCCCTATGCCCAGGCCTTCCTGGACTCGATGGCGATCGTCAAGGACTTCTGGGCCGAGCCAAGTTACGCCTCGCTGCTGCAGGCCATGCAGAAGCGCGTCCATAACTATGTTGTCGCCGGCAACGGCACCGCCAAGGAAGCGCTCGACGGCCTGGTGAAAGACTGGAGCGACATCTTCAAGGACGACGGCAAAATCTAGTGCCGAACGGGACTGGCGGCATCCCTCTGCGCGCCATTCTCGCGAGGATGGCGGCCCGGATCGGCAGACGAGCCGGGCCGCAGGATCTTTCATATTCTAAAAGACCCGATACCCCGAAACGACCAGGTGAAAACTTGACCATTTCCCATTCCTCCATCGTCGAGAAAGCCGCCGACGCGACAGCAAGGGCAACGCCGGCATCGTTCGCCCGGCAAGTCCGCGGCCTTTCCGACAGGGCGATCGCCTGGCTGTTCATCGCGCCTGCCATCACCCTGCTCCTGGCGATCAACATCTTCCCGCTCATCTGGGCGGTCTACCTCTCCTTCACCAATTACCGTGCCAACCGGCCGAATGCGCCGATCCAGAATGTCGGCCTTGGAAATTACGAGCGCGTTCTCAACGATCCCGATATTTGGCAGGCGATGCAGACCACCGCCCATTTCGTCTTCTGGACGATCCTGCTGCAGACGGTGATCGGTTTTGCGCTGGCCTACCTGATCGACCGCAAGTTTCGCGGCCATGCCTTCTGGACGACGATCATCCTGATCCCGATGATGCTGTCGCCCGCCGTGGTCGGCAACTTCTGGCGCTTTCTCTACGAACCTCAGATCGGCCTCTTCGCCTATGCCGTCTCGCTCGTGTCGGGCATTCCGACATCCGATGTCCAGATGCTCGGCAATGTCTCTCTGGCGCCCTGGGCGATCGTTATCGTCGATACCTGGATGTGGACGCCCTATGTGATGCTGATCTGCCTCGCCGGCCTGCGCTCGATCCCCGACTATATCTACGAGGCGGCCGAGGTCGACCGTGCATCGCCCTGGCGCCAGTTCTGGTCGATCACCGTGCCGATGGCCCTGCCCTTCATCATGCTCGCGGTGCTTTTCCGCGGGATCGAGAATTTCAAGATGTTCGACATGGTGACGCTGCTGACCGGCGGCGGACCGGGCTCGGTCACCGAGGTCGCCTCGATCACGCTGAAGCGCGCCGCCTTCGAAAGCTGGGCGACCGGCCGGGCCTCGGCCTTCGCCATCGTCCTCTTCGTCGCGGTGTTCGGCCTCGCCAACATCTACGTCAGGGCATTGAACAAGGTGAAGCAAAGATGAGCGCCAACTCCGCCCATTCGGTCGTCGAGCCGAGCCTCAACAGCAAGCGCATCGCCGGCGCGATCGTCGTCCTCTATGCGCTGATCACCCTCATCCCGCTCGTCTGGATCTTCCTGACCAGCATCAAATCGCCGCCGGATTCGATCAGCTACCCCCCGAAGATCGTCTTCACGCCGTCGCTCGAAGGCTACTGCAATCTCTTCACCACACGCACGCGGCAGACACCTGATTATATCGCCTCGCTGCCGGCGCCGGTCGGCACCTGCGATGAGGTGACCCGCAAACGCAACATGGTGATCGCAGGCCCGTCGAACTTCGTGCCGCGCTTCGTCAACTCGCTTGTCATCGCCTTCGGCTCCACGTTCCTGGCGGTCTTCCTTGGCACGCTCGCCGCCTACGGCTTCTCCCGCTTCAGGGTGCCCCTCGCAGACGACCTGCTGTTCTTCATCCTGTCGACGCGCATGATGCCGCCGATCGCCGTCGCCATTCCGATCTACCTGATGTATCGCGAGCTCGGCCTGTCGGACACGGCGCTCGGCATGATCCTGCTTTATACCGCCGTCAACGTCTCTCTCGCCGTCTGGCTGCTCAAGGGCTTCATCGACGAGATCCCGCGCGAATACGAGGAAGCGGCGATGATCGACGGCTATACGAGGTTGCAAGCCTTCCGCAAGGTAGTGCTGCCGCAGGCGACCACCGGCATTGCCGCGACCGCGATCTTCTGCCTGATCTTCGCCTGGAACGAATATGCCTTCGCCGCCCTTCTGACCTCGGGCGAGGCCCAGACCGCGCCGCCCTTCATCCCGACGATCATCGGCGAAGGCGGGCAGGACTGGCCGGCAGTCGCCGCCGGCACGACGATCTTCCTGATCCCGATCCTCGTCTTCACCATTCTCCTGCGCAAGCAGCTGCTGCGCGGCATCACCTTCGGAGCCGTCCGCAAATGAGCCACCTGATCGAGACACGCACTCGCACCACTGCCCGCCCGAAACGGCCATTCTTGCTGCGCCGCGGTCCGATGGAGAATATCGCCACCGTGCTGATCGGACTCGGCTTCCTGATGCTGTTCCAGCCCTTCCTGCTGGTGCTCTACACCTACTCGCTGGTGACCCTGCTGATCGGCACCGTCATGTTCATCATTGTCTCGAAATTCCCGGAGTGAATCATGGCGGACATCCGGATCGAAAATCTCCGCAAGGAATTCGGCAGCTTCGTCGCCGTTGAGGATTCGAGCTTCACCGTTCATGACGGCGAGTTCCTGGCGCTGCTCGGGCCTTCCGGCTGCGGCAAGACGACGACTCTTCGCATGATCGCCGGCCTCGAGTTGCCCTCGAGCGGCAAGATCCATCTCGACGGCGAGGACGTCACCTTCAACCGCGCCAGCGCCCGCGACATCGCCTTCGTCTTCCAGCTCTTTGCGCTCTACCCGCATATGAATGTTCGCAAAAACATCGGCTTCCCGCTGCTGTCGCAGGGCATGCCGAAGGCCGAGATCCGTCGGCGCGTCGAGGAGACCGCCCGTCTGCTGCAGATCGATCATATTCTCAACCGCTCGGTCTCTGGCCTTGCCGGCGGCGACCGGCAGCGCGTGGCGCTTGGCCGCGCCATCGTCCGCCGCCCGAAATGCTTCCTGATGGACGAGCCGCTCGGCACGCTCGACGCCGAGTTCCGCGAGATCATGGTCCATGAGCTCCGCGAACTGCACAACCGCATCCATGCCACCACCGTCTACGTCACCCACGACCAGCACGAGGCGATGGCCATGGCCGACAAGATCGCCGTGATGAACCACGGCGTCATCGAGCAGTTCGGCACGCCGCAGGAGATCTACGCCAAGCCGGCGACCATGTATGTCGCCGACTTCATCGGCTCGCCGCCGATGAACTTCATGCGCTTCACCTCCGGCCTGAAGAGCGGCGACAGATCCATCCTGCTCGACGGTGTCAATGTTGCCGTTCCCGAGATCCATCAGGACATGGCCGAGAGCGAACTGGCGCTCGGCGTCAGGCCGGAGCATATCCGCTTCAGCGACGCCTCGCCCCTTCGCGGCGCCGTCTATGGTAGCGAATATCTCGGCACCAACCAGGTTGTCGCAGTGGAAACTCCGGGCGGCCTGATCAAGGCCCGCGTTCCCGCCAACCGCAGCTTCCGGATCGGCGAGACCGTCGGCCTCGAATTCAACCCGGCGAACCTCGCGCTCTTCGACTGCGTCTCGGGCCGCGCGGTGCCATCCCAGCTCTATCAGGAGATCCGGCATGGCTGATGTCGTCCTCAGAAATCTCAGCAAGCGCTTCGGCGACACCCAGGCTCTTGATGAGCTCGATCTTTTTATCCGCGACGGCGAATTCGTCGTGCTGCTCGGTCCCACAGGCGCCGGCAAGACCACGACGCTCAGGCTGATCGCCGGCCTCGAAAGACCCGACAGCGGCCGCATCGAGATCGGCGGCCGCAATGTTGCGGCCGAAGCGCCGGCCGGGCGCGACGTCGCCTTCGTCTTCCAGCAATATTCGCTCTATCCGCACATGACTGTTTACGAAAACCTCGCCTTCCCGCTGAAGGCGCCGGTGCGCAAGCTGAGTGCGGAGGAGATCGACCGGCGCGTGCGCGAGGTCGCGCGCATGGTCCGGATCGACCACAAGCTGGAAAACCGGTCGACCAGGCTCTCCGGCGGCGAGATGCAGCGCGTCGCGATCGGCCGGGCGCTGGTGCGCCGGCCGGCGATCTATCTCATGGATGAACCGCTCTCCTCGCTCGACGCCAAGCTGCGCGCCGAACTGCGCCTGGAGCTGAAGCGCATCCAGAAGGAGCTCGGCTCGACGCTGCTCTACGTCACCCACGACCAGGTGGAAGCCATGACCATGGCCGACCGCATCGGCATCGTCGCCGAGGGCCGGCTGATGCAGGTGGGAACGCCGCGCGAGATCTACGGCAATCCCGCTAACCTGCATGTCGCCGCCCGCCTCGGCCAGCCGCATATCAACCTTCTGCCGGCGGACCTGCTGCCCGGCGGCCGTCCGCCCTCCGGCACCAAAACCGTCGGCGCGCGCACCGAACATCTCGATATCGTCGTTGGCAAGGATGCCAATGCCGAGGTCGACTGGATCGAGCATCTCGGCGACCAGAACCACCTGCACATCAGGGCTGGCAATCACAAACTCGTCACACTCGCGGATCCATATCTGGCGATCGCGCCGGGCGACCGGATCAGCCTGACGCTGCGCGATCCGCTTTATTTCGATGCGGCTGGACAGCGCCTATCGTGACCGGCAAACAAAATGATGATGGCATAAAAACAAACGGACGGGTCTCAATCGATGAAACACTTCTTCAACCGCAGGGAAACCATCGTCACCGAAGCTCTGGACGGCCTGCTTCTGACGACGAGCAGCGGCCGTCTCGCCCGTCTCGACAGCTTTCCCGACATCAAGGTGATCCTGCGCGCGGACTGGGACAAGTCCGAGGTGGCGATCATCTCGGGCGGCGGCGCCGGCCATGAACCGTCCCATGCCGGGTTCGTTGGTAAGGGCATGCTGACGGCCGCCGTCTCCGGCGAAATCTTCGCCTCGCCGAGCGTCGATGCGGTGCTGACGGCGATCCGCGCCGTGACCGGCCCGAAGGGCGCCCTGCTGATCGTCAAGAACTATACCGGCGACCGCCTGAATTTCGGTCTCGCCGCCGAAAAGGCGCGCGCCGAGGGTTTCGACGTCGAAATGGTCATCGTCGCCGATGACATCGCCATCCCCGGCATCAACCAGCCGCGCGGCGTCGCCGGCACGCTGTTCGTCCACAAGATCGCGGGCTATTGCGCCGAAAGGGGGGAGGACCTGAAGACGGTCGCGGCCCATGCCGCGGCCGCTGCCGGCGATATCGTCTCGCTCGGCATGTCGCTCTCCACCTGCAGCGTGCCTGGACAGGCGCATGAGGATCGCCTCGGCGCTGATGAAGGCGAACTCGGCCTCGGCATCCATGGCGAACCCGGCGCCGAGCGCATCGCGCTGCAGCCGGTCGCCGATATCGTCGCCACCATGGCGGCGCGCCTCACTTCAGCCTTGGGCGAAGGAGCAAACCACGCCCTCCTCATCAACAATCTCGGCGCCGTACCGCCGCTCGAAATGACGGTCATCGCCAAAACGGTGCTGTCATCGCCGCTTGGCCGCCACATCAGGCTGATCGTCGGCCCGGCGCCGATGATGACCGCTCTCAACATGAACGGCTTCTCGCTGTCGCTGATCCGGCTGGATGCCACGCGCGAAGCGGCGCTGACGGCAGCCGTCGAGCCGCATGCTTGGATGCCGGCCGTCGAACGCCATGAGATCAGGGTTATCGCCGCGCCGAGGACGGCGAGCCCCTTGAACGGCGCAGCTACTTCAAGCGAGAACAGCCGCAACCGGCGCCTGATCACGGCACTCTGCGAGCACCTGATCTCACAGGAAAACGAGCTCAACCGGCTGGACGGCCGCGTCGGCGATGGCGATACCGGCTCGACGGTGGCCGCAGGCGCCCGCAGCGTGCTTGCGCGCCTCGACACGTTGCCTCTCGATAAGCCGGCGGCAACGCTTGCCTCGCTCGGCGATATCCTCGGCACCAGCATGGGCGGATCGAGCGGCGTGCTGCTGTCGATCTTCTTCACCGCGGCGGCTAAGGCGATGGCCGATAAAGCCGATATATCAGCGGCTCTTCTTGCCGGGCTCGACAGGATGACGTTCTATGGAGGAGCAGGAGTCGGCGACCGGACGATGGTCGATGCGCTGTCGCCTGCCCTGCAGGCGCTCGCGTCAGGGGATATCGCTGCCGCAGCAAGGGCAGCGGCATCAGGTGCTGAGTCGACGAAGATGATGACGAAGGCGAGAGCCGGACGCGCCTCCTATGTCGGCGAAAGAGATCTGGCGGGTGTCGCCGATCCCGGCGCGGTTGCGGTTGCCGGCGCGTTCGGCGTGGCGGCAAGCCTCGCCTGACCGGGTAAAGTTCGAGAGCCCGCGTGAGAAAGGGCGACAGGGAGGAAGGCAGTGCAGGCGGAACCGGTGCTTGTGGCGGGATTGATCGAGGTGTGCCGCGCGACGATCGCGGAAAACGCCGATCACCTCTGCGCACTCGATCGCGCGATCGGCGATGGCGATCACGGAACCAATATGCGGCGCGGCTGCGAGGCGGTGAGCGCCGAGGGCGAAAGCCTGTCCAGCCTGCCCTTCCCCGACGCCGTGGAAAAGATCGGCCTGACGCTGGTGATGAATGTCGGCGGGGCGGCCGGTCCGCTCTACGGCACGCTGCTGATCGAGATCGGCCGCGAGCTTCGCAAAAACGAGGAGAAGGTCGATTTTTCCTTGGTGCTGAAGCAGGCGATTGACGCCGTAGCAAGGCGCGGGCGGTCGCACGCCGGCGACAAGACGCTGCTCGACGTGCTCTATCCCGTCCATGCCGCGGTGGCCAAGCGGTCACCGCTCGGTGACGTCGCCCGCAAGGCCGAACGCTCTGCCAACAGGACCGCCGCGATGAAGGCGATGCGCGGACGAGCCGCCTATCTCGGCGACCGCTCGATCGGCCATGTCGATCCCGGCGCGTCGAGCTGCGCGCTCTTGACCACGGCGATCTGCCGCTACCTCGGGGAGCGTCACCCCCAATGAATGAAAGGACCGGCATGAATGGAAAGACCGCAAACGTGGGCATTGTGATCGTCTCCCACTCGCCATTGGTGGCAAGGGGCATCGCCGACATGGTGCGGCAGATGGTCGGTGACTGCGTGCCGCTCGCCTGGTCTGGCGGCAATGTCCATGGCGAGCTCGGCACCGATGCCGGCGGCATCCTGAAGGCGATCGAGGCCGCTTGGTCCGATGCCGGCGTCGCCGTCTTCGTCGATCTCGGCGGCGCCGAGACCAACAGTGAGATGGCGATCGAAATGCTGGGCCTTCCCCGGTCGGCCCGCGTCTCCATCTGCAACGCCCCGCTCGTCGAAGGCGCCGTCATCGCCGCCGCCGAAGCCTCAGGGGGCGCGTCGCTCGCCAAGGTCGTCGCCACAGCCGAGGAACTGTCACCCTGATGACGAGTGGATTGCGTATTGAGAAACGGGAGCCTGATCCATTGCACCTGAATTGCCAGACGGAGGTGGAAGTCAAACACGGCGTCGGGCTGCATGCGCGCCCCTCCGTCACCTTCACGCGGCTTGCCAAGTCTTTTCCTTGCTCGATCGAGGTCGCCGTCAACGGCAGCGATGTCTGGCTGAACGGCAAGAGCATCATCAAGATCATGGGCGCGCGAATCCGCAAAGGATCGATCCTCAGAATACGGGCAGACGGCATTCTCGCCGAAGAGGCGATCCGCGCGCTCAAGGAACTCATCGAGCGCAATTTCGATGAGGAAAAGAAACATGGCAGAACCGCTTAGGCTGAAAGCAAAGAGCGCATCCCCCGGCATCGCATCCGGCCCGGCCTTTCTCGCGGAGGAGCCGAAGGCTGCTTCGGCGCCCGGAACCGCCGGCGGCTACGGAGCGCTCGAGAAAGCTATCGATATCTCGATCGGCGAACTCGAGCGCCTCGCCGAGGGCGCGGATGCCGAAAGCCGCGATATCATCGATTTCCAGATCGAGGTGCTCCGCGATCCCAGCATCGCCGAAGCAACAGGCGCGCGCATGCAAGCCGACGAAAATGTCGTCTTCGCCTGGGTCGCCACGCTCGACGCCTATATCGACGAACTCGAAGCGGCCGACGAGGAACAGATGCGGGCGCGCGCCATCGACATTCTCGACATCAAGAACCGCGTGCTCGGCGCGCTCGCCGGCACCCCAGTCGCCGATTTCCCGCCCGGCTCGATCTTCGTCGGCAAGGACATGGAGCCGAGCCGCTTCCTCGCTCATGACTGGTCGAAGGGCGGCGGTATCGCGTTGTTTGCGGGTAGCACCGCCGGCCACGTCGCTTTGCTCGCCCGGGCGAAATCTGTGCCGATGGTGGTCGGCACAGGTCGTTTTTCGGCCACGGACGGCGATCCTGTCGGCGTCGATGGTGACGCCGGCGCCGTCATCCTCAAGGCGGGCGGCATGCTGATCCCGCTCGCGCCGGCCGGTGACATCAAGGCTGAAAGCGACGAGCTGCGCACGGCGGACGGCGTACCGATCCTTATCTCCATCAACATCAACGATCCCGCCGAGATCGATGCGCTCGATCCGGCAACCGCGGGCGTCGGCCTGATGCGGTCAGAATTTTCAGTCACCTCGATCGCCGACGCCGCCAATGAGGAACGGCAGCTGGCGATCTATCGCCGCGTGCTGGAGCAGGCCGGCGAACGGCCGGTGATCATAAGAATGCTGGATATCGGCGGCGACAAGCCGCTTGCCGGCCTCGAAGACCTGCCGGCTCTCGAGCCGGGCCTGCGCGGCATCCGGCTGCTGCTTGCCCGGCCGGAAATCGCCCGCGTCCAGGCCCGCGCCCTGCTGCGCGCCGCCGTCTTCGGCAAGCTCTCGGTGATGCTGCCGATGGTGACCTTTCCCGACGAGATCGACAGGATGCGCGAACTGTTCCGCGAGGAAGCCGAAAAGCTCGGCCGCCGTTCCCTGCTGCACCGCATGCCGCCGCTCGGCATGATGGTGGAAGTGCCGTCGGCCGCATTGATGCTCGAAACTTTCGCATCGGCAGCCTTCTTCTCCTTCGGAACTAACGACCTCACGCAATATCTCGCCGCCTCCGCCCGTGATGGCAACGAGGCCGATGCCGGCAAGGCAGCACCCGCGGTGCTCCGGCTGATTGAACAGGCAGTAAAGCTTGCCGGTGACAAGCCCGTCAGTATCTGCGGCGACATGGCCGGCGATCCCCGCTACCTCCCAGGTCTGCTTGCCGCCGGCCTGCGGCATTTTTCCGTGGCGCCGGCCCGCCGTCCCGCGATAAGATCGGCGATAACAGGCCTCAACGCCGATGGCACAAGGGCAGCCGGAGAGTAGGATGGCGCGCGAAGACACCGAAGACGCCATAATCGCCTACAAGTCCATTCTGGCGCAGATCATCGACAATAGGCCATCCGGCACGCGCCAGCGCCTGGCGACTGCGCTCGGCAAGCACCGCAGCTTCGTCACCCAGATCACCAGCCCGACCTATGCGACGCCGCTGCCGGCGCGCCATCTGGCGACGATCGTGCGCGTCTGCCATTTCAGCGCCACTGAGGAAGAACGATTTCTAGAAGCCTACCAGGCCGCCCATCCCGGCAAGCTGCCGGATCTCGGCCATTCCGAGAAATTGCGGCACTTGTCGCTGATGGTGCCCGACTTCGGCGACGACAGGAAAAACCGCCTCCTGGAAGAGGCGATCTCCGATCTGGTGCAGAAGATCGTCGCGATATCAGGGGCGAGCGAGCAGTGAAGAGTGAGCGGACTGACGTTGCGTAATGTTTCTGGCCTTGGGAGGGGCTTGATGAAGAAGTTCATGAATACCGCGGAAACCATGGTCGCCGAAAGCGTCGAAGGCTTCGTGCGCGCCCATGAGGCTTTCGTGGTGTTCGGGTCCGAGCGCAAATGCGTCCGCCGCCGCCATCTCACATCAGGCAAGGTGGCGCTGATATCAGGCGGGGGCGCCGGCCACGAGCCGATGCATATCGGCTTCGTCGGTCAGGGCATGCTGGATGCCGCCTGCGTCGGCCATATCTTCACCTCGCCGACGCCCGCCCAGATCATGACCGCAATCGAAGAGGCCGATACCGGCGCCGGCTGCCTGCTCGTGGTCAAGAATTACGACGGCGACCTGATGAATTTCGAAATGGCGATCGAGATGGCCGGTGACCGCCACAGCCTCGACATGATCGTCGTCAGCGACGATATCGAGACGTCGAAATCAGGCGACGGCCGCGGCCGTCGCGGCGTCGCGGGAACGCTGATCGTCGAAAAGATCCTGGGTGCCGCCGCCGAACGCGGCATGCCGCTCGCCGAATTGAAACAGCTTGGCGAGGGGCTGAACACCCGCATCCGCTCGATGGGGGTCGCGTTGAACGGCGTGACGGTACCGCAGACCGAGCGCACGACGTTTTCGCTCGGACCCGACGAGATGGAAATGGGCGTCGGCATTCATGGCGAGCCAGGCCATGCCAGGCAGCCCTTCGCCGCCGCCGAGGCTATTATCGGCCATCTCTGCGAGACCATCATCGCCGACATCGCACTGACGCCGGGCGGCGGGGCGCTGCTCTTCGTCAACGGCCTCGGCGGCACGCCGCCCGCAGAACTCTATCTCGCCTATGCCAGCGCCCGCCGTTTCATCGAGGAGAAAGCCATCCCGATCGAGCGCTCGCTTGTCGGAACCTACGTCACTTCGCTCGACATGCAGGGACTGTCCGTCACCCTCGCCTTACTGACCGACGAGGAGATCGCGCTCTGGGACGCGCCGGTGGCGACGGCGGCTTTGCGCTGGCCGTGACAGCCTTCCCACATCAAATGTAGAGCGGCGCCATCTTCCGCCAGGCGCCGGCGCGGTGGGCGCGGCCGTCCCAGACATGCAGCTGGTGGCGAATGTTCTTTTCACCGAGCAGCCGGCTGAGATAGCGGTTGTTGTCGAGGAAGGGATCGGCATCGCCGATGGTCAGCACGATGTCGATCTCACGCAGCCTGTCGAGCCGCCAGTCGGTGCCGAGCCCCGGCAGGAAATGCGTCGGCGTGTGGAAATAGACGCTGTCGTCGTAATAGCCGTCGAACAGGTCACCGAAGGATTCCACCTTCATCGTCAGATCGTAGCGGCCGGAAAAGGCGACGAGCTTGCGGAAGAGATGCGGATGGCGGAAGACGAGGCTCGTGGCCTGAAAGGCGCCGAGACTGCATCCATGCGCGATGGTGCAGTCATGCGGGTTCTTCGCCGCCATCAGCGGCAGCACCTCGTGGAGAATATAATCCTCCAGCGCCGCATGCCGGCGAATGCGCTCGGACGGATGATGGTGGAAGCCGTAGAGGCTGTCGGCAGCGAGGCCCTCGATGCAATAAAGCTGGATGTGGCCGGCCGAGAGCTTGTCGCTCAGGCTCGCCACCAGGCCGAGCTGTTCATATTCAAAGAAACGCCCTTCCCGCGTCGGAAAGACCAGAACCTTGGCGCCGGCGTGGCCGAACACCAGCATCTCCATCTCCCGATGCAGCCGCTGACTGTACCAGCGCAGATATTCGCGATTCATGGCACCCTGAAGAACTGTCCGATCTTGTCGCGGAGAACCGCCTCTTCCTCAGCACTTCCAGTGTAATCGAAATGACCGGCGTCCAGGATGAAGATTTCATTATATTTCCGTATCGCATTTGCGACAGCGAATTGGCAGGGCGGCGCGACCGAAGGGTCGAAAAGCGCCACGGCCGTCAGCATCGGCACATCGATCCGCCTCGCCGCGGTCGCAGCATCGTAGAAGCGCAGCGTCTCTAGCACGTTGCCGTGGTCGGCCTGATATTCCTGAACCGATTGCGCGCTGCCGACACTCGGCAGCTTCAGCCGCAGCGGCTGGTGGCCGAAGCTCGGGAGCGCCAGATGACCGCGATCGATGCGCTCGTCATAGGCGATCGCCATCGCCCCGACTCCGCCGCCGAAGCTGATGCCGCTATAGCCGATATTGCCGGAGAGCCAGGGATAGAGCGTGACAAGCGTCGAGACGGCAAGCCAGATATCCTCGACGCAGCCGCCGATAATATAGGCGTCGCGCTTGTCGATATCGTGCAGCACATGCCAGGACGGGTTCTCGGAGATCGGCGGATGCCGGCTCAGCGACAGTCCGCGACAGCAGGGAAAGATCACCGCCGTTTCCTCGACCGGCAGATTGAGGTCAGGCTGATCCCGCCCGCCATAGCCATGCCCGACGACGAGACCTCGCTTCACCAGCCCCTGGCGCGGCAGCAGCAGCCAGCCGCCTATCTTGAACGCATCGGTCGAGACATAGACGAGATCGCGCACGTGCCAGTCGGGATGGCTGAGCTTGCTCACAGAAAGCATCGGCTGCGGATCGACATCAAGCGCCTTCAGATACCGCGCCTCCCAGAAAGCATCGAAGCCCGCAGGTTCCTCCGGCGGTTCGATCGCCAGAAGCTCTTCGAGCCGCATGCCGTAGGTTGGGTCGAAGGCGAAAGGATGTGTCTTGGGAATGCTCATCCGGGCTTTGTCGCGTGAAAGCCCGGGCTGTGCAAGCTTGCCGCTCCCCTTCCCCAGAGCAGCCTATTAGGCTGCGGCCCCCGCCGCCTCCAGGATCAGCCGGCTGATCTCGTCCGGATGAGAGATCAGCGAGAGGTGGCTGGCCTTCACTTCGATGGTATTTGCCCCCATGCGCTTGGCCATGAAACGTTCGAGATCGGGGTCGATCGTCCGATCCTCGGTCGAAACCGCATACCAGCTCGGCTTGGAACGCCAGGCGGCCTGCGTGGTCTTGCCTGATAGCAGCGCCTTCTGGAACGGCTGCTGCACGGCGTAGAGCACCTTTGCCTTGGCTTCCGGCAGATCGCCGGCGAAATCTCTGAGGAAGGCGGCCTCGCTCAGGCGCCCCTCGTCGCCGTCGAAGACGATGCCGGCCGAAGCCGGCGGCGTCGGATAGGTCTTGGCGAGCGCGGTATAATCCTCGCCAGCATCAGGTGCCCGCGCCGCGACATAAACGAGAGCCGAGACATTCTCATGTACGCCTGTCTCGGTGACGAGCATGCCGGAGAAGGAATGCCCGACCAGCACGGTCGGCCCATCCTGCCGATCAAGCACCCGCTTAACCGCAGCGGCTGCCTCGGGCAGCGTCGTCAGCGGATTTTGCACTGCCGTCGCGTTGAGACCGGCCGCCTGCAGTCGCGCAATCACCTCGGTCCAGCAGGAGCCATCGGCAAACAGCCCGTGCGCCAGCACGACATTGCGCGCCTTCACGGGAGCTGATGTCGCGGCCATGCCGCGGCTGGAAAGAAGAGTGGCGGCAGCGCTGGCAACGAGGGCAGCCGAAAAAGCCCGTCTGTTCATCATCATGATCTGGTTCCTTGCAAACATGGGTCCAAGACCGGGAATCCGGAGTCGGTGAAAAATAGGTGGATCGATAACATTGCTGGGAACGCCTCCAGCCCAGGCGCAAGGTATCGGCCTCCGCTCGGCTTCGAAGCACCCTTCCCGTATTCCCACTTCGTATTTGTTACGGCCCGCGTATACAGAACGACGTCGACGGGGGACTTGTGTATTCTTGTTTCAGAAAATGTCAATTATTGAATACGTAACAGCTTCGTGATAGCAGTTACGCATACACACAGCTCATGCCCACCATCAGAATTTGCATACATGGCGGAACGCCGCGTCAGCCCAGGAGAGCAATGATGAATGGCTTCGACGGTGAAGACGGCGACGACCGCAGCCTCATCTCCGACCGCATCCGCAATGCGCTGACCGACGAGATCGCTGCCGGCACGCTGGCGGCGGGTGCGGCCCTTGACGAACAGCAGCTCGCCGATCGTTTCGGGGCCTCCCGCACGCCGGTCCGGGAAGCCTTGCGACAGCTCGCAGCCGGCGGCCTCGTCGAGCTTCGCGCCCGCCGCGGCGGCATCGTCGCCAGTATGACGGCTGAGCGCATCATGGACATGTTCGAGACTGTAGCCGAGATCGAAGCCGTCTGCGTCAGGCTTGCCACCTACCGCATGACGCCGCTAGAGCGCAGCCGCCTGATCGAACTGCACGATCTCTCCCGGCCGATCGTCGAGGCCGGTGACTTCAACGCCTATGACAGCTTCAACCGCCAGTTCCACGAAACCATATATCACGCCACCCATAACGGTTTCCTGGCCGAGCAGGCGATCGCGATCCGCAACCGCCTGAACGCCTTCCGCCGCACGCAGCTGCGCCAGGGCGAGCGGCTGAGCCGCTCGCGCGAGGAGCATGAAGCCATCATGCAGGCGATCGCCGAAGGCGACGGCGAGATGGCCTCGCGCCGCATGCGCGCCCATATGCTCAACGCCGCGACCTCGCTCAGCCGTTTTATCGAGGCCGGCAAGCCGTTATGAGTCGCAAGCTCTTACGGCGCGGGGCAGCGGTATTTATGGGCGATCAAGGTCGTCATCAGCTCGTCACCGCTGGCCTCGCGTATGCCGGGATTCTCTTCCAGGAATGTGCACAGCGTATTGCCGATCGTTTCCGCCGTCGTTCCAACCGGGACACATAGGTTTATACCGACGGAATTGGCAAAATAGGCCGAGCTCACCATCTCTTTCGGCGCGGGAACGACTTCGGTGAAAATACGACGGGCGAGATAGTCGTCCCGGTTCCACTTGTCCAACCAACCGGCAACATATCCGACGACCAGCCGCCGGGATCCGCTGCAATCAGAATAAAGCAGGTCACCGCTTGAAAAACCGGCGGGAATCTTTGCTGAAATCGTTGCCAACAACGTTGCGATAAGAATGCCCGACATAGTTTCTCCCGAAGCTCGCAATAGCGCGGAGCTTTGATCGGAAAGATGTCGGAAATTAGCTTTAAAAGTGTCATCTTTTCTGCCGCAGTCGAAAGTTGCAACTACCGATCGCCAGCACTCTTGCGATGCTGTCTGGCGCAGTCGATTGCACCGTCTTCACGCAGAAACCGGCACTTGAAGCTTGCGATTTAATCGGATGCGATATATAGATGTCGGCATTGAACAAGCCGGACGGATAGAGCCATGCCCGCCTCTAAAAACGCAAAAGCAGCCGACATGCCCGCCTCCCCGCAGGCCGGTGAGGGCGGCAAGAAGCTTTCGAACTTCCTGTGCTTCGCCGTCTATTCCGCCAATCTCGCCTTCGGCCGCGCCTACAAGCCGATTCTGGACGAGCTTGGCCTGACATACACGCAATATATCGCGCTGGTCGCCCTCTCCGAGGAGGACGGCCAGACGGTCAGCATGCTGGGGGAAAAGCTATTCCTCGAATCCAACACGCTGACGCCGATCCTCAAGAAGCTGGAATCGGCCGGCTATCTCACGCGCCATCGCGATCCCGCCGATGAACGGCAGGTCCGCGTGAGCCTGACGCCGGCTGGTCGCGATCTCCTCCTCGACGTAGACCCTGGCGGCACGCTGATTGCGGCCAGCGGCCTCGGCGATGATTTTCCCGTCGTACGACAATCGGTGACAAGGCTGCGCGATAACCTGTTGCGAGCGCAGGCCGAACCGGAAAAACCTTGATAGCGGCAGTTGTCACGAGTTGGTGAGATCAGTGCTGCGCAGTGCGGGGTTCGGTCGTCGCGGCGCATTTTTCTTCCGCAGCAAGGAGACCACATGCCCGAGATTGCGATGGGTGCCTTGAGCCGCAACGGGATGCTCCTTCTCGCAAGGCGAAATTCAGAGCGCCGGATCTATCCGGATCGCTGGAGTCTCCCCGGCGGCCACATCGAGGATGGCGAAGACGCCGAGACGGCGATGTGCCGGGAATTGTTGGAGGAAATCAGCGTCATGCCCGAGCGCTGGCAACTTGCGGCAAAGTTCGTCTCCCAAGCTCCGCCCGAGGCATCCGCCACCTTCCACGTCTATCACGTCGATCAATGGCAGGGACTGCCGCAGCTCGTCGGCGATGAACATACCGAACTCAGATGGTTCACTGCCGCCGAGGTTGAACAGGAAACCGAGCTGGCGCCGTCCCAGCTCGGTGAAATACTTGCTAGGCTCGCAATGTGAGGAAGCGGCGAAGACTAAGAAGCGCGGCGCGCTTCCTGATTGACTGCCGCAGCGGCCGAAATGCGGTCCTCAGCTCGGCAGTGAAAACCATCGGCTGCTCCCAGGCTGCGAAGTGCCCTTCTCCAGCCTGTAGTGAATGAGCTTCGGATAGGCCTTCTCCGCGCAGTTCTTCGGCGCCTGGTAGATCTCGTCGGGAAAAGCACTGACGGCAATCGGGATCTTGATGCCCCCGGGGTCGAAGAAACCTCCAGTCGGATGATATGCGTCTTCCCAATAAAGGTGCGCCAGGCTATGCCTCTGCTGCCTTGACTGCTCTTTCAGGCTGGCGCGATGACACTGCGGACAACGCACCCTCCTCCATCATCTCGGCCGCTTTCGCGTAACCGCCGCCCATTCCGTCCAGGAAATGCAGGTGCGAATCCGGCCGGCCCGATGGCACGAGGCAGGTCATCAGCGCATGCGACTGGCGGTGCAGGCCGAAATCGATCTCGCCGCGCGCTCTTGCCGCGATGAGAATAGCTTCGACGCTGTCGATCTGTTCCGGCGTGCAGTCCAGCGTCAGGCGCAGACCGTCGTCGAATTTGCGGAAATCCGAGTTGCGGGCGACGTCGGACCAGGTGGTGGCACTAACCTGCCGTGCGCCATCCCTCGGCACCGCGCTCTCTGCCGAAATCGGATAGGACCGGCGCGGCGCGGTATCGAAAACAGCAAGCACGCGTTTTGCGAGCGCCGCAAAAACCTCCGGGCTGGTATCATCGCGGGGCTCGACCAGAAGCGAGAGAATTTCGCCCTGTCGGCTCGGGAACGGCGCCCAATCGCAGCTGAGGCCTGTGAGGTCCGGCCTCGTTGCGTAGCGCCCCGGCTTGACCAGATAGCGGCCGTTCTTGATCTGCTGCTCCGCCCATTTGAGGCCGCCGCCTGCAAACATCGCATAAGTCGCAGTCTCGGAGGCGGCATAGCGCGCGATCTTCACGTCGCGACCGGCGGCACGGATTTCACGCACGGTCAGCAGACCGACACGAAGGTCGAGGTTGAGATCAGTCGCGGCGAAGCTCGCGACCTGTCGCAATGCCGATGTCGCGGCCATGAGCCCGTGCGGCGGCAGAGCGAAGGCCGCTCCGTCTCCGCGAAACACGAAGGGGAAATCGAAGGAGCCCCAGGCATTGCCGAGGGCCGCGATAATCGAGGCGCCGGCATAATTAACGTCCTCATAGCGCCCTGCCCCGATCGCCGCGGTCGAGCTTGCGACGTCTGTGATACCGATTAGCCAATCATCAGGCAGCGGCTCGTAGACATCGGGGTCTAGCAGAAGCGAAAACTCGTCATGAGCCCGGTGCTGCTCTGCATGGCTGTCGGTCATCGCATATTCTCCGGATCGGTCGATAGAGGCTGGTTCAGGAACGGGTCTGCCCCAAATCGGCAGACCCCGCTTCGAAGACGACGGCGAAAGGCGCCGGCCCTTCCGGTCAGACAAGCCGGGTTTCGACGTCGATATTGCCGTGCGTCGCTTTGGAATAAGGGCAGATGCCGTGAGCCGCCTCGATCAGTTCCTCAGCAACGTCTCGTTCGATTCCAGAGAGGCTGACATTGAGGCGCGCGCGCAGGAAGAACGAGCCGTTGTCGGCGTTGAGGGTAATCTCGGCGTCGACCTCGGGACCGGCTGGCAGCGCGATCTTCCGTTGCGCGGCGGCAAGTTCGATGGCGCCGATATAGCAAGCCGACCAGGCGGCGCCGAACAGGTTCTCGGCCGCCGGATGCGGCTGCGGCAGCTTGATGTCGAGCGTGCCGTCGCTGCTGCGCGCATAGCCGTCGCGGCCGCCGGCGATGTGGGTCTTCCCAGTGAAAAGAAGCTTCTCGGTCATGATAGTGTCCTCTAGGTCGGTGATTTAGATCGCATCCGCTTAAATCGGATACGAGGTTAATACGCCTCGCCAAACCCTATGTCAACACCATTCGATTTAATCGGATACGAGTTATTTCCAGCCCGCCGCGGGACTTGGCCAGGTTGGCTGCCTGTTTGCCCGCTTACATGAGCGCTTACCTTTTGCTCAATGCAGGTCGCCGCAGGCCGGTGTGATGCAGTTCGCGGGCGCTCTCAAGACCGTGGCCGGCCGTCGTCGAACAGAGTGGCAAGCCACTGGTAATATCGCGGCTGCTTCTCCCGCAACTGACTGCGCGAATAAGGCGGCCGATCGATATCGCCATAAAGGTACACGCTCGCAGTGACGGCGAAGAATTCGCGGTGGTTGCTCATCATGTAGGAATCGCCCGGCCAGAGCCCCCGGCCGCTGCTGAAGAATTGCCTGATGTCGCGATTGCCGAATCCACCGGGCAGCATCCGGTCGTTATAGGCATGCAGAAGCTCGTGTAGGATGATCGGCTTGTCGGGATCGAGGCTTCTAACGCGCAGGTCGATGCCGGTCTTGCTGCTGTAATGGCCGGGACCGAAACCGGCGGCGGCGGGGTTGGCCCAAATCGGAATGGTCCGCATGAAGGTGAGGACCTCGGGCTTCAGATGGACGTGTTCGACAATGTCCAGCTGCCTTTTGACGGCTGCGACCATTTCCTTGTCTGGTTCGGCGCCCCGGGCATTGGTGAGATCGACCTGCCATCCGTGATAGCCGAAAACGAGCGGATCGGCAGTTACCGGTCCCGCTCCCACGAGCGTAATGGCGATAACGGCGAAAAGCGCAAGGATCTTCGAAATCGTCCGCACCGGCCCCTCCTGGGCGTATCACGCGCCGACTGTCGCACAGGCGATCACAAGGCACAATCACGCCTCGCAGCGCTGGTGTCGCTGACGCAGTCCCGGAAAAAGCCCAAGCGCTGCTCAGACCTTCTCTTTCTTTCTGATCTTTTCTTTCGGCTCAGCCGGCACATCGGGTGTCGGGGCGAGCAGCTTGCGCAGCGATGCGATCTTGTCCTTCACCAGCGGCCGGAAACGCGTCGCACGATAGGGCATGTCGGCTGCGCCGTAACCTTCCGGACCGTCATCATTGCCGCGGTGGATCTCCGCGAGCTTGACGCCGATGAAGGTGCCGTCGACATAATGGGTATATTCGCCCACCCAGCGGATCGTATAGATCTCGCCCTTGCGGATGAGCTGGTCGATGCTGACATGCTTGAAGGTATCGTTGATGCAGACCACCTTCTGGCCGACATGGAATTCATAGCTCATGGATCAGACTTTCCAATAGCGCTCCGCCTCGCCGGTCCATAGCGCGTCCGGCGGCCGGGATGAACCCTTTTCTTGAAACAGGGCCCAATTGCCTCGGCCGCAGCCGCGCCCTCGCCTAGTCGCAATATGCCTTGCCGCTCTTGCGGGAACGCAGATCGAAGTGGAAGTGGTTCCAGTGTTCCGGGTTGCTGCCCGGCCCGAGCACGGTATTGAAATAGCGGCAGCTGTCGGTACGCACCGCCTTCAGGAGCCGGCCTTCGCGCAGTGAGAACAGACCCTTTTTGCGCACGTCGATCGCGTGGCCGTTCTTCAGCACGAACTTGCCGACGTCGATTGCATTGCCGCGGGCATGTTCCGACATCGGATTATACCGCTGCCGGCTGTTATTCATGCGCCGGCAGGAATAGCCGCCGAGCGGCTGGATCGTCTTGATGCCGCTCCAGTAGCGAAAACGGGCGGACGGCGCCAGCTCGTTCTTCACCCATTTGGCGAAGGCAAGCGTCACCTGGCAGTTCAGCGTCACGGCCGGCTTCACCCCGATATTACCGGAAAGCCCCTTCAGAGATACTGGATAGGGAACCTGGCAGGCGGGCCCTTGTGAGATTGGCGGCTTCTCGTCGAAGAGCACGCCCATGCGCTTCAGCTCGCGCCGGCAGGCAAGCTCGGAGGCCGGCATGACGCTCGGGTCGACCGGCGCAACGGGCTGGCTCATCATCGGGTTGTTGGGGCGAAGCATCGCGACTTCCTCGGCCTCGTCCTCTTCGGGAACCCGGGTCGGCTCCAAGACCGGACTGCCATCGCTCCAGGCGGGGGTCCGGCTCATCTCGGCCTGTGCTGCCGGCTGCGGCATTGATCGCGGCGCCGGCTGGCGCATCGGCTGATTGATCTGAGAAGGATTATCGGTGCCGATGCCGTCGACGACCGGTTCGCTGGCGTTGCCCTCGGCGATCTGCTGCTGTTGCTCCTGCGCCAGGCCGACAACCGGCTCGGCCCCGAGCTCGTCATCCATGTTGACGCCGCCGGATGGGATCGCAAGGTTCTGCGTGCCGCCCCAGTTCTCCGTCTGCTGGCCTGCCGCCATCGCCTCGTCGCTGTCGATCATCGGCAGCTTATTTCCGCGTGCCGCCGGCGCGGACCGCGTGGCATTGCCGGTGCCGGCAAGGTTCGGCGTATCGAGATAATCGACGGAGCCTTGCGAATTGCCGACAGGCGCACTGGAAACGGGATAGGAGGCCTGGCTCTCCACCGGCGCCATGCGCACCGCAGGAGCCATACGCGCGGCAGGCGCCCGCGCAGGCAAGATGGAACTGACCCTTGTGCCGTTGTCGACATTGGCCGGCGGCGTGAGCCCGTCGCTGATCGAACAGGTCGTCAGCGCCACCGAAAGCAGCACGGGCAAAAGAGATCGCCGAGGAAAGGAAACAAACGCCATACTCTTATCGCTTCCGCAGGCCGGCAGTGCAGTGACCGAAAAAACTCGGTCCAATTTTAATTAAAAACGGTGAACGAAAACTTACCCGCACAATCTGGAGGCGACGGAAATGAAAAAGGCCGGTCGCCCGGCCTTTGATCTGTCGTTCAACTCACGCTGCCCGTGTGTATCGGGCCTCGGCCTGCCGCCCTGCCTCGCGCAGGCGGAAATTCGCGAGCAGCGTCTTCAACTGCGTGCTTTCGTCGGCAAGCGTGCGGCTTGCCGCCGTCGTCTCCTCGACCATCGCCGCGTTCTGCTGCGTCATCTGATCCATATGGTTGACGGAGCTGTTGATCTCGTTCAGCCCCGTCGCCTGCTCGCGCGCCGCCGTCGCGATCGAGGCGACGTGATCGTTGACCTGGTTGACCAGCGCCTCGATCTCCAGCAGCGCGTCGCCCGTCGAGCGCACCAGCGCAACCCCGCCCTCGACTTCCGAGGCCGAACTGCTGATCAGCGCCTTGATCTCCTTGGCCGCATTGGCGGAACGCTGCGCGAGTTCGCGCACTTCCTGGGCGACGACGGCAAAGCCGCGGCCCGCCTCGCCTGCCCGCGCCGCCTCGACGCCGGCGTTGAGCGCCAGAAGGTTCGTCTGGAAGGCGATCTCGTCGATAACGGAGATGATCTGGTTGATGCGGCTCGAGGATTCCTCGATCCGGCCCATCGCCTTCACGGCGTTGCGGACGATGTCGCCGGAGCGCCCGGCGCTCGCCTTGGTCTCGGCCACCATCTCGCGCGCCTCGTTGGCCCGCTCGGATGCCGTTTTGACCGTCGCGGTGATCTCGTCGAGCGCTGCCGCCGTTTCTTCGAGGGCGGCCGCCTGCTGTTCCGTGCGCTTTGACAGGTTGCCCGTCGCTTCGCTGATGTCGGACGCGCTGTCGTTGACGACACGGCTCGATTCGGCGATCGCATGGATGACGCCGTTCAGCGCATCGACCGCGGCGTTGAAGTCGCTCCGAAGCTTGGCGTAGTCCTCGCCGATATCGCCGATCGAAACCGTCAGATCGCCGCCGGCGAGCTTCTCCAGGCCGACGCCGAGCGCCTGCATCGCGTGGGTCTGCCGTTCGGAAGCCGAGCGCAGGCTTGCCTCGTTGCCGCGGCGCTCTTCCTCGATCTGCCGCTGCCTCTCGGCTTCACGCCCGCGCAGAGCGCTGCGCTCGTCGACGGAATCGCGCAGCACCATCAGCACCTTGGCCATCTGGCCGACCTCGTCGCGATACTCGCTGCCGGAGATCTCCACCGATGCTTCTTCGGCGGCAATTCCATTCATCGCCGTTTTCAGCCGGGCGATCGGCGACGTCACGCTGCGCACGATGGCAAAGGCGATCGCGATCGTGGCGAGGGCGCCGATCAGGCAGGCCACAGCGGCCCACATCACATTCTGGCGATAGAGGGCCGCAAGGTCGTCACCATAAACGCCGGTGCCGACGATCCAGCCCCAGGGTTCGAAACCGGCGACATACGAATATTTCAGCACCGGCTCTTCAGCGCCCGGCTTCGGCCAGTAATAATCGACGAAGCCCTTGCCGTCCTTTTTCACCTTGTTGACGAACTCGACGAAGAGGAACTTGCCGTTCGGATCCTTTATCTGGGAGATGTCGGTTCCATTCAGCGCCGGCTTGATCGGATGCATCACCATCTTGGGATGCATGTCATTGATCCAGAAATAACCGTCAGCGCCGTAGCGCATCGCGCCGATCACGTCCTTGGCGGTCGCCTGCGCCTGGTCGCGGGTCATCGTGCCCGCCTGCTCCATCTTGTAATATTTGTCGAAAATGCCGAGCGCCGTCAAATCCAGCTGCGCCAGCCCCGCCTTCCGTTCCTCCTCCAGCTCGGAGTAGGAATAATTTAGAAAGAAGACCATCGTCGCCGCGAGCACGGCAAGGGTGAAGGCGACGAGACAGTAAAGACGAGTGGAAATCTTGACGTTGCGCATGAGGTTCCCAGCGATTCTGTATGTGAGATTAATCCCATACTGAACCATCGGAATTACTGGAGCGTAAAGCTTAATTAGGCATCACTTAAATAACGTGAGGAGAGGTCTTGGTTGTAAAGTTCAACCAGTTGAAGCGGCATGGAATTTGGATCGAACCGGATACTGCGTTTTTTTTTCGACCGCCGCTTACTCCAAGCGTCCCAAACAAAGTGCCGTGCCTATCCTTGTCGTCTTTTACAGCCCCCAGCCTTTGCACTAGGCTGCTTCCCGGTGAATCGCCGACCCTGTGACCCACACCAGATGGAGAACCCTTGATGACCGAAGCCGCCAAGCCCAGAGGCGAACTGACGCTGCGTACACTCGCCATGCCGGGCGATGCCAATCCGGCCGGCGATATCTTCGGCGGCTGGGTCATGGCGCAGATGGACCTTGCATCCGGCATCCGCGCCGCCGAGCGCGCCAAGGGCCGCGTCGTCACCGCCGCCGTCAAGGAAATGGCCTTCGAACTGCCGGTCAAGATCGGCGACACGCTGTCGGTCTATACCGATGTCGAGCGCGTCGGGCGCACCTCGATCACGCTGATCGTCGAAGCCTGGGCGCACCGTTCGCGCTACGCCAAGATGGAAAAGGTCACCGCCGGCACCTTCATCATGGTGGCGCTCGACGAAGAGGGAAAGCCGAAGCAAGTCCCCGAAGAGTGACAGACCAGGGGCGACAACATGGAAACGGTCAGCTCGCCGGAGGTCTTCCTTCATATCAAGGTGGTGATGGGTATGGTCATCAGCCTTTCACTGGCGAGGGTACTCACCGGCCTTGCCGGCATCGTGCAGCATCCCGGCAAGGCGAGGGTCTACCCCGTCCATCTCGGCTGGGCGCTGTCTCTATTCCTGTTCATCATCCATATCTGGTGGTGGGAATATCGCCTGCAGGCCGTGCCCATCATCGGCTTTGGCATCTATCTCTTCCTCGTCTGCTTCTGCAGCCTGTTCTTCCTGCTCTGCGCCCTGCTCTTCCCGGCGAGCCTCGACGAATATGGCGGCTACGAGGAATATTTTATTTCAAGGCGCAAATGGTTCTTCGGCGTCCTCGGCCTGATCTACGCCGTCGATATCCTCGACACGGCGATCAAAGGCCATGACCGCATCCTCTCGCTCGGCTGGGAATATCCCGCCCGCAATATTATCTACATTATCCTCTGCACCATCGCCGCCTGGACGCCCAACCGTCGCTTCCACACGGCCTTCATCATCGCCAACCTGGTCTATCAGGTCAGTTTCATCTTCCGGCTTTACGATGTGTTGGGGTAAGGAGCGGTCGGGCGAAGCCCGAACAATCGATCCAGTGAATCGATTGCAGCGACGAACGCCCTGAGCCCAAGCGAAGGGCCGGGCAGCGGCTTGCTCCCTCTTCGTCCAGCGGGGAGGAGCTGCCCGCAGGGCAGATGAAGGGGAGAGCGGCAAAGCCGCGAATGCGCTGAGCGTAAGCGAAGGGGAACAATGGTCACGCGTGCGGCGGAAGGGAACACTTCCGCCCTCACACCTTCAAAAATTGCGACCCCTTGTCGAACCCCAGCCCTGGAAAGATCTTCCCCGTCAGATCATCCATACCGACGTCGAACTGCCGGTAAAGCATCGCCGCCGCCACCTCCCGCACATCCGCCGTCGGCATCAGGTCCCGGTCGTCAAGCAGCTGGCCGTCACTGACGCCCGGCCAGCGGCCGAGGACGCGGCCGCCATTGATGGCGCCGCCTGACAGTACCGCGCAGCCGCCGGTGCCGTGGTCAGTGCCGCCGGAGCCGTTCTGGCGGACGGTGCGGCCGAATTCGGTCATGGCAAGCACCACAGTCTTTGCCCAGATCTCAGGGCCGAGCGTCGTCTTCAGCGTGTTGATCGCCTGCGCGAGATCCTGTACCGGCCGCTTGAACTGGCCGGCCTGGCCGATATGCGTATCCCACCCGGTGATCGAGAAACTGGCGATACGGTAATCGCCCTTCAGCATATTAGCTGCAAGCGCTGCGACATCGGCGGTCTTTTCGCCACGCTGGCCATCCGGCTCGATCATCATCGAGGCGGTGTCGGCGCGCGTCGCCTCGGCAAGTGCTTCGGCGAAAGGCGGATCGCCGGCATAGAGCCGCGCCAGGAACTGCATCTCGTCGCGTGCCGGCGGCAGATTGGAATCCGACGCCCAGACGTCGACATTGTTCGGTCCCGAGAGGATCAGCTCCGTCGAGGTGTTGATGTCGATCGCCTTGCGGGCATCCGAGCGTGGAATGACGGCGAGCGCCCGGTTCAGCCAGCCGGTCCTTTCCTCCGCGACATGTTCGCCTCCGGATTCCAGCATGTCCTGGCCGTCGAAATGGCTGCGCTGGTCGCGATAGGGCGTCGACACCGCCTGGACGAAGGCGAGTTCTCGGCTCTTCCAAAGCGGCATCAGTTCAGCGGCGGCGGGATTGAGGCCGAAGTGCCCGTCGAGATCGAGAAGCCCCTTATCGGGCGTCAGCGCCAGCGTCGGCCGGAGGGCCGCAAAACCGGAATCGCCATAAGGCTGCACCAGATCGAGCCCGTCCATCGCGCCGCGCAGTACGATGGTGACGAAACGGTTATCGCCCGGCATCGCGGCGAAGGTGAGCGGCGTGAAGACGGGAGCGGCGGCCAGACAGCAGGCAGAGGTCAGAAAGCCGCGGCGGGAAAGCAAGATCCGGTTCATTGCGAGCCTCCTATCGGCGGTTGAATTCCGGCGACGCCAGCACCAGCGTCAGGCCGCTGACCTTGTTCGGCGCCTGCGACACCACACGAATCGTCTCGTCGCGCGCCGCATCGGCAAGTGTCGATTTCAGGAACTCGCGGGGGTCCTCGTCGCGGCCGAACTGCGTCACGGCCCGCCTTACCCAGGCCAGGCGCTCGGCAAGCTGGCTGCCGGTGATCCACGCGGAAAAGCCTTCCTCGAAGCCGGCCGGACTCGGCGGCAGCCAGGTCGGCTGGCCCATGCGCCTCAGCGCCCCCTGCCCGAGCGCCCGCGCTGTCCGGAAGGCCTTGAGCCGTTTGTCCCTTGCCTCGCCGGCGGGATCCGTCGTCACCGGCGCTCCTGCCATGCCAGGCGTATTCGCCGCCATGTCGCCCTCTTCCGTGCCCTGCTGATTGGCAGCCAGGAAGCTGCCGACGACGCCGTTGACCGGCCCCGCATTCAGCGCCCGCAGACCGGCGACGACAAAATCGAAAGGTTGGCGCGCCTTGGCGCCATCGTTTTGCCAGGCGGCGGGGTGGTCGAGCATGGCGGTGTAGACGGCGGTGAGATCGCCATCCGTCCTTTTCCAGGCGGCCGCCATATCGAAGACCATCCCCTCGTTGGGCTGGTCGGAGACGAAATGCACCGCAAGCTTGCGGCTGATATGCGCCGCCGTCTTCGGATGGACGGCGAGGTCGTCGAGCATGTCGAGGTAATCCTCGCGTGAGCGCCTGCGCCCGCCATAGCTCACGCCGAGAACCTGGTGCTCGCCCGGCTCTGATATATTCGGCCGGAAAGCAATATCCATCTCCTTGCGGTCGATGGTCAGACCCGTCAGCACCATGGCCGCGGCTGTAACATCCGCCTGGGTATAGCCGCTGCCGGCGCCGAGCGTGTGCAGCTCCAGGAGTTCACGGCCGAGATTTTCGTTGAGCCCCTTATTGCGCTTGATGCCGCCGGCCGATTCCGGCCCGAGCGAATCCGCCTGGTCGAGGTAAATCAGCATGGCTGGATGCGCGGTGGCGCTGCGCAGAAGATCGCCGAACCTGCCCGAAATGAACGGCCGGATCGCCTCGGCCTCGTAGAGCGGCACGATGAGGCGCATCGGCAGGCTCTTATTGGCGCTGGTGGAGAAATGGTCGGTCCAGAAGGTCGAAAGCCGCTCGTAAAAGCCATACGGCGACAGCACCGCCTGCATCAGCCGCAGGTTCACATCGTGCTGGAACTGCTGCTGCGCCTGGCGCTGCACCGCCTTGCGCATCTCGCGCCGCGTCGCATCGTCCGTTACCGTCGTGGCATCTTGCCGGATCTGCTTCAACTGCGCCTGCAGGCTGAGGATCGCGCGGTGGCGCATATCGGGGCCGCCGAGCGGAAAATCCGGCGTTGCCGCCGCCCCTTTGGACAGCTGTCCGATCAGCTCATCCTTGCTTTGGGGCGCGGCCTCGCCCGGCCGGAAACCATAACCGAACCGGATCGCCGCCATTGTCGGGAAAGAAAGGCTCATGGCCGATCACCTCCTTATCACTTGCTGGTGACAGGCTGACAGCCGATTGCGACGGGAATCTGCAGGAAATGCGGCGATATCACGACATGGACGATTTGTAATTTGCTGAAAAGACTACTGTTTAGCCTGCAAAACGAAATGCTCTGATCCAACTTACGATCGCATCTTCGCCTGCGAGGTGTTGAGCGCCTGAAGAGCATCCCTGATCAGGCGCGCTGCCCGAAGGGCACTCGAAGGACACGCCGCACCGGTGCTCCTCGCGTTTCACGCCCACAGGCGCAACCGCCTCAAACCACCCTGCCCCGGCACGCCCACGCTACCGACGCAAACGACCGCGGCCCGTCCGGCTCGCCGGCCTCATAGGCCGCCCGAACGGCGGCATCGACCGCGGTGCGCTTCGTGGTCTCCAGCCCCGCCACATACTTGCCGAGCGGCCCCTCGCCGGCTGCGATCGGCTGCCAGTAGTCGTCGAAGGAACGGTAATCCATCCGGATCAGGAGCGACGTCTCTTCGACGTCGGCAAGGCCCTGATCAATGAAGGTCTGCTTCATTTCCCCCGGCCGCATCATCGGCTGGAAGCAATATTTGCGGCGCAACGGCAGCGCGTCCTCGTCGAGCATGACGACCGTGTCCCACATCATCCGCATGCCCGACATGCCGCCGTAATGATCCCAGACGGCGGCGGCGACCACGCCACCGGAGCGGACGACGCGGGCCATCTCGGCCACCGCTTTGCCCGCCTCCGGCACGAAATGCAGCACCAGCAGCGCCATCGCCCTGTCGAAGCAATCGTCCTCGAAGGGCAGTGCGCAGGCATCGGCCTGCTGGATCGTGATCCGGGGATCGCTATTGGCCCGCTTCGCCGCCTCGACGAAGACAGGCGAAAAATCGATGGCGGCGATCTCCCGCAAGCCCGGCCTCTGCGCCAGCGTGAACGTCAGGCTGCCGGTGCCGCAACCGACATCGATCACGCGATCTCCCTCCGCCAGCCCGGCAAAGTCGATCAGCATCGGCGCCAGCGTCCGGCTCCATCTGCCCATCAACCGCTCATAACCATCCGCACTTTCGACATGGAAACTCGACGGCATGGAAGCCTCCCCTCCAAGAACGATGATCTATCATTATGAACCCGCGGTCAGGCGTCGCAAGCGGATAGTCGTCCTGGATCGGAAGATGCTTTCTCCGTGAACCTCGGTTTCGCGCCGAGGATCAACCACATGTACGGTCGCGATTGCGCCTCACCCGGTCGCCCGGTCGAGAACGCTCCAATCGAATCCGCGCGCCCAATCGCGGTAGCGGTGCCAGCCGACCTCGGGGAAATCCCGGCGCAGGGCGACGATGTCGGCGTCGTAGCCGGTGCGGTCGAACCACTCGAACATCAGCGCCGCATCCTCGCTCTGCTGCCGCATCGCGGCGATCGGCAGTTCACGGTAGTTAACCGGACGGGCGAGCATATCGGACAGGATCTTCGCCTGCTCCTCGCCCGACAGTTCGTCGCCGGCAATATCGAAACGCTTGCCGAACACCTGATCACGCCGCTCGGCCAGTGCGGCGACGAAATCGCCGATATCGGCAAGGCAGATCTGCTGCAGGAGGCGTCCGGACGGCAGCGCCGCGGCATAGATGCCCTGGCGCAGCCCGTCGACAGCCCACGGCGCGACCGTGTTTTCCATGAAGGCGACCGGCGCACTGATCGTGTAGGGAGTGCCGAGGCCGGCGATATGCTGCTCGACGAGATACTTGCTTTCGAAATGCGGAATGCCCGTCTTCTTGTCGGCATCGGCGACGGAGGAATAGATCAGGTGGCCGACGCCGGCAGCCTTCGCCGCATCAGCGGCGGTAATACCCTGGCGGGTTTCCGCTTCCGTCCCGGCCTCATAGCTGTTGCCCATCAGGAACATGGTATCGACGCCGGTCGCAGCCTTCGTCACCGATGCTGCATCATCGAGATCGCCGGCGACGACCTCCACTCCGGCCGCAGCCAGCCGTTTCGCCGCCTCGCTGTCCGGCCTGCGGCTGATCGCCCTGACGCGATGTCCCCGCGCCGCCAGTGCGCGTACGACCGCGCCGCCCTGCTGGCCGGTCGCGCCTGTGACCAAAACTCTTCTTCCATTGCTCATGTCTCTGCTCCTTGCGGTTGGTGATGAGGCAGAGGTAGGGCCTGTCACATTAAACCATAATGGCCTATGATTGAGAAACATCGTGCCACTGGTGTATACAATGCTCGACCTCAACGATATCGTTGTCTTCGCCCGCGTCGTCGAGGCCGGCAGCTTCACCGCCGCCGCGCGCCTGCTCGCCATGCCCAAGACGACCGTCAGCCGCCGCATCGCCGCGCTCGAGCGAGAAGTGGGCGTGCGGCTGCTGCAGCGCACCACCCGCAGCCTCAGGCTGACGGATGCGGGACGCCTCTATTACGAGGAGAGCAGCCAGGCGCTCCAGGCCCTCGAACAGGCCAACCTCCGCCTTGCGGAGGTGCGGGCCGAGCCCGCCGGGACGATCCGCATTTCCGCGCCCGTCGGCTTCGGCGGTCATTTCCTTTCCGCCGCCATCTCCGATTTCCTGGCAATCTACCCCAAGACGAAGGTGGAATTGCGCCTGACCGACGACAGGCTCAATCTCATCGAGAACGGCATAGACCTCGCCTTCCGCACCGGCATTCTGGAGGATTCGACGCTGATCGCCCGCAAGCTCGGCTCGACCTACAGGATTCTCTGCGCCAGCCCCGACTATCTCGCCCGCTTCGGCGTGCCGGATCGTCCGGCGGACCTCGCCCGTCACGCCTGCGTCATCGCCGGTCCGTCGGCGGCTGGTGCGCACTGGGTGCTGGAGAGCGCCGGCATCAAGGAAACGGTCACGGTGTCCGGGCGTTTCGCCGCCAACGAAATTCAGGCGGTCATGACTGCCGCGATCGCCGGCTTCGGCATCGCACAGTTGCCGCAAAGAATGGCTGCGGCCTGCATCGCGGACGGCCGGCTGCGGCGCGTCCTCGACGGCTACACCACCCCGCCCGGCGGTCTGCATGTGGTCTATCCCAGCAACCAGCACGTGTCGCCGCTGGTCAAGGCATTCATCCAATTGGCGATCGATCACCTGAACGTCGGAAAAGGCGCAATCGAGGCACCGGCGATCACACCCCGATGAGACCGCGGGCCCAGCGAGATAAAGAGGAAGGCCCAGCCGTCGCTAGGCGCCCCTTTCACCGCCAAAGGAAATCTGGCCCCGTGCTTTGCGACGTCAATTTGAGCGTCCCGTCTGGCTGAACGACATAGGTCTCGAAGACGCGATAGCCGAATGCGCCGAGAAAGGTGTGGTTGACCACCGTTCCCGGGCGATAGGGCGAATGAATGCTCTTGCCGCCATAGGTGAGACTGCCCTGAAGCGGCCGCGGTTCGCCTGAAGTGCTGGCACAGGCCGTGAGGCCGAAGAAAACGGCAATGAGCGCGTGTTTACAACGCAACTTCCCCTCGAATGTTTCCAATCCAAAAGATATGCGTGCAACATTTAGCAACTGAGTACTTGCACATTCATCGCGCTACCGTTCGATGCTGCCGCTATCGACTTATCCTGCGAGCCCGCATCAAACACAGCGAAGACGCCAAAGTTCCAGCCGCGCCGGTCCGGGTGCGATAGCGGACACGCTCTTCTTTATGCACTTTCAGGGATACGGGGTTGAACGCCGGAGGAGCCATCCGGCCAGATCACAAGGGTGTGCCGCGCGAAATGGCGCAGCGACTTTGCGAAACCGATATAAAAACGATAACTTAAAGCACGACAAGCGAATCCGGACGATCGCGAAGCGTTTTAGTCCTTATCGAGGAACCGGCTGATGGCGGGATCGCTCCGGCATCGGGAAAGCGGCAATTGCCGCACGGAATGAATACGGGTGATCCCCTCCTCGCCGTCCGTGTCGACGTCCATGCAGGCGCAGGCATAGCCATGGTAGGCATAGGTGTAGACAAATTCACCGGCCGTCAGGTCCGGGATTTTGTCCATTCCCTCGGCCGCCTTATAGCCGCTGCCATTGTCCATGATGGTCCAGCCGCCGCCGGAATCCATAAGCAACCATTTGGCCATCGAGGGATTGTCCAGCCAGCCGCAGCGGCGTTCGGCATGCGCCGCGGCGGGCGCGAGAAGCATCATCAAAACAAGTGCATGCAATCTGGTCATCATCCCCTCCGCGTCCCCCCGGCCACTATGCATGGTCTGTGGCCGGCTAGGCAACTGGGGTAATTTCAGATCCCTGATCTCTTTCCATCACCGCGCCAACTCTCAAGCCACCCACCCTCTGCGTAGCTCACGGTTTTGCTTTGGCGCTTTCCTCCCGGAACGCCGCCTCGCCGGCATCGGAGACTTCGACCCACTTCTTGTCGGGCTCGGCGTCAGCGGTGTAGCTGTCATGCCAGTTCCACCATTTGTAGGTCGGGGTCTGCGGGTAGCCCTCGGGCGAATCCTCCCAGACCTCCTGGCGGCCGAGCGGCGTGATGTCGAGATAGTTCCAGGTGCCACCCATCTGCTCGTCGCCGCGATTGTTGACGAAATAGGTGCGGAAGATGCGCTCGCCGTCGCGGTAGAAGACATTGGTGCCGTGCCACTCGCCGACCCCAAAGTCCCAGTCGAAATCGTCGGTGACCGTCACCCAGGGTATCGTCCAGCCCATCCGCGCCTTCAGCCCGGCGATGTCGGCCTGCGGCGCGCGCGAGGCAAAGACCAGGGTCGTGTCGCGGGCGTTCAGATGGGCGACATGGGCGACCTGGTCTGCTACCATCGAGCAGCCGCGGCAGGCATGTTCGGGCCAGCCGAAGACGCCGGGCTCGTAAAAGGCGCGATAGACGATGAGCTGGTGCCGGCCCTCGAAAAGGTCGAGCAGGCTCACCCTGCCCTGCGGTGCTTCGAAAGCATAATTCTTTTCGACGGCCATCCAGGGCATGCGCCGCCGCTCGGCGGCCAGCGCGTCGCGGGCACGCGTATGCGCCTTTTCCTTCACCAGAAGCTGCCTGTGAGCAGCCTCCCAGGCCTCCTTCGACACGACGGGCGGCCTCTGCATGGCCTGTCCGCCCTTTCCATTCTCGGCTGTTGCAGTCATCGCTTCGATCTCCTCGTTGGGGCGAATTCCCGCACCTCCTGTCCTAAGGCGGGTTCATCACGCATTGGTCGGACATAGTTTCGCATCGGGCCTCGAAAAGTGGGAGTAACAAGTGTGACCGGAATTCGCGCGGCCAGCGCAACCCCGACCAACACAACAGTTGCCAAAACCTGCAGACTGACGGAAGCTTCACCCTGGCCATTGGCGACGGATTGCGCGACATGACGACAGCCTCATCAAGCGAGACGGCAAGACACGGCAGCGCCAGCATCTGCCGCGGCTGCTGGGATCAGATGCATATGCCGATTCCGATCGGCGGACCGCTCGCGCTTCCCTTCCGCGCCTTCGGCATCACCCGCAGCAAGATGAACCCCGACATCTGCACGATCTGCGAGCGCTCCTTTCAATATGTGAAGAAGCAGCGTCAGATCACCGTGGACGCCACCATTCTGTTTGCCGATATCAGAGGCTTTACCGATCTTTCCGAGCGCATCGAGGCGGTGCGCTTGAGCGAAATCGTCAGCCTGTTCCAGGATCGCTGCGCCCAGGCCATCTGGGCGCATGACGGCATCGTCAACAAGCAGATGGGCGACGGCCTGATGGCGATCTTCAATTTCCCGATCCTCCGCAAGGATCATGCCGCCGCGGCGATCATGGCCGCGGAGGAAATCCAGCGCAACTGCGCCGCGGCGCTAAGCAGCCTGGCGCTCGACGCCCTGCCCGGCCGCACCTTGGGCATCGGTGTCGGCATCCATTCCGGCGAGGTTCAGATCGGCGAATTCTCCAGCTTCCGCAGCGACTTCACCGCCATCGGCGGCGTCGTCAACCAGGCCGCACGGCTTGAATCCCAGGCGGCAGCCGGCGAGATTCTGATTTCGGCCGAAACGGCCGCCAAGGCTCCTGACCTCGCGGTGGGCGCAGAAACCCGTATGCTGGCGCTGAAGGGCATCGAGCAGCCGGTGCAGGCAAGCGTGCTTGTCAAATTGTGAGCTACCACCACCAGAGGATTTAAAGCAGAGCTTTCGTCCCGTCTTCATCGTCGATCGGAATGCCGGCCTCCAGCGCGGCCAGGATGAAAGCCTGCCGCACCGTCTCGGCCGGCATGCGCCCGGCAAGCCAGGCGCGGCAGAAATCGATGGCTCTCTGCTGATGGACGCCGCCATTGACCGGCCAGTCCGAAACCAGCGCATAAAGCGCATCCTGCGGTGAGCGGAGAACCAGCCGTTCGCCGGTATCAAGATCGATCGAAATCGGTTTCTTCCAGAAGGCGGAATGGTCGCTAATGGCAGTCGCACCTGAAGCTGACGTGACAGGAAACTAACTGTCGAAGAGGCGATTCCGTTCCAGTGAGGGGCCGGAGGTTGGTCACTGGACCCGCGCCTAAGAGAGCCTCACCGTGTGGTGCTTCCGCCAAGGACCGCGAAGGGCGAGACGGATGTGCTGCGTCAGCCGGGCAGCTTGCAGCCCTTGCTCATGCCAGCCGACTGCATGGCTGAAACCTTGCCTTTGGACGCGGCAATTTCCCCTTCTTTGTCTCCTCCAGCGACACTGCCGATGGGGACGCCGACGAGAAAGACACCGAAAGCGTCGCCGTTCGCAGCGCTGATCTGCTGCTTGGAAAGGTCGTCGAGCTTGGCCTTCTCTTTCTTGAGTTCCGCGGCGAGCGCCTCGCAACTCAGGTTGGTGTAAGCTGCCATCGGAATATCGACCTGGACGATGGCGTCAGGACGTTTGGCGCAGCCGGCAAGTGCCGCAGTCGCCGCGAGTGCTATGATAATCTTGTTCATGAATGGTCCCCAATTCCCGCAGCAGCTGTAACATCGCCGCGCGCATTGCGGGAGGCGGCCAAGCCTTCAACCACAGACTTTTATTTGCCTGGGAATGGGAACATGGGGCGCTGCTTCAAACTCCCTCATCCCTTCCTCGGGCTTGACCCGAGGGACGTCACAGGGATCCAGCGCGCCCAAGTCCTTGGGCGCGTGAGACGCTCTCCGTGCTGGATCACGGCGCAGACGCGCCGTGGCTGGATTCCTGTGACATCCCTCGGGCGCAGCCCTGAGGGCACAGGAATGAGGGAAGAGGGGTGGTGCCTCGAAGGCCTCGAAGGACGGGGTGCGCCGGCCTCACGGCGATAGGTCCGGGAGATTGTTGACCCAATCCGAACGATTCATTCGTTTCCCTTTTGTACTCTTGCCCTCTTCCATTTCGCGCTGACTCTCTCCATATTCGCGCCATGGCCAGATCTCCGAAAAAATCTTCGCCCTCGAATGGTTTCGAGGAAGCCCCGCAATCGTCCTTTGAAGGCGCCCCACTCTCCGGCTCCGTCGCCGATTGGGTGAAGCAGCTCGAGGCCGATGCCGAAGCGTCGGGGGTGGAGAGCCAGCGCGAGATCGCTTCCAAGGCTGGCAAGCACCGCAAGAAGGTGGAAAACGAGGCGCGCAAGCACAACGAAGCGGTCAGCGTCAACAAGAAGGCGACGGTCAGCAAGACTGCACGCGGCGTCTCGATCGGCGGTTCCTCCGACCCGAAGACGCGCGCCGCCGCCGGCCTCAATCCGGTGGCCGGCCTCGACATTTCGCTCGAGGATGCCGGCAGCATCTCGCCCGGCGGCGTCACTGCCACGGTCGAGGCGCTTTCCAAGCTGATCGAGAGCGGCAACCCGCTGCACAAGAACGGCAAGATCTGGACGCCGCACCGCCCTGCCCGCCCGGATAAATCGGAAGGCGGCATCACCATTCGCATGGCCTCCGAATACAAGCCGGCCGGCGACCAGCCGACGGCCATTCGCGATCTCGTCGAGGGCCTGCAGAGCGGCGAGCGCAGCCAGGTGCTGCTCGGCGTCACCGGCTCCGGCAAGACCTTCACCATGGCCAAGGTGATCGAGGAGACGCAGCGCCCGGCTGTCATCCTCGCGCCGAACAAGACGCTGGCCGCCCAGCTCTATTCCGAGTTCAAGAACTTCTTCCCCGACAATGCGGTGGAATATTTCGTTTCCTACTACGATTACTACCAGCCGGAAGCCTATGTGCCGCGCTCCGACACCTATATCGAGAAGGAAAGCTCCATCAACGAGCAGATCGACCGCATGCGCCACTCGGCGACGCGCTCGCTGCTCGAACGCGACGATTGCATCATCGTCGCCTCAGTCTCCTGCATCTATGGTATCGGCTCGGTCGAGACCTATACGGCGATGACCTTCCAGATGAATGTCGGCGACCGGCTGGACCAGCGCCAGCTGCTGGCCGATCTCGTCGCCCAGCAATATAAGCGCCGCGATATGGATTTCACCCGCGGCTCCTTCCGCGTGCGCGGCGATACGATCGAGATCTTCCCCGCCCACCTGGAGGATGCCGCCTGGCGCATCTCGATGTTCGGCGACGAGATCGACGCCATCACCGAGTTCGACCCGCTGACCGGCCAGAAGACCGGCGATCTGAAATCGGTGAAGATCTACGCCAATTCGCACTATGTCACCCCGCGCCCGACGCTGAACGGCGCCATCAAGGCGATCAAGGAAGAGCTCAGGCTGCGCCTCGCCGAACTGGAGAAGGCCGGCCGCCTGCTGGAGGCCCAGCGCCTGGAGCAGCGCACCCGCTACGATATCGAGATGCTGGAAGCCACCGGCTCCTGCCAGGGCATCGAGAACTATTCGCGCTACCTCACCGGCCGCGATCCCGGCGATCCGCCGCCGACGCTGTTCGAATATATTCCCGACAACGCCATCGTCTTCATCGACGAGAGCCATGTCACCGTGCCGCAGATCGGCGGCATGTATCGCGGCGACTTCCGCCGCAAGGCGACGCTGGCCGAATACGGCTTCCGCCTGCCCTCCTGCATGGACAACCGGCCGCTGCGCTTCGAGGAATGGGACGCCATGCGTCCCGACACCATTGCCGTTTCGGCCACGCCGGGCAGCTGGGAGCTGGAGCAATCGGGCGGCGTCTTCGCCGAACAGGTGATCCGCCCGACCGGCCTGATCGACCCACCGGTCGAGGTCCGATCCGCCCGCACCCAGGTCGACGACGTGCTCGGCGAAATCCGCGAAACCGCCGCCAAGGGCTACCGCACGCTCTGCACCGTGTTGACCAAGCGCATGGCCGAAGACCTCACAGAATATCTGCATGAGCAAGGCGTGCGCGTGCGCTACATGCACTCGGATATCGACACGCTGGAGCGCATCGAGATCATCCGCGATCTCCGCCTCGGAGCTTTCGACGTGCTCGTCGGCATCAACCTGCTGCGCGAGGGCCTCGACATTCCGGAATGCGGCTTCGTCGCCATTCTCGATGCCGACAAGGAAGGCTTCCTGCGCTCCGAAACCTCGCTGATCCAGACGATTGGCCGCGCAGCACGCAACGTCGACGGCAAGGTCATCCTCTATGCCGACCAGATCACCGGCTCCATGCAGCGCGCCATGGACGAGACCGCGCGCCGCCGCGAAAAGCAGATGGCCTATAACCTCGAACACGGCATCACGCCGGAATCGGTGAAGGCCAAGATCTCCGACATCCTCGACAGTGTCTACGAACGCGACCACGTCCGCGCCGACATCTCGGGCGTCTCGGGCAAAGGCTTCGCCGACGGCGGCAACCTCGTCGGCAACAACCTCCAGGCCCATCTCAACGCCCTCGAAAAGAGCATGCGCGACGCCGCCGCCGACCTCGACTTCGAAAAAGCCGCCCGCCTCCGCGACGAAATCAAACGCCTCAAGGCCGTGGAACTCGCCGCCATGGACGATCCGATGGCGCGCGAGGAAGCTCGCAACCAGGAAGGTGGCAAGAGAACTGGAAAAGCCAACCGCGAGTCCCTTCTCCCCACGGGGGAGAAGGTGCCCGTCAGGGCGGATGAGGGGGCCACACCCTCCTACTTCTCCAAACCCACCCTCGACGACATGGGCCCAGGCACCGACACCACCACCCCCCTGTTCCGCAAACCCGATCTCGACGAAATGGGCCGCCACGTCGCCACCCCCGCCGACAGCAAAAGCCTCTTCCGTCGCAACACGCTCGACGAAATGACCGTCAGCCGCACGGAAAAACCGGTGACCGGCCATGTGCCGGAGAAGCCGGAGTCCGCCAAGGACACGAAGCGCTTCTCACCCTTGCTTGAAGGCCAGCCGGAACGCGACGACGGCGTGAGGCCGGTGGTGCGCGGCCGCGTTGGCGCCGGGAGCTATGAGGAGCCGGGCGAGCAGAAGCGCAAGGGGCGGACGAAGGGGAAGACTGGGCGGCCGGGGCGGTGACTCGCTACAAGGCGGTCGTCGAGTGGCCGTTATAGGCTATAATGTCTTCTCAGAGCTTTATCGAAAGATTTCGCGATTACGAATTTCGCGTGACGACGGTATCTTTGTGTCTGCAATGAAAAGATTGGCTTATACCCAATAAAAGCCTTACTCGCTCGGTTCACATACTTAGAAAACGTCCAAGTTTCATATCCGATATCTTGATTGAACGTCACGTCTCGCAACAGTTTTGTTTCAATTTTCCTTCGATTGTAGTTAGCAATCAGCCATCCTTTGCCTTTGGCGCGATATCGCTTAACGAATCGCCACGCATCGCCATAGGCTCGCATTTTGAGCTTTCTCCAGGCATTGGACAGCGTAGAGTTCTTGATCTTCACCGTTTGGCCATCGAATTCAAAACCAAGATATTCGAGGCCATTCCTGGAGGCCTTCCCGTATAGATGTGCAAACGAAAGGCCAGTTTGTGCGGAAGAGAATTCACAAACGGCGACTTTCTTATCCTGGATCCGTAATTGCTTTCCGTAATTCTTTATCGCAGATTGGAGACGTTCCTTTGCAGCCATAGGGTCCGGCGCGCCACCTGTGGGAAGGATGATAACAATGTCGTCAGAATAGCGTCTATAAAGTCCTCCAAGAGCTTTGCTCCAGGAGTTCATTTCCTCGTCAAACTCGATCAAGTAAAAGTTTGCAATTAGATCAGACAACGGCGTACCCTGCGGAATCCCGAAATCAAATCCATTCTTTTGAATTAGGCTGGCTTGGCCTGCCCCTTTGCCGGAAACAATACTCCTAAATTCTGTGGGTTCGCAGATCTGTTTAAAGCCGCTTGTTCGAAGGACATCTATCTTACGCTTTCGCTTTTCAGTCCGGTTTGCTCCATCGCCCTTTTTATACATCTGCAGACGATTGAATAAGAGATCGATGTCCACGACTGAGTACTTGGTAACGGCACGGAAAACAGCCAAATGGTCAGGGGGCAAGTCTCTTCCGATGAGCATCTCCCAAACAGCTTTGATGCGAGAGTGCTCCAGACTTTCGAAGTAGGATTTTATGTCGACGACTGTGACGTAACAGCCGTCGCATTGCTTAATAAAGGAAAATATGTCGCGAGCTATTTCTATATTACATTTATTTCCGCCACCGGCCTTCGGCAATCTGCGATAGGCCACTGGAACATCTTCGATGCCTCGTTTTCTCAGCTGTCTCTCATATAAAGGTGAAAGCTTTGCGCGATAGCGGGCGAATATCGCGGCATCTCTCCTCGAAGCAAATCTTATTGGCCTACTCTTCCTGGTTCGGGCGCCGTCCCTTCTGAATTTCGCCCACTCCTCGTGGAACAACAACAAAGGCAGGAAGGGGTTCTTCGCGACTTCTGTTGGACTGTTTGCTATGCGCGCAAGCTGATGGGGTGAAACATTCCGGTCGAAATGTATATATGTTTTTATGTCCTTATCACGTGGAACCCAGTGTTCTTCTGATTGCCCGGCGTCATATTCGGTGTGAGAGGAGGCAAAAACACCATCAGGCATGGTTTAGTTTTTGCCTCCGCCAGTATATCATGGCACAAATGCCACTAACGTCCTTAAATTAACGAAACATGCTATTCTGTCACTGCGGAGATATTGTCGACTATTGTCGGCATCATCACCAGGAAGATTGGAAAGCGAACAACCATCGGAGTAATGTTGATGATCGCAGCGCTATTAACCGCCTTTCCGATTGACAGTATAAACACTTGACTCACGCGTTACCGTGATCCGGGACACCGATCATGGTTAGACCATTGCCGGGCTTACCGTCTGGGAACCCCCATGCAGAAAATATCAGACTTGACTTGCTGACTTTCAAGCCTGCGTTGAAGAAATCTACAGTTTTTTAGCATTTTTTACGAAACTTACTCTTCGCCAACTGCAACTGCGCTGATTCCAAGTAATTAGAGATTGTTCATAATGGTGCATTTCAGGACTGAAGCAGCTTTTCGGGTCAGTCTCTACCGGTAGATCAAGCAGACATCCCCGGAGCCAGGAAAACTGAAGACCTTCCTCTCGCCACCGCATGCCTCCTTCCCTCACCTATACACAATCCTCGCCTCCCTCTTCACCAGCGCAAAATAAATCCGCTCCACCCGACAGGCCGCACTCCTCGCGCTCGCCTCGTACCCCGCCGCCGGCCATCCGAGCCGCGGGCTGCCATCGGCCGATATCAGCCAGTACCAGCGCTCGTTGAAGCCGGTGAATTCGATCTTGAAGATCCGCCCCATGCAGGTTTCGCCGTCGAAGCCGATGAAATCGTCGCCCGGCTTTTCCTTCCAGGCGTGGCGCCATTTGCCCCTGGGCCTCTCGCCGCTGGCGATCATCTCCCAGCTCTTCCAGCCGTTATAATCCGATCGCGCCGTCAGCGAGCCGTCATAGGGTTTCCGGTCGAACTCCATGCAGCCTTCGAGAAAGACGGCGACGGACTCGCAGACATCACGCCACGCCTTATCGTCGCGCCATGTCAGCCTGTAGGCGAGTTCATCGGATACGTTGCGCAGCGCCTCGGCGATGGCGAAGGCGACGCCTGCCTTGCTCGCCGGCCGACCCTTTGCCTTGATGTCGAGATGGGTACAGAGGAAATCCGCTGCATCACGCGCGATGGCATGGATAACATGCGGTTGCCGGCGCTTGCCGATCGCATAGCCGCCGAAATCCCGGATCCGGCGCTGCGATTGCTTGCGAAAGCTGGTGTTGAGGAACGACCGTAACAGCGTCCCGGCATCGTCTTGCATGCGTGTCCTCTCCTCGTGAGGATGTTTGCCGCATGGTTTCGTGAATGGCTCCCGCCCGAGCCGGCGATATCAGCGCAATTCCGGACGCAGGACCGCCACGCGCTTTTGCCGGAACTGTTCTAGATCAGCGTCGGCTCCGGATCGTCCTCGACCTCGTCGAGAATCTCCGGCCCGTCATTCCGCGGCGAGCCGACGCCCCGGCCGATCTTCCACATCGTCATCAGCTCGGCCGGAAAGGGCTTCATCAGATCGCCGGGGTCTGGCTCCGGCGACAGCCACCTTTCATAATCCTCGCGATGCAGGATGACGGGCATGCGGTCGTGAATCGCAGCCATCATCTCGTTCGGCTCGCAGGTGAGGATGGCGAAGTTGCGGATCGACACGCCGTTCTCATCCTTCCAGGTCTCCCAGATGCCGGCGAGCGCGAAGGGAGCGCCGTCCTTCATCGCGATCGCATAAGGCTGCTTGTTCTTGCCGGTCCCGAGAATATCCTTCCATTCGAAGAAGCCGTTGATCGGCACCAGGCAGCGGCGCGAACGATAGGCCGCCCGGAACATGCCGTTGGAAGCGACGGTCTCACAGCGGACATTGACCAGCGGCCGCCCGCCGGGCTTCGCCCAGGAGGTTATCAGCCCCCAGCGGGCGGCGGCGAAGATGGGACCTGATGTATCCGGCTCGCGCACGATGTCGCTGACGATGATCGGATAATCCTGCGACGGCGCGCCGTTCCACCGGGGAAAGCGATTTCCAAGTCCATCGATATCCCCGCCCTTCACGGCCAAGGGGAAATTGCCGATCAGTTCCTCAAGAGAAGTCCTGACGAATATACGTCCGCACATGCAGTGCTCTCCACCGGTCGAAATTGTATGTTCCCATTATGTTCTTGGTCGCAATGGTGTCAACCAAACCTCAGTTGTGTGCGAGAATGCCCGCCGACCATTCAAGCTCGTATGAGCCCGGCGCGCCGGAACAAGCCGAAGCGCACCACCAACCTGCGATAGTTACGCGGATGGCCGCCCGACGCGGCACTATGGAAAGAGTTGGCTAAAAACACAATCTTTGCGAGAGTATCCAGCTCAAAAATGAAAGGCAATACTATTTAGAAAACCAAAATATTGCTTTGAGTTCTCAAAATAAAATTCTCTCCGCCAGTATGTCATCCTTAGTTTTTCATTAAAAATGCAATGAAAAGACACAATTTTGCATTGAAAACTTAATCGGCGCTTGGCATAGATCCCCGAGGATTGTCATCCGCTGAGCAATAAAACAGCTCTTTCGGGGATGTCTCATATTGCCGAGTACAACGCATCTTTTGGGAATATTCTGGACACGAACGGCGCCACAATTACCAAGACCGGCGCTGAGTTCGAAGCGTATGATATTATCCGCTACTCGAATGCCACGCCTCTCGCCGCTGTCGCCCTCACCGTCTCCGATTCCAGCGTGGCAGACCTCGCCGACGAGCTGGGTTCGGTTTCCGCAAGCGTACGGGGCTCGAGCGGCGACAACACGATCACGACCGGTGCGGGCAACGACTTGCTCAATGGTGAAGCGGGCAATGACACGCTGAATGGCGGCGACGGCAATGACGAGATTTACGGGGGCGTCGGCAACGACGTCATCAAAGGTGGCGCGGGTAACGACACGATTAGCGATGGAGATTATTTTTCCAATGTCGCTGAGATCTTCAATATCGATGCGGGCGATGGCAACGACAAAGTGATTTTGTCCAACGGCCCTTTCGCCAAAGTGTCGGGAACGATCGACGGCGGCGCCGGCACGGACACGCTGCAAGCCAGCGATCTGAGAGGCCTGACGATTAAGAATGTCGAGATCCTGCAATCGGTGACTTCCGGTGTGACGGCATCGACCGCACAGCTCGAATCCTTTAACAAGATCATCGGTTCAGCCTCCGACTCTTCCGTCCAGCTGCTCTTGACGGATAGCGCCCATGTCGATCTCTCCGACGAGTTGACAGGCACGCTAAATTACATCTTCGGCAATGCTTCCGGTATCGACGTCACGACCGGAAGCGCTCGCGACCTTCTTACCGGAACTGCTGGCAACGACATCTTAGACGCCGGCGACGGCAACGACTATATCAATGGCAATGGCGGAAATGACCGGCTAATCGGCGGCAAGGGCGATGATACAATCGTCGATGGTCAAGTTTCCAGCTCTGCGCCGGAAGTGTTCGACATCAATGCGGGCGATGGAAACGATGTAGTAATTCTGCAGACACCTTCTCAGGGACTTTCCGGGACAATTGATGGCGGTGCCGGAATAGATACACTGCGAGTCGCCAGACTAGCAGACCTGACGATCAAGAATTTCGAAAATCTTGAAACGAATGAATACGGTTTTACCGGTTCAACTGCACAGTTAGAGAGCTTTGACAAGATCTCGGGAATGAAGGATGCCTTTGGCTCCTCTTTGGCCGTCTTGAGAGTGACGGACAATTCCCACATCGATCTTTCCGACGAGCTTGGGAGCAGTCGGGCTAGCATCATTGGCACGGTCTCCGCCCTCGACGTCAAGACCGGCAATGGTGACGACATATTTACGGGAACCGCCGGTAACGACATTTTCGACGGCAGCGGCGGCAACGACACGATCAACGGCAATGCCGGGAATGACAAATTAACCGGCGGCGAAGGCAACGACCAGATCTTCGGCGGCGTCGGAAATGACATCATCAAAGGTGGCGCGGGCGACGACAAGATCACCGATGGCGACAATATGTCCACCGCCCCTGAAGCCTTCGATATCGATGCCGGCGACGGCAATGACGCCATCAACCTGCAGACACATTCTTCCGCGATTTCCGGCGTGATCGACGGCGGCGCCGGCACCGACACGCTGCAAGTCATCAAGCCCACATTGGGCCCGGGTATGGAATTCATCGGGCTTGCCGGTCTGACAATCAAGAATGTCGAAATTCTTGAAACGGCGGGAGCCGAGGTCCTCGCTTCGGCTGCGCAGTTCGAAAGCTTCGACAAGATCGTCAAATACGACAAGCCGGGCTACGAGAACGACGTCCTTGCACTGACGTTGATGGACAGCGCCCGAGCCGACCTCTCCGATGAGCTGGCAAACCGTCACGTCGACATCTTCGGCACCGCCTTCGGCATCGACGTCAAGACCGGCGGCGGCGACGATTACTTCTTCGGGACCGACGGCAACGACCGATTCGAAGGCGGCGGCGGCAACGACGTGCTCTTCTGCGGCGCGGGCATCGACACGGCGGTCTTCTCCGGCAATTTCGCCAAATACTCCTTCGCGTTGAACAATGGCAGCCACATCCTGACGAGCGCCGTGGAGGGCAAGGATACGCTGACCGATGTTGAATTCGCCCGTTTTGCCGACGGCGTCTACGACTTCGCTAAGGAAAAGTTCACGCCCGACGGCAGCAACAGCGCACCGACCAATATCCAACTCTCGAAAACCTCCCTGCTGGAGAGCACACCGATCTGGACAACGCTCGGCCTGCTCACCGCCAAGGACGCCGATGGCGACACCCTCACCTACACGCTCATCGACGGCGCCGGCGATCACTTCCGGCTGAAGGGCAACCGCATCGTCACCTCGAAGGCGCTGGACTACGAGACGGCCAAGTCGCACACGATCAAGCTCGCCTTCTCGCGCAGCTCGATCTCGGAGAATGTTGCGATCGGCACCTCGGTCGGCCTTCTCTCCGCCGTCGATCCGGAAGGCGGCGCAGTGAAGTGGCGGCTGACGGACGATGCCGACGGCATCTTCAAGCTCGTCGGCAACAAGATCCAGACCAAGGCTGCGATCGACTACGAAAGCACCCACAGCCTGACCTTCACCGCCGAAGCCTACGACGCGGCCGGCAACGCCACCAGCCACGATTTCACCCTCGCCGTGAAGGATGTCTTCGAGCTGTCATCCTCCAGCCTGCTGCATGACGCTTTGATCTGATCGCGGCTTTGCCGGCAGACGCAGCGATGCGTCGTGACTGGCTTTCAGCATCGGTGGGACTTGCAATCCCGCAAGCCCCACCGGCCGCAATTTCAGGCGCTTGCCCGCAGGCGGAGGCAGCGAGGCCGGCTGTAACGTCGAGACACCCTGCGAAAATGCCGCTCCACCTCGACGCTCGTTTCAGCTATGATTCTCTGCTCATCCGAGGAACGTCCGCATGCGTCTGCTTACCTTCATTCTCGCCCTCGGCGTCTCGGCGTTCGCGGCCGCGCCTGCCGCGGCGGAGACCTACAAGACGCCGAAGGCGCTGCTGAAGGCGCTTTACAGCTACGACACCGACAGAAGCGATGCCGAAGCGCCCTCGCCCTATTCGATCTTCTTTTCCGACCATCTGAACAAGCTGCTCCAGGCCGATCTCGACAACACACCGGAGGGTGACGTCGGCGCGGTCGATTTCGACCCCGTCATTGCAGGACAGGACGGCGAGGCGAGCAACGTCAGGATCGGCCAGCCGATCCTGCTGGATGACAAGGCCGAAGTGGAGGTTCAGTTCGAAAACGGCAAGGAGGTGACGCTCTTCTACAGCCTGGTCCGCGAGCACGGCGGCTGGAAGGTCGACGACATCGCCGACCAGCAGGGCGATAATCCCTGGAGCCTGGGCGCATTGCTGGGTGATGCGCAGTAGATGGGGCGGCTGCCCGTTCCCCTCTCTCCGGCCTCCCATCCCGTTTCGGCACGCAATCTAGATTTGACACACAACTGCAACGATCTGCCAACATTTCGTCAAGTATCTGAATCTTCGGCATTTCCTGTCATGATAAAGCACGTGCCACAATAATGACGCTTGCCTTTTGACCGAAATGATGGCACCAATCCGCCTACTCGGGCATTTGCATGCCGGTGACTGGACTGATGTGGTATCTCTTCCTTTACGGAAGGGGCGCGGGAATACCCGCCTGCGTAGACGTTCTTTCCCCGTACGTGACTTCTCCGACTGACCCTTCGTCCCCAACCCCAATCGGGACGAAAGCTAAAGCCGTCCGCTTCCTTTCGGGGGCGCGGATACTACACAGACTAAGGGAAAAGGACGCTCCCAATGGCCACCAAAGGCACCGTAAAATTCTTCAACCAGGACAAGGGTTTTGGTTTCATCACGCCGGACGGCGGCGCAAAGGACGTTTTCGTCCACATCTCCGCGCTGCAGGCTTCTGGCATCCAGTCGCTGCGCGAAGGCCAGCAGGTTACCTTCGACACCGAGCCGGATCGCATGGGCAAGGGCCCGAAGGCCGTCAACATCTCGGCTGCCTGATACAGACTTCCGCTTCTGCGGCATGGACGGCGCTCCGCAAGGGGCGCCGTTTCTGTTTGCGGGCAGCCACGATTTGTCGATCGCACCGGCAAGTGTTATATGCGGCTTTCATCGATGACCCGCCCTGTGCGGGCCTTAGCAGCGCACTGCAATGGCAGCCTGTGAACAAGGGAACAATGATACGTCAATGACGCAGAAGAGGCCGATTTTTGCGGTCGCCCCGATGATCGACTGGACGGACCGGCATTGCCGCTATTTCCACCGCCAGATCAGCCGGCAGGCGCTGCTCTATACCGAGATGGTCGTGGCTGACGCCATCATCCACGGCCCGCGCGAGCGGCTGCTCGGCCATGATGCCGCGGAACATCCGCTGGCGCTGCAGCTTGGCGGATCGGATCCGGCCAAACTGGCCGAGGCGGTGAAGATTGCCGAGCCCTACGGTTATGACGAGATCAACCTCAATGTCGGTTGCCCCTCCGATCGTGTGCAATCGGGCACCTTCGGCGCATGCCTGATGCTGACGCCGGAGACCGTGGCCGAATGCGTCGCGGCGATGAAGGCGGTCGCGACCGCGCCCGTGACGGTGAAATGCCGCATCGGTGTCGACGAGCAGGAGCCGGAAGAGGCGCTGCCCGCGCTGATGACCCGCGTTCTCGATGCCGGCGCCGACGCGATCTGGATCCATGCGCGCAAGGCCTGGCTCAAGGGCCTGAGCCCGAAGGAGAACCGCGAGATCCCGCCGCTCGAATACGAAATCGTCTACCGGATGAAACAGCGCTGGCCCGACGTGTTCATCGGCATCAACGGCGGCATCCGCACGCTCGACGAAGCCGCCGAGCACCTTGCCAATGTCGACGGCGTCATGCTCGGCCGGGCGGCCTACCAGAACGCGGCGATCCTTGCCGACGTCGACCGGCGCTTCTTCGGCGACCCGGCGGTCGAACCCGACTGGCAGGCCCTGTGCGACCGTATGATGGCTTACGCCGAGCGCCATATCGCCGGCGGCGGCCGGCTGCAGCACGTGGCCCGCCACATGGTCGGCCTCTTCACCGGCCTGCCCGGCGCACGACGCTACCGTCAGATCCTCTCCACCGACGCGGCAAAAAGCGGGGCGGGACCGGAAGTGCTGGCGGCGGCCTTTGCAGCAGTGGATTTTTCCGGGGCGGAACCGGAGGCGGTCAGCGCCTGACGCAAGGTGACGTCGGCGCTGCTTTCGGCGACAAAAGCACGCAAGTCATGGCGCGCGGTAGATAGCCCGCTCGATGGCCGCTCGCCGCGTCACTCGCTCGTTCAGCTGTCATGATAACAGTCATCATCACCGCGGCATCGGCAGCACGGTTTTCGTCTCGATCCGGCCGGCCACCGAGAACACCAGGATTTCCGTCTCTCTGCCGATCCGGCTGCCATCCATCAGCCTGACGATATCGTCGACGCCGCCGACCGAGTTGCCGTCGATAGCAAGAATATAGTCGCCCTCCTGCAACCCGCCCTTTACCGCCGGCCCTTCCGGTTCGACACGCCGGATGCGGACGGACGTCGTTTGAAGCGTGCCCGCGGCAAGCGCAACCCTGCGCGGCAGCACGATGGTGTCCCCGGCGATGCCGATGAAGGCGCGCCTGACTTGGCCATAACGAAGAATTTCCGAAACGACGAAATTGGCCGTGTTCGACGCAACAGCGAAGGCGATGCTCTGTGCGCCCTGGATGACGGCGGTGTTGACGCCGATGACCTCGCCGCTGGAAGACACCAGCGGCCCGCCGGAGTTGCCGGGATTGAGCGCGGCATCGGTCTGGATGACATCCTCCATCAACCGTCCGCTGGCCGCACGCATCGAGCGGCCGAGCGCCGAAACGATGCCGGCGGTGACCGTCCATTCGAAGCCCAGCGGGTTTCCGATCGCGATCGCGATATGGCCCCTGCGCAGACGCTGGGAATCTCCGAGCTTCGCCCAGGCCCCGGTGCTCGCATTGGCGCGGATAAGAGCGATATCGGTATCGACATCCCGACCGAGGACCCGGCCTTCGGTAATGAATCCGTCCGGCGTCGTGATGCGGACAACCTTGGCGTCGTCGACGACATGGCTGTTGGTGATGATCAGGCCGTCGGGCGAGACGGCAAAGCCCGAGCCGTGCCCCTGCCGGCCTCCCACCCGCTCGATCCGGCTGACCGCCGGCCCGACCGTGTCGACCGCTGTTGCGATCGATTGCGAATAGGCATCGATCAGCGCCCCGTCATTCTGGGGCGCTATGTCCTTATCCATGTAACCCATGATCTGATCCTCAGGCGGCAGGCGGCCGTCCCGCCGCCGGCAAAGCAATCGCGGTTGCGATCGTTCGCCATGGCGTGTTGTGAAGGATTTAGATGGTTGGGCGTGCGTCCGTGTTCAAGTCAGCGCCAGTGGGCCTGCAGAGGAAGGCGCATACACCTACCCGGAAAGATATATCGAGCTACCTCGACAGATATATTGATCTAACAGAAATAAAATGGCTCATTGCGATCGTTCACCGCTATCTCGGCCGGGTTGAGAGCCGCCGAGCTGCCGGAGAACAAGAGTATGGCTGCAGCACGCGGCCAGGCGAGGACCGTCCACATCCCCTCACCGTCCGAGGTGGACGGCACCGCGCCCGTTCAAAAGCATACAAACTTCCGTAATATCAATATAATAGAACGAGGAATTCAATAAGCACATCATCACGTTTCGAGTGGAATCCGATTCCCTCAGGCGCGACTTTGTTGCCCGCTGGCGTCGCGGCGCTCGTGGCCGCCCAATCCGCCTGTAACGTCTTGTTTGATTCAATCCAACCCATCAAGGAGCCATGACATGAGCACAGTCACAACCAAGGACGGCGTCGAGATCTTCTACAAGGATTGGGGTCCGAAAAGCGCGCAGCCGATCATGTTCCATCACGGCTGGCCGCTGAGTTCGGACGACTGGGATGCCCAGATGCTGTTCTTCCTCGAGAAGGGCTACCGCGTGATCGCCCATGACCGGCGTGGCCACGGCCGCTCCACTCAGGTCGGCGACGGCCACGACATGGATCACTACGCCGCCGATGCCGCAGCCGTCGTCGAGCATCTCGATCTCAGGAACGCCATCCATGTCGGCCACTCCACCGGCGGCGGCGAAGCGACCCACTATGTCGCCCGCCACGGCCAGCCGCAGGGTCGGGTCGCCAAACTTATCATCATCGGCGCCGTACCGCCCCTGATGGTCAAGACGGATGCCAATCCGGGCGGCCTGCCGATCGAAGTCTTCGACGGCTTGCGCCAGCAGCTCGCCGCTAATCGCGCGCAGTTTTATTACGACCTGCCGGCCGGCCCCTTTTACGGCTTCAATCGGCCGGGTGCAAAAGTGTCGGAGCCGGTCATCAACAATTGGTGGCGCCAGGGCATGATGGGCGGCGCCAAGGCGCATTACGACGGCATCAAGGTCTTCTCCGAAACCGACTTTACGGAAGACCTGAAGATCATCACCGTGCCGACCTTCGTCATGCACGGCGATGACGATCAGATCGTGCCGATTGCAGCTTCCGCCCTGCTCTCGTCCAAACTGCTGCAGAACGGCACGCTGAAGGTCTATGAGAACCTCCCGCACGGCATGTGTACCACGCATGCCGGCATCATCAACCCTGACATCCTCGCCTTCATCAAGGACTGATCCGCTTGGGCCGCCGGGCGCCTATCGATCGCCCGGCGGCATGCAGACGCTGCCGCCCCCGCTCGCGCCCTCTACTCGAGCTCCACGAGGGATGCCGCGTCGATCCGTTCGCGGCCGTTTACGCATTTTCCGATGAAACCGTTTCCGCCGAATTGCGTTTAGCGGCCATGAAAAGAGAACGAGAACCCTCTTCAAAGGCCTATCGCCAGGACCGTTTTGAAAATACCGAGCGGACCGCCAAGGAAACCATCGAGGCGGAGCAGCGGGCTCGCCGGGAGAAAACGAAACGGCTGAAGGAATTGCGCCTGTCGCAGCAGGGCAGCAAGGAACCTTCCCCGCGCTAGGAATCTCAGCGCGCGCAACGGCTGCAGCGACGCTAATGTCAACCTGCCCGCCGCCTCGCCGGCGCATAGCTGCAATTGTTTAGTCGTCAGACGTTCGCCCATCTTGCATCGCAAAGAACGCGAAATTATCTTTCGTTGCACAGTAGCGATTCACGGCATCGAAAAGGGCAGATTGCGATGTCAGACAAGCTGTTCAACACGCGTGACGAACCGCTCGCTTCCGAAGACCTCGATGTGTGCAGGCGCGTCCACGAAGCCCTTTGCAGCGGGCTACACATAGATAGATCAGGTGCGGAAGCCGATCGTCTCGGCGCTCTCATTATCGAACTTTACCGCCAAGGTGTGCACGACGAGAACCAGCTTCGGTTGCTGGCCGGCGGAAGGTGCTGACAGCGTGCCTGGACAACCCTGATTCGGGCATCAGCTTAGACGCCTCCCCATCGAAAAGTTTTACCGCCGCCTCGGCCCTTTGGGCGGCCGGCATGTCTTCGACAAGGCCCGGCAGAGACCGGACGCGGCATCGCCCCTTCATTGGTTCGAGGGGGCAATGCGGATCAGTGAGGCACTCGGGCAATTCCAGCAAAAGTGTGTAACGGTTTTGCGTGAGGAATTGCGTGAAAACAAAGAGATAGAGCATTTCCGTGATTCGAAGAAAAACGGAAATGCTCTAAGATCAGAGGCCTGTCGCCTCAGAGCCGGTGGCGGAGGTTTCCGTCTCGTCCACGCTTTGCACGGGCTCGGTGGCGCCCGCCGTCTCCTCTGTGCTGCCCGTGCCTGTCTCAGCGGTTTCCGCAGGGGCGGCAGGATCAGTCGTCTCGATCTCGGTGGCTGTCTCGGTCTCCGCCACTGGCGTCTCCGCCTCCGGGGCCGCAGCCGCCAAGGCATCTCTCATCTGGTCGATCGTTCCGACGGCCGTCCCGACGCCGAGCGTGTCCTTTGCCCAGCTCAAAGCTTCCGTGCTGACCGTGCCGGTCTTGGTGGCGGAAGCAAGCGCCGCCGTCAGAGCGGCATCTCCCAACACCGGATCGTCAGCCGGCGGAGCAACGCCGTTCGCCAGTTCATACTGAGCATAGGCCGTGGCGAAGGCTGAAATCGCCGCCACCTTGGGATCGGCTGCATTCATCAGTGCGTGGTAGTTGCGCTTCAGCGAGTTCAGCCCCGCAAGCTCCGCCGCTGTTTTCTTGGCGGGCTTTGTCGCAGGCGCTGAGGCGATAGCCGTCTTTTTGGCCGCGCCCTTCGTGCTGACGCTCTGCTTGGCCGACTTCGTCTTGCCGGTCTGGACTGACTTGCTGGCGCCTTTCGCGCTGCCGCCGCCGGCAGTCTTGCCGCTGGAGGTGGCACTGCCCTTTCCGCCGCCGCTCTTGCTGCTGCCGCCGCCATGACTGCCGCTGTTACCACTACCGCCGCCGTTGCCGCCCTTGGCGAAAGCGGGCGAGAGATCCGTAAAGATCATGTTGAGAGGTGCGAGCGCCACAGTCGTGGAGAGACAGAGAACGCCGAGAAGTCTGGAGAGCCGCATGATAGTCCTTCCGATACACAGGAATGCCGTTACATCGCGACTATTGAAACAGCCGGCCCATGAAGATCTAATTGAGCACCTGCTTATAATTTGAACTTTCCGTCGAAATATTGCCACAGAAGACGCTCCACCCGTCCCAAATGAAACCAAATCCCTTCCGCAGCGTTAAGCTGCAGATACCTTCGTTTACCCAAGGTGAGTGGTATGAATAGATTCGCCATCATTGCCCTGTCGATAGCGACGGCGTTCTCTGGAATGCCGGCTTCGGCAGGCCCGGCATTCGTGCCGAGCCCAGTGCAATCGGCGGTCCAGCCGGCGCCGGCGGATACTGATGCCCGGATCATGACCGTCGGCTGCAGTCCATACAGCATAGTCTGCTCCCGCTACGGCGAGACCCGCAGCTATCACCGTGACCGCGACCGTCGCTATTACCGAGACCGCGACTACTATCGGGGCGACCGGTACTATCGGGACGACCGCTATGGTCGCTATGATCGTCGTTATTACCGCCGATATCGCGACCACGACAATACCGGCGCCATCATCGGCGGCCTCGCCGCCGGCGCCCTCATCGGTGGCCTGATCGCCTCTCAGCCGCGCGCCTATCGCTCCACCGGCTATAGCTCGCATGCCGAATATTGCTATGCCCGCTATAGGTCCTACCGCGCCTACGACGACACCTACCAGCCGAACCACGGCCCACGCCGGCAGTGCCGGTAATTCTAGTCCGCCCGTTCTGATCCAGCCTCGCATGAAATGCGAGGCTTTTGCCGTCCAAGGCCTCGCCTGCGGCCCCGAACCATGCTTCTCATCGGTCGGCCGTTATGCTTGTCTATGCCACCGGCCGCCGATTGCCTTTTGAGCGCCGCATGGGTGGATGATCAATGATCTCAGGTGATATGGCAAAACCTGCCGGCGGGGCGTGAAATCGAATACCGAAAGCCAACGAAGCGACTGGAAGATCTACTGGGAGCCTGAAAAAGGTCATGGGCCCAGTCCGGCGGGTCGATGATCAAACAGCCAACATTCATGTCGAGAGCCACCCGTTCCACCATCACCCTTCAGCTAAATCACGCCGCCCCCGCCGCCATTCGCGCGCGCACCTCTAGAAACGCCATCGTCAGCTGCGCCAGCACCGGCGAAGTCACCGTCCCGTTCGCCCCGCCGACCGGATCGACGATGTGGATCCGTCGGAGATCCTCCATGAACTTGTCCCAGAGCGGCTGGCCACCCTCTTCCAGCAACTGCGCGCGGATGCTCAGATCCTCGCTCACCGGCAAATGGCGCCGTCCCCAGGCGCCGATCATCGCGAAGAGGGGAACGAGCTGGATCGCCGGCTCCGTCAAACTGTAGATCGCCTTCTGGCTGTGGCTCGGATCGTCCCGCTTGCTGATGAAGCCGAGCGAGAGCAACCGTTTCAGCCGCGCGGCCAGAATGTTGGAAGCGATCCGCTCCTCCGAATGATTGAGCAGATCACGGAAATGCCGGCGGTTGCCGAACATGATGTCGCGGATGATAATCAGGCTCCATCGATCGCCGAGCACCTCCATGGCCAGGTTGATCGGGCAGCCGGACCGCAATTCTATATCCACGAAGCATCTCCTGCAAAAACCAGTTGCATTATAGGATCGCTTATGCGAGAAGACAACTAGTTTCGAACTGCAATCAGATGGAGGAGAACATGTCCAAGGTGCGCGTTGCGGGATTTTCCGTTTCCATCGATGGTTTCGGCGCCGGACCGGAGCAAAGCCTGAATGATCCGCTCGGAAAGCGCGGACCGGAGATGTTCCAGTGGTTCTTCCACACGCGCACTTTCCGCGCGATGATGGGCAAGGACGACGGCTCGACAGGCATCGATGAGGATTACGCCTCGCACGCCATGGCCAATTTCGGCGCCTTCATCCTCGGCCGCAACATGTTCGGCCCCATCCGCGGCGAGTGGCCGGATGATGCCTGGAAAGGCTGGTGGGGTCCTAACCCACCCTATCACGCGCCGACCTATATCCTCACCCATTATCCGCGCGAGCCGATCGTCATGGAGGGCGGCACAACCTTTCACTTCATTACCAGCGGCATTCATGAGGCGCTCGATCAAGCGAAGGCAGCAGCCGGCGATAAGGATGTGAAGATCGGCGGCGGAGTGGCGACCGTCCGCCAATATCTGCAGGCGGACCTGATCGACGAGCTGCATTTCGCCGTCTCGCCCGTGGTACTCGGCATGGGCGAAGCGATGTTTGCGGGCATCGACCTTCCCGCGCTGGGCTTCCGCGTCACCGAGCATGTCGCCAGCGAAAAAGCCACGCATATCGTGCTGGCGAAATAACCGAGCCGCCGGTTCAATCCGGCGTGAGCGGCGTCGGAAGCACATTCATCCCGACGCCAGGACGAGGCGGCTGCCGAGCCGACTCACCCTGCGTCAACAACGTCATATTTTGCCCATGCTTTTCATGGCGTTGTCCATATGCATCCTGCAGTCGTCCATCTTGTTGGCCATCATGGAATCCTTGGCCATCATCATCTCCTTGGACGCCATTTCCTTCTTTTCCTTCATGGCCGGATCGGTCATGGCGTGCATGTCTGACTGCATTTTCATCATCGACGCCTCGTCGCATTTCATCATCGTATCCTGCGCAAGGACAGGCAGCGCGGATGCGGCGGCGACAACGATGGCTGCAGCGGGAACGTGCCGCGGCGCGGGAAGACATGCATAAATCAAGGACTTGAGATTAGCCCGGCATTACCCGGTAGACGCACGCCATGCCCTCGACGCCCCGAAGCGGAGCCTCGAAGGCGACCAGCCTATGGCCGGAGAGCAGCCGGCTGACATCAGGCGCCGAAAACAGGGCTTCGGAAAGACAGATCTCGCCAGCCTCGGCCAATGATTGCACCCGTGCCGCGACATTGACGGTCTGCCCGAAATAATCGAGGTTGTCGTTCAAGGTCACGGCGATCGACGGACCGCAATGGGCGCCGATTTTCAAGATGATGCTGGGATCGCCATGCTCGCCGTTGAAGCGCTCGATTGCTTCAAGCATATGCAGAGCGGCCGAGATAGCGTCGCTCGGGCGGGAGAAAGCAGCCATCACCGCGTCGCCGATTGTCTTGACGATTGCGCCCGAATGCTCCTGCACAGTGGCGCCGAGCAAGGCGAAATGTTCACGCACCAGTGCATAGGCATTGAGATCGCCGAGCCGTTCGTACATCGCGGTCGAACCCTTGAGATCGGTAAAGAGAAGCGTCACCTGACGGATGCCGAGGCCCTCCCTCTCATCAACGCATTCGGAGCGAAACAGCCGCCGAAACGTCTGGCGCGCAAGCAGCATCCCACCCGACATGTAAGGATCGAAATCAAGAACAGGCTTGGTGACCTGCGCCCGAATCTCGGACGGCCAGTTGATAAGGAGCAGCGAGCCGCGCACGGCAGCCGAGTTCTCGACTTCGACAATGACCGAGCCGGGCCGAACCGCCGAGGACGAAGGGCAAAAACACCGCCCGTCATAGCCGATCCTGAGGAGTGCAGGCGCCGCAACTGGTTCGCCTGCCACCGGCAGCACGAAGCTCGCCTGGGTCGCGACATTGATGCCGGCGAGCGCACCGGGGCCGAGTTCAGCCCTGATCGTCGTGACTGAACCCGGCGCCAGGAAGGAAAGGCCGCGCACCAACCCTTTCAGGACGTCGAGAAAGCGGACCTGCTGACCGGGCAGTCGCGCATCGCTGAGAAACCGTGCCTTCCAGTGAAAATCCTCGACCGAGAGCGAGCCGGGATCGTGAAAGGACAGCCGGCGCAACTGCGGCGACACAGTGAAGGTGACCTCGATGAAATCGTCGAGGTTGGTTTCGCCGGAGACGTCGCACAGGCCGCAGACATAGTGAGTCTTCAGCGTCCTCAAGGCGCCGAAGCTCTCGAGCACCATTCCGGATTGAGGACACACGACGTCCCAGCTCATTTCAAACAAACCGCTGCGCGTCGCATGCAGAAAGAGATCGATGCTTTCCCCCTCCGAAATTGCGCGGTCGTGCGCGAAGGTCAGCGGATTGATGCGGTAGAGCGACAGGTCGTCACCACTGTGAATCAGGCTTTTGAATTTGTCGATGATTCGCGGGCTCCAGGACCGAACCTGCTGCATCTCGGTCATCTTGCTCTCAAGGAGCCGCTCCTGAACGTCAGTCATCTGACGCCTCACAACGTTCGGCCGGGCCATGTGACCGGGGATCGCCGTGATTATAACAGACGCGGGATCAAACGGCGCCTGGCCGAGCAGAAGTCTTACGGGTTAGCCCGGAAAGGCGGCGTCGGGTTTTCAGAAGCTTTTCCCGCTCGACGTCGCCTGTTTCGGCATTCACCATTTGCGACATTGCCTTTCCGGACAGGCGTCAGGGGACCCATAACGCTCAGCAATCCTGTTTCAGACTGTCGTCAAATAAGCATGTCCAAATAGCTGTGGTATTGCTGCAGAATGAGCGTAGAGTGAGCGTCATCGGCCCGTGGTATATCGGCGAGACCGCTTGAGAGATGATACGTGCTCTTGCCGTTTTATAAAGGGTGCGAAGATGCTCTTGTCGCCCATCTCACTTGACGATCAGGACATAACCCTCGTCACCGATGCCGTCCGGCAATGGTGCGGGGAGAAGAAGCTCGATATCGACAGCATCGAAGGACGCCGCGCCATTACGGTCGCGGTCGATCTTCTCCAGATGGACATCAGCCGTGACCGGCTCTTTGCTGAACTGTCGAAGCAACTGGACCATTAGCAGGATCCGATAGCTGCCCGGTACACCGATCCCGGCTAAAGCATGGCGCACAAAACGCGTGCGGGGGTTTCGCGATGCCGGCATGCGCGTGCCTAAAGTGCGGAGGATGAATCTGAAAGATCGCCGCATCTGGGCTTTCCAGCGATGAGCGGATGCGCCTGATCAGCAGCAAGACGGAATATCTCGATCTTTACGGGCGGCTGAAAGATCTCTGGCTTCCCGTCTCGCGCGACGCCGGCACGCTGCTCCACATGCTGGCGCGCAGCTGCCGTGCTCACACGATCGTCGAGTTCGGCACGTCCTTCGGCATCTCGACCCTCCACCTTGCTGCAGCACTGCGCGACAATGGCGGTGGCCGGCTGATCACCAGCGAGTTCGAGCCGTCGAAACCCAGGCGGGCGCGCGAAAACCTGACGGCCGGCGGCCTCATCGATCTCGTCGAAATCCGCGAAGGAGATGCCCTGCACACCCTCGGCACCGACCTTCCAGAAACCATCGACCTCCTGTTCCTCGATGGCGCCAAGGGCCTCTATCGCGATATCCTGGAACTGGTGGAAGACCGCCTGAGACCCGGTGCCCTCATCGTTGCCGACAATGCCGATCTCAGCCCAGAATATCTCGCCCGCCTTCGCTCCACCGCCGCCGGCTATCTCTCTGTCCCGTTCGAGGAGGACATCGAGCTGTCGATGCGGAGTTGATGATATCGGCAACTTGCTCGCGCCGGAGCCCGCGGTCCCCATGGGCTGGCAGCTGAAGGTGGCGCGCCACCACAAGCGCCGGGCGGCACCGTCCGCCCGGCTGCATCGAGACAAACCGCCCCTCCTAAAGCCGCTTTTCGAAGAACGTATCCGGATATGGATCGTCGTTGAACCGCTCGATTTCGGTCCAGCCGGTGCCGCGATAAAGCTGTTGCGCCTCGGCAAGCGCGCTGTTGGTATCCAGGCGCAAGAGCCGCACGGACAGCTCCTGGGCGATCGTCTCGGCGGCGGTCATAAGGCGCTTTGCCAACCCAAGGCCGCGCGCCGATGGGGCGACCCAAAGCCTTTTGATTTCCGCCACGTCGCCGCCACTGCCCTTCAATCCGACACAGCCGATCGGGAGGCCGTCGGACATGGCGACCAGAAATGCACCGTGCGGGCGGATCATGTCCTTCGCGTCAGGATCACGGGAAAGCGACACGTCGAAGCCCTTTTCGAAACGGCGTGCGAGTTCACCGTAATATTCGTTCAGGCAATAGGCCGCGTCGTCATGCCGAGGATCTTTCTCCTCCAGCACGATGTGGTGACGCCCGAGCGAGCAGGCGACGAGATCCATAGCGCGCAGAAGTTCGTCCGGGCGGCGATGCCGCGCCAGAAATGCCTCCGCCTGCGCGTTGGAAAGTGCTTCATAAGCCTGAAACTCGGACCGGCCGGTGTCGGTCAACCTAGCGATGCGGCGACGGGCGTCCTGCCGGTTCGGTACCGTCTCGATCAGTCCCTCCTCCTCCAGAGCGCGCAGCAAACGGCTCATCAAGCCCGAGTCAAGACCGAGACAATCGCGGATCGCCGAAACATCCGATTGCCCGCGGCCGATCGAATTGAGGACGCGAGCGGCACCCAGCGGACGGCCGCGTCCAAGGAAAGACGTATCCAGAGCGCCAACCTCGGCGGTGACGGCGCGATTGAATCGACGGACGCGGGAGACAGGGTCACAAACCATATTATCTGACTTAGGTCAGGTAAATCTTATTTCAATTCCGAGCCAAAGCGAACTTGCGATGAGCCGAACGCCCTCGAAGGATCCGGCAGGTGCGCCGTCTTGCACATCGCCCTTCCCTCACCTAAGGCAATGCAACTTCCTGTCCGCAAGGCTGTCCAGTGCTCTGCTTTATCCTCCACGCCCTGATCGTCGTCATCCTGACGCTGCTCACCCAGATCGGCGGCGTCGTCTATCTGATCACACTTGCCGTCGTACGCGCCTTGCGCATACGCCGATTTCCGGCCAAGCTCGCGCTCTTCCTGCTGCTCTACGCCGGCGCCACCGTCGTCGCGAATCTCACTGCGCCGACGTTCGGCCGGGTCCCGCTTTCCTGCGTCGCCGACGCCGGCGATCCGCTGGTCATCCGCTCGCCGATCTATTGCGCACTCAATCGCAACTACGTGACGCCCGAACTGAGTGATCTGGCAAGAGCGCTCGCCACCCATATGGATAAGCAATTTCCCGGCACCGTCACTGTCGCGCTGGATGCGAACTTTCCCTTTGTCAACGGTTTCCCGCTGCTGCCGCATCTCTCTCATGCCGACGGAAAGAAGCTCGATTTCGCTTATTATTACAAAGATGCCGATGGCGCCTTCCTGAACGGCGCCACGCGCTCCCCGATTGGCTATTTTGCCTTCGAGGAGCCCGCCGCGGGCGACGAACTGCCCTGCGCGGGCCGCCATGACTGGCTCACCACGCGTTGGGATTTTGATGCCCTGCAGCCGCTGTTCCCGGCCTATCGGATCGAGGAGCAGCGCACCGCGGCAGCGGTCGCCTGGCTGACGACAGAAGGGGCGGCGCGCTTCGGCCTGCAGAAGATCTTCATCGAGCCGCATATCAAAAACGCACTCGGCATCACTGACGCCCATGTCCGCTTCCAGGGCTGCCGTGCCGCGCGCCACGACGACCATATTCATATCCAGGTTGAGTGAGATCCGCCGGCTCGCTTGCACGCTGCGGAAAATACGCTAGATCTTCCGCTCCAACAGTTCCATCCAACGGTTCCGAACCAAGGCGCAGCAACCATCTCCCGGGGCGCCCCTTTCCGGCCGCCGCCCGATTGGATATCTTCGCCGTCGATTGTCCTTAAATGAGAGGTTTGCTTGTGAGTGTCGGCCTGATTGCCCTCCTTGATGATGTCGCCGCGCTGGCGAAAGCGGCCGCTGCTTCTCTGGACGACGTGGTCGCCCAGGCGGGCAGAGCCGGCGCCAAAGCCGCCGGTGTCGTAATCGATGACGCAGCCGTCACGCCGCGTTATGTGACCGGCCTTTCGGCGGCGCGCGAACTGCCGATCATCGCACGGATCGCTGCCGGTTCTCTCAAGAACAAACTTCTGTTCCTCCTGCCGGCCGCACTCGTCCTCAGCCTTCTCCTGCCGCAGGCTGTGACGCCGCTGCTCATGCTCGGTGGGCTCTACCTCTGCTACGAAGGCGCCGAAAAGGTCTACGAACTCGTCGTGCCGCACGCGGCCCATGCCCACGAGAACGCACTCGAGACGATCAGCGTCGATCCCAAGACCTTCGAGGACGAAAAGGTTGCGAGCGCCATCAGGACCGATTTCATCCTGTCGGCAGAGATCATGGCGATCACCCTCGGCTCCCTGCCCGAGACCGGTCTGGCGATGCAGGCGCTGGTTCTCGCTTTGGTCGGCACCCTGATCACCGCTGCCGTTTACGGCGTCGTCGCCTTGATCGTGAAGGCGGACGATTTTGGCTTATGGCTGGCCCGGCGCTCCTCCCCGTCCCAGGCGGGCACGGTCCTACGCGTGCTGGGGCGCGGCCTGGTGCACGGCATGCCCTATCTTCTCAAGGTGCTCGGCCTGATCGGGACGGCGGCGATGATCTGGGTCGGCGGCGGCATTATTGTGCACGGCGCCGAAAGCTTCGGTTTCGCCTGGCTGAGCCATCTTCTCCACGATGCAGGCGAAGGCGCTGCGCATGCTATGCCGGCCATTGGCGGCCTGGTTTCCTGGCTGATCCAGGCTGTCGGTTCGGGTCTCGTCGGCATCCTCCTTGGGCTCGCGACCATCCCGGCCGTCGGCTATGCTGTAGCGCCCGCATGGCAGTGGTGCGTGGCGCGCCTGCGGAGGTTGAGGACCGCGTGAGTTTTGGAGCATTCACCTCCCGGCGGCAAACGAGACCCCGCGGCCCGACCAGATGTGTCGCCGATGCCGTCGCCATCAACCGGCATCCCTTTCATCATAGGAACGCTGCACGGCAAAAATTGCGTCCAGGTTTCGAAGACGGGCTGGCACCCCCCGGCACGCTCGGAAGGCGCGATGCATAAGCGCTACCGCAACGGCAGTTCGAAGCTCCGCTTCAGCGTTTCCATCGGCACATCGGTTTTGACGCTGAGGACGCTTGGAATGCGGGTCAGGTGATCGGCCTGAAAACGCCAGTAGCTGTGCAGGTCGGCAGTCACGATCCGAAGGACGGCATCGCATTCTCCCGTCGTTAGATAGCATTCCATCACTTCGGGAAACCGCCGGACGGCTTCGGCAAAGCGCAGCGTGACCTCCGCGTCCTGCGTTTTGAACCATACGCGGGCAAAAACCGTCAGGCCCGCCCCGACCTTCGCCGGATCCAGAACGGCGACATAGCGGTCGATAACGCCGGCCTCCTCAAGCAGCCGCACCCGGCGCAGGCAGGGTGACGGCGACAGCCCCACCTCCTTCGCCAGATCGACATTCGAGATACGCCCATCGCGCTGAAGCACGCGCAGGATATGACGATCGATCGCGTCTAGAGCGATTGGCATTTAATAGCTCTCTTTGATTCACTATCGGCATGATATGCTAAATTTTCGCAATTTCTCGGACGTTTCGCAAGCTCATTGCGCGTGACTTGACCTATCGTTTCAGTCGTCAATATGGAGACGGCTGATGGCAAGGAAGATAGAGAAGATCGTGCTCGCTTATTCGGGCGGACTGGATACATCGGTCATTCTCAAATGGCTGCAGGAGACCTACGGATGCGAGGTCGTGACCTTCACCGCCGATCTCGGCCAGGGCGACGAACTCGAACCCGCGCGGGCAAAGGCGGCGATGTTTGGAGTCAAGGACATCCGCATCGTTGATCTGCGTGAGGAATTCGTCCGCGACTTCGTCTTTCCGATGCTGCGGTCAAACGCGCTCTATGAGGGGCAGTATCTCCTCGGCAGTTCGATCTCCCGGCCGCTGATTGCCAAGCATCTTGTCGCCATTGCCCGGGAGGCTGGCGCGGATGCTGTTGCCCATGGTGCAACAGGCAAAGGCAATGACCAGATCCGGCTCGAGCTTGCCGTCAATGCGCTCGCTCCGTCGATCGAGGTGATTGCTCCGTGGCGCCAATGGAATATCCGCTCACGCATGCAGCTTCTGGAATATGCCGGGAAGCATCGGATCCCCGTGCCGAGCGACAAGCGCGGCGAGGCGCCGTTCTCGATCGACGCCAACCTCCTGCACACCTCGACCGAAGGCAAGGTTCTTGAAAATCCGGCGGAGGTCGCACCCGATCATATCTATCGGCGCACAGTCGATCCCATCGACGCTCCCGATGCCCCCGAGATCGTCACCATCGGTTTCGAGAACGGTGACCCGGTTTCCCTGGACGGACAGATCATGACTCCGGCGGCATTGCTGACACAACTCAACGAATTGGGCGGCCGGCATGGCATCGGGCGGCTCGATCTGGTTGAAAACCGTTGCATCGGCATGAAGTCGAGGGGAGTGTACGAGACGCCGGGAGGAACGATCCTTCTTACCGCGCATCGCGGGATTGAATCGATCACGCTCGATCGCGCCGCCATGCATCTGAAGGATGAGATCATGCCCCGCTACGCCGAGCTGATCTACAACGGCCTCTGGTTCGCACCCGAGCGGGACATGCTGCAAGCCCTGATCGACCGAAGCCAGGCCTTCGTCAGCGGCGAAGTGACGATGAGGCTCTATAAGGGAAGCGCCTCTGTTATTTCTCGTACTTCGCCTTGCTCACTCTATTCCGCCGACCTCGTCACCTTCGAGGAAAGCTCGATCGCCTATGACCATCTTGATGCCGAAGGTTTCATCAGGCTCAAGGGATTACGGCTTAGAAATTGGGCAGTCCGCAATGGACGATGAGCGTCTGATCTTACCGCTGCTGTTGGGCCGCATGTTGGATTCTCGCGTAGCCGAGCCCATCAACGCGCCCATGGGAAATCGCACAAATCGATTTCAAACGATTTTAAAAAAACGGGCCAAAAAACTAATCGATTTTAATTTTATCTTTGAATTTTTCTTGTTGCGACGCAAAAGAATTTAGCCATTAACTTCCGCATATGCTCAGTGTGTTCTTTGGAGGGACTCGCATGACTGTGACATTTCCGTTGACCGAAAAGCGCGACGCGGAGGAGTTGCTGAAGCACTTGACGGCGCACAAACTCAGCTTTCCCGGAAACTGTGTCGTGTCGCTCAAGGCGCACGTCGCCCACGTCTCGTCCTCTCATACAACAGCACTCGGCACTGCCCGTACCGCCTGGTAGGATTGAATTTCCCGAGGTTTTCCTGCAAAAAATTCCTGTTCCGGGCGCTGCCGACGGCGATGAGAACCTGTGCTCCCGGCCGCACGATGGGAAACTCATACCGCGTCATGACCACTCCGACAGCAATGTCCCATCTTAGACAGGGCGTGCTCGCCGCGGCCATGATGCTGGCTGCGATGATGACGTTCCTGGATCAAGCGCATGCCGAGCCATGCGAACAGGAAACTTTCGACGAGGCGACATACGTCATCTGCACTCTGGAACCGGGAAAAGCCGACCTGCGTCTGTTCTGGAAGGACGCCGATGGTGAGCCATATCGCGCTTTTTCAAGCCTGGCCGAAGTCATTGGCGCCGAGGGAAAGAGGCTGGCCCTGGCGGTCAACGCCGGCATGTACCGGGCCGATTTTTCGCCGATGGGCCTATATGTCGAGAATTCCAAGGAATTGAAACCTGCCAATACGGCAGAGGCCGGAGGCTCTCTCGGTCGGGTCCCGAATTTCTACAAGAAGCCGAACGGCGTGTTCTTTCTTGGCGAAGCAGACGCCGGCATACTTCCGACCGGGGAGTTTCTAAAGCGCGCGCCCAAGGTGCGGTTCGCCACGCAGTCCGGCCCGATGCTCGTCATCGCCGATAAGCTGAACCCGATCTTCATCGCCGGGTCGACGGACCGAACCCGCCGAAGCGGGGTCGGCGTCTGCACGGACGGTGCGGTTCGCTTCGCGATCAGCGAAGACGGGGTCAATTTCTACGATTTCGCGCGGCTCTTCCGCGACCGGCTGAAATGCCACGACGCGCTGTTTCTCGATGGTGGACGAGGTGTTGGGCTTTACTATCCAGCCATGGGCCGCAACGACCGCTCCTGGCACGGCGGCTACGGCCCCATCTTCGGGCTGGTGGAATAGGAAGCGAAGGAACTTCATCGAGCTCCGCGATCTCGTCACCCCGCCTTTGTATTTGGCCGGACGTCGATATCGACCTCAACCGCTCGTCAGCGTCTATATCGCCTCCCCTGCGTATCCGCCGCTTTCCTGCGGTTCAGGCCGGCATCGAGCGCCTGACGGGCTCCGGCCCTGATCTTGATCGGCGGCGGCCTGCTGCTGCTTCGCTGATGGCATCTCAGCCTTAGACCAGCCGCTCTAGGCCGCAGGTGAGGCCGGCGATGGTTCGTCGATATCTTCGGGAATGAAACCGCCGGTTTGGCGTTTCCACAGGCGGGCAAACAACCCCTCCCGTTCGACCAGTTCCTCCGGCCTGCCCTCTTCCACGATGCGTCCGCGATCGATCACGATGATCCGATCCATCTTGGCGATGGTCGAAAGGCGATGGGCGATGGCGATCACCGTCTTTCCCTCCATGACGAGGTTCAGCCTTTCCTGGATGGCGGCTTCGGATTCGCTGTCGAGCGCGGAGGTCGCCTCGTCGAGCACCAGGATCGGCGCGTCCTTCAGCAGAACGCGGGCGATCGCCACGCGCTGCCGCTGGCCGCCTGACAGTTTGATGCCGCGATCGCCGACGAAAGCGTCATAGCCCTTACGTCCTTCTCCATCGGCAAGATCGGCAATGAAGCCATCGGCGCTCGCCATCTTTGCCACCTCTTCGATCTCATGCCTTGTCGCCTCCGGCCGGCCGTAACGGATGTTGTCGCCGACGGAGCGGTGCAGCAGCGCGACGTCCTGCGCGATGACCCCGATGGCGCGGCGAAGACTTGCCTGCGTCACCGCGCGAATATCCTTCCCGTCAATCAGGATCGCACCATCACAGATGTCATAGAAGCGCAGCAACAGATTTGCGAGCGTCGTCTTGCCTGCGCCGGAGAGGCCAACCAAGCCCACCTTCTCGCCTGGCCGGACCGTCAGCGACAATTCGTTTATGACGGGCTTGCCTGACTTGTAGGCAAAGCCGACCTTTTCAAAGCGGATTTCCCCGCGGCTGACCGTGAGGCTTTCCGCATCCGGCCGGTCGGTGATCGTCGGCGGCGTCGTCAGGACGGGCATCGCGTCCTTAATGGTACCGAGCGCCTTGAAAATCTGCTGGCCCATCTGAAGGAAGGTGAAGGACCCTGCTGAGAGGCGCTGGAGGATATAAACCGTCGCCACGAAATCGCCCACGGTCAGAAACCGGTCAAACAGACCCCAGAAGCCGATCCCCAGCATGACGAGCCAGAGCAGCATGTTGAGGCTGATGACAACCAGCTCCGTCGTCCGGTAGATGCGCTGCTCATGATGAAGCGTATGCACTGCCTTTGACATGATCTTCCTGAGCGCGCCGGCCTCACTGTCTTCGGCGGCAAACTGCTTGACCATCTGAATGTTGCCGTAAATGTCCGTCAGCGCACCCGAAACCAGGCTGTTCTGCTTTGCCGAGCGCCGGGAACGCTCGGTGAATTCGGGCACGACCTTGACGGTGAACAGCACATTGACCACCACCCAGGCGATGACCGGCAGCGCCAATTGCCACGACACCGCGAGCAGAAGCAGAACCGAGCCGACAATCTGGAGGAGGAAGCGTGGCGCCGTTTGAAATCCGATGAGAATCTGTTGCTGAACCGCATTGGCCACCTGGCCGAGTCGAGATGCGACCTGACCGGCGAAAAGATCATGGAAGAAGGCGAGATCTTGCCGTTCGATGGCCTTGTGGCCTTGCCATTGTATGGCGATCGGCAGGCTGATGCCGATCGTATGTGAGTTCAGAATATTGGTGACGTAGAAGAAAATAGGCATCACCGGAAAGATCAGAAGAGCCAGAAATGCCAACAGCAAAAAGCGGCTCTGAACGAACTGCTCGACGCCCTGCGTCGTCACGCCGTCGACGATTACAGACAGCCCCCAGATGATTGTCAGGTTGATCGCTTCGACCGCCATCGATGTGAGCGCCATGGCGATGACGACGCCCCGAAGCATTTGGATGAAATGCCAAAGGACGGCCACAGGCCCCTTGGAAGGCAGCGGCCGATAGGGAATGTCAAGCGGCCGGATCCAGGTTTCGAAGGGACGATAGATCGCATCGGAAATCGCCATGGGCTGCTCGTATCAAAATCGGGAGATGGTGCAGACTCGACTGCGGGAGCCCGCATGGGATCATCTTCCGAATGCAATCTCAATTAGAAATTTCAGAAAAACCTGCAAACGTGCGTGTTGCAAAAGCGGATTTGGAATGCCGGCAGCATCGATTGCGATCCCCGCGCGATTGGGGCAGGATGCGATCCTCGAAGAGGGAGCAGGAACGGCGCTCATGCTGAGGGGATCATGCCATTGCGGCAAAACGAGCTGGACACTCGAAGGTGATCCCGGCTCGGTCACTGCCTGCAACTGCACCCTCTGCCGACGCTACGGCGTTTTGTGGGCCTATGATTACGAAGGAGAGCGCATCGCGCTTGCCGGCGAAACCGCCTCCTACACCCGATCCGGCAGAGACAACCCGTCACTCGAAATATTGTTCTGCCCGTCCTGCGCCTGTGTGCTCAGCTGGCGCGGCCTTCGCCTGCAAAAGGATGGCCGCCGCCGGATGGCCGTCAACATCCGGCTTGCGCCGCCGGATCTCGTCGCCGACCTGCCGATCGATCATTTCGACGGCTTGAACACGTTTGAGGATCTCGCATCCGACGGACGCTGCGTGCGCGATCTCTGGTTCTGACAGCTAGTCATCTCGGCATCAGCGGCTCAGCCGCGCCGGGCCGCCTCGATCGCCGCGACGTCGATTTTCTTCATGGTCATCATCGCGTCGAAAGCTCGCTTTGCCTGATCACCGCCTGCCGCGAGCGCTTCTGAGAGCACGCGCGGCGTGATCTGCCACGACACTCCCCACCTGTCCTTGCACCAGCCGCATTCGCTCTCCTGGCCGCCATTGCCGACGATGGCGTTCCAATAGCGGTCGGTTTCTTCCTGATCGTCGGTTGCGATCTGAAATGAAAAAGCCTCGTTGTGTTGGAATACGGGACCGCCGTTCAGACCGATGCAGGAGACACCCGCAACGGTGAATTCGACGACCAATACGTCTCCCTGCTTGCCCTCGGGGTAATCTCCCGGTGCGCGAATGACGGCTCCAACCTCGCTGTCGGGAAAGGTCGCGGCATAGAAGTGGGCGGCAGCCTCCGCCTCCTTGTCGTACCATACGCAAATCGTGTTCTTTGCCATTGCGCGATCCTTTCGCTCTTAATCGCCTTCCAGTGACATAAGAGGCAAACCATCATTCTCCAGGCCACGCATGCTATTTCATGGGAAGTTGCCACTCCCAATCACAGGAACGACGCGAGAGGTGGCAGCTCCAGGAGCCGAGGCCCATGGACGCGCGCATATCGAGGCCGACATGCGGCGGTCCGGGCACGACAGCTTGCATAAGAACAATGATCTACGACCGCCGTATGAATCAAATTCTTAAGCGCGCGGTTTTGGTGTCCTTCAAACGAAACCCGTGTCAGACTGTCCAGACCGCACATCGCGCGACGATCGAAAAGGCCCGAAGCCATGCACAAATTCACCGTATCCATCATCCGGGAGATTGAGGCTGATACTGCGGAAGAGGCCGCCCTGCTCTTGTATCAGGAACTCTCAAAGGGACCGCTCCCGGATCGCTACCTGGTCATCGATGAGACGAAAGCAACCACGGAGGTGAAGCTGGATCGGGAAAAGGCGGATGAATTCGCCAGCATCGACCATACTGCCGACCCCGGCAACTGGTAGGATCGGGCGAGCCGAGCATGCTAGAATACGATCCGCATTACCCGACGATCCTGCCGCCGGGCATTGCGCTTGCGCTTGTCTTCGTGCTGAACATCCTGGCTCCTCTCTTGGCCATCTTCGTTGCGCGCAGGATGAAGCGGCGCAGGTGGATGTCGCATGCAGTCGCATTCCTGTGGGTGCTCCTGTCGACATTTGTTTTGGGCGAATTGGCACTGCCGACCACGGCGCCGGACGAGGCGTCCGGACCTGGCGACGGATTCCTCCTGCTTCCTATCGTGGCGGAAACGCCGATTGTGCTCCTAGTTTACGTGCTCGTTTTGCTGTTCCTGCGCTTTGGCGGTTCAGCAGCCGGGCAAGACAGAACCGAACTATTTCGATGAGCGGTGTTCTGCTGCGCCATCGCGGGCAGCAATCCGGCTTTGCACCGGTCCCGAACTGCGGTAGTGGCGAGATCAGATCCTCCGCGCCGTAAATGTGGATAGCGCCACAAGGAAAGAACGTGACCTCACCTGTCAAAATCGCCGTCGCCGGTGCGAACGGCCGGATGGGCCGCGCCATCCAGTCCTTGCTGGGGGCCGATCCGGGTTTTGCCTTCGTCGGCGGCATCGGGCGTCCGGGCTCTGTGGGCGCGGGGCTGATCGATCGTGCGGCCGCGATCGGTGTGGCGGATGTGATCCTGGACTTCACCACCGGCAGCGCGGCGGCAGAGCTCGCCGGCCTGTGCGCGTTGGCCGGCGGACCGGCGCTGGTCATCGGGGCAACCGGCTTCGAGCCCGACGAGTTGGAGCGGATCGGCGAGGCCGCCGGCCGCGTCCCTATCCTGCGCTCCGGCAATTTCTCCATTGGCCTCAACATGCTGGTTGGCCTCGTCGAGCAGGCCGCGCGCGCCCTTCCCGCTGAGGGTTGGGATATCGAAATCCTCGAGGCCCATCACGCGCGGAAAATCGACGCGCCGTCCGGAACGGCGCTAATGCTGGGCAATGCCGCCGCCGCCGGCCGCGGCGTGTCGCTCGCTTCCGTCGAGCGACGCGCTCGGGACGGCATCACCGGCAAGCGCCCGCCCGGCGAAATCGGCTTCGCGGTGCTGCGCGCCGGTGGCATCATCGGAGAGCACAGCGTCCTCTTCGCCGCCGCCGAGGAGGTTATAACGCTCTCCCATTCCGCCCTCGACCGCGCCATGTTCGCCCGCGGCGCGCTTGCCGCCGCCCGCTGGCTCGCAGGCCGCGCCCCGGGCGAATACAGCATGCGGGATGTGCTGGGACTGGCGCCGGGCGGCCGCTGAGAAGCGGCTGAATACAAAGCCTTGAATCAATTTCTAAGCAGGCTTGCTCACGACATCGAGAATAGCCGAGGCGACGACGACTTCGGTTCCGGCAAGGCCAACCGAGCAGAACAGCGACATATCTGCCTGTGATGCCCGCCCTGCCGCCCTCCCGGCAATGATGTCGGCGAGATCGGCCATGCGGTGCTCATTGCCGGAGCCCGCGAGGAAAAAGGGCGAGGCATAGGCGCGCGTAAGCAACCTCCAGCGCATCGATCGCGATCGCCATCAACCCGCTGTCGTCGAGATCCTCGTCCTTCAGGATTTTGATCACTGCAATCTCCGATTCAAGCGGCATCCTGCAACCCCAACCCAGCTCGAGGTCAAGAGGATGATGAGCAGCGCTGCGGCGCGTGCTTCGGGGCTCCGCCCTATGGGCTTCGCACCTCAAGGGGCCTTGGAGGATGCCGCCACCCGCCGCGCCATCATCACATCGTCGATCTCCCTGCCCTCCTCCAGCACGCCGCCGGGAATCCTGCCAATCTCGGCAAAACCCTGGCGCTGATAGAACCGTATTGCCGCCGGGTTTTCGGCGCTGACGAAGAGCTCCAGTTGGCGGATGCCGATGTCGCGCGCGTGATTGGAAATCGCCTCCAGGAGCATGACCGCAAGGCCCGTCCCGCGCAGGCCGGCGCGGACATAGACCATGACGATCGTGGCGCGGTGAGCCATCTTGCTCGACCGCTGCCGAAACAGGCCCATAATGCCGACCGGCTCGCCCTCCTGGAAGGCGATGAAAACCGGCTCGTTCAGCCGTTCGCGCCACTCCTCGAGAGAGAGCACCTCCCAGTCTTCATAGCGACTGGCAAAAGAGGCTGGATCGGCGCGAAGCGATTCCAGGCGGATAGTCCGGAAGGCCTCCACCTCGTCTGCCCCGATGAGCCTGATCGTCACGCCGCCTGCATCCATCGCCACCTCCCGGATATAGAAGCTATGTCATCGCAGCCGAGTACGGCTGATGCAACCCGGAAGTGATGAGTTCGATTTCGGCCCCACGTCGAAACACCCAGTCAACGTGAACTTGTCCGATCCGCACTCAGGAAAGTTCATGTGCCGAGGAAACGCCCGAAGGTTTTCGCGTGTTCGGCTATCTTCAGGATGGCCAGGGTGCTGACTACATTTGAAGCTTGCGAGCTGGACTGATTGAGCCTCGACCCTAGGAAACGAGGAAGTATCTCGCGCTCACACGAGCCTCACCCTCAAGTGGCCCCTCAGAAGGCTCGAAGACGAAGCGGGCGGGCCTCCAGTCACTGCGCCGGAGTTCCCACCCGGCCGCCCTTGCGCACAGTCGGTTCGCCGGTGGGCCGGAGATCCCATTGATCGGTGCGGACGGCTGGGTCCTGGGTTGGCTGCTTGTCACCCGCCCCCGACGCCGGTTCGCGGGTCGAGCGCACGACCAGATCATCCGGCTGCTCGGCCGGATCGAAGGCCGTCTGGTCGCTTGGCCTTTCCGTGTTGGACGGCGCGATCTGACGGATGACGACGAGAAGAACTATCCCGATGGCCACGCACACCAGCGCGTAGATAATGAAATATTTCAGTGCATATCCCTCGCTGGTCGGCCGAGCAACCTTGACAGCGGCGCGAATGATATTTCGTCCATCATTGATGGATACTTGTTGATAAGGCAATAGATTTTAACAAAACCCCGAAAATTTCAGAAATAGACAGCATAAAATAAGGCGTTATTGGAGAAAATAATCAACGATCTCCCGTAATGCTCGATTTGTCCCAAGCGTCTCGGAAAACGCGAGAACTCGGCCATGGCCGTGCACCGCAATATCTCAACCTCGCGTGTATCTCATCCGGAAGTGCCGACATGGCTGCGACGGTTTCGATCTTCTCATCCGCGGTGGCGAACAGTTGCTCGGCCTGGAGCACGCGTCCGAAGCTGGAAGGCCTTCACACATGATCAACGCCACCACCACCAATAAGGTCCGCGTCGGCGGCTCCGCCTCTCCGTCGACATCCGCTACCAGAACGTCGATGACGAAATCGACGCCCCGCTGGAAACAACCACTGGAGCCTTGGGGACATGCTGTAGGACTGTCCGCTATTGAATCTCCCTGACGATTTCGGCCGTATCGAAGTAATAGGGCGTGCCGTCCAGCAGCAACCCCTCATCGAAGCGCAGGACCTCGGCGAATGGCTGCCTGATGACGGCGCCGGTCGCCCGCGAGGTGAGCTGCAGCGTGCATGTCATGAAGATCCGATCGTCGGATTGAGCAGCCGCAAGATCTTCCATCGCGATATCGCTCCAGACTTCACTCATCTTCCGCAGCAGGGAAGCGATGCCCGCCAAGCCCTTCCACTCGCCGCAATAGGGCAGTAACGCAGGCTCGTGACGATCATATCGGGATGAAATGCCCTAGCGAGCGCCCGATCGTCAGCCTTGTCGGAGGCAAGAAACTCCAGTTCGAGCTGGAACATCGGGTTCAATAGTTCCATGGGTGTGTTTCGTTTGTCGACATCGCTCATCAGGGCCATCTCCTTCGTGTCAGGCAGATGGCCGCTGATTACGCGTCACGACTTCTTGCCGCCACCCATTTCCTGATTTTCTGGCTTGCGCCCCAGCGCAGCCGCCTGTTCCAGGCTGATGCCGTTGGCAAGCGGGTCGGCATGACGGTGCGCCAGCAGCCATTCCGAGCCCTCCCGGCGATAGACCAAGGTGACGCGGAGCGCCCAGTCCTGCATCGGCAGGCCACCGGCCTCGACGCAGCATCGCTCGATGAGCGCCAGCACGATCATATCGGCCGAGCCATAGGCCTGCACGATCTCCTGCTCGAAGGTGCCGTTCGAAAAGAAGCGGCCGACCGCCTGCCAGCGCTCCTCCGTCAGCTCGGCCTCGTGCGTCGGCCGCCCGCCGAAGGGAGACATCAGCGTGTAATCGGCCGCATGCGGATTCAGCGCGCGGTAGGACGCGATATCGCCGCGCATCAGCGCCGCATTCGCCTCTTCTGTTTGGCGGATGAGTTCGGCGCAGGCCCTATCGGTGATGCAAATTTCGGCCTGTTGTAAACGGGATGGCGATGCCATGAGCTTGCTCCTTCGGCGATGCGGACGGCCGCTTGCTGCGGTCTGCCGGACAGTCCCACTTCAGCCGCGCTGAATCCAATGATATGATTTCAGCAATATGCTGAATCTGGCTGACCTCTCGCGGACGGATCTCAACCTCCTCGTCCTCTTCGAGGCGGTGCTGGAGGAGCGTCATGTCGGGCGCGCGGCCGAGCGGCTGAACCTCACCTCTTCGGCCGTCAGCCATGGGCTTGGCCGGCTGCGGCGGCTGCTGAACGATCCGCTCTTCCTGCGCACACCGAAGGGTGTGGTGCCGACGGCGCGGGCATTGGAGCTGGCAGCCCCGATCGCCGATGTGCTCGCCGGCGTGCGCAATATCCTGTCGGCCGCCGAACCCTTCGATCCCGCCACATCGACGCGCCGCTTCACGATCGGCGCACCCGACGGCATTTCGGCCGTGCTGCTGGCGCCTCTTCTAGCCGAGCTTGCCCACGTCGCGCCCGGCATCGATATCGGCATCCGCCAGCTGCTGCCGGCCCCGAACGAAAGCGCGCCCGAGCGGGCCTGGCGCGGCGCCTTCGCCGATCTCGACGACCGCCTGACCGACATTGCCGTCATCCCCACGGGGCATATTCCCGAGCGTTTCCATGTGAGCGGGCTTTACGATGAGGATTTCGTCGTGGCGATGCGCGCCGGCCATACCTTCGCCGCCGCGCCGACGCTTGCGCGATATTGCGAGCTGGAGCATCTGGTCGTCTCGCTCGGCGGCGATCCCCATGGCTTCGTTGACGAGGCGCTGGCGAGGCTTGGCCGCGCGCGCCGCGTCGCGCTGACCGTGCCGAATTTCATGTTCGCGCTCGCCATCCTTGCCGCCACCGATCTCATCTGCGCCCTGCCGAGGCGGTTTGCCGCCATGCATGCGGCGCGCTTCGGCGTGGAAAGCGTCGATGCGCCGCTGGAGCTCACGCGATTTCGCATCAATGCTATTCTCCCTAAGGTCGCCCTGATGGATGCGGGCGTCGCCTGGCTGCTGGCCATCCTCGAGCAAGCACCGCCGCCGCTGTCGCCGACCGCCCGATCCTCCGCCGGCATCTGAGCCCTTCAATCCAGTGGCGAAAAGTTCTAAACTGACCGCGCCGGCAGCTTGCTTGGAGGCGGTCCCCGGGGACCGGCGGGCGCTCGGCTGAGGGGACCCCGCATGTCGGCAATCGCATCTCTTTTTCAGGAAGCCGCCCGGCTTGCGGCCGCCTTTCGCGAGCGCGCCCCTGCCCGCCATGTACCCCGGCACGACTATGCCGCTTCCCTTGCCGCCTTCGACGAGCCGCTGCCGAAAGCCGGCGCCGATATGACCGATGTCATCCGGCAGCTCGCTGCCGACGCCGAGCCCGGACTGCATCTCATGACCGGCCCGCGCTTCTTCGGCTGGGTCATCGGCGGCTCCCATCCGGTCGGAGTCGCCGCCGATTTCCTGACCAGCGCCTGGGGCCAGAATGCCGGAAACCATGTCGCCGCCCCGGCCGCCGCGGCCGTCGAAACCATCGCGTCGCGATGGCTTCTCGACATCCTGAAGCTGCCGGCCGAAAGCTCCGTCGGCTTCGTCACCGGCGCGACGGTCGCCAATTTCACCTGCCTTGCCGCCGCCCGCGGCGAGGTGCTGCGCCGGGCCGGCTGGGATGCCGACGCCAGGGGCCTGTTCGGCGCGCCTGAAATCACCGTTCTGATCGGCGACGACGCGCACACCACCGTCTTCTCCGCCCTGCAATTCCTCGGCCTCGGCCATGACCGCGTGCTGCGCCTGCCGACCGATGCAATGGGCCGGATCGATCCGGCCTCCCTCACCGGCGCGCTTGCTTCGTTCGGCGGCCCCTGCATCGCCATTCTGCAGGCCGGACAGATCAATACCGGCGGCTTCGACGATTTCACCCGCCTCATCCCGACGCTCAAGGAAAAGGGCGCCTGGGTGCATATCGACGGCGCCTTCGGCCTCTGGGCGCAGGCATCGGAGAAATTCAGCCATCTCAGCCGCGGCGTCGAGGCGGCCGACAGCTGGGCGACCGACGGCCACAAGTGGCTGCAGACGCCCTATGACTGCGGCTATGCGATCGTGCGCGACGAGCTTGCCCACCGCCGCTCCATGACGATCGCCGCAAGCTACCTGCCGCTCGCGGCCGAAGGCGAGCGCGACCCCTCCCATTACGTGCCGGAGCTTTCCAGGCGCGCCCGCGGCTTCGCCACCTGGGCGATGCTGAAACATCTCGGCCGCGACGGCATCGCCGCCCTCATCGATCAATGCTGCGCCTCCGCCCGGCTGCTCGCCGAACATCTCGCGCGCGAACCCGGCATCACCATCTTGAACGAGGTCGCGCTGAACCAGCTCATCCTCCGCTTCGCCACCGACCGCCCGGACAATGAAAGCGACGCGATCACACGCAAGACCATCGAAAAGATCCGCCAAGACGCCACCCTCTTCGCCGGCGGCGCCAAATGGCGCGGCCGCGACGTCCTGCGCCTCTCCGTCACCAATTTTCAGACGAATGCCGACGAGGCGCGGCTGGCGGCGGACAGCATCATCGCCGCATTCAGAAGCGCCGGCCGCGGCTGACGTTCTTCCACCCGCAGCATCAACTATTGACACCTACCCGAGCAGGATTACGGTCCTCTCTTCAGAATTGAGGAAACAGATGCACCCCTGTTTCACTCCCGATCGCAATGGGGACGGATATGAATAGCTCACGATCGTTGGGGCAGCACTACCTTCGCCTCGCTTCACGCTCCAACGGTTTTCCGATGTCAGGATATCTCCTGGCGATTGCCGCTCATCTCGCCCTGATCCCCGCCGCCGGCCATGCCAGTGAGGCGCGGGGAAAATCCACGCCTCCTCCCGCGAACGTTTGCGTGGAAGTCGGCGGAATCACTCTATCGGGAGCGGCCGGAGGCCCGGCCTATGCGGCGGTAGAGCTCAAATGCGGCGCAAAACTCTCGCTGGTGCTCCGGCGCCAGACCGGCATGAATGGAAATCTTCCCGTCTGGACCGCAGTCGACCATGTGACGATTTCAAAGCCGTCGCCCCGCCACGAACTTTTGCTGCCCGCCTATTGCTTGTCGAGCCAATTTCCTGATGCCGCTGTCTTTGCGCTCGGCAGGATGGCGGAGCAGCCGGACGGCTCCTATCAATCCGAGAATGTGGTCAAAGCCTGGAGGTTCGATATCAAGCGCGAAAGGCTGGCCACCATCCCCGTTAAGGGCGTGCTTTGCGCGGTAGACGGGGGAGACTGACGGCCGGCGCGGCAATTTTGGTGGCCACCACCACCCCGCTTCAGATCGCCGCTAAACCGTTGGGTTCATTCGAATTCAGCGGAGAGAAAAATTTCCGGATTCATCGTCGAACGGCGACCACCGAGCTGGCGCGGTAGCGCGACAGCTGGACCCGATTGGATTGATTTCCACCGAACAGATAGACGTACTGGCGTCGCTGATCGAAGTGGTCGAACAAGCTGACATGGAACCGCCTGCCGCTTCGGATGACAACGACGTCTCCCCGCCTCACCGAGCGGAAGAAAACCGGCTTGCCAAAACTTTTCCAGGAAACTGCCATATTGGGATTGGCCGGCGGCTGGCGGGACGATCGTTTGGCAACGAAGGCGAGGAAAGCGCCGCACCAGGACGTTCTGCGGGGGTTGACGCCGAGAAAGGAGATGGAGCGTTCGTGCATGCGATTGTATTTGGAAGCCGTGACGAGCATGTCGGCCTCACACGGTACGGCAAAAACCGTGAGGGCTATGACGAGAATAATTTTCATTGTTTCTCACCATTGTTTGGATAATTTGCAACATCCGAAATGTGGCGAAGAAAAAATCGCGGCGAGAACGTATATTTAAATCATGGCGGCAATTAGAAGCAATTTAACCGCGTAATTTTTGAGAATTGATCGAAACAAGACTTTGCGCAGCCTGCGACATCGCCCCGAAATCAGATGAGGGGGTAACGCCTTAAACCGCCCCATTCACGATGCTGAGCCGGTGCCATAAGGGGTTTCCGCACGGCCCGTCCGCAAAGCATCGCGGTGACGCGGCGGTTGCGACACGATTGATGATGCGATCTATATTCGGGACCGCTGCCTCGAATACTTCCGCATTCGGAGAAAATATTAGTGCCCGTCGGCTTCGATCGGGCGTGGTCGACGAAATCAGGCCTTGGCTGAGATCGCGCTTAGTTCCTCAAGATCGAGATCCCGTTCCAGTTCCTGCAACGTCTCGTCATCGATGTCACCGGCACGGTGGAGACGAATGAGTTCGCGGCGTCCGGTTGCAACCGCCTCGAGAACGACGTCGAAATGCGCATGCAGCACCGGGATATAATGCTCCGTTCTCGCGGCGTAATCGACGATCGCCGTGGCTCTGCGCTGGTATCGCTCCAGCAATTGAGGGTGGATTAGGTTTCCATCGGCGTCATATGCCAGATCTTGCACGGTGCCCAGCTGCGCCTGTGCCATGGCGGCTTCGGCCTGGCTCATAGTGAGACGCGCTCTTTCTGTCTCCGGTTCCACCAGCCGCGCCCAGCCGATAATCCGTCCCAATGTCGTTCCCTGCACGAGTACGGTACCGAGAATGACGGTAAATGATGTTGCGAGGATGAAGTCACGACCGGGGAATTCCCCGGGCAGGCTGAGTGCCAGGGCGAGCGTTACTACGCCGCGCACGCCCGCCCAGCTGAGAACGGTGGCGCCGCCGACGCCCAGCGGCCGGACCCGCGTGAAGCCCAGCGCAGCACAGAGACGGATGACGAGATCGGAGCCGAAGACCCAGGCAAACCGCGCGATCACCAGCGTCACGAGGATCGCCAGCATCGGCAGCCCCATGGTGGCGATCAGCGTGGCGAAACCGCCGCCGCGTTCGACCACGTCGCGGAGCGACAGCCCGATCAAGGTGAAGACCGAAGCCTCCATCAGGAAGATCATCACGGTCCAGAACGACGTGCCGCGCATGCGGGTTGCGGCCGAAAACACGGTATGCTGGTGCCAGGACGCGATCAGACCGGTGGTCACGGTGGCGATAACGCCGGAGACATGCAGCAACTCGCCGAGCAGATAGGAAATCCAGGCAAGCAGCACGGTGGCCGCAATGATGAGATATTCGTCGCCGAGCCGCCGGACGAATTTGACCCATGCCGTGCCCACGACGACGCCGACGACGGCGCCGCCGAGCGCCAGCACAAAGAGGCTGCCGGCCGCCTCACCGGCGCTGAAGGCTCCCGTTGCCGCGGCGGCAACGGCAAAACGGAAGAGAACGAGGCCGCTCGCGTCGTTGAGCAAGCTCTCGCCTTCCAGCAAGATCTGCAGCCGCCGCGGCAACCTTACACGTTCCAGCACCGCCCGCGCCGACACCGCGTCCGGCGGCGAAACGATCGCGCCGAGCGCCGCGCAGGCGGCCCAGGGAAGCGATGGAAAGAGAAGATGGGTGACGACGGCCACCACGGCGCAGGTGAAGAACACCGCTCCGACCGCCAACGAGGCGATGCCGATCATATGGCGCCGCAGCCGCACCAAAGCGATGGCCCAGGCGCCGTCCATCAAGAGAGGCGGCAGGAAGATGACGAGCACCAGCCCGGGATCGACCGATATCGCCGGCAGCCCCGGAACGAAGGCCAGCAAGGCGCCCCCGGCCAAGAGCGCCACGGATGGCGGCAATCGCAGCCTGTGGGCGGCATAATGCAGGGCGATGATCGCGAGAAACATCGCAATGACCAGCTCGAACAATTGGGTAGGTTCCATCTGCCTCTGCTCCAGCTTAGAAGTTGATTTCGGACGCCTACTACAGAATTTCCTGGATCAAAATTGATTCATCCTGAACTTGTCGCGGCGTCCATGCCAGCCCAGCACTGGTAGTCTTTTTGTCACGAAAAATTTGCACCGGCACAAATTTACTTGCCGTTCTCCAATGCGGCATATGTTTCTGCCTGTAAGCAAGTGGCGCAAGCGGGGAACCATGACTTCAACACATGCAGACAAAACGGGTGACGTCGGCGGCCGGGCCGGCTTTGTCGGATTGGTCGTCGGCGCAATCGGCGTCGTCTACGGCGATATCGGCACCAGCCCGCTCTATGCGTTCCGCGAGGCACTCAGGCCCTTTGCCGCCGATGGCATACACGAGCCGGAGGTGATCGGCCTGATTTCGCTGATGGTCTGGACGCTGACTGTCATCGTCACCTTCAAATATGTATTGTTCCTGCTCAGGGCGGACAATGACGGCGAAGGTGGCACCCTCTCGCTTCTTGCCCTCCTGATGAAAAAGATGGGACGAAACGTGCCGGTGCTGTTCTTTGCAGGCCTGATCGGCGCAGCCCTCTTCATCGGCGACGCGATGATCACGCCTGCCCTATCGGTCATGTCGGCGCTCGAAGGCCTGAAGCTGGTCACGCCAGCCTTCGCCGATTATGTCCCGCTCGCCTCGGCTGTGATCATGATCGTTCTCTTTGCCGCGCAGTCGAGGGGAACTGCAGCTGTCTCTATGTTTTTCGGGCCGATAACGGTCTTGTGGTTTCTGGCGATGGCCGCAGGTGGCCTGATCCACATCGGCGACGATTGGAGGATCCTGGCCGCGCTCAATCCGATCAACGCGCTCTCGTTCCTCGCCCATGCCGGCACAGTTGGCCTCATCGTGCTTGGCGCGGTGTTTCTGACGGTGACGGGTGCCGAAGCGCTCTATGCCGATCTCGGGCATTTCGGGCGGCGTCCCATCCAGACGGCATGGTTCGTGCTTGTCTTTCCGGCATTGCTCTTGAACTATATCGGTCAGGGCGCGCTGGTTCTCGCCCATCCCGAAACGGCAACCAACCCGTTCTTTCTGATGTATCCGGATTGGATCCTGCTGCCGGTGGTCATCCTGGCGACGATGGCGACCATTATCGCCAGCCAGGCTGTCATCACCGGCGCGTTTTCGCTGGCCCGCTCGGCGGTTCATCTCGGCTTCCTGCCGAGGCTGCGGATCAAATTCACCTCGGAGACCAACACCGGCCAGATCTATGTGCCGAGCGTCAATCTTCTCCTGCTGGTCGGCGTGCTGATGCTGATCTTTTCTTTCGGCGATTCCGAATCGCTGGCGACCGCCTACGGCATCTCGGTGACCGGAACCATGGTCATTTCGACCATGCTGGCCTTTCAATTCCTGCGGGCTGTCTGGGGCTACTCTCTGATGCTTGCCGTCATCCTGCTGCTGCCGCTCTTCATTATCGAGGTGTTGTTCCTGGCTGCCAATCTCTTGAAGATCCATGACGGCGGCTGGGTTCCAGTCGCCCTTGCCCTGGCGATCATGATCCTGATGTGGACATGGACCCGGGGACAGGCCTATCTGAAGAGACTGCGGGCCAACAACGAGATCCCGCTCGATTCCTTCATCCGGTCGATCGAACGAAAGTCGGAGCATTCGCCGGTGACCGTTCCGGGGACGGCGGTGTTCCTGACGAGCGTCCCCGATCGGACGCCGAGCGTCCTGCTCCACAACCTCAAGCACAACCACGTGCTCCACGAACAGAACGTCATCCTGACGGTTTGGACCGAAGACGAACCTTATGTCCCCGACAGCAGGCGCACCAAGATAAGCCAGCTCTCGCCGCGTTTCGTACGTCTCGATATCACCTTCGGTTTCATGGACGATCCCGATGTCACCAGGGCGCTGGCTCTCTGCAGAGAAGGAGGCTTCAAGTTCGAAATCATGAAGACCTCTTTTTATCTCGGCCGCCGGAACCTCGTGAGAACCCCGAATACCGGGCTGCCCGGTTGGCAGGAGCGCATATTCATGGCCTTGGAGGGCATTGCCATCGATCCGTCCGATTACTTCAACCTGCCATCAAACCGCGTTGTTGAACTCGGAGAGCAGGTTGCCATCTGAAGCATGATGGGGCGTCGCCTCATTTCGATCCGCGTGGATCATTGCCGCGATTTAACCGGGACTTCCAGTCGATCCCCTTTAGACACCGGGGTCTTCGGGAAAGGATGATTCATGAAGAGGCGAACCCTTGTGCTCGGCGGCGCTGCCATCGCGGCGTGATCATTGGCGGCGGCAGCCATCTGACCGCGGCGGCACGTCGCCATCGCCGCCAGGACATTCGACTGGAAGGCAACCGATTTCCTGAGCAGCGGCACGAAAGCGATCGCATGGGAAAAGCTGGCCGAGCCGCTCTTGCGCGCACGGCCGAACTGTGTCGCGACGCTCGCCCACCCCACCCATTTTTTAGAAAGTCGACCTCTTAAAAACCTCTTTGTCAATCATAAGCCATTGTATTGATTGAAATCGAGCGGCAAGGAGGTTTTTAAGCGGACAATTTTGGCCCGTCCTTTGAACCAGATCCAGCATCTCTGCGTACTTCTCTCGACAGCGGAGAAGCAGCAAAGGGAGGATGGCATGGCGAGGAAAGAAGTCGTCGCCCGCATCGCCGGACGCGCCGCCGAACAGGGGCTAGCCCGGTTGATGATGCGGTTGCCCGCGACACGGGCGACGATCAGGGCGGCTGCGGCGAACGATCCCGATCTCTACGAGATGTGCGGCACCTATGGCGAGGCCTGCGCCGTGCTCGACCTCATGCGCAGGGACAGGTCGGCCGATCCAGCGATCATCGCCGAATATGAGAGCATCTGCAGGGAGATCGAAGCCGAGGTCCTGCTGACCCTGCTCGGCGGGAACTAGATCAGCGCGTCCTCGGGACGGAGGATGACGCTCAGGACCAGCCCATCCTGATAATGCGAAGACTCCGGCGGCGGCGGGATCTCATGATGCCAGGAGGCATTGCCGCTTTCGCCGGCACCGAAGAGATCGGCTGCGTCAAAGGGACCGAAATGGTTGCGCTTGTCCGGCATCTCACCGCCCTTGTCCAAGCCATCATGGCCGAAGCGGTGAAGCAGAATGCTTTCGGAGGAGACGCCGTCATCGCCGAAGGCATTGCCGTGATGGCTGTTGTCCGCCTCGCTTTTCATCTTCGTCAGGCTGTCCTGCCCGGCATGGGCGCTGTCGGCTATCAGGCTGAGACTGGCCTCCGTGGCAACCAGACTATCGGCGCTGGCAAGCGTGACCGCGCTCTCGTCTACGGTCGTGTTGCCATAGACCGGAAAGGTGCCGGCGGCGATGATAGCAGGCGATATGCTGTAGGGCGTCACGTCGCTCGCGATGAAATTGTCGTGGAAGGAGCCGGAGGCAGGCCGGTCGACCTTTAGCGCCGCCTGCGTCAAATCGTCGAACAGGTTGCCGTAGATATCAATGCCCTCACGGACATAGCTGGTCGTCCCGGCGGAGGTGACCGCCACGCCCCAGACGCCGTCATGGATATAGTTGCCGGAGATATCGTAGTTGCGCGTATTGCCCGTGTCGCCGAGACCGATGGCGTAAGACCAGCTGTAGCCGCCATAGCCGGAGATATCATTGTCCTGGATGGCGATATTCGTGCCAGCCTGCGCGCTGATCCCGAAGCTGCCGCCGAGGATGGTGTTGCCCTCGATCACGGCCTCCATGGGCCGGATGAGCGTCAGCACGCCCTTTGGCGTCACCGCACCCGTCTGATCGAAATAATTGCCGCTGATGACGATGTTGCTGCTGTCGTTTATCTGGACGGCATCCGCCGCGGTGCCGTGGGCGTTGGTGACGGTGTTGTTGAGGAGAGTAACGCCGTTGATCTTCTCAATCCACATGCCGTCGCCGTTGACGTCGTTGATCGTGCTGTTTTCGATGGTGATGTTCGAACCGGTTCTGATGCTGATTGAACCAGCCTTGCCTGCCAAGCCGGTGTGGTCGACCTCGACATTATTGATCGTCCAGTTCGAAACATAACCGCCATAGATGGCCGCAGCGCCGGTGTCGGAGATCTTGATGTTCTCGATGACGATGTTCGAGGTGTAAAGGCTGTGAATGCCGTCGCCGGGGCTATGAATGACCGGAGCGTCGCCGATCCCGTAGCTGCCGATGGTGATCGGGGCGGCCACCGTGCCGGAATATTTGAGATCGAGCTGGTCGTTGAACACGCTTCCGGCGGCGAGAAGCACGCTGTCGCCCGGCTGTAGTTTTAGGTTCTCCACCGCCCAGAATGTTGCAAAGGGGGAATCCTCGCTCGTTCCGGTGTTCGCGTTGGAGCCGGTCGCTGAATTTACATAATAGACTGTCATGTCGCCTTATTCTCACATTGTCGCGCAGTCGATTGGCTCGACTGTAACGAGTGGATCGGATGTGGTCGGGACTAAGGCCGAAGAGGCCTCAATGCTGTGGTTACAGCGATCGAAGGCCATCGGCCTGACTTGGTCCCGAGAAGCGCCTGGCGGTGGCGGCATCTTTAAGACTACAACCTTAACGAAAATAATCCACCAAACAACGACCGAAAGGTGAATGAACAGTATCGGATTGCCTGCGAGGAAGAGCTCTTGAAATGGTATTGACCGAGGTTTTACCTGTTCCCGGTGCACTTCGAATGCAATTGTGGCTCATCTTGAGACACCGCAATGTTCCGAAGGCAAAGGCGGGTGAGAACGCCAGACACGTTTACCCATCGATGCACTATCAGGGCGCAATTTTGGTGAATGTTGCGCTCATTCGGCCGCGGCCTGGTCGTCAATCCAGTCCCGCAGCAGTAAAGCGGCCGGCTGCCGCTCATGAAACCCCGGAAATTATCCGGGATTTCTCTTTTGTTCAGTTCCGGCCCCGCACCCTCAGCTCAGCAAGCTATCCATATGGAGGTAGACAGTCAGCGTATCGCCATCGCTGTGGTACGAGTTTCCATCGTCGATCCCGTAGCTGAAGGTCTCGCTCACATGTCCGTCTTGGTCATTGGTGGGGAGCTTCGTTTCATCGAGCGTGTAGGCATAGTTGCCCTCCGGGTCCACGTGAATGACGCCGTAGTCGCCGGTCAGCGTCAGGCCGTCCTTGCCGACGCCTTCATCACCGAAGCGGCGCAGAACCAGGGTCCCGTTATCGGAGGTGTCGTTTTCGAGGAGATTGCCGCGGTGGGCGTCGCCCGTATCGGTGATGATCTTCAAATTGTCGTGCACGGCGACAACCGCCGGATCCGCCGGCGCCTCCGTGACTGCGGCAGTCGTGACAACCGGGCTCGCCAGCGCCGTCTCGACATTAGCGACCGTATGGTTGTTGCTGACGGTGAAGGTGTGCGCGTCGACGATCGAAGGCGATATGTTGGTGGCGTTGGTGCCGCTCTCGATCGTATTGTTGGAGAAGGAGCCGGAGGCCGGTCTGTCGACCTTCAGCGCCGACTGTGAGAGGTCGTCGAAGACATTGTCGTGGACCTTGATATTCGTGCGGGTATAGCTGGGAGCGTCGGCTGGCGCGGTGATGACCACGCCCCACGCGCCATCGTGGATGTGGTTGCCCGCAATATCGTAGTCTCTCGTATTGCCTTCGTCACCGAGACCGACGGCGAAGGACCAGCTGTAACCGTGAAATTCCGATATATCGTTGTCGCGGATGGCGACGTTCTTGCCCGCTTGCGCGCTGATGCCGAAGCCGCCGCCACTCAGCGTATTGTTCTCGACCACTGCGTTCTCCGGTCTGATGAGCACAAGGACGCCCTTGGGGCTATCGGCATTCGTCTGGTCGAGATGATTGCCTCGGATCAGGATGTTGCTGCTGTCGTTCACCTGGACGGCATCCGCCTTGGCGCCGTGGCTGTTCGTCACCGTATTGTTGAGAAGTTTGAAGCCCTCGACCTTGTCGATCCAGACGCCGTCGCCCTTAGCGCCCGAAATCGTGCTGTTTTCGATCGTGATGTTCTTGCTGTTGCGGAAATTCATGGCGCCTGTTTCGCCCGACAATCCTGACTTGTCGACTTCGACATGGCGAACTGTCCAATTCGAGACACTGCCACCAGAGATGGCCGAACCCCCGCTATTGGATATTTTGAGGTTCTCGACCACGATGTTCGACGCATAGAGACTATGAATGCCGTCGCCGCCGCTGTGGATGACGGGTGCCGCACCCGTCCCGTAACTGCCGATCTTGATCGGCGCACTGTCAGTGCCGGAATATTTGATATCGAACTGCTCGTTGAACACGCTGCCCTTGGCGAGGAGCACGCTGTCGCCCGGTTTCAGCTTCAAGGATTCCACTTTGGACAAAGTCGCAAAAGCCGATGTCTGGTTCGTTCCGCTGTTGCGGTCGGAGCCGGTCGCTGAGTTCACATAGTAGATTGTCATATCACCAATGTTGCCCTGTTCGTCGGATCGTTTTGCAGCCACGGAGATCGACCGATATCGGCCGACCGGATGCGGCGCGGGCAACCGTCCACGGCAAGAAGGCGAGAAGATGGTGTCAATGCGGCAGCGGGCCGGTTTAACGGTCTTATCCCACTGTCGATGGCGGCGGCATCCGCAAGGTGCTGAAAAGCCACAACTCAGGCCAAGAAAGCAGCGACTTTGAGGCGAACAAATCAAGGAAACTGCGCGGGGGACGTACCTCATCTTCAGGATGTGCCCCGGTGATTCTGCCCTCGCTTGGGTTCCTCTCCAGCGGCATCGCATACCGATCGGCCCTTATCCTGAGGGTGATAGTCGCGAGGCGATTCACCCCCTCGCCCGCAGCGCCGCCCCCAGCGGCAGCCGCGTTGCTGCGAGCGCCGGCAAAGCGCCGCCGATCACGCCGATCGCCAGCCCCAGCAGCCCAGCGGTCAGGATAACGTCGGGCGTCACATTGAGCTGAAAAGCCATCTTGGTATTGTTTGCGCCCATCGTGCTCGCCTGCCAGCCATCGAAGGCGATCATGGAACCAACGACGCCGAAGACCGCACCCGCCGCCGATAGGAGCACCGCCTCCACCCAGGTGGCAGCGAAGACCGGCAGGCGGGCAAAGCCCAGGAGCCGCAGCGTGGCGATTTCGACGGCACGGTCGGAGACCGAACTCATCATCGTGTTTAGCGTCCCGGCCATCGCGCCGATGGCCATCAAGAGCGCGATCGGCCAACCGAACAGACGGATCAGGTTTTCGGTGCGCTCCGCCTGTGCCGCATAGAGTTCGGCCTCGGAAACCGCGGTGAGCGGCGGTCCGGAGAGACCGGACAGTCGCGCGCGCAACGCCGCCAGTCCGCCCGCGCCGTCGAGCCGCAGCCGCAGGCTCTGCACCTGCCCCAGCCGGTCGAAGGCCGACTGCACCGCTTCCAGATCCGCCCAGATCTCGGATTCGAAGGCGCTGCCGCCCGAAGTGAAGCGGCCGGCGACCTTCCAGTCGACCGCGCCGAGCCGCACCGTCTCACCGACGGCAAAGCCAAATATCTCGGCGATACGGGCGCCGACGACGATCTCCCGCGCGCCAGGCGTAAACAGCCGCCCCTGCGAAAGCCGGGCGCGCTGGCGCAGGCCAGGCCCTGCCGCATCCATGCCCCTGAGCGACAGCGTCTGCTCGCCGTCGCGTCCCCTGATATCGATCGGAACAACGATCTCGCGCGACAGCGCCGGTCCGCCGGCGCCGTCGCGGGCAATACCGGTATCGCCGCTCATGGCGGCCAGGCTCCGGATCGCCTCGGCCGGCACATCCGAGCCGGTTTCCTGGTTGGTGCCGCCGCCGAGAATGACAGCGATACCGGGCGATCCTGCGCCTGCAAGCGCGCCTTCGAAGCCGCGCGCCATCGCCAGAAAGCCCGCGAGCACCGCCACGACGAGGCCAACGGAGAGCACCATCGACAGCGAGATCGCGAGCCGCCGCGGCAGGCTGCCGAGGTTGACTTTGATCATGAGAAAGATCTGCTTGAGCGTTGACCACATTGGACTATCTCGTTCTGAGGGCGTTAACGATAGGCAGGCGCATGGCGTTAAGGGCGGGCAATAGCCCGGTCAGCAAACCGAGACCGACAATGATGGCGAGGGATTTTATGAACACCTCGCCGCCGAGGACGAGGCCGAGTGCCGGCCCGATCAGATAGGTTGCGAGCTTGGCGAGGATGAGACCGCCCGCGCCGCCGACGGCGAAGATGAACAGCGTCTCACCGAGGATGAGCGCCACGATCCGCCCGCTGGAAAATCCGAGCACCTTCATGACGCCGATTTCGAATCGACGCTCCCTCACCGCGAACAGCATGGTGTTGATCGATATCATCAGGATCGTCACGAAGGTCGCGCTGACGACGAGGCTGACGATCAGGCCGACATCGGCGAATTGCCGCAGGAAGGCTTCGAGGAACTGCTTTTCCGATTGGGTCCTTGTCTGCGCCGCCGAATTGGCGAAGAGCGCGTCGATCCGCGCCGCAAGCATCCCGGATGAAACACCGTCGCGCGGGCGCACAACGAAGGCGTCGACGGTATCCTTGTCCCTGGCGCGGGCGGCATTGATCGTGTCGTAGCGGGCGAGCATGAAATAGGTGTCCGTGCTGGCATCGGCGCCCTCGAAGATGCCCGATATCACGAAGCTCCAGTTCCGGGTGCCGTCAGCCTTCATAATCTGGCTGGTGACGCCGATGCGCTGGCCGAGCGACCAGCCTTGCGTCTCAGCCAACGCCCTGCCGACCAGCACCCGATCACGACCCTCTTCCAGCGTTGCCATGAGCTCCGGCGTCAGCCCCAACTCCTCGCCATTGGCGTCGGCGATGGCTCGCGGATCGACGGCGCTGACGACAACCACGTTTTTCTCGACATCGATGAAACCGCGCATGCGCGTGGTATAGGCAACGGCCGCGACATCGCTCTGGGCCGAGATCCTGTTCAGATAAGCCAGAGGCAGCGGCAGCCCCCGGCCGGATTTGTTGAAGACGCCGAGCAGATTGTCGCTGGCGCCCGCCGCCCCCTGGCTGCCGCTGACGAAGCTCGCCGTCAGCCCATAGATCAGGAAGGCGATGCCGACCGAAAACATCAGGAGTACGGCGCGCAGCCGCTTGCGCCAGGCATTGCGTCGCATCAGTTCGAAGAAGGTCATCGGATCGCCCCCTCGGTGAACTCGCCCTTGTTGAGAGTGAGCGTGCGCCGGGCAAAGGCCGCCGCTTCCGGATCGTGCGTGACCATGACGATGGTCTTGCGAAGCTCGCTATTGAGGAAGCCAAGTATCTCAAGGATGTCATTGGCCGATTTCCGGTCGAGATCGCCGGTCGGCTCGTCGCAGAGGATGAGATCTGGATCGCCGACGATGGCGCGGGCAATGCCGACACGCTGCTGTTGGCCGCCGGACATGCTCGACGGAAACTGCCGCTGCCGTCCGGCAAGCCCGACGAGATCCATGACCGTATCGACGCGGGCGCGCCGCTCCTTGCGCCCGAGCGGCTTTAGGAGCAGCGGCAGCTCGATATTCTCCGCCGCATTCAGCATCGGCAGCAGATTGTAGAACTGAAAGACGATGCCCATGCTGTGCGCCCGCCAGGCGGCTCTGGCGCCCTCGCCCATCTGTTCGAGATGGCTGCGGCCGATCCGTATCTCGCCGGCGTCGGGGCTGTCGATGCCGCCGAGCATATTGAGCAGCGTCGATTTCCCTGAACCCGATGGCCCCATGACCGCAACGAAATCGCCGGGCGGAATGGAAAGATCGAGGCCTGAGAAGATCGGAATTGTCGCCGCCCCGATCCTGAAGGATTTCTTCACGCCGGCAAGGGCGATGTAGGGTTCACGCGTGTGGGTCATGGTTCTGCTCCTTGGTGATTGCTTATCGATAGTCCGCCGCGGCCTGGGAAGCGGTGGCCAGCCCCGCCGTTCGAGGCGCCTTCGGGGCAGTGAGGCCGGAGAGAAGGTGGCAGCCACACAGCTCACTGATCAGCGCTCTCCGTGAGGGGCCACCGAAGGACTAGGGCGGGTGATGGGCACCCGCGCCTCCTCCTGACCCACCACGAGCCGAATGCGCGCCGCCATCGCCGGCCGCATTCCCGAAGGCGGCGAAGCGAGCGACAGGCGCAGCGTTACCGTCCCCTTCTCCCGCGAAATTGCGGGGGCGATCTTCGACACCGCGACGGCAAACGGCTGATCGGGGAAACCGTCGAGCACCGCCTCGCCGGCAAGCCCCGGCCGCATCAGTGCGATATTGGCTTCGGCCACATCGGCATCGATGATCAGACTTTCCGTGTCGGTAATGACAAGCAGGCTTTCATTCTCCCGCACGCTGTCCTCGCGCGACAACACCGTGTCGCCGACATGGGCATCAAGCCGTGTGACGGTACCAGAAATCGGCGCCCGCACCGTCAGCGCCTCGACCTGTTCACGCGCCCTGTCGATATCGAGCTTGGCCCTTTCGACATCCTGGCGCGCTTGCAGGGCGGCATTGTCTGCCGTAGCGAAAGCTGTTTTCGCCTCCTCCAGCGCCTGCGCCGACATCGCATCTCGTCCGGCCAGCCGCTCGATGCGGGCAAGCGACGACCGTGCCTGCGCAAGCCCGATATTCCTTGCATCGAGCGCGAGCTCCGCCGCCCGACGCGATATCTCCGCGTTTCGAAACGCAAACCGGGCACCGGTATCGTCGAGCTGCACGAGCACCTGCCCGGCCACCACCCGATCACCGGCCTCGACCTCGACCTCCACGATCCGGCCCTCATATTTGGAAAAGACGGTGGCGACATCGGGCGCCACGACATAACCGGAGCCGGTAATCTCCCGGATCGACGCCGTCGCAGCCCCGATCGGCGGTGCGTCAGCCCTTGCCGGCGCCTCTCCGCCGCTCGCCGATATCGCAGGCTCTCCGCCCGCAAGCTTTGCAAACCCGGTTTCGATGCGCTCCACCACATTTGTCGGATAGAGAAGAACCGCCGCCAGCGCTGCCGCCGCAGCCAGGGCCAGCATTCCGGGAATCACGCGCCGCCGGACTTTGCGCTCCGACGGCTCTGTCTTGAAGGCCGCGGGCTCGATCGAAAGCGATCGCAGCTTGGCGGCAAGATCTCGTTCATGTTCCGATGTAGTGTTCATGCCGACAGAATGGCCGACGACAACAAAGCCGCGACCTCGAACACGTTTCTGACAGTCCTCGATCGCGATTGAGTACGCGGCGCGGCAATGCAGCCGAGCCAGCCCTCATATGGTGAGGGTGAGAAGCGATCCGCGAAGCGGAGCAATCGATCCTGTGAATCGATCGCAGTGACGAACGCAGGGTCGTCTCGAACCACGAGAGCGGGTGATTGCCTGGGCGCGGGCTGCAAGGCAGATCACCTCAACAGGTCGGACCCGCTTTCTTCTGCCGCCAGGCAACCGGCGTCATATCGGTCACCCGGCGGAATTCGCGGTTGAAGTTGGACTTGGTCTGAAAGCCGACGTCGAACATCACCTCGGTGACCGATTTCTCGGTATCGGCAAGCAGCCGGCAGGCCTCGCCGATCCTGTAATCATTGACATATTGCGAGACGTTCTTGTCCATCGCCCGGTTGATCGCTGCCGATATCTGGCGGGCGGGAATGCCGGCCTTGCGGGCGAGCCGATCGAGATTGAGATTGGCGTCGTGATAGAGCTTCTTTGCCTCCATCAGCGCATCGACCGCCGCGATCGTCTCCTTGTCCTCGATCGTTTCGGGCCTCGGCGTCATCTCCACCGTTTCGGCAGGCGCCCGGCTTCGGCTGGCCGCCGCCGCCGCAATGCCGAGGATGACGAGGATGGCGAGATTGCTGACGCTGATCAGCGTCATCGCATGCGCGCCATGTGCCCAGGTGAAATCGAGGAACACGAAGATGTCGACTGCTGCCGACAAGCACAGCGCCGCCGCCGCGAAGATGATCGCCCGATAGGCCGGCACCGCCCCCTCGAAGGGCGCAAGCCGCAGCGCATCCGCGCCCGGCCGCATCAGAAGCAGGATCGCCACGGCATAACCGACAAAAACAAGCACCAGCGCGATATCAATCGTATCTCGCCGGAAGGTGATCAATAGCAGGATGACTGCGGCCGGCACGGCATGCAGCGCAATCCGCGCTGGCAGCGACCGCCGGCTCGTCCTCACCAGCCTGGAAACTCCTGCATAGGTAAGCGGCGGTACCATCGCCGCGATGACAGGCGCGACCATGCTGACCGCCTGCACTCCGTAGCCCCAGCGCAGGCCGGAGAGGATGGATAACAGGACACTGAGCAGGATCAGCGCCAGAAATGGCCGGTTCGGTGCCGCCTCCTCTTCCCGCCTGAGGACGGTGACGAACAGGATGAGCAGCAGAAGGGCGACGACGAAGGGAAGCGGAATGAACAGCATGGCCTGGCGGGATCGGAGTGGCGGACAGATACCATCATTGCCGAGATCGCAACCCGGCGCGACCTCCATCGTGTTCTAGGACCTGTTTCGGATGCGATTTTTTTGTGAACGGCACGGGATACCGGCCTTCGGTGTAAAGGCCAGTCCGAAGTGACGTTGACGATGGCGGCGCCCGGCCAATATCCGGCCAGCAATCTTTCGACGGAATTCTTACAAGACAGTTTTCGCTTCGAAATCAAGGGGAAAGCATGACCGTGAAACTGTCGTCTCGGTCGCGTCCCCGCCCTCCAATCTCAACCAGACGGGTGCTGCAAAGAGCCCAGGAACGCGAGAACTCGGCTGGTCAGGAGCGCCGTCGCGTCCGCGTCGTAGGACGGGAGCGAGCTGTCGGCAAAGTAATGCTGGTCGCCTGGGTAGAGGAAAAGTTCCGCGTCCTCGACCGTCTCGACGATCTCGCGAGCGGCGTCGATATCGCCCTCGCCTGCGAAGATCGGATCCTTGTCCATCCCGTGGATCTGAACCGGGACACCCTCCGGCCAGGGTCCGAAGGCCCATTTTCCGCTGATCGGCAGGCAGGAATAGAAGAACAAGGCGCCACGGGCTCCGGGCCGTGTCTGTGCCAGCTTCTGCGCCGGCAGCACACCGAAGGAGAACCCGGCATAAACGAGCGCGGCAGGCAGTTCGTCAGCGATGCGCACGCCGCGCTCCCTCATCTCGTCGAAGCCGATCGCACCGATATAGGCGAGGCCCTCATCGATGCTGGCGAAGGTGCGTCCACCGAACAGATCAGGGGTGTGCACGATGTGGCCGGCCGCCCTCAAATCGTCGGCGAATGCGCGGATGCCCGGGGTCAGCCCCTGGGCATGGTGGAACAACAAGACTTCAGCCATACAAAACCTTCTCCCGACGATCGGTATCTACGGCGTAGCCCCGAAGAAGGCGAGCCGGGTGAAAATCGTGTAGTCCGCTTCCGACACCATCAGCGCCACGAAGACCAGCACCAGCAACGGCGGCAGCAGGATCGCATAGACCAGCGCCAGCCTTTCCCAGGCCATGTGCATGAAGACGGCGACGATGAGGCCGGCTTTCAGCATCATGAAGACGAGGATCAGCGTCCATCTTGGATAACCCTGGATGCCGAGGTAATCGACCATGTAGGAGAGGGCGCTGAGCACGAAAAGCAGGCCCCAGACGAGGAGATAGAGCCGGATCGGGTGCTGCTGCCCGGCATGTGCCTGTGCATCCACCGTTTGGGTTTGCGCGTGTGCCGTTGTCTCGCTCATGACGACCTCACCACAGATAGAAAAACGCGAAGATGAAGACCCAGACGAGGTCGACGAAGTGCCAGTAGAGGCCCATGATCTCGACGGCCTCGTAGCGCCCTTTCCGGCTGGTGAAAAAGCCGCGCCGTTCCACGTCGAAATCGCCCCGCCAGACCTTGCGGGCGACGATGAGGAGGAAGATGACGCCGATCGTGACGTGGGTGCCGTGAAAACCCGTGATCATGAAGAAGGTCGATCCGAACTGCGCCGCGCCCCATGGATTTTCCCAGGGCCGCACGCCTTCGGTGATGAGCTTCGTCCACTCGAAGGCCTGCATGCCGACGAAGGTTGCCCCGAGAAGGGCCGTCAGAATCATTAGGCCAGCCGTCTTCCCGCGGTCGCGGCGATAGCCGAAATTGACCGCCATTGCCATGGTGCCACTGCTCGATATCAGCACGAAGGTCATGATCGCGATCAGGATCAGCGGAACGTTCTGGCCGCCGATATGGAGCCCGAAGACCTCGCTGGGATTGGGCCATGCGACCGGCGTCGACATTCGGGCAGTCATATAGGCGATCAGGAAACAGCCGAAGACGAAGGTGTCGCTGAGCAGAAAGATCCACATCATCGCCTTGCCCCAGGACGCAGTCTTGAAGGCGCGCTGATCCGAGCTGAAATCGGCGGCGACACCGCGCAGGCCCGATTGCCTGAGGCCGGGTTCCCCGTGTGGCTGGACAGTTTGTGCCATCTGCAAATCTCCCGGTTCAGCCCGCTAGTTCAGCAATGTGCGGCAGAGATCGACGAATTCGTTCGCCCATCCGGCAAAGAGCGCAAAGAGCAAGAGCCAGACGGCAAGCATGAAATGCGAATAGATGGCCGAAAGATCGACGCGCAGGCTGAGCCTGTCCGTCGCAGCCTCGCTCGCAAAGGCCTTCACGGTCGTGTGCGCGAGCACGGCAAGCCCGCCGAGAATATGCAGCCCGTGCAGGCCGGTCAGCATGTAGAAGAAGCTGTTGGCGGGATTGTCGGCAAGCACGTAGCCGGCCGCGGCAAGCTCGCGCCAGGCCTGGATCTGTCCGACGAGAAAGAAGACCGCAAGGGCAAGTGCAGCGGCCAGCGCCGGCCGCAGGCGTTCGATGCGGCCATGCCGAGCTTCGCCTTTCGCCCATTCCAGCGCAGCGCTGCTTAAGATAAGAGCTGCCGTGTTCACCCAGAGGAGGCGCGGAACCGGCATCCCCCACCAGTCGGCCGAGGCCATGCGCATAAAATAGGCGCTGACGGCAAGGCTGAAAACTGCGCCCACGACGCCAAGGAACACGAAGAGGCCGATTTTCACCGCCGGCGCGGGCCGCCGGTCGGCGCTGTGATGGGCCGGCAGCTGCACCGATCCGGTTTCGAGCCAGGGCTTCGAGGTCAGCCGCTGTCCGGCAAGCCACCAGACGATGAAGCCGCCGATTGCGGCAAGGAAAATCAGCGTGACGTTCATGCCGGGCTCTCCCGGGTTACTCTGTCGCCGGCCGGCTGCGTCTGCGGAATGAAATCCTCGGCAGCGCCCGGCACGCTGTAGTCATAGGCCCAGCGATAGACGACAGGCAGATCCTTACCCCAGTTGCCGTGCGCGGGCGGCGTCTGCGGCGTCTGCCATTCGAGCGTCGTCGCCCGCCATGGATTGCCGCCGGCCTCCCTGCCCCGGGAAAGGCTCCAGACCAAGTTGAACAAGAAGACGACCTGCGCCGCCCCGACGACGAGCGCCATGACTGAGATGAAGACGTTCAGCGTATGAGCCGACGGCGGAACAAAGGCGAGCTCTCCAAGCTCGAAGTAACGGCGCGGCACGCCGAGCAGGCCGAGATAATGCATCGGAAAGAAGATCGCATAGGTGCCAAGGAAGGTGACCCAGAAATGAATCTGGCCAAGCGCCTCGTTCAACATGCGCCCGGTGACCTTCGGATACCAGTGATAGATCGCCCCGAAGATGACGAGGATCGGCGCCACGCCCATGACCATATGGAAATGCGCAACGACGAACATCGTATCCGACAGCGGCACGTCGACGACGACGTTGCCGAGAAACAGTCCGGTCAGGCCGCCATTGACGAAAGTGACGATGAAGGCGAGCGCAAAGAGCATCGGCAGCGTCAGATGGATGTCGCCGCGCCAGAGCGTCAGCACCCAGTTGTAGACCTTGATCGCCGTCGGGATGGCGATGATCAGCGTCGTGGTGGCGAAGAAGAACCCGAAGGCCGGGTTCATGCCGCTGACATACATGTGGTGCGCCCAAACGATGAAGCTCAAGGCGCCGATGACAACGATTGCCCAGACCATCATCCGGTAGCCGAAGATGTTCTTGCGCGCATGGGTGCTGATCAGGTCGGAAACGATGCCGAAGGCCGGCAGCGCGACGATGTAGACCTCCGGATGGCCGAAGAACCAGAACAGGTGCTGGAACAGGATCGGGCTGCCGCCGCCATGCTGGAGCTGCTCGCCCATTTCGACGATGGCGGGCATGAAGAAGCTGGTGCCGAGCAGGCGGTCGAACAGCATCATGACACAGGCGACGAAGAGTGCGGGAAAGGCCAGCAGCGCCATCACGGTCGCGGTGAAGATGCCCCAGACGGTGAGCGGCATGCGCATCAGCGTCATGCCCCGCGCCCTTCCCTGCAGCACGGTCACCACATAATTCAGCCCGCCCATGGTGAAGCCGATGATGAAGACGATCAGCGAGGAGAGCATCAGCAGGATGCCCCAGTCCTTGCCGCCTGGCGTGCCCGACAGGACCGCCTGCGGCGGGTAGAGCGTCCAGCCCGCTCCCGTCGGGCCGCCGGGAGCGAAAAAGCCCGCGACGAGGATCAGAACGGCAAGCAGATAGATCCAGTAGCTCAGCATGTTGGCATAAGGGAACACCATGTCGCGGGCGCCGACCATCAGTGGAATGAGATAGTTGCCGAAGCCGCCGAGGAAGAGCGCGGTCAGCAGATAGATCACCATGATCATGCCGTGCATGGTGATGAACTGATAATAGTGATCGGCGTCGATGAAGGTGAAAGTGCCGGGAAAGGCAAGCTGCAGCCGCATCAGCCAGGAGAGCACCAGCGCCACCAGGCCAATCGCGATGGCGGTCACCGAATATTGCACGGCAATGATCTTGGCATCCTGGCTGAACACATATTTCGTCCACCAGCTTCTCGGATGATAGAGCTCGACATCCTCGACTTCGGCGGGCGGGATGACATCTGCGCCGCCGGACGGAATCTCGACCATGATATCTCCTCCCTTCCTTCAGAGCGGTCTGTGACCGCTGGGGGTTCCATGAACCGACGCGGCCTCCGGCCGGTTCAGTTTGCCGGCGGCTCTCCCGATGACGCCGTCAGCTGGGTGAATGTCTGCTGCTGCCCGAGCCAGGTCTGATAGTCCGCGTCGTTGTCGACGGTGACCGTGCCGCGCATCTGCGGGTGGCCGACGCCACAGAGTTCGGCGCAGAGGATCTCGAAAGTGCCCGTGCGCGTCGGCGTCAGCCAGAAATAGGTGACCATGCCGGGGATCATGTCCATCTTGGCGCGGAACTCGGGCACGTAGAAATCATGGAGCACGTCGACGGAGCGCAGCAGGAAATGCACCGGCTTGCCCACCGGCAGATGCAACTCGCCGCCTTCGACGATGATGTCGTCGAGGCCGTTCGCGTCGTTCTTGTCGAGGCCGAGAGGGTTTTCGGGTGTGATGTCGCGCGTTTCGGCGCGGCCGAGCTTTCCGTCTGCCCCGGGCAGGCGGAAACTCCACAGCCATTGCTGGCTGACGACTTCGATCGATGCGGCATCGGCGGGCACCGAGATGAACTGGTTCCACACGATGAGGCCTGGGGCGAGCATGGCCGCCACGCCGACCGCCGTTCCCGAGGCGAGCATCACCTCCAGCTTGCGGTTTTCAGGCTCGTAATGCGCGCGGTTGCCCGGCTTGTGCCGGAAGCGGTAGACGCAATAGGCCATGAAGGAAATCACCGCCACGAAGACGATGCCGGTGATCCAGAAGGTGATGACAAGGGTGCTGTCGATATAGCTCCAGTTGGACGCGATCGGCGTCCACCACCAGGGGCTCAGCACATGGAACAGCACGGAGCCGACGACAAGCAGGACGAGGATCAGCACGACAGCCATTTCCGCTCCTCCTCGAGCAGGTTGACCGTGAAAGCGCATTCCGTAAAAAGTCCGTATTTATTATCGCACAGATAGAAAATATCGGCAATTACGGCGATTTAGCCATTGCTAACCGGCCGCAACCCGCCATTTGGAGTATTGCCTCTCATTTGGAATATTGCTTGAGATAAGCGACGAGATTGGTGATTTCCTGATCGTCCTTCACTCCGACGAAGGCCATCTTCGTGCCCTTCACCTTCGCTTTCGGATTGTGCAGATAGTCGCGCAACGTCGCCTCGTCCCAGACGAGGCCACCCTCGCCGGCCGCCTTCATCCCGCTTGAATAGGCAAAACCCGGATGCGTTCCGGCCTTGCGGCCGAACAGCCCTTTCAGCGACGGACCGACCTTGTTCGTGTCGGACTCGACCACATGACAGGTCGCGCATTTCTTGAAAACGGTGGCGCCAGCCGTTGCATCGCCTTCCTGCGCTCCGGCGTCAGCAGGAAAAAGGGCAACAACGGATGTAGCAATCAGCAGAACAACACGGTAGTCCACGGCAAACCTCATCCTCCTCAAGGTCGCCAGCCACTCTCACCCTCGGCCATCATTCGCGCGGGGGTGGTGGTTGCTTTGTGATAAAGTTAGTCCTTCGCGGATGCAAGTCAATCGCTTCCACGATTGCAACGGGGCCGCTCACCACCGCGCGCCGCCGTTCATGACGCCGCTCTGGCAAATTCGCCCTGCTCGACCAATACCCTCACGACTTCCAGGAAGCGCTCGCCGCTGGCTGACAATGTAGGCGGGTGCCACGCCGCCGCGATCGGCAGGGATGGCGGCGGCGGGAGGACAGGGCGATAGGCAACACCCGGTCGGGTCGCCCTCCCGATGCTGGAGGTGACGAAGCCCAGACCGGTTCCGGCCGCGACGAGTCCAACCAATGTGGTCATAGGCGTCACCTCTTGGACAATCCGGGGACTGATCCCCTCGGCAGTGAAGAGGGCAATCACCCGGTCGTAAATACTGGGGCCGATACTCCGCGGTGCAATCAATAGCGGCTCGTGAGCAAGATCGGCGACGCGGATGACCGCCTGCTCCGCTAGCCGGTGCGTCGCCGGAAGCGCCAGAACGAACGGCTCGTCCGGCAGGGCGTAAAGAATGAGATCCCGCGAAACCGGCGGATGCAGCACGCCGAGGTCGATGTCAGCCGACGCAAGCGCGGCTTCCACTTTGGGCGAACTCATCTCGATGAGATCGACCTCGACTTGCGGATGACGGATACGAAACGCCTGCACCGCTTCCGGCAGAACGCCGTAAAAGGCGATCGGCGTAAAGCCTAGCCGCAAGCGCCCGACCTCGCCGCGCACCGCCCGCAGCGCTTCGGCCTTCGCCATGTTGGCGTGCCGCACCGCTTCGCGGGCTGGGCCGAGGAAGGCCGCGCCCGCCGGCGTCAGCGCTACCCCGCGCCTGTCACGCTCGAAAAGATCGGCTCCGACCTCGCCTTCCAGCGCCCGTATCCGCTGGCTGAGCGCCGGCTGTGTCAGGTTCATCCGTTCCGCGGCGCGGCGAAAATGGAGGTCTTCGGCAACGGCCACGAAACAGGCGAGCGTACGAATATCCAGGATACCCTCCTAATGCAAAACGCCTATCACAGGCGGCTTAATTCCAATTGGAGGATTATCAGCATCGGCGGCATTTTTAAGGACCGCCAACAAGGGAGCAGTGTTATGAACGGACCAATCCTCGCCGCTGCGACGTTCGCCATCGCCTTTAGCCTTGCCGCGCCCGATAGCACGCAAGCGGCCGGGGGCGCAAAAGCAGCTTCTGAGATTCTCGGCCGTGTTTCGGCAAGTCGGATCGCCGTCATCTCCGACGGCGATTTCCTTGCCCAAACCTATGGCACCGCTGAGCTTGCACCGCGAGAAGCAGGCTATCGCGACCTGCTGACTATCATGTCGCAAGCTGAGAACAAGATCGTCACTCGCTCGATACCGATCTCCAATTCGGTGACCTCGGCGCCAGAAATCCTGGCACTCACCAAAGATGGGAGAACTGCTTTCGTCACGGAAAGGCTGGGGGAGCGTCCGGAGGGTGGTAAAAGGATCGGCGACCTGCCGCCGGGCCGGCGGCTTTTCGCGGTCGATCTTTCGGACAGCGCCCCACGTCTCTCCGCCACGATCGAGATTGAAGCCTTTCCCGAGGCTTTGTCGATCAGCCCTGACGGAGAGAGCATCGCCGTCGTCTCTAACACGCCGGAGGCGAGCTTCGTCCAGATCGTGGCCTATCGAAACGGTCGCTTCGGCCACCTCGCTCGTTTCGACCTCGCCGACCTGGGGGTGACGGGACCCGCACCGGCCCCGCGCGGTGGCGTGACCGCGACCAACGTCCACTGGCATCCTTCAGGCCGCTTCCTGGCGGTCAACATCAATACCCAAAGCCGTGTCGCCTTCTTCGAGGTCATCGGCGGCGACGACGCGCCCATGCTGCGTCCCTGGGGGAATGTCGTGAAGGTCGGCGCAGATCCCTTCGTCGGGCGCTTCACGCCGGACGGGCGCCATTATCTAACCGCGAACTGGGGCCGGAACTTCGCTGCGACGAACCTGGAGGGCCGCATTCCGCAGACACCGTCGACGATCAGCGTCATCAGGCTCGCCAATCCCGCGGAATCGCATCGACCGGCACGCCACAACCTTGTCGGCGCCGCTGAGACTGACTTCTCCTCCGAGGGTATAGCCATCAGCCCGGATGGCCGGCTCGTCGCTACCGTCAATATGCGCGGCACCGCCTTCCCGCCCGGCTCGGCCCGCTTCCACCGCAACGCCAGCGTCACGCTTCTGAGCTTCGACCCGGCAACCGGTGCCATCTCCAAGCGCGCAGACTATTCCTTCGAGGGAGTCCTGCCGGAGGGCGGTGCATTCGATCGAACAGGAGACCATTTCCTTGTCACTGTTTTTCAGGGCCATGATGGATCCCTGCCTGAGGCCGGCCCGGGGCTCGAGGTCTTCCGCGTTGAAAAAGGCGACCGGCCGACGCTCAGCCGGCTCGGCCGCGTGCCGCTGCCGCACGGCGCACATCATGTCGATCTCGCACCATAGGATGTCTGAAAGTTCAACGTCGGTGACATTCCGGATGCGCTATTCCTAGCAGCCGCGAAGTCGCCTATCCCGAGCTGTCGCAAACATCAGGCAAAGCGATCGCTTTCCGTCAACAAATCTTGCGACAGCGACGATGAAGGAAAGCTCCCGCGGTATGAAGCGGCCTCAGCTGCTGCCATTTGAACTACACCTCGACGGAAAGCGCCTGCTTTACCGCCAATTCGGCCATGGCAAGGGCCGCCGCCCGGGTCTTGGCGGCGGCGATGAAGCGGCCGTTATGGCAAAAGCTTGCGCCCTTTATGCCGCAAGCCGCTTCCAGCTCGCCATTCGCAAGTCCGGCCCAGACCGCCGGCAGGTCGGCTCGCAGCTCGAATCCCTCTTGGCCGCGGCGAATGCCGGTCACGCACCAATCGTTTTCGCGCGGGTGGACGACGAACAGCAGGTGATCGGCGCCGGCCTTGACGATGGCCGGCCGGAAGGGCATTCCCCTCGGCAATTCCAGAACACGCCCCTGCCCCGCAGCCGCGATCGCCCGATACACGATCGCCTCGGCCCGCAGTTTTGCGGCGCTCTGGGCGATCCCCGCCTCTACGAAACTGCGAGTTATGCTCAGCGCCGAGTGAAAGGCGCGATCGTCAGCCTCGGGCTCCGCCTCATCGAACACCGGTTTCAGGGTCTCCAGCAGCGCCGGCAGCGTCAGGCCCGCCAAAGGACCCGAGGGGCTCAGCGCGCCATTGTCGGTCAGGTCGATCGGCAACACGAAACCGGTGTCGAAAGAGGCGTGGAGGGCCTCGACATGATCTTCGGGAAGACCGGAGGCTGCGAGATATTCCCGGCCGTAATGCTTCCATATCAGACCGAACGAGCTATAGGGCTGGCCATCGTCGCGCAGCGGCGCGGCGCGCTGGTGATGATCGAATACGCCCGTAGCAGGGTCGTAGGCTCCGCCGACATCATAGATGATCCGGTCCGGGCCTGGCGTAATCCATTCCGGCGCCCGGCTGCGGATCAGACGCGCCTGCGGGAAAAGCCGAGTCAGGATGACGCTCGACAGCAATTCGTCGGCATGGAAGCCACCGGAATGGGTGACGAGGAAATCGGGGATCATCGGAGCTGTGCGCCTTGTGGTTCGCGGAATGTCCGCTTGGGAGTCGGCACCAGATAACCGTTGCCGGTTCCCATCTCAACCCATGCTTTGCATTTCACTCAGCGCCATTCAGCTTTGAGGCAGCGCCGGTTCCGGGCGTCCCGCAACGAGCGCACCGCCGGCGGCCACACCTGCATGAAGGCAAATCAATCCGATCGCGGCGAGAACATTGATCAGCAGGATGTCAGCCACAACAGATGCCGAAAACGCGCCGTCGCCTGATGGAAGCACCGTGGTTGCGACAAAGAGCACGCCCTCATAAGCAACAAAACCGGCAATGAAGGCACCGATGACCGTTGCAGGAACGGCGGTCGCGAGACGAAACATCCCGAGCGCCGCAACCAGAGATGCGAATGCAGCGACACCGATCGCCAGACCCCACGCATAGCTGTCCCAGGTCTGGGGATAGCCGAGCACGAGATACCCGACAATCTGGTTGGCGAGCCATGCCAGCAGGACGGTTGCGACCGCTATCCGCCGAGGGAGCATAACTGCGGACACCGCCGCCAGTGCCACGAAGGGCGTCACGCAGGCAAAAAGAAGGCTGAGAGCAACACTGGTACCTGAAATGATCACGATCCAGGCGATGGCGAACCCGGGAAGGACGGGGCGCAGAGGAAGCTGATGGCGTTCGAGCATCACAAAACTCCATTCGACCGGGGTGCACGCGCGCGCCCCGAAAAATCATACGCCCGTCCGGAAAAAAGGCCAGTGAGGTCGGGATGACGGAATTTACCACCGGCCTTGTCTACAAAGCATCCAGCGGAATTTTAAGATACCGCCGTCCATTTCCCTCCGGCTCGGGCAGCCGCCCGCCGCGGATATTGACCTGCAGCGCATGCAGCATCAGCTTCGGCTTGGGCAGCGTGCAATCGCGCGCCTGGCGCAGCGCCACGAAGCCGGCCTCGTCGATACCTGCAATGTGCGGGTTGGCGCGCTTCTGGGCGGCGACCGTGCTTTCCCAGCGCGGGTGACGACCGCCCGGCTGGTAGTCATGGCCGGAAAAGAGCCGTGTCTCGTCCGGCAGCGACAGGATCGCCTGGATCGAGCGCCAGAGGGCGGTCGCACTACCGCCCGGGAAATCCGTCCGCGCAGTCCCCGAATCCGGCGGGAATACCGTATCGTGCACAAAAGCCGCGTCGCCGATCAGATAGGTCACCGAGGCCAGCGTATGGCCGGGCGAAAACATCACGCGGGCCGTAAGCCCGCCGATCCCGAAGGCATCGCCATCGGCAAATAGCCGATCCCATTGCGAGCCGTCGGCTGCGAGCGCCGGCCAGTTGTAGATCTCCTTCCAGAGGGCCTGCACCTCGGTGACGTGGGCTCCGATCGCCGTCGGCGCGCCGGTCTTTCCCTTCAGATAATGGGCGGCGGAGAAATGATCGGCATGCGGATGCGTGTCGAGGATCCACTCGACCGTCAGCCGCTCGCTCTCAATATGCGCGAGGATTGCGTCGGCGCTCTTTGTCGCCGTCGAGCCCGACGTCTCGTCGAAATCGAGCACCGGATCGACTATGGCACTGCGTTTGGTCAGCGGGTCGGAAACGACATATTGCACGCTGCAGGTGCGGGGCTCGAAGAAAGCCTTCACCTCAGGAATTTGGCTTGCCGCCCTTTCCAGCCAGCGGCCCGCACCGCCAAGATCGAAGCCGAGGCCCCTGCCGAAGCTCTCGACATCGGCCGACTGCATCCGCCCGTCGAGCACCTCACCCAGCGCATAGAGCGTCAGTGCCCGCGTGCCGCTCTTGCAATGGGCGACGACCGGCCCGTTTGCATCGGCCATCGCCGCCTGGAAAGCACGGATATCGGCCTCGGTGATCTCGCTCCCCTTCACCGGCACGAAACTGTAGGAAAGCCCGGCGGCAGCGGCCGAAGCCTTTTCCGCCGCATTGCCGGGTTGCCCCGGCTCTTCGCCATCCGGCCGGGCATTGATGACGCCGGCAAAGCCCTGCTCTGCGAAAGCGGCAAAACCGGCGGCAGCGGGCTGGCCCGCCACCGATAGTCGCTCATTGACCCTCACGGACATCATCGAAGCCTCCGCGCTGCCCCGATCATGCAGCATTGCATGTATATCGATACAATCTCACAAGTATATTGCCGAGCGCAAGAATAGACGCGTCTCTATCGCACTCGCCCGGCTCCTCAAAACGACAGCGTTGCCGCTCCTTGCTTGATCTCGGCGTGCATGGCGCTGGCGCCGACGATGACGACGCCGTCGAGCATGTCTTCCTGCGTGTAACCACGCGAGGTCACGCAGGGCGGGCAAGCCCAGATCGTGCCGCCGCGCTGCTGGAAACTTTCGATCAGGCTCGACAGCGGGTCGAGCGGCGGCACATGCGTCATGCGCTGGCCGCCCTTGCGCACCAGGTCGATCCCGGTACTCGTGAGGAACACGGAGACCTTCAGCCCGGCGGTGATGCCGCCATTGGCAATGGTGAAGGCGACGGAGGACAGTTCGGATTCGATGCCCTTGGTGATGAGCACGACCAGTTTGTCGCTTGGCGTTTGCATAGTATTCTCCCAGTGAGTTGACATTTCATCCCAGGCGAAGCTGTCCGCTTGGCGTGAACGAACCCAGGATAGGAGGATGCGCGGGGCGCGTATTTGGCCGGAATGCTCGAAGCCTTGCCCGAAAATCCAGACGCTCGGGGTGTCGCGCGCGACGACGTGCTTTCAGCGCTGCTCTCGAGCATCCGCCTTTCCGGCTCGTTGCAATTCTGCTTCATGCCGACAGGCGACTGGCAGACGGATGCGGCGCCAACATTGGCAGCCCTTTCGGCCAAGGCCGCCGGCACCATGCCCTTTCACATCGTCGTGGCCGGAAGCTGCTGGCTGAAAGCAGAAGGCGAAGAGACCGCTCTGGAGGCCGGCGACGTGCTGGTCTTTCCCTTCGCTACCGGCCATCAGCTTGGCGCGGGCAAAGACGGCATGCTGGTGCTGCCGACCCGCGACCTGCCCCAAAAGCCGTGGCGCGAGATTCCGGTGCTGCGCTATGGTGAGGCGGCACATGGGGTACGGCTGCTCTGCGGCTATCTGCAGTGGGACGGCTTGAGCTTCGGTCCTTTGCGCCAGGCACTGCCGAAGCTCATCCATGTGAGAACTCGTACCGCCAATGACGGCGATTGGCTGCGCGCCACCATCTGCCAGATGGTCGAGGAGGTCGACCGGCCGCGCGCCGGCGGCGTCTCCATGCTGCCGCGGCTGACGGAGATCATCTTCATCGAGATCCTGCGCCACCAGATCAGCAGAGCCGCGCCCCAGGCAACAGGCTGGCTCGCCGCGCTTGCCGACCCCGCCCTGTCGCGCTGTCTTTCCCTTATCCACGGCGATCCCGGCCGCGACTGGTCGCTGGAGCTGTTGGCGGCGGCAGCCAACCTCTCGCGCAGCGCGTTCGCCGACCGCTTCCAGGCCGTCCTCGCGACCTCGCCCATCCGCTATGTCAGGGATTGGCGTCTCACCCTCGCCAGCATGGCGCTCGCCACCACGGCCCGGCCGATTGCGTCCATCGCCTACGACGCCGGCTACGCCACCGAAGCCGCTTTCAATCGCGCCTTCTCCCGCGCCTTTGCCACTCCGCCAGCGGCATGGCGAGCGATGGCACGAGGCTGAGCAATCGGGTCAACATGATGGTCAGTGCGATTGCCGCCCGGGCTGGCTTCGCCATGATCGCGAGACGGCACCGCGCGCCTGCAGCCGGCCAGCAAAAAGCCCCGCCTATCATGGGCGGGGCTGTTCATGCTGAAAATCGGTCGGCATTAAGTCCTGGGAGGAATCAATGATTGCCTTCTTCCACCCGAAGCTGGTGCAGACCTTGCGCGATCAACATGCTTTGACGGACACTCAAGTCAATCCTGCCCCTGCAGGCGATCGATCACCTGGAGCAGCAGCTCGGCGCATGCCTTCATCGGTTCATCCTCGGCACATTTCAGGTCGATCCGGGTGTTTCCATCGTCGATCTCGAAATGGGCGGCCTTGGACGGCGGCGGCATGCGATGACCGCGGAAGCCGTGAAAGCCCATATCGCCTCTCGAACCATGCCACCGGTAATCGGGGCGGTCTCTGGACGGCTCATCCGGCCCGCCGCGCATCACCCTCTCGTCATCAGGCGCAGGTGATGACTCCGGCTCGGTCGCGGCGGGCGGTGCCGCGGCGGGTGGCGGCGCGGCGGGTGCAGGTGCAGCGGGCGGAGGCGCAGCGGGTGGTGGCGTGGGCGGCTGTTGGGCGAAGGCGGTGCCGGCCAATGCGGCAAGGGCAAGACCTGATAGCAGCAGTCTTTGCATGGCAACATTCCTTTCAGAGACGAGACGCATGTCTTTAAACACTGCGGCGCGGCTTTGGTTCACGCCCATCGGAGCTTGTGATCGAAATATGCAGCGCGGCACGACGCCCGCCTGCCAAAAGCCAGTCCGGCGGGAGGAGACGCCGCCGCGCCGGCCATTTCGGCATCCCGGACAAAAGGCTGACAAAGCTTCGCACCCTCGAAGGCGTCGCCACTTCTTTCGCCTCGCCTCTGCCTTGTTGGGCGACTATGCTCGACGTCGATTCGCTGTCCGCAACGAGGGCGTGCGGGAACGAAAGATCAAAGGAGAGTGCGATGACGGACGCCAAGAGCGGCATTACCGGGCTGCGGCCGCAAATCACCGTTGTCGGCGTCGGCGGCGGCGGCGGCAATGCGATCAACAATATGATCGCGGAAAAGCTCGCAGGCGTCGAATTCGTCGCCGCGAATACCGACGCCCAGGTGCTGGCCACGTCCAAGGCGTCGCGCCGCATCCAGCTGGGCGCGAATGTGACCGAGGGATTGGGCGCCGGTTCGCTGCCTGAGGTCGGCCATGCGGCCGCCGAAGAGTCGATCGACGAAATCATGGATCACCTTTCCGGATCACACATGTGCTTCGTCACTGCCGGCATGGGCGGCGGAACGGGCACAGGGGCGGCGCCCGTCATCGCGCGCGCCGCACGCGCGGCCGGCATCCTGACGGTCGGCGTCGTCACCAAGCCCTTCACCTTCGAGGGCAACCGCCGCATGCGAACAGCGGAAATCGGCATTGAGGCGCTTCGCCAGGCGGCCGATACGGTCATCGTCATTCCCAACCAAAATCTCTTCCGCATTGCCGATGCGAAAACCACCTTCGCCGATGCCTTCATGACCGCCGACCGTGTGCTCTATGCCGGCGTTGGCTGCATTACCGACCTGATCGTCAAGGAAGGCCTGATCAACCTCGACTTCGCCGACGTCAAATCGGTCATGCGCGGCATGGGCCGGGCAATGATGGGGACTGGTGAAGCCGCCGGCGAAAGCCGGGCGATGAAGGCGGCCGAAGCAGCGATCGCCAACCCGCTTCTCGACGATATCTCGATGAAGGGCGCCAGGGGCGTGCTGGTCTCGATTTCGGGCGGCTCCGACATGACGCTGTTCGAAGTGGACGAGGCGGCAAGCCGGATCCGCGACGAAGTGCAGGACGACGCCGATATCGTCGTCGGCGCGATCTTCGACCGCAGCCTCGACGGCAAGTTCCGCGTTTCGGTCGTGGCGACCGGCCTGGAAGGGAGCCCCGTTCCCGCATCCGCTCCTCATGCAACCGCAGAACAGGTCCAGACGCGTACGCTGCAGTAAACTGCCAACAGCTATACCGGCCAGTCACGGCACTGGCCGGATAGATCCCGCCCGCCAAACGCAAAGATGCCCCATCAAAGCTTACGAGAGAGCCTCGCCGGAATCTGAGAATACGAAATTGAAAAACCTAATTATAATTATCATACTCTCAGCAACGGTTCCCCTTTCGAGCTGCACGACCACCTCCGACGTTCTCCGGCGGCAGTCACTGTCGATCACCGTGCGCAGCGGCGTGAGAACGCTGGTAGCCAAGAACTGGCATATCGACGACGACTGCCGCCACATCGATTACCCCGCCATGGATATCGTCGAGCGACCCAAGCACGGCCGCCTCGAAATCGTCCACGAACCGCTCTTCCCCAAGCTCGACGGACAAGCCTCGAAATGCGAAACCATCAAGGTCAATGGCGTCGTCGGCTATTATACGGCCAACCCCGGCTACACTGGCAGCGACCAGCTCGTCATCCGCTCCCCCTATGAAGAAGGGAAAATCGAAGAAGGCGCGTTGAGCGTGAAGGTGGTCAAGTGAGCGCCTCTGCCCGACGCCGGCTGTCGAACAGCCTCGGTGCCAAGCAGCAACTCTTCTAGACGGCCCCCAGGCTGCAGCGCATCGTTATTCCGGCGGTTCTGGAAACTTCGCGTGGGAGATTCGTCGGGATTGACAATGACGAGCGCCAAACGTTTCACCCCAGCAAGCTCTTGATCTTCGCCGTATCCTCCGCCGTCGCCGGGTTGTACACCACCATGCTGAGGTCCGGCCGCCCATCCACCTGGAAGGACGAATATTCGAAGGAAAGCAGCCCGAGCACGGGATGTTTGATGCGCTTGACGCCCTCGCCATGGGTGCGCACATCGTTGTCGCGCCACATCGCCAGGAACTCCGGGCTCCTGCGGCAGAGTTCGTCGACCAGCGGCTTCACCTGCTCGGCCGCACCGGCGCGGGCGGCGTCCACTCGAAAGGCGGCGACGACGAAGCGGGCGACGCTTTCCCAGTCGTCCTGAGCGGCGCGCACGCGTGGGTCGAGGAAGATGAAGCGCAGCACATTTCGCTCTTCGGGCGGCAGCGCGCCGTAATCGGTCAGAAGCACGGTTGCCGCCCGGTTCCAGGCGATCACGTCCCAGATGGCGTTTCGGATCAGCGCCGGGCTGGGGTCCAGGACATCGAGCACGCCCTGCAGGCGCGGCGTCACACCCTCGTGCCTGTGATAGCGCACCTCGGGTGGTCGACCGAGGCCGATGAGGAAGAGATGCTCGCGCTCGACATCGGTCAGCATCAGCGCCCGCGAAATCCGGTCGAGCACGTCGGCCGAAGGCGCGCCCCCTCGGCCCTGCTCCAGCCAGGTGTACCAGGTCGGGCTGATATTGGCACGGCTTGCCACCTCCTCACGGCGCAGGCCCGGCGTGCGGCGGCGTTCGCCACCAAAGCCGAAGCTGGCAGGATCGAGCTTGCCGCGGCGGTCTCTAAGATAGGCGCCCAATCGGTTCTCAGAGGTAACGAAGTCGCTCATCCTGTTAGCCTTTATACCATGATAAAGTCACTACTTTACCAGGATATAGCATCGGCCGATATGTGTCTCCATCCAAAACGGAGGTATCGACATGCGCGTATTCGTAACCGGAGCCACAGGCTGGGTCGGCTCGGCCGTCGTCAAGGAATTGATCGCGACCGGCCATCAGGTGCTTGGCCTGACCCGCTCGCAAAAGGGTGCTGAAGAGCTGAGGGCCGTTGGCGCCGAAGTCCATCGCGGTACGCTCGAGGATCTGGAAAGTCTGAAACGCGGTGCCGCCGAAACCGATGGCGTGATCCACACCGGCTTCAACCATGATTTCTCAAAATTCGCCGAAAACTGCGCCCTTGACCGGCGCGCCATCGAGGCGCTCGGCGAAGCTCTGCGAGGCTCCGGCCGCCCGCTGCTGGTCACTGCGGGCCTTGGCCATGCGCCGGGGCGCGTCGGCACCGAGAAGGACCCGCCCATGCCGACCACCGAGACCTATCCCCGCGCCTCCGAAATCACCGCCGTATCGCTTGCCGCGCGCGGCGTGCGCGCCTCTACCGTGCGGCTGCCGCCGTCGGTGCACGGCCATGGCGACCATGGCTTCGTACCGATTCTGATCGATTTCGCCCGGCGAACGGGCGTCTCCGCCTATATCGGCGAAGGGCAGAACCGCTGGCCCGCAGTGCATCGACTCGATGCCGCCCGCGTCTACCGCCTGGCGCTGGAGCGCGGCGCCGTGGGCGGCCCTTTCCTGGCCGTGGCGGAAGAAGGCGTGCGGTTTCGGGAGATCGCCGAACTCATCGGCCGGCGGCTCGACTTGCCCACGGTCTCGCTGTCGAGGGAAGAGGCGGCTGGGCATTTCGGCTGGTTCGGAATGTTCGCCGGCTTCGACGTGCCGGCCGCGAGCGCCCACACCCGCGCCCTCCTCGGCTGGCAGCCGACGGAACCGCGCCTGCTAACCGATATCGACCACCCGGCTTATTTCGGCGAATAGCCAGCGTGGCAATAGGGGCGGTCTCCACGCCTCAGCATGAGTTTAAGGCGGGTGCGCTGACAGCTCAGCGCGTCCGCCCCTCGTTCATATCGGCGGGATCGTAGTTGATGTCCCAGTCCTTCTCCGGCTTCTTCTTGCCGGGCGGGTATTTGTTGACGGTAGCGTCTTCCGAGCCGGTGATCACGGTCGGCTTGGCACTCGCCACGCCGCTGGCTTTCCGGTCGGCCTGGGATTTGGCGAACTGGCCCGCCGCATCCTTTTTCGGGTCGGCCATGTCATTCACCTTTCTGCTTCATCGCGTCGCTGAAATCCTTCATTTCGGGGTCGCGGTTGTTTTCGGCGTTGGCGTCGCGGTTCTTGTCCGGGTCATCCTTGGCCTTCAGGTAGCCGCGCGGCTTGTTGCCCTTCGGCCCTTCCCAGCGGGGGGACTGATCGGTGGTGCCTGGAGCGCCGTCCCTGGGTGTCGTCATGCCCATCTTCGTTCTCCTTGGTTTGAGTAGGGAAAACCGCCGAAGTCGGGAAGTGTTCCGGCAGAAAATATGGAACCGGGTCGGTCCCTATCGGTTGGTGAAGGGTCGTGAACCTCGAAAAAGGAGCCGAACATGAGCAAGACCAACGTTCGTGAACTTCAAAAACGCGCTGAGCAGCAGGTGAGGAACACCAGTGCCGGCGGCCACCTCGGCGGCACCTATTTCGGTCAGCAACCGGATGGAAAAACAGCGTCGGATACCACCAACGACAGCGCCAAGGCCCGGCCGAACGACGGCAGCAATTGAGCTCGACAAGCTGCCGGCAACGCGTTGCCGGCGAAATGACGCTCTCCACCCGAAGAGCCCTTTGCGCCCAGTGACCTGGGCGCAAAGCTTTCCCTCAGCCCAGCAGTGGAATGAGCGCAGAGTTCTCGCTGCTGGCGCAAGACGATATGCCCATGCCGATCGAGCCCGTCATTGATCGGCGTTCTGTCGGCTTACGGAGGATTACGCGCCACTGACCCGCATCATACTGAGCCGCGACCCCAGCCGCATCGACGGCATGCCTTTCGGCTCCGTGCCGCTGGTCCGCGCGACGGCGATCGCCGAAGCCGAGATCGAAGGCCGCGACCCTGAAGAGGAACGGGGGGCGACGGCGGCGCGCCAAGCGCTCGCCAAGCGCGGGATCACACTTTAGGGCATGTCCGCTTTCTCTTGAGGTCAGCGCGCCCACCTCTCCACCCTCATTCCGAGGATATCGCGGGAATAACCGGCGGAGAGGCAGAGCGCCGAGAAACAAGCAGGCGTGGCTGCGCGGTGCCGCTGTCAAACTGGCGCAACCGCATTATTCGTCGATATCAGGCTCGACGATCCGGGCAAGATTGCGGAGCGACTCCTGCCAGCCGAGGTAACAGGCCTCGGGCGGAATGACGTCGGGCACGCCGGCCTGGGTAATATCCACCTCGGTGCCGACCGAGACTTTCTTCAGCGTCACGGTGACCTCCATTTCGCCCGGCAGGTTCGGGTCTTCGAACTTGTCCGTATAGCGAACGAGCTCGCCCGGAACGAGCTCGAGAAATTCGCCGCCGAAGGCGTGGCTGTTGCCGGTCGTGAAGTTGCGGAAAGACATTCTGAAGGTGCCCCCGACGGCCGGCTCCAGGTGATGTACGGTGCAGAGGAAGCCGTTCGGCGGAAGCCATTTTGCGAGCGCATCTGCCTCGATGAAGGCGCGATAGACCTTTTCCGGGCTGGTCGCGAAAACGCGGTGCAGGCGTATGGTGTTCGGCATTGTGGTGATCCTTTGGTGAACGGAATGAACGCGCTAAGGACGGATGAGCCTTCGGTGATCCGACAGCGGATCGGTCCCTTCTTCAAGAAAAATCACTCGGTACCGTGCGGGCGTCAGCTGAGCATGCCTACGAACTGCAGGCCCATTTCCCGGTATATTTCCTGCTCATGCCAGGTCACCCTTCGTCTGTCACTGCAGGCGGCGCCCGCCCATGTGTTTCAGGCGGCTGCCTGCCCGCCCAGCGCGTTGAGCAACAGGCGTGCGGCCTGCTTCGACGAGGCCGGGTTCTGTCCGGTGATCAGCAACCCGTCCTGGACGACGTGCACGGCCCAGTCCTCTGTCGCCGAAAACTTCGCCCCCTGCTCTCTCAGCACGTCTTCGAGCAGATAGGGCACGACCTCGACGAGTTGGACGGCCGCCTCCTCCGAATTGGTAAAGCCGGTCACCGTCCGCCCCTTCGCGATCGGTCCGCCATCCGGCGCTTTGACATTGGTCAGGATTCCCGGCGCGTGGCAGACAAGCGCCAGCGGCTTTCCCGCCGCAAGCATCTCTTCGATCAGCGCGTGCGCATTGCGGTCGTTCGTCAGGTCCCAGAGCGGGCCATGGCCGCCGGGGAAGAACACAGTGTCATAATTCGTCTGATCGATGTCAGCCAGTCTCAACGTATTCGCGAGCGCAGCCGTCGCGGCCGGATCTCTTTCAAATCGCCTCGTGTCTTCCGTCTGGAACGCCGGCTCGTTGCTCTTCGGATCGAGCGGGGGCTGGCCCCCTTTCGGTGAAGCGAGCACGATCTCGGCCCCGGCGTCACGGAAGACGAAGTAAGGCGCCGCGAGCTCCTCGAGCCAGAAGCCGGTTTTCTTGCCGGTATTTCCCAGCTGATCATGCGATGTGAGAACCATGAGAATTTTCATTGCCAGCTCCTTCGACCCGGCCCGGAGGACAAAACCATCCGCGTCCGGTTTAACGGTGAATTACTGCCTGCAATCTCATGCTGAACTGGGAAAAATCATAGAGCGGCGGCACCCGCGACACAAGCTTTCCCTTCTGCCAATGGCGCCCACCGACTTGCCTCTGTGAGTTTTGAGGCGCGGGTGTATGAAGAAGGAGAGATTGCCCATAGGATCGGCCAGATCGCATCAGCATCCGAAGGACTTGGACAGTGAGCAAGCCAAATTATCGGGATATCGCCCGCCATGCCGGCGTCGGAACAGCCACGGTCGAGCGGGTCCTGAACGGACGCGGGGGCGTTCGTCCGGAGCTGGTCGAGAAGGTCATATCCGCCGCACGCCGCCTTGATTACCCGCGCAAGCTTCCCGACACCCATCGCGGCCTGCTTCGGATAGAGGTGCTGATGGTGCGTCCGGAAACGAGCTTCTATCGTCGCCTCTCCCATGCCTTCGAAAGGATTGCGGCAACCCTCGACCCATTGGTCGTCGTGCACCGCAGTTTCACCGACGAGATGAACCCGGAGGTGATCGCGCGACGCATCCTGTCCACCGATCGTCCACGTGCCGGCTTGATCCTTGCCGTGCCAAGCAGCCCCTTGATCAGCGCCGCGGTTGAAAAGGTCAATGCGCAGGGTCTGCCCGTGGTCCACGTCGTCACCCGAGCTTCCGAGCGCCTCGGAGAATTCGTCGGCATCGACAACAATGCCGCTGGCCGGACGGCCGCCCTCTTCATCAGCCGAATGGCCCCTCGAAGCGGGCCTGTGGTTGCGATCTGCCATCCCATCTATCAGGTGCATCGCGATCGGATCCGCGGCTTTTCGGACTATTTTCGCGATCATCCCGGCACCTCCAGTTTCGAATGGCTGGGATTTGGCGGCGATGATGAGCGCACCAGCGCCGATCTTTTGTGGTCGGCCCTGGAGAGGTATCCCGGCCTTGCCGGCCTCTACAATGCCGGCGGCGCCAATGCCGCTCTCATTGAAGTGCTTCGCCGGCATCCGCGCGGCGGCGAGGTGTTCTTCGTCGGACATGAATTGACGGACTATACCCGTGCGGCGCTGAAGGATGGCATCATGGACGTGGTGCTGGACCAGGCACCGGAAGCGCAGGCGCGGCGCGCAATCGACCTCATCCTGCACCGCATCGGCTTGACCGATATCGAGCCGGACCAGGCACCGATCCGTTTCATCACCATCACGAAGGAAGGGCTTTGATCTAATCAGATCAAGGAAGGCTTCGGCATTCGAAATCCCCCCTGCTAAAAACAGAGGCGGGCGCGGAGACCTCCGGCGCCCGGAGGAGATGCCAATGGATGATCTGAACTTCGGCAAGCGTAACAAACGCGGCGATTGGGCGCCGAACCAGCCGGCCGAAACCGCGCCGCTTTTCACTTTTCCCCCGCAACTGGCGGCAATCCTGAAATGGCTGCCGCACTATTTCCTTCCCTGGAACCTGATTTTTGCGGTGTCCGCGCTCGCCTATTGGGCCTGGATCATCCCCCCGGTCGAAACGATGCAGACCCTCAGCCTCGGCTGGATCTCCCGGCTTTACGCCGTCAACGCGATCGCGGTCTTCCTCTTCTACGGCGCCTTCGAACTGCATCTCTATGTGTTGAAGCGTCAGGAAAACCGCTTCAAATATAATGGCAAGTTTCCTGCCGAACAGAAAAGCAACGCCTTCTGGTTCCAAAGCCAGAACCTCGACAATATCCTGCGCACCTTCCTATCGGGCGTCATGATCTGGACCGCCGTCGAGGTCGGCATGCTCTGGGCCTATGCCAACGGATATGCGCCGTGGCTCGGCTTTGCGGAAAATCCGTGGACGCTGGCATGCGTCGCGCTGGTGGTGCCGATCATTCACGAGTTCCACTTCTTCTGCATTCACCGGCTCATCCACACGCCCTTCCTCTACAAATGGGTGCATTCGGTCCACCACAATTCCGTCAACCCCTCGCCCTGGTCGTCGCTGTCGATGCACCCGGTCGAGCACCTGCTCTATTTCGGAACGGCATTTTACCACCTAATTCTGCCCTCCAACCCGATGATCATGCTCTATCAGCTGCATTATGCCGGCTTCGGGGCAATTCCCGGCCATGTCGGCTTCGACAAGGTCGAGATCGGCAAGGACAGACTGGTCGATAGCCACGCCTATGCTCACTACCTCCATCACAAATATTTCGAGGTGAATTACGGCGACGCCCTGATCCCGCTCGATAAGTGGTTCGGCACCTGGCACGACGGCTCCCCCGAAGGCGAGGCGCAGATGCAGGAACGTTATCGCAGGCGCAAGGAAAAGCTCGCAGCCCGCAAAGCCCGCCTGGAAGCCGAAGGAGCCGCCGAATGACCTGGATTTCAGCTGGCAAACTCGACGACATCGAACAGGAAGGCGCCATCCGCTTCGATCATGGGGGACGCACCTACGCGATCTACCGTGGCCCGGATGACAGCGTCTACTGCACGGCCGGGCTCTGCACGCACGAGGCGATCCATCTCGCCGACGGACTGGTCATGGACTTCGAGGTCGAGTGCCCGAAACATTCGGGCGCTTTCGATTACCGCACGGGTGAAGCGCTGAGGCTGCCGGCCTGCGAGAACCTGAAAACCTATCCGGCGGAGGTGGTCGACGGGGAGGTTCGCGTAGCGCTCGGCTAGAGCAAATTCCAGCAAAAATGTCTAGCGGTTTTGCGTCCGGAATTGCGGTGAAAACAAAGAGATAGGGCATTCCGATTGGCCCGGATGGGCCTCCGAGAGAAAACCGGGTGACCCGGTACCCACGGGAGGATGACGTGAAATCAATCTGTATGGCGGCCGTCCACAGGATGACCACCGACCTGTTGGATCTGCTCGATCGGCGTCCCGATTTGCCGCTGTTGGCCGATCTGTCGCATTTTTCTGGTCGGGCGCGAATTCGCCTTTCCGGTCGATGAGGAAAACCACGCGCTCAGCCACCGCATCCGGCAGAATGCCCATGCATTTCACGGCCGCGTCGCTTCCCGCGAACAGGTGCAGGTCGAAATCTCCTTTCCGCACCACCGGCCCTGGGTCGATCTTTTCCTGCAGTGGTGGGACTACGGCTTTCGCCATTGGCGATCACGGCGGCGATGACGCCGAGCTGGTCCCTGCGAATTGGGCCCCAAACCCTATGCGATCACCGGCAGAGACGGCAACGACTCGATGGACAGATGGACCGAAGCTCTGGTGCTCCGCCAGATGGTGCACGAGATGTGGGCCGCCATTGCCTGAGCCGGGGCGGCGCACGAACAATCGCGCGGCAATCCGTTCTCTCGTCAGCCCGCGCAGCCGCTTTTCGACGGCAGCAATCAGCATCATCAGATCGGTCGGGGCATCCACAGGCGCGAGCGCATTGCGCAGAAGTTGGGGATTGTTAATCAGAAATGCCTAATGTATTTCTTGACGTGCACAAGTTGTGCGGGAGCTAAGTTGCTATAATATCTGGTAGGACATTCAATTAGGGGGAGCCTTCGACATGCGGAAAATTCCTGCTGCCCGCTTGGCCCTCGGAAAAACGGAGGCAACAGCTTCGAGCTTGATCGACCGGCTTTTGTTCTTTGACCGCGATTTAAATCCCATTGAAAATTTGCTTGGCAATGCGCTGCCCGATTCGGTCAGACCAGCTGCTTCCTTTTGGGAGCATTTTCCGGAGTTGGATAAAGCGGCAATCAAGCTCGCTTTCCGTTCGCTGGAAGACAACGCCCAGCCTTTGCGGATCTCGGGTGATTTCGGGAGCGCTGGATCACAAGGACTGACGATCTATCGGATCGGCGACCTGTTTGCCGTGGTCCGGTCCGAGGAATATGTTGACGAGGAGCGCGCAACCCTTTGGCATCTCGCTACCCATGATCCGCTGACTGGATTGCCGAACCGGCGCCAGTTCAGCGAGGATCTGAGCGCGCTTTTGCAGGAGACCTTAGGCGGGAGCGAGACGCTTTCGTTGATGCAGCTCGACCTCGACGACTTCAAGCCGGTCAACGACACGCTCGGGCATGCGGCTGGCGACAAGCTTCTTCAATTGGCGGCAAGACGAATTCAAGCCTGCCTTTCCCAGGAAGACAGGGCCTACCGATTGGCCGGTGATGAATTCACGGTGATTTCCGTAGGCGGGGGACATCCGGCGAAAGCGCACAGCTTGGCGGAAGATCTGGTTGCCGCGTTCAAAAAACCCTTCACGATCGATGGGATCGCCGTCTTCGTCGGCACCAGCATCGGCATATCCACCGCCCCATCGGACGGGACAAGTCCGGAGCAGCTTATGAAGGCTTCAGACCTTGCACTCTACACCGCCAAGAAAGACGGTCGCGGTCGGGCAAGGGCCTTTGAGCCGACAATGCTGGAAATGCTGGAGCAACGGGAGCTGCTGCGCCGCAGCTTGCGCATGGCGCTCGACCAACAGCAATTCTATGTCGAATACCAGCCGATTTCCGAGCGCGGCTGCATTGTCGGCTTCGAAGCATTGCTGAGATGGCGCCACCCTCTGCTTGGAAAAATACCACCGGCGGCATTCATTCCGATGGCCGAGGCGGATGGAATGATGCCGGAGATAGGCGCCTGGGTTTTGGAGCAGGCATGCCGTGAGGCGATGAAGTGGCCTGAAAACTACATAGTCGCCGTCAATTTGTCGGTGGCTGAATTCCTGACAAGCGGCCTCACCGATCGGATTTCCCAGACGCTGGACCTTGTCGGACTTCCGCCCGAGCGTTTGGAGCTCGAAATAACCGAAAGCGTACTGCTCGAGCGGACCGTCAACAACATCGACACTCTGAACACCCTCAACGTGCTGGGCCTGCGAATTTCGCTTGACGATTTTGGCACGGAATATTCTTCCCTGAGCTATCTGAAGACATTCCCTTTCGATACGATCAAAATCGACAAATACTTTATCACCGATCTCGAGACCGATCTGAAAAGCCAAGCAATCGTCCGCTGTGTCGTGAACCTCGCCCATGACCTCGACATGCAAGTGACAGCCGAGGGGGTTGAGACGCCGGGTCAGGCGGAATGGTTGCGTAGCGTGGGCTGTGACAGGCTTCAGGGCTATCTGGTGAGCAGGCCACTTCCCGTCGAGGCAATTGACGAATTCATTGCCCGAGCGGAAACATCCGAAAGCCACGCTTGACCATGACGCCGGCAGACTTTTCGTTGTACTTTTAGACCGCATGCAGATCTGACGCTCCAGACAGACGAATGGAGGGTGTATTGGAAGAGGAAGCATCCCGCTTCGACGACGACGCATTTTCGCCTATGGTATCGCTGGAAATGAATGTTGCGATGTTCAAATCTCAATGGCAGTTTTGCGACGAGATTACCGAATATTTCTCAGACATTCTCGGCCAGGGTCACAGCGATCCCGCCAGGTATTCCAACTTTCTTTCGGTCGCGGCCAACGAACTCATCGAACTGGCCTTCCGTGCGACAGACGGGCGGGGAAAGATAAGTTTCAGCCTCCATCGCAACGCGACGTTCAATCGGCTGAAAATTGCGTTTCCGCGCGCGGAAGAACTTAGCCGCCAACGCACGAAACCGAGATCAGGAGACACACCGCCTGCCCTCGACGGCGGATCCGGTGAGCTGGTCACGAAGTCCCATGGAACCGATTTGCTCGACAATTTGACAACAATATTCGGCGCCGCGATCCGCATCGAGGAGGATGGCGCCGACGGGATCGAGATCGTTGCGGACTTCCCCTCGGCCGAGGACTTCCAATGAGCCTTCTTCCCATGCCCTTCACCGTGCGGTTTGATTCGACAAATCAAGAACTTGTGCTGTCCGGCAAGATGCGGCCCGAAAGCGCCGCAGAGATCGCCGATGCCCTCGAGCTGGTGCGGGAAAGTTTGGAAAGATACAGCGGCGTCGTCTACCTCAATGTCAAACGCCTGACGCACATCAATATGACGGCCTTCGCCGCCCTGTCCGAAGTCATCGCGGCAGGCTGCCGAACACGGCCGGAACGACCGATCAAGATCATTACGTCGAGCGTGATGGCGTGGTCTGCCTCGCTGTTCGAGATGTTGGCGGCAGCGCAACCAAACCTGTCAGTCGAAGTCTACGATTCGGCGTTTTATCCGGGCCAGACCTTTGTCGAGGATGAGACTTTCATTCCCATTCTGCGCACGCAGACGAAAATGACATGGAGGCACGAACGCGAACTCCTGCCGCGCCACGGCCTGCGCAGCGGCCTTGTCATGGCCGATATCTGCTGCGGCATCGGTGATTTCGCAGCTCTGGTGCAACGGGAATTCAACCCGACGCGCCTCGTCGCACTGGACCATTCGGTGCGCAGTCTCGATTATGCCCGCAAGGTCGCCGCCGACTTCGGCCTGGAAAGCATCGAATACACTTATGGCGATGCTTCACAGATGCTGCTTCGGGACAATCAGTTCGACTTTGTGACCTGCCGGCACTCGCTGCAGATTTTCGACCGGCCCGAGATGCTGCTGCGCGAGCTTTACCGCATCTGCAAGCCCGGCGGCCGTGTTTACATTACCAACGAAAAGAATTCGCATTGTCTGGGCGAGCCGCATGCCGACTCCATAAGATGGACCTACGAGGAGGTCGCGAAATTGTTCAGGCACTTCGACATGGATGTCGAGATGGGGCCTAAAAGCCGCCACCTCCTCCTCAATGCCGGGTTTGAAAACATCCAGGTCGACTGCTTCATGGTGACGAACCTTGATGGCGATCCCCAGGACTTCGCCGATATCATCGAAGCCTGGGAAAATGTCTATGCGGGCGAGATGGCCGTGCGCCGCGGTGACTCGCCGGATTTCATCCGCAGATTCCGGCAAGGATTCAAGGATCACGTCTTTGCCGCACTTCACCCCAAGGGTTATGCTGGCTGGCCGATCTGGGCAGCCTCTGGTCGAAAGCCGCTGTAATGGATGGAGGATTACCGAAAAAACCGATAGGACTGGCCTCGTTTCGGGCAAAGTTCATCCTGGTCGTCGGTGGCGCCGTCCTCTTCGACCTGCTGGTCAGCGGCGGCCTGGCGCTGTGGAACGTTCAGAGGCTGTCGCGTGACGCAACGCTCGAAGTCGGCCAGGGTCTTGAAGCTGCCAGCCAGGAATATATCCGCACCTATGCCGATTCGACCGCGGCCCAGGTGAATCTACTCCTCAAGCAGGTTCATAACGACGTCGACACTCTGGCCGGCGTGCTGCAGGCGCAGATCGACAACCCCGTCCGCAATTCCGACGTCGGCGCGGCGATCGCCCGGACATCGCCGGACAGCGTCAGTCTGTCTTACGACGAGAAGGGAAAATGGTCGCAGAACGCGCCCGGCTCCGCCTCGGTCGTCAGCGTCTGGGGATACCTGCTCGGGCAGGATCACCAGCCGAAACCCGATATTGAGCGCGACATACAGACCAGCGCGGTCCTCGACCTCGTTGCACCGAGCCTGCTGCAGCACGGCGCTTCAAAACTGCAGATGTATTACATCGGACCGAGGGAACGGCCGATCTTCAGGACGGCCCCCTACACCGATCAGGCTCAGACCTTCGACCGCCTTTATCCCGGGCATAACGAAGCTGATTTCTGGAACTTCTTTTTTCCCGGCCTGTATGAGTCCTGGCAGGGCTGGGCAAAGGATGCGAAAACGCGGCCGGTGGCGGACGATATCACCCAGACAGCTCCCTATACGGATGCCATTACCGGCAAGCTGATCGTCAGTTTCTTTCATCCGCTCTGGACTGCCGACAGGCAGGATGTCGCCGGGACGGCCGGCGCGGATATCACCCTCGACCAGCTCGCCGAGACGGTTGAAAATGTGAAAGTGGCGCAGTCCGGCTTCGGATTTCTGGCAATGTCCGACGGAAACGTGGTCGCGATCAACAGCACCGGCGAAAAGACGCTCGGCCTGCGTGCCGCCAGCGGTGCGAGCGGAACCGGTGTGACCGGGCTGGAGCGTTCGCTGAAAGGAAGTTCCCAGCCCGCGATAGCGCAGCTGGCGCTCGACCGGGAACAGGGCATTCAGCATCTGCTGTTGCAGCGCGACGGCGACGAGGTTCCCTATATCCTCACGGTAAAGAAGCTGCCCGCCACCAATCTCTGGTCCAGCGGCCCGGTTCGGCAGGAGGCGATGCTTCTGGGATTGGTCGTGCCGGAAAGGGAAATCGATGCCTCCCTCTATGCCGCCCAGGCGAAAATTTCCGAAGCCACCAACCGGATCGTTATCTACCAGATCATCGCGATCCTGATGTCGCTGCTTATCGTGGCAATCGCCGTGTTTGCGGCTTCGAAACGCATAACGAGCGGGATCAGCGCACTTGCGGGTGCCGCCAAGCGGATTCAGGCGCAGGACTATTCCGTCAGGGTGGCGATAACAAGCAAGGATGAGGTCGGCGCCGCTGGTGAAGCCTTCAATCGGATGGCCGAACAGATCAGCTATCACACCGAAAATCTCGAGCAGCTCGTCGAAGAACGAACGGCCCAGATCGAAGATCAGAAGGAAGAGATTTCAGCGCTGAACGCGCAGCTCGAACGAGAAAATCGCCGCCTTGGAACGGAGCTCGCCGTCGCCGAGAGGATCCAGCTCATGGTTCTTCCGCTGCAACAGGAGCTGGAGGAGTTTCAGGACATCGAGATCGCAGCCTATATGAGACCTGCGGAAGAAGTCGGCGGCGATTATTACGATGTGTTGAAGAATGGAAGGCGGTTGAAGATCGGCATCGGCGACGTCACCGGCCACGGGCTGGAAAGCGGCGTGTTGATGTTGATGGTCCAGTCTGTCGCCCGTGCCCTCCAGGAGGCCGGAAATACCGACGCCGTCAAATTCCTGGCCAATCTCAACAGCGCCCTGTTCAAAAACATAGTCAGAACGAAAATAGACAAGCATCTGACCCTGGCCTTTCTCGACTATGACGGCAAGGAATTGATCCTGTCGGGACAGCACGAGGAGGTTGTGATCATACGGTCAAATGGTGAAATCCAACGCATCGACACCATGGATCTCGGCATACCGATCGGTCTGGAAGCCGACATTTCCGCATTCATCAAAACACGTGAAATAGCGTTCGAGAAAGGCGACCTCATCCTGCTGCACACCGACGGCGTAACAGAAGCCGAAAACGACGCGGGAGAATTGTTCGGCATCGAACGTCTCTGCAGCGAGGCGCTGCGCTTGAAGGGTCAGAGCGCCGATAAGGTCGTTTCCGGAATTGTCGCGACGCTGATGCGCTTTATCGGATCGCAGAAAATCTACGACGACATAACACTTCTCGCAGTGCGGCATAGGTGAGACATGGCGCCCCAAATATTCGGTATCGAATCTCTGGCCGACATCAGCCTGGATTCCGGCGCTCGGCTCACATTGAGCGACGGGCCGCTGCAGCTTGGATGGAAGCATTCGGGAATGACGTCGGACTTCATAGCCGAGATCATGGCGCTGCCCTATTCCCGGTCGCGGAAAGATTACCTGCAGGCGCATCACGACATCGGATATCTCAGCAACGAGCTGATCGAAAATGCCGTCAAATTCCGACAGCCTGGCGAGATCCTGATAGAAGCCGGCATCATCGATGGAAGCTTTTTGCTCCGGGTGAAGAACGCCATCGACAGCGCGACATCCTTTCGCCTTCAGCAGCTCCTGCATCGCCTCCAATCGAACGAACCCGGGATCCTTCTTCTTGAGCAAATCGAAACCAATGCCATATCCTCAACCAGCGGTTCCGGCTTGGGTTTGCTCACCCTTCTGAGCGATTACGATGCAAGAATGGCATGGACATTCGAAGAGAACGAAGACCAGCATATCATACTGACGACGACTGCAGCTGTGGCGATGCCACCCTCCTCCAATCGGTGAGTAAAGAATGGAAATCAGCGACGAAAACTTCCGCGTATGGGCGGAAAAAAACGAAGTGTTTTTCGATGGCGTATTCCGCCTGGCAGGACCGGACGCCTATGCGCCGATTTATTCATTGATATCAGGCCTGCTCCACGAGGGGCACAAACAGGTGACGTTCAACCTGACGGGCCTCGAATTCCTCAATTCCTCGGGCATCAATCTCCTGGCGAAGCTGACTATCGAAGCGAGAAAAATGGGTGACCTCCTGCTCGTCGTCAAAGGCACCAATCAACATCCGTGGCAGGCGAAGTCCCTTCCGAATTTGAAGAAGCTGCACCCGCTTCTCGATCTGCGCCTGGCGTGATCGCATTCGGGGCAGGTCGCGCCGCCTCATCCTCACGATAGCCCGATCGGGTCCTTGTAGTAGGACCATAGCCGGTGCCATGCACAGGACCTCAGTCCGATGTGCAACGCGCGATGGCAATCTATCTTTCAAGTCAGGTCAGGTCGTGCAGTTGCACGGCAACTGATGGTCTGATTCGGAGGAATACGATGCGGATAGCAACCTTAGCGTCCATGGCCGTGCTTTCGCTGGCGCTTGCAGCAAGCCCGGCGACGATTTCCGGGCTCGACATGACCGCACTTGCGAAGGACGGCGGAAACGGCGGCGGCAATGGTGGCGGCAACGGCGGCGGTAATGGCGGCGGGAACGGCGGCGGCAACGGAAACGGCGGCCACAACAGCGGCTCGAGCCATGGCAGCTCCAAATCGTCAGGCCTGAGAGGCAAATCGTCCGAGGCAGCAGGCAAGTCCAAGTCCACCAAAACAGACACGGCGGCAACCGGCACGAAACAGAAGAACCTGTCGGCGCAGCTTGGGGGCCTGAACTCCTTGAAGCGGAATTACAGGGCACTGATGAACACATCGGACCCGCGCATGGCCGCCATCTCGGCCTACGCCGTGGCCTATGCCCAGTATGAGATCGACAACGGTATCGAGCCTGCGGCCGATGATCCGCTGCTGGGCGATCAGGCGCTGGAAGACGCCCTGGCTTCGGCAACGAAATCCGGTCAGGTCAGCCCGGCGGTCCTGGATGAAGCCAAGTCCATTCTCGGGGTCGGCGATGCCGACGGAAAGATTGATCAGATCCGCACCTCGCTGGAAAACGCCGCGTCGGCGACGTCAGACGAATAGCCACCAGCGAAGTGCGTGAGGTGCGAAGCCGACACTGGTATTACAGCGCACCAAACTAGGAGAGCATTTCCGTTCTGTTTGAGTACCGGAAATGCTCTATTTTTTTGCCCATTCTCCGGCAGTCCGGGCCTTCTATCGGCCTTTGGCCGCCTCAGCCTTTCAGATTGGTGCGCCTTTTCCCTTCCGCTCAACTGTCGAGAGAAGGCCCGGGAGCAACGTTGCGGCTCGTGCTTCGAGGCTCCGCCCTCTCGGGCGCACACCTCAGCTCACCGCCCCGCCGGCCACGTCGACAGCGCCAGCTCGGCGACGGCCTCAAGCCTGTCGCGGCTAAAGCCGGCTTTGGCCTGCACCGCCATGCCGTGCAGCACGGCCATCAGGTAGGCCGCAAGCACGTCGGGCTTGGCCGTCTCCGGCAGGTCGCCCTCGGCTTTCGCCCGTTCGAAGCGCTCGCGAAGCTGCGCCTCGCTCGCAGCGCGCGCTTCGATCAGTGCCTGCCGTATGGGTTCGGCCTCATCCGATCCGGCCAGCACGCCATTGATGACGAGACAGCCCCGGTGGTCAGCAAAACGCGTATTGAGATCGACGGCGCTGCGGAGGATATGGGCGGCGACCTCCCGCGCTGTCGGTAGCTCCAGCGCCGCCGGGACATAATCCAGATGGCGCTCGTAATAGCGCGCCAGCGCCTGGCGGAACATCGCTTCCTTGTTGCCGAAGGCGGAATAGAGCGCCGGTCTCTCGACTCCCGCCGCCTCGGTAAGGTCGGCATAGGACGCGCCTTCGTAACCCTTGCGCCAGAAAACGCAGAGGACGGCATCGAGCGCTTTTCCCACGTCAAATTCGCGATGGCGCCCCATCAGCTCGGCTCGGATAATTCCATAATGGCCGTTATTAAATCGCTTGACGCCAGATGTCAAATTTCATACCGATCGTTATCGTAACATACGTTATGAAATCAAGCAGCGACCTGACGAGTTCGGGCGCCGCCACTATGAAGGACGGATTCTCATGTCTGATATACTCAAGGGCAAGGTCGTGCTGGTGACCGGCGGATCGCGTGGCCTCGGCGCCGCAACCGCGGAGGCCTTCGCCGATCAGGGCGCTGATGTCGCCATCAGCTACGCCGCCTCGGCCGACAAGGCTGCAACGGTGGTGGAGAAGCTGAGGGCGAAGGGCGTTCGCGCCATCGCGGTCAAGAGCGACCAGGCAGACCTTGCCTCCGCCAAGCCGCTGATCGACCGGGTCATCGCAGAGTTCGGCAAGCTCGATATCCTCGTCAACAATGCCGCCATCGCCATCCAGGGCCAGAATATCGACGATCCCACGCTCGACGGGGAGAAATATAACCGCCAGTGGCAGGTCAATGTGCTGGGCACGATCGCCAATACACGGGCGGCAGCGCCGAGACTGACAGATGGCGGCCGCATCATCTTCGTCGGCTCGCTGCTCGGCTCCTACGTGCCCTTCCCCGGCGTTGCCGATTATGCCGGCACCAAGTGGGCGCTCGTCGGTTATGCCAAGGGCATCGCCCGCGAGCTCGGCCCGCGCAACATCACCGTCAACGTCGTCCAACCCGGCATCATGCCGACCGATATGGCGGCAGAAGTCGCCGGCGAACTCCCCAACCGCGACGCCATCCTCGACATGCACCCGATCCGCCGCATCGCAACTTTGGAAGAAGTCTCGCAAACGATCTGCTTCCTCGCCGGCCCGCATGCGGGATATATCAATGGCGAACAGATCAACATTGCCGGCGGTTTGGCGATCTAGGCGCCGAAGACAGTGGCAGATGCATGTGATCCTGAGCTGCAAAGGAGCTCAGGATTACGCCTCGCCATCTAAACCGCTCTTCAACCAGGGTCGCGCGTCGCCTGCGGCTTTCAGAGCGGTTAGCCCTGCCCCTGCGGCCGAGAGCGAGGCGTAGCCATGACGATAGCCTGTCTCGCGTTCGGCAGCGCGCTCCTGCGCAAACAATATCTTTCCCGGCGCAAATCGGAGTGCATAGAAAATCCGCACGGACAGAACGACGCCGGCGATCAGGACAACAATCCCGGCACCCTCGATCGGGGTCGGCCAACGAGCATGCACCACAAGTCCACCGATTACACCGAAGGCCGTTTCCGAGACGATCAATTGCGCGGCCAAGGCAACCGGCAGGCTCCGCGACGCAATGTTCCAGGCCCAGACGCCGCCTACGGTTGCCAGCAGCGCGAAAGAAGCGCCCCAAACATACAAGCTGCCGGCGGCACTCCAGCCGAATCCCAGCGTTGGAAGCCGGAAGAGGTCCAGCGCGGCACCGACGGGGTAGAAGGCCAGCATCAGGACGCCACCTCCGACCAGTATCAGCGCAGCCCACACACCGGAGGGCATTTCTGGCCGGGCCGCCAGCGCAGCCTGATTGGCAAGCGCGAACCAGACCCAAAGTCCCACGGCAGCAAGTGCCAGCGGCACACCGATCCACAACGAGCGCACAGAATCCAATTTTTCGGCCGTGAATGCCGTGCCGTTGACGAGAACGAGGCCGGCCAGCACCAGTGCCAGCGGTATCATGAGGGATCGCCATGGCAATGATCCCTGACGCTTGTTACCAACGACCATCAATACGATCGGCACCAGGCCGAGGAAGGCGGGAGCGATGACCGGGCCGGCAAAGACGGCCGCTCCCGTTACGGTCAGGAAGTAGCCGACATATCCGACGAAAGCGAGCCAGATGGCATTCAGGCAGTTGCCAAGTGTCAAGTGGCGCAGGACGCCCTTCTCGGAAAACAGGATGTAAAACCCGACGAGCGCCGAAACAACATGACGAATAAGGGCAAAATCAAAGGTGGAATAGTCGCCGATGATGAAGGGCACGATAAAGTTGAGTGAAAAAGCAAAGGCCGCAAAGAGAGCGGCTGACACGCCAACATAGAAGAGTCTGTCCATGACGATTACCCCTTTTGAAGTTGCGTCACCGTGCTTTGATCTCAGTGACACCGACCGCGTCGTTGGCAGCGAAACGAAATCCTTGTGCGGAAAAGTACTGGCCGAGAGCCTTGGCCGGCAGTCGGTGAAAATGAGAACCACCCTCTCGGGCTACCCCGGGGCGAGGTGGCGCCCGCGGCCATTGCTGTTCATCAGCACCGATTTCTCATATCCTCAATATCGAGGGTTTCAGTCGTCGGGGTGTCATGGATCGGCTTGATGCAATGCGGGTTCTGCTTGCGGTGGTTGACGCCGGCAGCTTGTCGGCGGGCAGCCGGAAGCTGAACGCGCCGCTGCCGAGCGTCAGCCGCAAGGTTGCCGATCTGGAGCGATATCTCGGCGCAAACCTCATCATCCGGACAAGCCGCAACCTGCAGCTCACCGATGCCGGTCGCGACTATGTCGAAGCGGCGCGCAGGATCATTGCCGATCTCGAGGAGGTGGAACGAAGGGCGTCAGGCGAATATCAGACGCCGCGGGGACTGCTGACCATTACGATGCCGATCGAGTTTGGCCACCGCTATATCCTGCCGATCGCGCTCGAATTCATGAACAAGCATCCCGAGGTGACCTTGAACCTCCTGTCCCTCGACCGCTCTGTTCATCTGGTCAATGAACAGATCGACGTCGCCATCCGACTTGGCGAGTTGGCCGACAGCTCGCTCTACGCAGTCAAGGCCGGCGAGTTCCGCCTCTTGACCTGCGCAAGCCCGGCCTATCTGGAGCGGCATGGCACTCCCCAGCATCCGACCGAGCTCACCGATCACGACGGCATCATGTTCAACGACCGGTCCTTCTTCTGGAATTTCCAGATCGACGGCAAACCGGTCGAGGCGATGCCCCGGAGCCGGATCGAAGTGAACACCGCGGCCAACTGTGTCGCCGCCGCGTGCAATGGAGCCGGGATCGCCCGCCTCTTCGACTATCAAGTTCCCGAGGAGCTGTCTTCGGGCATGCTCGTGCAGATCTTGAAGGACTATAACGGCGGGCCCAAGCCCATCCACATCGTCTATTCCCGTCAAGGCCTGCTTACCCTCAAGGTGCGCGCCTTCATCGACTGGATTCTGCCGCGGCTTCGCGCGGCCTGCGGCAATTATGGCGATGCGCCATCCCCGGAATGAAACGCGTCCTTCCTCGACCGTCCGCGCCGAATCCTGGAGATGCCGATAATCGCCAAGCGTAGTCGTTGCATGTCGGCCGCTGAGATTCGGTTCCTCAGCGGACGATGCGGTCGACCTGCGCCTGAAGCTTTGGGCCAATCAGCAGGATGGCGGGAATGACGATGAGATAGGCGATGCCTCAAGAGCGCAGCCACGTCAGCATGAATCCCTCGGAAAAACCCAGATTGAGCGCAAGCAGCGCGAAAGAGATGAGCCCTGTGGTTACGATGCCCATCGACAGGGCAAAGGCGATCTTGCGCTTGAAATGCGTGTTCATGTCCGTCTCCCGACTGGATGAGAGATCAAGACCGCCTCGGCAGGTCTCAATCCCGGTTAGCGCTTCGAAAATCGCGCAACGCCGGCACCGGCGGTAGCGGCGAAACTTGAGAGGCAGCCTCTTGAGTTCGGCAAGTTTCGAACGGCGTGGAAACCTCGGCAGTTCGGAGCGATATGCCCCGCAACGCGCTGCTTTTCGACACCCTCCACAGCGATCCGGCTTCTCGCAACCTGATGGAAGACTGAGCGAAAACGAGAGGCTTGCTCTCACTCCTGCTCGCTACCGGACGGATTTCCCCGATCTCATATTCCCGTCATTGCCGCCCGGAACCCTGCTGGGCCGTGGCGGCGCCCAACAAACCAGCAGTGTGCTGTCTCACCAGCTGAAATTGAACAAGGAGCATCCAATGTCGAAAGTCATCTATACTGGCACCACCAACACCACCGGCGGACGCGACGGCGCGTCCCGCACGTCCGACGGTCGCCTCGATGTGAAACTCTCCCCGCCCGGCTCTTCGGCTCCGGGCACCAATCCCGAACAGCTCTTCGCCGCCGCCTGGTCCGCCTGTTTCCTCGGTGCAATCGGACGAGCCGCTGCCGAACGCCAGCTTCGCGTGCCCGCCGATGCAGCCGTCAACGCCGAGATCGACCTCGTCTCGAACGATGACGGTGGCTATGTCCTGCAGGCGCGGCTGAACGCGAAGCTGCCGGGCATCGAGCCTGATCTCGCCAAGTCCCTGGTCGAGCGCGCTCACCAGCTCTGCCCCTACTCCAAAGCCACGCGCGGCAACATCGCCGTCGAACTAAACGCCGCCTGATCGGCTCAACTCAACGTCGCGCCGGTGTCCCGGCAATGCCGGCACGACAGGCGCGACTACAAAGGATTATGTCATGACCATGGTCGCAAGAGCCCTCGCAACGGCAGCTCTCCTGTTCGCCGGCACATCCCTCCACGCGCAGACGCCGCATGAGGTGGCCACGCAGTTTCTTCCGATCAAGAACGAACCCGCGCCCGCGCTCTTCGTGGATCAGCCCCTTGCAGAACCGCTGGCCAACAGAGGCGTGGCCATCATTGCCTATCGAACCGAGAACTTCCGCATCCTGCCCATTTTCGGCGCCAGCGCAACCGATGTCTCGCCTCGCGCCGGGCACCTTCATGTCAGCATCGATGACCTGCCATGGCGGTGGGCGGATGCGGGCGGCACCGGCGCCATCGTCCTGACCGGCTTGCCGCCAGGCGAACACAAGGTACTTATCGAACTCGCCACACCCGTGCACGAAGTGCTGGGCGGAAAGCTTGTGAAATTCACCGTACCGCCGGTCGGCGGTGCGCAACATTAGGGCTCGCCCTGCCCCACCACGTCCGGATGCAGGTAGATGCGATACTCGTCGACCAGACCAAGTTCGGTCAAGCTGTGGGCGAGCACCAGGCCTTTGACTCCGATCTCCCTAATTTCACCCAAGCACTGTTGTAGCGAATTTGGATGAGAGGGATCTGGGAAGTCGATCTTGCTAAGAAGTTTGTCGCTACTGGTCGGAATAAGTTTGGCGGTGCCGGCCTTTGGCAATTGCCTAACCGCCAATGAGACCAAACAGGGCGTGCTGCTGACCAGAGAAGCGCCCTTCTATTCCGTCTTCTACAAGCCGGACGGCCCGGTCCTCACCGAACAACGGCTGATGGAGCGTGACCGTTCGCTGCAGCCGGCATCGGTTGTCTATCTGCACCCCTTGCTCGTCGAAAAGAGAGTGACTGCCAACGGGACGCATGAGCTGAAATACGCGAATGCGATTGCGTTGGACGATCTGCCACAGAGGAAGAACTGGCAATCCGGCACGACGCTTTTCATCAACGGCAGGAAATCCGTTTCCGGCACGACGTCCCTCACGTTCGACGGCTGGGGAGATGAAACCATTGCATCCTGTTCCTACAAAGTTTGGGCCATCAACAGCCGGCTGGAACTGACGGGATTGCCTCCGATTATTTTCGAACAATACTATTCCCCCGAGCTTCATCTCGTTCTTCGTTCGGTAAGGCTAAACGCCTACGACCAGCCGTTGAGCGAGGTTCGATTTGATCGGTTCGAAGTTGGCTGGGGCAACTAGGGGGATATTGTGTCTCCTCTATCATCCCAAAAAGCCCGCTCTCTAAGGCTTCTAAGTGATGGTGGGCGCTCCCTGCCGGCCTGCCACTCTGGGTTTTGCTAGTTCGGGCGCTCGAAACCGCACGATGGCGAGGCGGGCAGCTGGACGAAGGCATCTGTGGCCGACGGTTAAGGTGAATGGAGATCATTCCCAGATGACGATCGAGGCCATCTATTTGGGACGCTGAAGCCGCGTACCCTCGCGACACAGTAACCGGCCCTTTGCGCCTCTTCCGGCAAGGCGACTCTTGAACTAAGACATCCCAATGAAAAACGAACTGATCCACGAAATCTGGCTCGACCCCGGGCCTGATGGTCAGATGCTGCCCGGCCTTTGTCTTGCCGGCCCCATGGGGAACAGCTTCAGGTCCCTCCTTAACGAGGGAGCAGTGAAAGCCGGCGAGATAACTGGGCATAGCCACTCCGATGTGATGACGAAATATTGGAAGCTTCAGGGCTGGGGTGAATATCAGACGGAGCATCCGCAAGATCACGAGCCATATCCTGACGAATGGGTCGCAATCCAACGTGCCTTTATCATCGGCCTGTGAATTCGCGGATTGATGGCGATCGATGCACAGTTGCCTTGGCTTTCAAGGCAACGGCTTTCGAACTGACGCTGTCCATTTTTCCTAATTGCCTTTCTCGGCGCGCCACCCCTCCAACTCCACAATCGCACACCCATACCCCTCAAGCTCCAGCCTCCCGGCCACCATCTTCTCCCCATCCAGCAGATCCCGCCCGGCCGGCACCCCACCCACCGTCACCGCCTGATCCATATAGTTCTGCACAAACAGCAGCCGCCGGTCGTCATTAATCCGCATCGTCACCTCCACCCCCTCGGGTAGCCCGCCCACCAACGGCTCCACGCCCGCGGGCGCAAACAGCCGCTCCCTCAGCGCTTCCGTCAGCTCGGGCGTCAGATACGACCCGAGATAGACCACCTGGCCTTGGCCCACCTTGCGGGAGGTCGCCATCGGCTAGCCTTCGGCGTAGCGGTTGGACCAGGCGGCGATCACCTCGACGTCGGGGTCGATCACGAGGTTTTCGTAGAAATGGCCGGCGGTCATTTCGCGGTTGCCGATCTTGAAGCGGCGCTGGCGGCGGTTGCTTTCGGCCGGTTTGTTCGGCGGGATGACCAGGCCGCCGGAACGCTCCATCACAGGCCGTTGGCGCCGGGGGGGCGGCGAGACGGCCGAAATCTTCGACGCGCACGCCCGTCAGCTTGGAAAGCGCAGTACCCGGCGCGGTCTCGCGGATGACGTGGTTATCCCCAGTGCGGGTGCCGGTGCGCACGCCGATGACGACGGTGCCGCCGGATGCAGCAAAGGCTTCAAGCCCGGCCGTCCACCCGTCCTTCCACATCACCCAATGGGGACATAGAAGAGCATCAGCTATGCCGCAGTTGTTTGGGGAAGCCATCTCGCCCGGTCGATCTCCACCCTTGTGGGGGAGATGCCCGGCAGGGCAGAGGGGGTACCACACGGCACGACAGAGTCCAAACACGCTGGCGCGCCGGTCCCCTGTGGTCCGTTGCATTTCACGCCCACGCGACTACCTTTTATCCGAGGCCACCCTACCCCAAGTGGCAAACAGCAACGACCGTGAGCAAACCATGTGCCGAAACATAAAACCTCTGTTCAATTTTGATCCGCCGGCGACGGACGAAGAGATACACGATGCCGCGCTGCAATTCGTGCGCAAGCTCAGCGGAACGACCAAGCCGTCGAAGCGCAATGAGGCCGCGTTCGAGCGCGCTGTGAGTTCGATCGCGGCTTGCGCCCGCGAACTGCTCGATTCACTGGAGACCTCTCAGCCGCCTCGCGACCGCGAGGAAGAAGCGGCGAAGGCGCGCGCGAGAAACGCTGTCCGGTTCGCATAAGCAAAGTCCCCGCTCATGAGGGATCCCAGTCAGGTCCCTCGATACACTCGCTTACAAAAATGCGGGTTTCCAGACACATGCCTGGTTCATTCATCGACTGAAATGGCGACGCGGCCAACGAGCCGAAACGATCACTTCAGGAAGGATGACACGATGAAAATGATCCAGGCCATAGCGCTCGCCCTTGCCGTCGGCGGCGCGGCAGCGGCACATGCGGACCAGCCGATACAGCGCACCGACCTCATCGAGAACGATATCGACATACCCCGCCACGAGGTCGTCCAGGTGCGCGTTGATATCGCCCCGGGTGTTCTTGCGCCGAACCACTCGCACCCCGGCGAGGAGGTCGCCTTCGTTCTCGAGGGCACCCTGGAATATAAGCTCGAAGGCAGGGAGCCGGTGACGCTGAAGGCCGGCCAGTCGCTGTTCATTCCCTCGGGCGTGGTACACTCGGCGAAGAACGTCGGCAGCGGCAAGGCTTCGGAATTGGCGACCTATATCGTGCGCAAGGGCGAGGCGCTCGTCATGCCGGCCAAGTGAGATCACGTAAGATTGGGCGGGCGCTTGGAACTCAGTCCGCCCCTTCGATTTCGGTCATTTCGCGCCTGAGGATTCGAAAACTGCATCCCGGGGGGTTTCGACCGGCGCTGCGGACAAAGACCGGGCCGAAGCAGCGCCCGGCCAAACGGCGGGGCACTGCACCTTAGGCGGCCGCCTATTGCTGCTGCCGCGGCTGCGCCGGCGGCGGGGTGCCGATCTTTTCCAGAACCTTCTTGGCGAGCGCCGGGTCGCTCTGCGCGGCCGTCAGGATCGATGAATATTCCTCGACGGAGATGTCGTTCGAGGCTTGGACGGTGCTGACCATCTGCTGCTTGGCTTCCTCCTGCAGCTTCTGCTTCGCGGCCTGGTCCTTCGTCGCATCGATCTTGGCCGAATATTCCTGCCGGACCTTGTCGACCTGCACATAGGCGACGGCAAAGGCTTCGAGCTTCTGGTCGCTGACGGGCGCGGCCGCACCGCCGCCCTGTCCCTGCATCGGCGCCTCGCCCTGTGCCGGCGGCTGCGCCTGTGCCGGCTGCTGCTGAGCCGATGCCAGGCTGAAGGCAAGCAGGCTGAACACCGCGGCGGTCATCGTTGCGAGGGATGTGTAACGAGTGATCATTTTCATTCCTTTTCCGGTGATTTGGACGGCAGCAAGACCGCCTCGGTCGATCGCTCAGCCGCTCAAAAAGGCTGGCGAGCCCGCGACGATAAGGCTTCAAGAGGGCTCAGTGCGGCGGTAACGAGGCCATTTGCTGACGATTGAGCGGCGGCTTTGTGACCGGAGACCGCCGCTACTTGGCAAACTTCCGTGCACCCATTACGCAGAAAATCACCGCGACAGTCACGCCGAGCATCGTCCACGTCACCGGTTCGTGCAGCAGGGTGGCGGCGAGCGCCAGGCCGAAGAAGGGCTGCAGCAGCTGCAGCTGGCCGACGGCAGCGATGCCGCCCTGCGAGAGGCCGCGATACCAGAAGATGAAGCCGATCAGCATCGAGAACAGCGACACATAGGCAAGGCCGATCAGCGCCGGCGTTTCGATCCCGGCGAAACTTTCCGGCCGGTAGACAAACGCGACCGCGATCATGATCGGCAGCGACAAGACCAGCGCCCAGGAAATCACCTGCCAGCCGCCGAGCGTGCGCGACAGCCGCCCGCCCTCGGCATAACCGAGGCCGCAGGCGAGGATCGCCGCCAGCATCAGGAGGTCGCCGACCGGCGAGGCTGTCAGGCCTTGCGTCAGAGCAAAACCAGCCACCAGCGCGCTGCCGAGAACGGAGAAAAGCCAGAAGGCAGGCTTCGGCCGTTCACCGCCGCGGATGACCGCGAAACTCGCGGTGGCAAGCGGCAGCAGGCCGACGAAGACGATAGAATGGGCTGATGTGACGTGCTGCAGCGCCAGCGCCGTCAGCAGCGGGAAGCCCACGACCACGCCGAGCGCGACCACGGCGAGCGAGAGGATATCGCGCCCGGCTGGCCGCTTCTCACGGAAGATGATCAGCAGGCAGAGCGCCAGCAGCCCGGCAATCGCCGCCCGCGCCACTGTGAGGAAGACTGGGTCGAACTGCGCCACCGCCACGCGGGTCGCCGGCAGCGAACCGCTGAAGATCACCACCCCGATCAAACCATTGATCCACCCTGTCGTCATGCGCTCCATCCTTCATTCCTTCCCAGATGCATACCGCCGAAACCGTGTGGCCTTGAGAACGGCCTGCATAAAAACAATGACCTAAGGCGTGTTCCCTGAATCGAAGTCGGAAGAACGCGCTCTTCACCCTTATCCGCCGATCCGGATAGCCATGACAGAAACGGTCTGGTACGATTTCGCAAAACTGTTATGGTGCGGAGAACAGTACAGATGAACGAAGAGCTGGCGGGACGTACGCGCGTCGAGATTGTCATGGGAACGATCCGGCAGCGCATCGCCGGGCGCAGCCTGACACCGGGCGCAAGGCTGCCCTCCGTGCGAGGCCTCGCGGCTAGCATGAAACTCTCGACCTCGACGGTCGTTGACGCCTATGAGCGCCTGGTCGCCGAGGGCGCGATCCTGTCACGACCGGGCTCGGGCTTTTACGTCGCCAATCAGGCAGCACCCTTTGCGCTCGCCGAAGCCGGGCCGAAGCTCGACCGCGCGGTCGATCCGTTCTGGATCTCGCGCCAATCGCTGGAGGCCGATGTATCAGATCTCAAGCCCGGCTGCGGCTGGTTGCCGCCCGCCTGGCTGCCCGGCGAAGGCATGCGCCGGGCGCTCCGGACGCTTGCCCGCGCCGACGCCTCGGCGCTTGCAGACTACGGCTCGCCGCTCGGCCTGCCGCCGCTGCGCCAGCTGATTTCCCGCCGCATGAGCGAGCGCGGCATCGAGGCCTCTCCGGATCAGATCCTGCTCGCCGAGTCCGGCACCCAGGCGATCGACCTGCTCTGCCGTTTCCTGCTCGAACCCGGCGATACCGTGCTGGTCGACGATCCCTGCTACTTCAATTTCCATGCGCTGCTGCGCGCCCACCGGGCGAAGATCGTCGGCGTTGCCTATACGCCTTCAGGCCCCGATCTCGAACTCTTCGCGCAGACGCTCGCCGAACACCGGCCGCGGCTCTACATCACCAATTCGGCCATCCACAATCCGACCGGCGCAACGCTCTCCCCGGTCACGGCCCACCGCGTTCTGAAACTCGCCGACCAGTTCGACTTGACGATCATCGAGGACGATATCTTCGCCGATTTCGAAATTACGCCGGCGCCCCGCCTCGCCGCTTTCGACGGGCTGGAGCGCGTCATCCATATCGGCAGCTTCTCCAAGACGCTTTCGGCCTCGGCCCGCTGCGGCTTCGTTGCCGCGAAACCGGAATGGGTCGAAGGCCTCACCGACCTCAAGATCGCCACCTCCTTCGGCGGCGGCCGGATGGCGGCGGAAGTGGTGCTGAATGCCTTAAGCGACGGCGGCTACCGCAAGCACATGGATACGCTCAGGCAGCGGCTATCCCGCGCCATGACCGAGGTCTCGGCCCGGCTGAAGAACCTGGGAATAACGCCCTGGCTGGAGCCCCAGGCCGGCATGTTCCTGTGGTGCAGATTGCCCGATGGCATCGACGCCGCTGATGTGGCGCGGGCGGCGCTGGAAAAGCGGATCGTGCTGGCGCCGGGCAATGCCTTCAGCCTGTCGCAATCGGCGACGAGTTTCATGCGATTCAATGTGTCGCAGACCCTGGATCCGAGGGTGTTTGAGGTGCTGAGGGATGTGTTGGCGAGGTAGAGAGGGTGAGAGATATCCAGCTCCGGCTCTAGCCTCCCTCATTCCTGTGCTCGTCACAGGAATCCAGCCACCGCGCGTCCGCGCGGTGATTGACCCTTACCTAGAAGAGGTCTCCCGCGCCCAAGGACTTGGGCGCACTGGTTTCCTGTGACAAGCACAGGAATGAGGGAGGAGAGGTTCGCGCTAGAGCCACTCACCAGCCTTGTATTCACCCAATTAGGTGAAGGTTATCCATCGTCGTTTTTGCAGCATGGATCGCCACCGAGAGGATAAGAACCACATGATCGCGGTTGGCTGATTGATCTCGGGAAAGTGTCAGCTTATCCGGAATGTCGTTCCGAATATATCGCTCTGTCGCCAGAAGTCGATCTGTCGTGACACTCACTGATGAGATCAAACTGTCATTTTCAAGCAGAACAAAAAAAAGGATCTTCGTCGGAGGTTGGTGGTTCCAACTGCGATTGGCTAGTTGGAATTTGAAGAGCATCAAACAATGTCTTGAGTCTGTTGTCTATGTCCGTTTCGACAATGAGCCCACCGACTCTACCAGGCCGCAACATCAACACGTCTAAAGAACAGTGGGTAGAGTGCACATCGTCCACGAGGGGAACCCAACGATGGCCCCATTTACCGTAGCGATCGGCAATCCCTTGAAACTTAGGAACATCGTTATTGTCAAGACGGTCTACCCAATCGCGTAGATTTCCATCCACTCTCCAAAGCTCTTGAAGCTGCTTGTGGAATGCACGACGAATATCGTGTTTATGGGCCGGGCGTTTAGATTTATTGGCCGAGGAAAGCAAATCTCCTTCGTAGAATAACCTAAATCTCACTCATTGCCCTTCCCAAACAACTCAACTTCAAGGAATACCACGACCGGCGACATCCACTTTTGTCGAGAAGCTTGACTCCTGCTGCGCGCAGCCCCTCGCCCTTCTCACTACCACCCCATCAAAACGACCGATTGACCGCCTTGTCGTTCTCCAGCCGGGTGACACAGCCTTCCAGCTTGGCGAGCAGCAGGTCGAAATCGAGCGGCTTCGTCAGATAATCCGCGGCCCCGGCACGCAAACCGGCGAGCGTGTTTTCCCGATCTGTCAGCGCCGTCAGCAGGATGAACGGGATGTTGGAGAGTTCCGGATGGTTGATCTGGATTTCGGCTAGCAGCTGGTGTCCGTCCATGACGGGCATCGAGATATCGCTGATGACGATGTCGGGCCATTTCGACAGGATCATTTCCAGCCCCTCGGCGCCGTTTGCGGCCTCGAGCGTCCTGTATCCGGCTTCGTTCAGCTCCTCGACGAGGAGGTTCCGGATCTCGACTTCATCTTCTATGCACAGGACAGTGACCATGAGATTTTCCTTAGGCTGCAAATTGTTGCCCCTGCGACAGGCGCTCTATCGGCAGGAGGATCGTAAACGTCGTGCCCTTTCCGAGCTCGCTTCTCACCTCGACCCTGCCGCCGTGCAGTTCGACGACCTGTTTGACGAGGTTGAGGCCAATGCCGGTTCCGGCAATGCCGGTTGCGCTGCGAGCGCGGAAATAAGGTTGGAACAGTTTCGGCAGATCCTCGGCATCCATGCCGATGCCGCTATCGGCGACCGAGATCTCCACCGTCTTCTCGTCGACTCGAGCGCCGATACGAATATCGCCCGCATTTGGCGAATATTTGACGGCATTCGAGACAAGGTTGGTAAACACCTGCTCCATCGCGCTGCGGTCAAAGCTCAAACTGTCGGGGATCGCATCGATATCGAGATGGAGCACATGCGCGCGGCTGAGCGGGCGCTGCTTTTCGCAGCACTCGGTCAGCAGCGCTTTCAGATCGCCCTCGCTGCGCTTCAGGATGATCTGCCCGGTTTCCAGCCTGCCGCTGGCAAGGATGCTCTCCATGAGGCCGACCATGCGCACGACCGCGCTGCGGATCACGCCGGCTTTCTCAAGGACGTAATCTCCGCTGACGTTGGTCGTCGAGCGGCAGAGCCGCTGGGCGGCGGCGTCGATGATGGCGAGCGGCGTCCGGAACTCGTGCGACGCCATGGCGACGAACTGGCGCTGCAGCGCATTGACGTGGCGCTCGTGTGCCAGAAGCCGGTCGAGTTCCTCCCTCTGTCTTTCGATTTCGGCGGTGCGATCCGCCACCATCTCCTCCAGATGGTTGCGGTGGTGGGTGAGCTCAGCCCGGCTGTCCAAGAGGGTCAGCGACGTGCGATGCAGCCCCCTTCCGAGCCAGAACACCGCGGCGATCAGCAGAGCGAGGCAGCCAAGCCCGGCCGGCGCGATCTGCTTGAGCAGCATGAAGCCAGGCCGGATCGGGTGCCACACGAGATAGCCGATCGTGCCGCCCTCATGGGACGATACGGGCACCTGCGCCCGCTCGTCATCACCCTTCGAACGGGAAAAGTGCAATCCTTCGAGCCGCGCATAATGGGCAATGTTTTCAGCGGCCTTTCCGTCGAGGAACTTGACAGAAACGGCGATGAATTCCTGACCCGCCTCGATCTGCATCCTTGTCGAGCTCGGGAGAATGGGACGGGCGCTTGTTATCGCCGGCCTGTTGCCGATCATGATCGTGCGAACCCTGGCCAGCTGACCGAGCGGTTCGCCGCCAGGCTTCTTGCTCTCGATGAGAGCTGCCCGCATCTCGCCGGCCAGCTCCGTCATCTCCCGACCGTCGTCGCTGCCGAGGCGCGGCGGCATGGGGTCCGTTCCGTCGCGGAAGGCAAACATCAGGCGATTGGTGTCGTCGAAGATGTAGGTTCTGTCGTGTCCGAAATATCGGCTCGTCCAGCGGCCGACATTGTCAAGCAACCATTCATGATTCCGTTGCTTGGCATAAAGGAAGGCGTCGTCCCATTTGGTGACGCTTTCCTGTTCCCTGGGAAGCGCACTGATCTGCTCTTCCAGTCCCTGGCCGACGAAATCGGCCTGCCGGCGCAGGTAGAGATCATCGACCTTCACCGCGGCAAGCCACGCAAACCCGCACAGCAACACCGCCGCCGCGCAGGTGAGCGTCACCAGAACGAACGTGATGTGCGATGTGAGCCCGACCTTCAATACCCGCAACCTTGTGACGGCGTTCGCTGCCTGAAAATTGACACGCAAAAGTTGACGGAGGGTGAATTATGCGCTCCAGTGCGGGTCTCTCGCTATCTTCGAAGGAGAGCTTGTGGACGCCGCACCATCGCCCAATGCCTCAGGCGCCAGGATTGAACCGATCGCTGCCACGCACATCGACAGCTTTCATCGCGCCCTTGACGTGGTTGCGCGGGAGAAAAAATACCTGTCCATGCTGGAAGCAACGCCGCTGCCTGAGACCCGTGAGTTCGTGATGGGTATGATTGCAAAAGGCAATCCGCAATTCGTCGCCGTCATCGCAGACGAGGTCGTCGGCTGGTGCGATATCGGTCGCCATTTCTTCCCTTCGCACGCCCATCGCGGCCGCCTCGGGATGGGCATCCTTCCCACCTATCGCGGCAAGGGTTTGGGACGACAGCTCATCGATGCGACGTTGAAAGCGGCGCAGGAAGCCGGTTTTGCCAGGGTCGAACTCGATGTCTACGAAGACAATAGCCGGGCGATCGCTCTCTATGAAAAAGTAGGCTTCACCCGCGAAGGCATCATCCGGCGCGCAGCACGGATCGACGGCCGGTTCATCGATGCGATCGGGATGGCACTGTTCTTTGATGAGAGCTAGGTGCTGGCCTCCCTCACCGGGCAAAAGCCTCGAACGGATTCTCATGGGTCAGGCGCATCAGCGTCCCGTCGTCCACGCCCCGCCGTTTCAGCTCGGGCAACAAGACCGTGGAAAGATGGGTGTACGGCTTGGGTGTGCCGCCCATCGGCAGCGCCGGATCGAACCAGCCTCGGTCATGGCTCAGCAACAGGCGGCCGCCGCAGCCCGCCTCCAGCGCCTTGATCACCAGCTCGGCCACCTCGTCGTCTCCGGCGCGGCCGACATGGTCATACTCGATCCAGGCGCCTCGCTCGGCAACGGCGACATTATAGCCGAAGTCCTTTTCCTCCTGCGTGTGGATCGAAATGAACCTGTCGGCCCGATAGCCTTCCGCCTCGATGACGTCGAGCTGATCCATGACGACCCGTCCCCTGATCGTATGGCTGCCGATGACCGCACCCGTCTGTGCCGCGGCGCGCGCGGCTGCCCGCAGGATTTTCGTCTCGAGCGCCGTCATGCCGTCATCACCGGCGCTGAGCTTGATCCAGCCTGCCTGAAACCCGGTCTCGTCAATCCCATCCGTCAGTTCGCGCAGCATCCACGCCTCCAGCTCCTTCTCGGAAGCATGGCGGACCCATTCGGGAATCCAGGGCTCGCGGTAATTGCCGGTGGGAACGACGATCGGAAAATCCGTCGCGAGCGACACGGCAAGATCGATATCCGCGCGGCGTCCGACGCCACCCGTCGAGCATTCCACAAGTGCCGTCACCCCGAGCTTCTTGATCTTCTCGATTTCGGGGGCCATCAGCCGAACGACATCTTCGATCTCTGCCTCGGCATAACCGGGCTGGTCCGGTGTCCTGAGGTCGACGAAGACGTGCTCGTGCGGCAGGATCATCCCAAGTTCGGATTTGCTCCTGGGCCCGAGTGTCGTGCGCAGATGCTTCAAAGTCTTCTCCCCCGGTCACGTGCGCTTTGCGTGCAACCCCCGGCCGTCATCCAAGCCTCGACCGACACTGCCGCGAAACTAGATCGTCAGGTGAGGAAATCAATCGCTCACCCAATCGAAATTCAGACATCGTGACCCTTATGTCGACTTCGAATTGGCCACCGGATGATTGGCGAGCTGACTGTCGCTCGGGAGAGGTAGCCTCTTGGGCTATTTCCCCTGCGGCCGGCTGATGGCGCGTAGCTTGCCGCTGCCGCCACCACCGCAGAAGAAGCGGTCCGCGCCGTCGGATTCGAGGCCGGAGACGCCGGTGCCTTCGGGCATCTCCAGGCGCTCCAGCACCTCGCCGGTTTCGGGGTCGATGCGCCTGACATCGCTGTCGTCACCCTCCCAGGTGCCGTGCCAGAGCTGACCGTCGACCCAGGTGACGCCTGTCACCACGCGATTGGATTCGATCGTGCGCAGGATCTTGCCGGTCTCGGGATCGATCTGGTGGATCCTGCGGCCACGATGCTGGCCGACCCAGAGCGTGCCTTCGGCCCAGGCGAGGCCGGAATCGCCGCCATTGCCGGGAGCCGGGATGGTGGAAAGGATCTGGCCGGTCTTCGGGTCGATCTTGTGAATGACATCCTCGGCGATCTGATAGAGAAACTCGCCGTCGAAAGCCGTGCCGGCATGGGAGGCGACCTCGATGGAACGCACCACCTCGCCGCTGTCGGGATCGAGCGCGTTCAGCCGGTCGCCCGAGGCAAACCAGACATGCCGGCCGTCGAAGGTGACGCCGTTGACACGATCGGCATTCGGAAAGGGTCCATATTCACGCAGGATCGTCGCGGCCGATTTCTTCATCTCTTCCTCCTTGTGGGTTGCCCCCATACTAGTCGCTCGGCAGCGGCCCGGGGAGTAACAAGATCGTCGGGAAAAAGGAGAGCGGCGGGCTCATCCAGCGGCGCGCCCGCCCGCGCCCGATCGCCTGCACCTTGCCTTCGCCAGCGAGCGAATCCAACGCCCGCTGCACGGTGCGGGGGCTCGCGCCAAGCGCGATCGAAAGCGCCGAGCTCGACCATGCCTCCCCATCGGCGAGGAAGGCAAGTACTGCGCCGTGCGGTCCTTCCATCAGCGGCGCGAGCACGGCGATGTCGCCTGCGCGGCCGGGTGAAAGGGCAAAACCGCGTTTCGTCGCCGAGACTTCCGCCAACCCGGCAAGCGCGGCACGCAGCCGGCCGATCTCGACCCGCAGCCGGGCGCGATGCGATTCATCGGCATGTTTGCCGCGAAAGGCGCGCGCAATCAGCGTGCCCCGCGCCACATCCGCCGGCCAGGCCTCGGCCAGAGTGCGCGCAAGCGCAAACAGCACCGGCCGGCTCGCCAGCGGCACGACAGCACCGGCATCGCGCACGACATGGCGGCAGGCGTCGACGACGAGCGTGCCGCCCGAAAAGAGCGCCTCCACCTGCCCGAGCAGCAGCGGGCGCTCGTCTCCGCGTGAAATCACCCGCGCGGCCGGCGCGTCGAGCAAATGGGCTGCGGTTTCGACCTCCGCCGACAGTGCGGGTATATCGGCCTGCCGCGCCGCAAGCCGTGCACGGTCAATGGCGGCGCGCGCCGCCTCCGTCTTCAGGCGCCGGACCGCGATGCCTGATGCCACCAGCTCGTGGGCGGCCCGCAGTGCCGGCGGCAAGGGCGTCGGGTCGAGGCGGCCAAGCGCCTGCTCGGCCTCGTCGAGCCTGCCGATCAGCACCAGCCGGCGAACAGCGACATTGCCGGCATGAGCGGCATTGACCCGGTCGCCATGCGCTTCCAAAACCTTGCGCGCCGCCTCCAGCGCCTTGACCGGCCAGGTGAGATCGCGCGAGACCAGCGCGATCTCGGCCTCGGCGACGACGCAGCGGGCCCGCGCCACCGCCTCGCGCGGCCCGAAGGCGCGCGCCGCGCTCTTCGACAGCGCCTTGGCGCGGACGAGATCGCCGAGCTGTGCCATGGCGATGCCGCGCAGCGCCAAAGCAGGCGCATCGTCACGCAGCGCCACCCGTTTCAGGGCACCGAGCGCGTCACCCGACGCCAGCGCCAGTGCGGCGGCCGTGATCAGCGAGTCCATTCAAATCCCGTCACACTTGTCACTCCCGCCATTCCGCTGCCCGGCCGTAATCTTCTCTCAACCGGCAGCAATCACGCCGGATGCTACGACGATTGACAGGCAAAGGAGAAGACCCATGACGGCAATGCTGAACGCAACCCGCGAGCAATGGCTGGCGGCGAGACTCGATCTGCTCGAGGAAGAAAAGGAACTGACGCGGCAAAGCGATGCACTGGCGGCCAAACGCCAGCAACTGCCCCGCGTCAGGATTGACAAGCAATACCGCTTCGACACCGAAAGCGGCGATGCCTCGCTGAAGGATCTCTTCGGCGGCCGCTCGCAACTGCTGATCTATCACTTCATGTTCGGACCGGATTACAGCGCCGGCTGCCCCTCCTGCTCCTCGATCGCCGACGGCTTCAACGGCTTCTTCGTCCATCTCCAAAACCACGACGTCGCCTTCTGGACGGTCTCGCGCGCGCCCCTCGAAAAGCTTCTGGCCTTCAGGCAGCGGATGGACTGGAGCTTTCCCTGGGCCTCCTCGGCCGGCAGCGATTTCAACGCCGATTTCAGCGTCTGGTTCAGCCCCGAACAGCAGCGCCAGGGCGGGATTGAATACAACTACCGCCAGGAGCCGGCGGCGCCCGAGCCGGCACCCGGCGGCGCCGTCCAGGAATGGCAGTTGCGCGGCAGCGAAGCGCCGATCGTCCAGATCGCTTCCATGACCGGTACCGACGTCGCCACCTATACCCGCGACCGGCCCGGCGTCAGCGCCTTCGAACTCATCGACGGCGCCGTCTACCACAGCTATTCCAGCTATGCCCGTGGGCTGGACGGTCTCTGGGGTATGTACCAATGGCTCGACCGCGCGCCTAAAGGCCGCAACGAAACCGGCATCTGGTGGCGCCATCACGACCGCTACGGCAAGGAGTGACGGCAATGGCCCTTTCCCTCCACGGCGAGAAAGGAGGCGGCGATCCGGCCGCCTCGGGCGGGAATGCCGGTCTTTCAACCGCCGACTGGCTGTCGCTGGCCGCCGCCGCAGACGGATCGGCTGGAAAACCAGCCGCTCCGGCTGCCGAAAGGGTCGTCCGCAATGGCCACGCCGTCCTCGCGGCCGATTGGCTGTCGTTTGCCGCGGCGCCGACATTCGCCTTCATGGCGTTGCTGACGGCGGCAACCGGCAGCGCCGACATGATCTGCACGACCACGCCGGGTGCTTTTCCGCTCACGGGAATGACACCGATGTACCTGCTGATGAGCGGCTTCCACCTGGCGCCGTGGCTGCGGCTTGCCGGCGGCTGGAAGGGTCGCCGATGGTGGTTCCGGCGTCGCTTACACGTCTCTGTTCCGTGCTCGTCGCAGAATGGAGGATAGGGCATGCCGTGGGAATACCCCTCTGGCCTGCCGGCAAAGGAGAAGGACGGCACGGCACTCAAGAGAGACTTACCCTGAAGTGCCCCGGAAGGGATTGCCAGCCGTCCAAGTTTGCGCCGACCTCGTCAAATCGACCTGATTTCGCCCCAGACAATTCAGCAAAACCCGGAGCCGCACGCCTAATGCCGGATAGTTGATCCGCCGCACCCCTCCGCTTACAATTGTCTTCCGGCCCGAAACTGTGCCATGACCGATCCACCAGAGACGCAACGGATAAAGGCCTGGCCATGAAGAAGATCGGTTTTCTCTCGTTCGGGCACTGGACGCCCTCGCCTCAATCGCAGACGCGTTCGGCGGGCGATGCGCTGCTCCAGTCGATTGACCTTGCGGTGGCCGCCGAAGAGCTCGGCGCCGACGGGGCCTATTTTCGCGTGCACCATTTCGCCCGGCAGCTCGCCGCGCCCTTCCCTCTGCTGTCGGCCGTCGGCGCTAGGACCAGCCGGATCGAGATCGGCACCGCCGTCATCGACATGCGTTATGAGAACCCGCTCTATATGGCCGAGGATGCCGGTGCTGCCGACCTCATCGCCGGCGGCCGGCTGCAGCTCGGCATCAGCCGCGGCTCGCCCGAGCAGGTGATCGACGGCTGGCGCCATTTCGGCTATGCGCCGCCGGAAGGTCAGAGCGATGCCGACATGGCCAGGCATCACGCCGAGGTTTTCCTCGAAGTGCTGCGCGGCGAAGGGTTCGCCAAGCCGAACCCGCGGCCGATGTTTCCGAACCCGCCCGGCCTTCTCCGCCTCGAGCCGCATTCCGAAGGCCTGCGCGAGCGGATCTGGTGGGGCGCAAGCTCGAATGCCACAGCCGTCTGGGCGGCCAAGCTCGGCATGAACCTGCAGAGCTCGACGCTGAAGGACGACGAGACGGGCGAGCCCTTCCACGTCCAGCAAGCCGCCCAGATCCGTGCCTATCGCGAAGCCTGGAAAGAAGCAGGCCACACGCGCCAGCCGCGCGTCTCGGTGAGCCGCAGCATCTTCGCGTTGGTCGACGACCGCGACCGCGCCTATTTCGGCTATGGCGGCGACGAAGGCGACAAGATCGGCTTCATCGACGAAAAGACCCGGGCGATCTTCGGCCGCAGCTATGCCGCCGAACCCGACGTGCTCGTAAAGCAGCTTGCCGAGGACGAGGCGATCGCCGAGGCCGACACGCTGCTGCTCACCGTCCCCAACCAGCTCGGTGTCGAGTATAACGCCCATGTCATCGAAGGGATCCTGACCCACGTCGCGCCGGCGCTCGGCTGGCGGTGAGGTTGGGCGCTGCGTTGATGGCGTAATCGACAGGCGGGCACAGGACAGAGAGAGCGCCAGCCATTCGGCGCCCCTTCTTAACGCATCAACGCCCCAAGCTTGAACCATTGCATGGCTGACCGAGTTATGGCCGTAGAACCGCTCGAGTTGCCTCATGCCGCGCACCAACCTGAACGATATCCTGATCTTCATGGCCGTCGTCGATGCCGGAAGCTTCGTTGCCGGCGGACAGGCCGTGGGACTGTCGCGTTCGGCGGCGGGAAAGGCCGTCATCCGCCTGGAAGACCGGCTGGGCGCGCGCCTGCTCAACCGCACGACGCGGACGCTGAGCCTAACCGACGAAGGGCGCCTGTTTTATGAGCGCGGGCTGCAGATCCTCGCCTCGGTCGACGAGGCGGAAGCAAGTGTCGCGGGGCGCAGCGGCACGCCGCGCGGCATTCTCCGGCTCACCGTTCCCCGCGCCTTCGGCCGGCTCGTCGTGCTGCCGCTGCTCGAGAAATATCTTCGCGCCTGGCCCGATCTCCAGGCTGAGGTGAGCTTCACCGATCGCCTGGCCGATATCGTCGAGGAAGGCTTCGATCTCAAGATCCGGATCGGCGCCGGTGCATCGTCAGGTGAAGGGTTGGCCTCGCGTGTCATCGGCGCTGACAAGGCGCGACTCTGCGCCTCGCCCTCCTACCTCGCCGAGCGCGGCGAGCCGCGCGATATCGAGGATCTCGCCGACCATGACTGCCTGTATTTTACCAGCCGCAATCAACGGCAGCGCTGGCGCTTTCGCGGCAAAGGCGGGACCTGGATCAAGGCGCCGGGGGTAAGCCGCCTGCGGCTCGACAGCGGCGAGGCCATCCGCGATGCGGCGCTGGCAGGATTGGGCATCGCTCTCCTGCCCGACTTCCTCATCGCCGCCGATCTCGCAGCCGGCCGCCTCCGGCAGGTCCTGCCGGAGCCTGAGACCGACGAGGCAAAGATCGTGATCCTCTATCCCGACAAACGCCTTATCGAACCGCGCGTGCGCGGCTTTATCGATCTGATCGTCGAAGAATTGGGGCATAAAGCGTGAGGCTCGGCCCTCAGGCGAGCGCCTTTTCGAAGCCGCGGAAACTCTTTAGCGCCAGCGGCGCAAGCGTTGCGCAGAGATAGGCAAGTCCGGTGACGAACAGTGCCGCGGCGAGGCTGATGCCGCCGATCAAAGCGCCGCCGACGAGGCCGCCGAAGGGAATGAGGGCGAAGCAGAGGGCGGCGTTCATCGCCGTGACGCGGCCGGACAGCGGCTTCGGAATGCGCTCGAAGATCACCGCCGACAGAATGGGGTTGAGGAACCCCGAGGCAAATCCTGCGACGGCGAGCGTCGCAAAGACAGAGCCGAGCGGCGCATCCAGCGCAAGCACGAAAAAGCGTGGAAATCCCGTCAGCAGGAAGGCCACCGTATAGACCATCAGGCGCGGCATTCGCTCGCCGATAACAGCCGCAATCGCTGCCCCCGCGATCGAGGCGCCGGTGAAGGCAGCCAGAATGGCGCCGAGCAGCTCCGGGCCGTGGCCGGAGTCGCGCGTCCAGACGGGCAGCAGCACCGCTCCATAGGCCTGGTCCATGAGATTGGTGACGGCGACCATGGTGACGATGCTGACGAGCACCGCATCGCCGCGCAGGAAGCGCCAGCCTTCCCGGAGATCGTCGAGATAGGAAGACACCATGCCCGGCCGGTCGCCTGATGTGGCGGCCGGCTCGGCAGTGCGCCTGATGCCGGGTATGCCAGCCGCAACGATCAGGGCGGCGGCGGCAAAGGTGGCGGCGTTAACGAGGAGCGCCTGGCCCGGGCCGATCATCCCAATCAACGCGCCGGCGCCGGCCGCGCCCGCGGTCGAGGCCAGCCGCTCAATCGCCCCGGCGACGCCGGTCACCCTTTCGAGCGGTAGGTCGGTCAGCGCGGCGATATCGGGAACCATCGCCTGCTTGGCGGCATCGGATGGGCCGCGCAACACGCCCATGGCAAAGACGACAGGCAGCAGCATCGGCACGCTCAATAGGCCGAAGAGATCGAGAAGCGGCACCAGCCCCACCACGATCACGGAGGCGGCGTCGCAGGCAATAGCGATACTCTTGGCACCGACGCGGTCGATTAATGGCCCGCCGAGCGCCTTGGCGGCCACATAGGGCAGCATTTCCATCATCGCCGTCAGCCCCGTCAGGACAGGACTGCCGGTCGCGCTCAGCACCAGCCAGGGAATGGCGATGGTCGAAAGCCGCGTACCGGAAAGCGAAAGCGTCTCGGCGGCGGCAAACGCCAGGAAAGGCCTGCCCCGTCTCACGGCTCCTCCCCTTCGCGATGCGGAAGGCGGCCCGGATAGGGAAAGGCATGGAGCATGATCGAAAAGGGGACTATGTCAGGATTCTGGGACGCCGCCTCCCCCAGCGGCGGGGCTGCCCGCATCGCTTCGAGGATGAGGTCGGTCAGCCGTTTCGTCAGGGCTTCGGCCTGTGCCGCCGTCATCGGAATGATGACATCGTCGGCGGCCGTCGCCTTGCGCCATTCTGCCGGCAGTTCGGCATATTCCTCCAGCGCCTGCTGCATCTGGCCGACCTGCAGCGAGAGTGCCGCCTGATTAAAGGCGATGTCGAGATCGAGCGCCTCCCCCGCGGCTTCGCTAGGGAGCACGGTGGTCAGTTCATGGCTCGCGCGCCACCAGCGGTCACGCCGCGAGACATGCGGCGCCTCCTCGATGAAGCCGTATTGGGCGAGCTGGCGCAGATGATAACTCGTTGCACCGCTGTTCAGGCCCAGCCGGACGGCAAGTTGCGTCGCCGTGGCGGGGCCGTCGACCCTAAGCATGCCAAGCATGCGCAGCCGCACCGGATGCGCAAGCGCCTTCAGTGCAGTTGGGTCGGGCACGACCCGGCTGACGGCGCGTGAAGCGACGGCCTCTGCGGCAGGTTCGGAGCTCGGATCTTTCATGTCCCAAGCATACATTGCAGACTTATCTTTGCAAAGATTTCTTTGTAATACGCCTGCGTAGTTTTGCGCGACATGCTCTAGCCAAGCCGGGACACGCGCCCTAAGACCGTCGCCGTGATCCGCATGATTTGAGGGGCAAGGGATGGCTGAGGAACCGCAGAAAAACATCGGCACGTGGTACATCGACCCCGACGCCGAGGACAGGATGGCTGATGGACATGCTCCCATCTGGCGCCACCTGATCGATCTCATCGTCGAGCGCGACCTGACCGGCAAGAGCGTGCTCGATTTCGGCTGCAATCAGGGCGGCCTATTGCGGCATCTCTATGCGATCCGCCCGTTCCGCAAGGCGCTCGGCATCGACATCGCCGAAACCTCGATCGCCAAGGCCGAGAAGCTGAAGGGCGATCTCCCGATCCAGCATCAGGTCGGCGGCAGGCTGGAAGGCTGGGACGAAGAATTCGATCTCGCCGTTAGCCATGAAGTCATTTACCTCGTCCCCGATATCGATGCCCACGCCGCCGATATCCGGCGGGCGCTGAAGCCGGGCGGGGTCTATTATGCCGTGACCGGATGCCACACCGACAACCCGCTCTGGCCGCAATGGCGCGAGCTGGTCGCCAACCGCACCAACACCGTCGTTCAGGATCGCTCGATCACCGATTACGGCTGCGCCTTCGAAAAAGCGGGCTTCGACGTCTCCGCCCGAAAACTCGAATATGACGGCTTCATTCCTTTCGTGGCGGACGGCTGGACGCCGGACTTTGCCGATGCGCTCAATTACTACACCCAGACGAAAATCGTCTTTAGGTTGGTAAAGCGCTAAAGCTGGCATTGGCCCGCTGAAGCCTCGTCAGCTCGACATCGAAATGCGGCGGGTTATCGGGTGAGACCTGGACGAAGCGACCTCTGACGCGGAAGATTTCCTGGACCAGGTCGCGTTCGGCGAGTTCACGCGGGGGGCCGTCGAATCTGAGCTGCCCCTTTTCGAGCAGCGAGATGCGGTCACTGACGGCGATCGCCTGGTTGATGTCGTGGATCGCCATGACGACGGTCACCCCCTTCTCCCGGCTCAGGCGATGGACTAGATCGAGCACTTCGACCTGATAGCCGATATCGAGGAAGGAAGTCGGCTCGTCGAGCAGCAAGATCTCTGCTTCTTGGGCGAGCGCGGCCGAAATCCACGCCCTCTGCCGTTCGCCGCCTGACAGTTCCCGAAGGCTGCGGTCGGCAAGCCCTGACAGTCCAGTGCTTTCGAGCGCCCATTCGATCGCCTCCTCGTCGCCACTGTCATAAGAGCGGAACAAGCCGACATGCGGATAGCGCCCCTGGCGCACGAGCTGGGCGACGGTCATTTCGTCGGGCGCGGTCGGCTGCTGCGGCAGGAAGGCGAGCCGCCTTGCCAGCATCCGGCGCGACATGGTGGCGACGGGAACACCATTCAGCGATGCCCTGCCCTCCGCCGGCCTGATTAGGCCCGCCAGCGCATGCAGCGCCGTGCTCTTGCCGGAACCGTTCGGGCCGATCAGAGCGCGGATCTCGCCCCTTTCGAGCGAAAGGCTGAAGCCGTCGAGGGCCTTTCGCTTGCTGTACATCACCGAGAGGTCGGAGCAGGACAATGGCATTTCGGCCTCACATGGTTTTGCGCAGCAGCGCGAGCAGAAGCGGTGCGCCGAAGACGGCCGTGACCACGCCGATCGGGATTTCCTCGGCCTGCCCCAGCAGCCGGCCGGCGAGATCGCCGAGCGTAACGGTGACGGCGCCGAGCACGATGGTCAGCGCCAGCGACAGCATGAAATTCCGGCCCGCCAGGAGGCGGGCGAGATGCGGCACGATGATACCAACGAAGACGACCGGGCCCACGGCGCCGACGGCGCTCGCCGCAAGCACGCAGGAAACGATCAGGACGACCGAAAACTGCCAGCGATAGGCAAGCCCGAAGGACCGGGCGACAGGCACATCGAACTGCAGCAGCATCAGCGGGCGATAGATGACCGGCAGCATGCCGAGCCCGGCGATCGTGAACGGCAGCAGGAAGACCGCGTGATCCCAGCTGCGGGCATAGAGGCTGCCCGACAGCCATTCGAGAATGATTTCGATGCGGGCCGATCCCCAGCCGGCGATGAGGCCGATCGCCACCGCATGCAGCACGGCGCCGACCGCCACGCCGCAAAGCGTGATGCGCAGCGCACTGAGGCCGAGACGGAAGGCGAGCAGATAGATCACACCGCCGGCGAGCAAGCCACCGGCCAGGCCTGCGGCCGGCAGCCATGCGACCGGCAGTTCGGCGAGCGTGTTCGAGCCCGGTTCGAGGATATAGACGGTGAAGAGCAGGAAGATCGTCACCGACAGCGTCGCCCCCTGCGACACGCCCATCAGCGACGGATCGGCCAGCGGATTGCGGGTGATGGTCTGCAGCAGATAGCCCGCCAGCGAAAAATGGATGCCGGCCAGAATGCCGGTGGCGATACGCGGCAGCCGGATATCGAGAATGATCAGCCGCGCTTCCGCCGCGCCGCCGCCGGTCAAGACCGCCGCGACGTCGCCCAGAGGAATATCGGCGACGCCGAGGAATATCGCCGCCGCAAGCGACAGGATGGCCGGCGCGACGAGCGCGGGAAACATCCATATCGGCGCCGCATCGGCTGGTATCGACTGAGGGCCGCTCATCGCGCCTCACCTGCAAGATTAAGCTGCCCGCGCTGGACGAGATAGATGAAGACGGGGCCACCGATGAGCGCGGTGATGATCCCGACCGGCAATTCGCGTGGGAGGGCGATGCTGCGCGCGAAAATGTCGGCAACGGTCACGATCAACGCGCCGAGGCCAACGCTCAATCCGATCTCGAAGCCCGTGCCGCGCGGCCTGAGCAGCCGGGCGATGTGGGGAGCGGCAAGGCCGACGAAGGCGACCGGCCCTGCAACCGGCGCGACGCCCGCGACAGGAATGACGGCAAGAATGAGAATGAGCGGTTTCCACAGGCCGAGCTGCAGGCCCATGCCTGCCGCCGCGTGATCGCTCAGCATGAACATGCCGATCACCCGCCGCAGAGCGAGCGCCCCTATGACGCCGACGATGGTCCAGGGCAGCATATAGAAGAGATGCGACCAGGTGCGCCCCTGGAAGCCGCCGGCGAGCCAGAAGAGCAGCGATGCCGATTGTGGACCGGTCAAGAGCAGCACGTAGGTCGTGATCGCGCTGAGGAAGAGCGAGACGCTCACGCCGCCGAGCGCAAGCTGAAGCGGCCGCCCCTGCCCGCCGCGCGAAACCCAGAAGGTCAACGAAGCCGCCGCAAGCCCGCCGGCCAGGCCGACGAAGGGATAGAAGGCAGGCGAAAGCCAGGGCACGAAGACGAAACAGCAGACGATCGGCGCAACCGCTCCCGATGTAACGCCGGTGATGCCGGGATCAGCCAGCGGATTGCGCGTCAGCGTCTGCAAGATGTAACCGGAAACGGCAAGCCCAGCCCCGCCGGCAACAGCCGCCAGGCTGCGCGGCAGGCGTAGCGTCCAGACGAGGACGGATTCGATCTTGCCGTCGGGCGCGAGCAGCACGCGAAGCGCCGTCTCGACCGACAGCGTCTTGGCGCCGACCAGCAGGCCGAGCATCACCGCCAGGATGGCGGCGACGACGACGAGCCCGATGGCCAGATGCGATTGCCGGGGGCTCATCGCAGGTCTCATCCTTGAGCTTAGTTCTGCAGCTCAGCCGGGATCAGCTTGGCAGCTTCGGCCTTGACGTCGACGGCCGGGAAGGTCTCGGGATAGAGGTAATGCGCGGCCTCGCGCAGAACGATTTCGCGGGCGATCGGGCCGTTGGTCTCCACCCATTGGTCGCCGACATAGAAGACCCGGTTGTTCTTGACCGCAGACAGTTGCGACCAGATCGGATTGCTCTCATGCGGGCGATCCGGGCCGGAATCATAGACGAAGATGACCTCCGGATCCTTCTCCAGCATGGTTTCCAGGCTGATGTCGATGCCGAACTCGCCGCCGGGGGTCTTTGGCCCCGGCACATTGTCACCGCCGATCGCGGCGACGATCGAGGCCGAGGTGTTTTCCGTGTGGAAAGCGAAAGGCGTCGCGCCGCCCCACATGATGAGGAAACGCGGATGAACATCCTTGGGCGCCTTGGCGGTGAATTCGGCAAGATGCTTGCGGAAATCGGCGTTCAGCTGCTCGCCGCGCTCGGGCTTGCCGAGCAGCTTCGAAAGCGAGGCAACCTCCTTGTAGCTCTCTTCCAGCAGTTCCATGTTGTAGGCAACATAAGGCGCGATGTTCTGCAGTTGTGCCGCATTGCCGACCGTATAGCGGCGGATCGCGATGATCAGGTCCGGCTTGGCTTCGGAGAGAAGCTCCAGATTGGGCTTGGCGCGCTGGCCGATCTGCTTCATCCCGGAGGTGAGGCCGAGCAGGAAAGCTGGCTCGCGTCCTGACGTCATATAGGTGCTGGCAACCGGCTTGATGCCGAGCGCCAGCGCGACGTCATCGGCGAAATAGGAAATCGAGGCAATGCGCTTCGGCTGCGCCGGGACTTCCACGGTAACGCCGCGATCATCGACGATCGAGACTTTCTTGCCGTCATCCGCTTGGGCGGCCCCTGTGATCAGCATTGCCGACAGCCCCAGGGCAGAGAAAAATGTACGTGCGTATCGAGTCATATCTGCAAACTCCCCTCTAGTGCGCAGAGGCTTTAGCCAAAAAAGCGGAGTTTCACAATCATGATTCTATTGGTCCGTTTTCTGAGCGCACCCTCGGCAGCACCCCGCTTACGCTAGGCTCGCTCCTCGGGCAGGGCGAAGACGGCGCAAGGCCGGGCAATACCACGCAGGGCGTGCTCGCCGAGCGGCGTCAGGACGGCCTCCGTATTCGCCGCCACCGCGCCGGAGATCAGCACGGTTCGGCCGAGCGGCTTGCAGAGCCCCTCCAAACGGCTGACCAGATTGACCGCAGGACCGATGGCGGTGAAGTCAAGCCGGTCGGCAGCGCCTATATTGCCCCACAATATCTCGCCGAAATGCAGCGCCGCCCCGAAGGGCAGCGGCGACAGCCCCTGCGCCCGGCGCAATTCATCGAGATGGGCCATGCCGGCGCAGCTGGCGGCGACCGCCCTCAGTGCTGCCTCGCAGGCATCTCGATCAGCCTGCGTCTCTTCGCCGGAGGCAGGCGCAACCGGAAAGATCGCCAGCACACCGTCGCCGATGAATTTGAGGACCTCGCCCCCAAAAGCGTGCACGGCGCCGGCGATCCGGTCGAACCAGGCGTCCAGCGTGGCGATCATCGCATACGGCTCGGTGGCCTCTGAGAGGGCGGTGAAATCGCGCAGGTCGGCGCAAACGAGGGCTGCGCGGATGGTCTCGCCGGTGCCGCGGGCAAGCGCGCCGGCCTGCACCCGGGCCGCACTGCGACGGCCGAGATAGGCTTCGAGCAAGGCTGTCCGCGCCTCCCGCGCCGAGAGTGCGGCCAGCGGTGCGGCAGCAAAACGCGCGATCTCTTGCAGTCGCCGGGCTTCGGCCGTGCCGAAAGCGCCGTCCCCTGCCCCATTGGCAGTGCCTGCCCAGCCGAGCACCGGGCTCTCCTGCGATTTTCCGATCCTTTCCTCCCAAACCCGCCCGAGCCCGGCCAGCCATTCGCGCCCGGCCTCGACAGGCGGGGCCGCCGCAAAGCCGAGCGCCTCGATAACAACCCCGGTCTCGGCCCGCCAAAGCCAGGTGCGCCGCGCGATGATCGGATGCGGCACCGAAAGCGTCAGCGCGCCGCCGGCAAGTGGCAGACCGTCGCAAAGCAGCTGGCGCCCGAGCTCGGCCAGGAACCGTTCGGGACCAGGTGAGGCAGCGGCCTCGTCAACCAGCCAGGCAAGGGAGGAAGTCAGATCCATGGCTTAGGATGACACCACCCGGAAATGTCCGCAAGCGGACGCCTCCGCATCCTCCATGGCTCCAAAACACTGTCGAAAATCCATCATTATGGTGGAAAACAGAAAAATAACACTTTAAACTTGCGCCACTTTGATTCCATTATAATGTCTGGGTCATCATCCGCGATTGAGGGGTTGCGATGGGCACGACATTCTGGCCGAAAGATCCGCTGGACGGAAACGACTTGACGCTGTTGACGTCGATCCTGCGGCGCTGGTGCACGCGCTATGGGATCGAATTCACCGCGGAGGAAAGCAAGCGGAAGGCGAAGGAGCTCGTTGAATGGTTCGAGTTCGGCGTCAAGGACCCGGCCGAGCTGGAAGAACTGATCGACGGCAAGCATTGGCTCGTGAGCCAGATCTGAATCAGGCGCCGCAACCCTTAGAGGCCGGACGAATTGCGCCGGCCTCCATCGATTTCTCTTTGAACGAGACCCTTAATAATCGTCCCGCCAACGACGGTCCCGATCCCAACGCCGCTCCTCGCGCCAGCGCGGGCCATCCCAATGCCGGTGATGCCGCCGCTCCCAGCCCCAGCGGGGCGGGCCGCCATAGAAAGCCACAGGCGGCGGGCGGCGCCAGTTGCGCCGGCATTCGCCCCAGCGGGTCAGGTGCCAGCCCCGGCCACAGGCGTAGTCGACCTTTGTGACAGTGCTCTCAACCTTGATTGTCCCAACCGGCATCGCCTGAGCTGTGCCGATCGAGAGGCTGCCAGCGAGCAAGGCAGCCGCGATAGAAAGTGCCTTCATCGAAAACTCCAATTCAATCCAGCCGCAACCACCTTAGGTCCGCCAAATTGAACTGGAGATGAACTGCGCGTTCATGTTTGCGGGAGAAAAAACAGCGCTTTCGGACGGCGTATTGCAGCGCCGGCCGGCTGCTCTTTCCGCAGCGTCAAGCACTTGAGGAGCGTTACCCTGCCCCGGAAAACCCGTTCATGTCCTGCCGTAAAAAGGATCTGGACCCGGGTCCCGCCCAGCGGCAACCTCGATGAGCCGCCCCATATAATGTTCCCAGCCCTCGGCATGGCCGGCGCATTGTTCCGCATTGGGCAGGCCACTATGGGTGAGCCGCAAGAGCGTCCCGTCCGGCTGCTCGATCAGATCGATCTCGACAAGGCTTGAGCCCGGCGGCACCACTTCGCTGCCATCCCAGCCGAAGCTGTAGGCCAAGCGATGCACCGGGACCACCTCACGAAACGAGCCGCGCGCAAAGCGGGCGCCGGTGACGTTGACGAGATAAAGGCCACCCGGCTCAGGCTCGACCTGCGCTTCCGTTCCCATCCAACGCAGGATCTTCTCAGGATCTGTCATCAGCGCAAACACCGCAGCCGGCGGCGCGGCGATATGCGCCTCGCGGCGCACGACGAAGGGGTCTTGCATGTCTGTCTCCGATGGTTGCTGTCCTGCCCCTAATGAGGCCGAGCGGCATGCTTTTTCAAGATGGATGTCCTCAGCAGGAGCATGTAGGCGGAAGGGAGTGATCAGCAAGGGTGGTGGGGCATGTGCCCTTCGCTCGCGCTCAGCGCATTCGCTCCCATCGTCGCTCACCCCCTCATCTGCCTGCCGGCATCTTCTCCCCGCTGGGGAGAAGCGGACTCGTGGCGGCGCCTCGCTCCTTCAGAAATGCCTCTTGTGGAAGCGAGGGCAGGCAACTGCTCCCCCTTCGCCCAGCGGGGAGAAGATGCCCGTCAGGGCAGATGAGGGGGTGAGGAGCGTTAGCGACGAGCGCCTTGAGCGGCAGGCGAAAGGCATATGGCATATGGCATATGGCATATGGCATATGAGAGGATACACCGACGCACCCGCCCACGAAACCATCTTCCCTATTGCCAGCCCGCCGCCTTGCCCCTATTGTCGCGCCGTTCTCAGGGCGGGGTGAAAGTCCCTACCGGCGGTATGCAGTTTCGATTGCGAGCCCGCGAGCGCCTTCCTCGGAAGGGTCAGCAGATCAGGTGAGAGGCCTGAGCCGACGGTCATAGTCCGGATGAAAGAGAACGTGCGTTGCTGCTGCCCTCCCGGGCTGTCGGCGGATGCTCGTGATCGCCTTGGGTGACGTGTCTGTACGCCAAAGGAGATCACCATGACACCCACCCGTTATGCCTTCGTCAAAGCCGGCTGGCACGCCGATATCGTCGACCGTGCGCTCGAAGGATTCCAACAGCTTGTTCCCGCCGAGCAGATCGACGTGTTCGATGTTCCGGGCGCCTTCGAAATGCCGCTCCTGTCGCGCGATCTTGCCGCCACCGGCCGTTATGCCGCCGTCGTCGCCGCCGCCTTCGTCGTCGATGGCGGGATCTACCGCCACGAATTCGTCGCCCAGGCCGTCGTCGATGGCCTGATGCGCGCCGGCATGGACACCGGTGTGCCGGTGCTGTCGGTCTCGCTGACGCCGCATCATTACCAGGAAACCGAGCATCACACCCAGATCTACCGCGCTCATTTCGTCGAGAAGGGCCGCGAGGCAGCCCGCGCCGCGCTCATGATCGGCAAGACGCGCGCCGCCCTTGCGGCGTAGAAAGCCCGCATAACAGGCGGCGGGATCGGTCCGCCGTCTTTCTCCATACCGACAGAAGAATTGATTCGACCGCCTCTCCGCGCTGTGGTCCACTCGATCCCGACATGTATCGCCATTCTTAATGCGTCCAAACCTCAAGGGAGCTGAAGATGAGCAATGCAATGCGCAGTGAAACCCCCACCCAATCCACGAGAACACGACCGGTCGACACCAAGCTCGAAGTGGTCGTCATCCCTGTTTCCGACGTCGACCGCGCCAAACGTTTTTACGAGAGCCTGGGCTGGCGGCTCGACGCCGACTTCGCCAATGACGCCGATTTCCGCGTGATCCAGTTCACCCCGCCCGGCTCCGGCTGCGCGATCATCTTCGGCAAGAATGTCACCGCCGCCGCCCCCGGCTCCGCCCAGGGCCTCTACCTCATCGTCTCCGACATCGAGGCCGCCAGGCGCGATCTCATCGCCCGCGGCGTCGAGGTGAGCGAGGTCTTCCACGACGCATCGGGCGTCTATGCCGGCAAGGACGAACCCTATCTCTTCGGGCGGCTGCGCATCGCCGGGCGCGATCCAGAACACCGTAGCTACCGCTCCTTTGCCTCCTTCAAGGATCCCGACGGCAACGGCTGGCTGTTCCAGGAAGTCACCACCCGCCTGCCCGGTCGCATCGACGCCGACGAGACAGCCTTCGCCACGTCGGGCGACCTTGCGTCGGCGCTGCGCCGCGCCGCCACCGCCCACGGCGAACACGAGAAACGAAACGGCGGCAAATACGATGAAAACTGGCCGGACTGGTACGCTGAATACATGGTCAGCGAACAGACAGGCAGGGAGTTGCCGTTGTAGGCGCGGACGCGGGAGGAGGACGCTCTCTCGGACGCGGTATTTATTTTCCATATCGGAGCGCCGCGTGGTACCGCGCTCTGCCCTGCCGAGCATCTCCCCCACAAAAGGGGGAGATCGCAAAAAGCCATGCCTCGTCCTGAATTTGCGGTTCACGTGACGCCGGTCGTTTGGGAAAGCCCGTGAGCCAGCCGACCTCCCACCTGTGGGAGAGATGCCCGGCAGGGCAGAGAGAGGTGTCCTACGGCACCCTCTCCCTTTTCATCCCGAGGCGAAGGCCGAGTCGACAACCGCCAGTTCACCGATCGAACATATCCCGCCACTGCTTCTCCCCGATCAGGCAGTCTGTCGTGGGCTGGGCTCCTGCTATCTCCTGCACCGTCGGCGGCAGCGAAAGGCCGCTGATTTCAAGCACGAGCTTGCGGCGCACGGCGATGGCGAAATCCTCGATCTTGTAGACCGGCAGGACGAAGGCGCCGGGGCCGCCGATCACGCAGTCGGCGTAGTACTTGTCGAGACCGTCGGGCGCGTCGGAAGGCCGCAGCATGAGGGCGAGGCCGTTGATGACCATGCCGGCCTCCACCGCTCTGTCGCGGACAGGCGTGACGGGATTGCCGGAATTGTTCGGACCGTCGCCGGAAACGTCGATCACCTCCCGTCTGCCCTGAAAGGGACTGGCGATGATCATGCTGACGCCCTGAGTGATGGCGGTGGAGATTGAGGTGCGCCGCTGGGTGGCGATCGGCCGGGCGTCGAGCTTGTCAGCAAAGGCGATCGCATCGGCTTCCGTCTCGATCACCTGCCAGTCGATCACGGAATCCGGGACGACATAACCCGCCCATTCGAAATAGCTGATGGCGATGCGGCCGGTGAGCCCGCCCTTCACAGCGTCGATGAATTCCTTGTGCTTGAGCGCATCGACATAACCCTGGCGCTGAATGCCGATCTCCTCGAAATCCATCGACCGCGAGGTATCGACGGCAAGCACCAGCGTCACGTCGACTTCAGTTCCGCCAGCGCCTGCGGCCGGAACGACGCCGGAAAGACCCATGAGCACCGCAAGTGTCGTCAGCATCGGCAAATCCCCGCGCCATCCAAGCTTGCGAACCTTAGCACAGCTTGCCCCGCGCAGGACGCCCGGCCGCGCGCGGGGCTTCAATTTTCGGTGATATTAGGAGTGCCTGCGCCCTTTAAACGTTACCACGATCGGCTGGCTCCCTATGGTGCTTCATTGAGTAGGCTCATTTCTCTTCCGTCACCAAGTCAGCTTGCCCGGAGAGGAGCACCCCTCCGCCCTGCCGGGCATCTCCCCCACAACGAGGGAGATCGGATGGACGCAATGGCTTCCCCGAGATGCCCGGCTGGGCAGAGGGGTGGCCAGCTCCGCATAAACTGACTGATGAGGGAAGAAGGCCAGCGCACCGCCTCGCCCTTCAAGGCGCTGTGGGGCAGGCCCGCTCTCTAGACCTCAACGCAAAGGCAGCCACAAAGGACTCTTCCATGCCTTCAACGCTTCCAGAAAAACCTGCAGGCGGAGTGGCAAGAAGCGGCGGGTCGGATAGACGGCGTGGACGAAAATCTCCGGCGATGACCAGTACGGCAGCAGGCGGATGAGCTCGCCGCGCTTGATCTCTTCGTCGCAATAGGTCGAAGGCAGCAGCCCGATGCCGTGGCCGCGATAGGTAAAGGCGCTGACGGCATCGAAATCCCGGCTGGAAACCGGCCCCGACACGCGCACGTCGATCGACCTGCGGCCGCTGACGAGATGCCAATCCGCCTCGCCGTTGCGGCCGTTCAGGAGCACGCATCGATGATCCTTCAGGTCCTCGGGTTTTGATGGAAGCGCCCTGCCCTTCAGATAGTCGGGCGTAGCAACGAGATAGCGCACACTCTTGCCTAGCCGCTGCGCGACGATGGAGGAATCCTTGAGTTCGCCGAAACGAATGGCGACATCGATATTCTCGGCGACCAGATCGAGGAACAGGTTGGTGACGAAGAGATCGATCTGGATATCGGGATAGGTCCTCAGGAAAGACGAGATGAATTCGTAGAAGACGTTTTGCCCGAAGATGACCGGCACGGAGATCTTCAGCAGGCCTTCCGGCTTCCTCTGCGTTTCCGTCAGCGCCTGCTCGGCGTCCATGAGATGGGCAAGCGGTTCGCTGCATCTGTCGTAATAGGCCCGACCCTGCGCGGTAAGGCTCAGCTTGCGGGTCGTGCGCTGCAGCAGCGTCACGCCGAGCTGCTCTTCAAGCGACGTCACCTTCCGGCTGACGGTTGAAACCGGCATGCCGAGGGAATGGGCCGCACGGCTGAAGCTGCCATACTGCGCCACCTTCACGAAAACCGCGATGTCGTTGAGATCGGCCATGCGCCATTTTTGCACTGATGCAAAAGAGAATCCAGATATTTCCATCTAATCGCGGAATGGAGTTTTCGCCATATTCACTTGGCGAAACAATTCACAACCCGGATGGCGGCGCGATCGCGGCGGCCCCATCTCGAGCGACCCGGCCGATCAGGCTCGACGTTGCCCGAACCAGATCATGGAGTTCAACATGACTACGCAAAAGACTGTCATCGTTACGGGCGCCTCCCAGGGTATCGGAGCGGGCCTCGTCAACGCCTTCATCGCGCGCGGCTACAACGTCGTTGCCACCTCGCGCCAGGTCAGCGCCTCGGATGCTTTCGAGGCCTCCGACCGGCTGGCCCTCGTCGATGGCGACATCGGCGATGCTGAAACCGCGGCGCGGGTCGCCAAGACGGCGATCGACCGCTTCGGCTCGATCGATGCGCTCGTCAACAATGCCGGCATTTTCCTGGCCAAGCCGTTTGTCGATTTCACGATGACGGACTTCAGGACGTTGTCTTCGACCAATCTCGAAGGTTTCATCCATCTGACGCAGTTGGTCGTCAGGCAGATGCGCGCGCAGAAGTCAGGCGGCAGCGTCGTCAGCATCACCACGCCACTGACCGATCATCCGATCGCCGGCTTCCCTGCTTCGGTATCTATGATGACAAAGGGCGGCGTCAACGCCATCTCCAAGAACTTGGCGATGGAATATGCGAACGAGAAGATACGCTTCAATATCGTCGCTCCCGGGGTGGTGGACACGCCGCTGCACAAGGACAATCCGAAGGATTTCCTGAGCACGCTGTCACCGATAGCAGGCATATCGAACGTCGGCGAAATCGTCGATGCGGTCGTCTTCCTGACGGAAGCTCCGCGTGTCACCGGGGAGGTGCTGCACGTCGACGGCGGCGCACATCTGGGCAAATGGTAAACCATCAACAAGCGCAGGCAGCCGGCGCGGAACGGCGGCTGCAGGACCTCGGCATCACGCTTCCCCCGCCGCCGACGCCCTTGGGCGCCTATGTCGAGGCGGTCCGGACAGGCAAGCTGGTCTTCTTTAGCGGCATGCTGCCGGTCGTCGACCGCAAGCCGCGCTATATAGGCCGCGTCGGCGGCGCGTTGAAATCAGAGGACGGCAGGAAGGCCGCCGAAACGGCGACGCTGAGCGCCCTCGCCGCCGCCAGGGAGTACCTCGGCTCGCTGGATAAAGTTGTCAGGGTCGTCAAGCTCGGCGTCTATATCGCCACCGAAGGCGATTTCCGCGACCACCCGAAGGTCGCTGACGGAGCATCCGAAATGCTGCTCCAGGTCTTCGGCGAAGACAGACTCTCCGGCCGGGTCGTCCTCGGCGTCGCCAGCCTGCCCTTAGGTGTGCCGATCGAGATCGAGTTCGTCCTCGAAGTCGAAGATTGAATGGTCAGGGGCGCGCCTAGGCGTGCCCTGCATTCCCGGCGTCGCCGCCTCACTCACCCGGCAATCAAAAGCAAGACATAGGCGATCACGCTCACCATCAAGCCACGAAAGGCGAAGGTGACGCAGCGGTATTTGTTGCAGGCAATCGCGGAGAGGATGTTGGCGTTTTCGAAATACTGGTCGAAGAGGTAGCGCTCGTCACGGCGAACAGCGGCCTCGAAGAACATGTCGCGATGCTTCGGCCAGGCGCCCCAGAAGAGCGATGTCGAGGTGCCCAAGCGCCGTGGCAGCACGACGAGAATCGCCGACAGGATGGAGAAGACCGAGGCGGCGGCAAGCAGGCCGGAGAATAATATGCTCCCGGGCGTACCCGCGGTGTAGCGCCCCAGGCTGAAGACGGCCCTCACCTCGCTGGAGCTCACCAGAAATGCGAGCATGAAAGTAAAGATATAGGCGGCCTTCTGATCGGATATCTTGATCTGATCATAAAATATATCATTGATTTTCTTAATATGATCGAAATACTCGGTGCTGACGTCCCCGCTAGAGGGCTTGCTCAGCATTACCTCAGTGGCACTTTCAAATTCGCTCACCTGAATACTCCATACGTCAAAGTGTTTCCCTGATATTACACTTGCCGGCGAAAGCAAGAACACGTGTGCAACAAGCTTGACTTTTCCACTCTACGCGGACAAAGGGGAAGCGGGGTATGGGGTCGAGGACATGCGGGGTTATTCCAGTAACATCTGTCGCGTCGGGATGGCGCTTGCGTTTGCCGTGCCCGGATTCGGACTGCCGGCGATGGCCGATCCCTTGCCGCGTGCAACGCCGGTCGCCGGCTCCGTCATCGCCCGCAAGACCGGCGAGGAAGTGCGCTTCATCGACGTGTCGGACTGGCGCGTCGTAGACTTGCACCAGGATCTGTTGACCGGCGACGTGCTGCGCACCAATGCCAACGGCCAGCTCGCCATCGTCTTTTCCGATCATACGCAGGTCCGCCTCGGCCGCAATTCCTCGCTGCTGGTCAAGAAGATGGCGGCGAGCGGCGATACGGTGCTCAATCTCCAATCCGGCACCATCTGGGCGCGCGCCGAGCGTGGCGGTCAGGGCCTGACGGTCGAGACGCCTGCGGCCGCAGCCGCCATCCGCGGCACGGACTGGACGATGACCGTCGAGGGCGCCAAGACCTCGATGATCGTGCTGGAAGGCCGCGTGGCGCTCTCCAATCCGCAGGGCAGCGTCGAGGTGAGCGAAGGCGAAGGGGCCGTCGCCACCATCGGCCAGGCGCCGACCAAGATCATCAGCGTCAATCCTGACGACCGCGAGCAGATGCTGTTCTATCTGGACCTGCGCGACGGTTTCGACCTGATGCCGACATCGCCGCTCAGGGCCGACCGCATGGCTGCGGAGCGCCGCCGCCTGCTGGCGCTGCCGCCGGAGCGGCGCACGACCGAAGACTGGCTGGAGCTTGCCGAAGTGCAGAGCGCCTTCGACGGCCGCCAGGCCGCGGCCGCAGCCTTGCAGAAAATTCGCGGTCGCAAGCTGACCGTGGCCCAGCAGGCGCGCGTCGATCTGATCGACGCCACTATTGCCGGCTCGGAGAAGCGCTATTCCGATGCCGCCAGGCTCTTCCAGAAGGCCTTGCCGCATCTCGACCCGACACGCCGCACCATGGCGCAATTCGGCGGCTATTTCGCTCGTTCGCTCGCCAACCCCGCCCATGCCGAACAGCCGCCGGCCAACACCACCGGCCCCTACGGCGCGATCATGGAGGCCTATACGATAGGCTTCCTCAAGAACCCGCGCGCAGCGATCGAGATCATCAAGAAAGCCGAGCAGCGCTATCCCGACGATCCGACCCTGCCGGCGGTCCGCGCCCAGCTGGCGGAACTCACCGATGACCGCGAGCAGATGAAGGAAGCGATACAGCGCTCGCTGTCGCTCGACCCCGATCATCCGATGGCGCTGTCGGCCCGTGCTGGCTACAGGGCAAGCTATGAGAGCGATATCAATGGTGCGCTTGCGGACCTGAACCGCGCCATTGAGCTTGCGCCCGGCGCCTCGAGCACGCTGAATTCGCTCGGCCTGCTGCAGAGTTCTCGTGATGCCAATGGCGAAGCGGAAAAGGCCTTCAAGAAGGCGATCGAGCTCGATCCGCAGGATCCGCTGCTACACGCGAACCTCGCGATCCTCTATCTCGACCAGGGGCGGATGAAGGAAGCCAAGCGCGAGATCGACACCGCGATTGCCCTCGATCCATCCTTCGATCTCGCCCTGCTCGCTCGCGGCCGCTATTACCTGCAAACCGGCGAGCGCGAGAAGGCGCTTCAGGACCTGCTCGCCGCCAGCACCGCCAATCCCGGCCATTCGCAGTCGCAATTGATGCTCGCCGCCGCGCACTACGAAAAAGGCGACCGCATCCCTTCCCAGCAGGCGCTCGACAATGCCGACCGGCTCGACGACAACGACCCGTCGATCTCCGCTTTCCGAACCGCGGTCGATATCGACGACTACGACGCCGATGGCGCAATCCGCAATGCTCAGGAATATCTGCGCCGTTCGCGCGCCCGCGGCGGCGATTACAGCTCGCTCGGCGCCAATGCGAGCGCCGGTTCGACGCTCAACAACGCCTTCCGCCTGCAGGGCCTGGATGCCTGGGGCCGCTATTACGGCGATGCCGTCTTCGATCCATTCGAAGGCACCGGTTATATCGACCAGTCGATCAAGGGCAGCATCTTTCCTTTCGTCAACGCGACGAGCTTCAGCGACGATAACATCATTCAGAACCGTGGCAACGCGTCGAGCTACTCATCCTTCATCCAGGGCCTGCTGCTCTCTCCGCATATGCTGTCGGGCCGTTCGCGGTCGGCAACGCTGTTCGACGTGCCGTTCATCGAAGGCTCGCTCGGCGGCGGCATCAACAGCGTCGACGGCCATACGCGCCGCATTGGCGAGGCCGAAATCCAGGGTTATTCGAACGCGACGATCCCGATCAGCTTTTACGGCAATCTGACCTGGGAAGAACTGGCGCTCGATGGGGACTATCGCGACTTCGGCGGATATGCGACCGACAATAAGCTCCTCGGCGGCAACGGCTATCTGACGGCGACGGTGACGCCGGATGACCGCGTTGTAGCTTATTTTAATCACGCCAAGAATGATGGAACGCTGAATGCGCTGTCGACGGATCCTTCGCTCTCCACTATCCTGAACTTACGCGTATTCGATCCTATTCTCACTCCCATCTTCGGCTTCCCGCCGGCACCTGACGAACTGCCGCTCTACCGCACGCAGACTATCAACTCGGAAGTGACGAACGCTGGGCTCGGATGGAGCCACACCTTCGCCTATGAGAATATCTTGAACGGAGCATTGCTCTATCAGGAGACAAAATCGAAAAGCGCCATTGACCTGTCATACGATTGGTCGGACGTGCCTTTCTTCAGCATTCCCCGCTCAGGCGACATCAGACCATTCGGCCAGACAAGCAGGGAAACGGAATCGCAAGCTTATATCGCAGCGATCAGCCACAGCATCGGCGATGGACCGCTCACTTGGCGTTATGGCGTCGAAGGCGGCTGGATCGATACGTCTCTCAAGACCTACTTCCATCTCGAAGATATCGTCCCGGGCTTCATTGACGGCGAGACAGACGGACCCAGGAAAACGGAAACCCGCACCAATATCGGTCGCGCTTATATTGACCTCCTGCACGAAATCACGCCGGACCTGAAGGGTGAATATGCTCTGTTCGGCACATGGCTGGATGGCGACGGAGTCGAGGTAAGCCGGTTGGAACCACGCTTCGGCCTTGCCTGGGCGCCAGTTCAAAACCATTGGCTCCGCGCGGCTTTCATGCGCCAGAGCCTCGATGCAGGCGTCCCGACTCTGGCCCCGATCGGCATCCTTGGCCTGCAGGCAAATCAGTTCTCAGTCAGTGCCGAAGGCTACGCCGACACGGTAGCGCTGCAATGGGACGCCGAGTGGACCGACCGCTTCTTCACGTCGATCGAATACCAGCATCAGGAGTTGCATGATTTCTCGATCGATCTGCCACTGATCGCCCTGCCGGCCGCCGACAGCCTGCCACTATCGCGCGGCAGCATCGACCGCGCCGCCGTGACCGCCAATGTGGTCCTCGGCGTCGGTTTCGGCCTGTCGGCCACCTACGCCTATATGGAATCGAAGAACAAGGATCCGTTGGAGCCGAATTACGGCGGCAACCTGCCCTATATCCCGAAGAATTCCGGCCAGATCGCGCTGACCTGGGTCAATGAGGCCAAGGTCAAGGCGACGGTGGCGGCGAATTACATCGGCGAGCGCGACGGCGACGATCTCGGCACCAAGCTCGACGATTACTGGAGCCTCGACGCCCACCTGGTCTGGGAGCCATTCGACAAGCGCGTCGAGCTGGAGGCAGCCGCCTATAACCTGCTCGACGAGGACTTCGAGATCACCCCCGGCGTGCCCGGCTGGGGCCGCGCCTTCAAGGGCACACTCAAAGTCCGCTTCTGATGCGGAGGCGGGACAAACCTCGGCAGGCCAGGCAGATCAGGGGCCGTCATCTCAGGCTTCTGGTGCTGTCGCTGACCACACTGATCGCCATCTCGCTGCTGTCGCGCCTGCCCGCCTGGTCGCTGCTGGAGCTCAGAAGCTTCGACTATCTCTCGACCGTCGACGATCCCCGCCCGCCGCAGGGCGGGCCCGTCATCGTCGCGATCGACGAACCCTCGCTTGCCGATATCAACGCGCAATGGCCCTGGCCGCGCAGCCTGCATGCCGAGCTCATCAACCAGCTGCGCGCCGCCGGCGCCCGCGTCATCGGCCTCGATATCATCATGGCCGAGCCCTCGAACCCCGATAATGACGCGGCGATCACCAGGGCCGTCGGCCCCGATGTCGTGCTGGCCGGCGACGAGACGCTGATCGAGACGCCGCAGGCCTCCCAGCTGATCCGCGCGACACCCCTACCGCAGCTGACCGAAGCGGGTGCCGTGACCGGCATCGCCTCGATCGATCTCAGCGGCGACGGCACCTTCCGCCGCATTCCGGGATATCAGGATGGCTTTGCCGCGATGCTGGCAAAGGCCGCGGGAGTGGCGCCCGAAGCCCTGCCGGCGGGCCGGCTGATTCAAACCTTCGGCCCGGCCCGCAGCTATCCCACGGTCTCCTATTACCAGGCGCTCGATCCGAAGGGCCTGCTGCCGCCGGATTATTTCAAAGGCCGCGTCGTGCTCGTCGGCCTCAGCCTGCAGAATGCGCCAGCCATCGACAAGGGCGGCGTCGACGCCTTTGCGACGCCTTATACGGTTCACACCGGCAAGCTCGTCTCCGGCGTCGAGATCCAGGCGACGATCTACGACAATATCCGGGGCGGCCTGTCGATCGCCGAAGCGCGGCTGCCGACTGTTGCCGCCTGCATCCTGATATCGGTGCTGCTTGCCGCCGCAACCGTCTGGCGCTCGACGGGATGGCTGACGGTGGTGACGAGCGCGGCTGCCCTCCTCGCCTTCGCGGCCGTCAGTGCCGCCGGCATCCGGCTCGCTTATGTCTTCGTCTCACCGCTCGGCCCGACGGTCGCCTATATCTCCGTCGTCTTCGGCCAGGCCGCTTTCGATTTCGCCGAAGAGCGCCGCAACAAGCGCCAGATCACCCGCGCCTTCGCCCAATATATCTCGCCCGATCTGGTCAAACGCCTGTCGAGCGATCCCACGCAGCTGAAGCTCGGCGGCGAGCGGCGCACGCTCTCGGTGCTGTTTTCCGATGTGCGCGGCTTCACCACCATCGCCGAGACGCTGAAGGACGATCCGGAGCAGCTGACCGGCCTGATCAACCGGCTGCTGACGCCGCTATCCGATGTGGTGATGGATCACGGCGGCACGATCGACAAATATATGGGCGACTGCATCATGGCCTTTTGGAACGCGCCGCTCGACGATCCCGACCACGCGCTTCACGCCGTGCGCGCCTCGCTCGCCATGCAAGCGGCGATATCGAGGCTGAACGGCCAGCTGGAGCGGGAGGCGGCCACACTCGGCCGCAAGCCGCATGTCCTGAAGATGGGCGTCGGCATCAACACCGGCGAATGCATCGTCGGCAACATGGGCTCGACCCGCCGCTTCGATTATTCCTGCCTTGGTGACAGCGTCAACCTCGCCTCCCGCCTCGAAGGCGCCTCGAAGAATTACGGCGTGGCGCTGCTGCTCGGCGAGGAGACCGCCAGGCTCGTCACTGAGACCTACATCATCGTCGAACTCGACCGCATTATCGTCAAAGGCCGCACTGCCCCCTCACCCATCTTCACCGTCGTACACAAGGCCGACGCCGAAGCACTGGCCGCCCACCAGGCCTTCATTGAGGCCAAATATGCCGGTACGCTGGCGCCGTCCGATCCTGTCTTCGACACTCTGGCCGCCGACATTCCCGAACTTGCCGGCTATTACGCGGTCATTCGGGATGCGCTGGCCGCTGATGGCAAAGAGTGACTGTTGTCGGCAGGAGGCAATGCCGCCGGCGGAATTCGGAGACGTCCGCTTCTGGAGCAATCCGGCTACCGGATACCTTCCAGGGAACTCCTTAGCGCTTGCCGTCAGGATGTTAAGTTGCCTATCGCATACATATTGGTCGGTTGCACCGTGCGGCATAATCATCTCGCGCTCGAAACGGAAGCCGCATTTTTCCAGGATACGCCTTGACGCCGCATTGACGGGACGAACCAGCCCGATCACGCGATCAGCATTGAGGTCGTAGAAGGCAAAGGTCAGTGTTTCCCGGACCAGTTCCGTGGCATATCCCTGCCCCCAGCTTTCCGGCTGCGCCATTGAGTTCTCTTTTGCGCATTTTTCATCCAATCCCGGAACCGGGTGTGTAACCATCCGAACGTCACGCCTCGACGAGCGCCAGCATGCACAGAGCGCCTGTCGGCTAGAGAACTCCCTAGCGATCCGCCGCCCGCAGCCTCACGATCTCAGGCGCAATAACTGCGATGAATAGCCCGGGATCGCCGAGTGCCCTCGCCGAGAGCATCGCCCCATGAACAGAGGCCATCAGCATCTGGGCCTGCTCTTCCGGCCGCTTGTCCAGCCGGAACACCCCCTGCTCGACTCCGGCCTGCAGCACCGAGCTTAGCCATGCCGCAAGACTCTGGAAATGGGCGCGGACGCGTGAGGCGACCTCTTCCGGCAGCATCTGCATTTCGCTGGCGAGCATCGCGCAGACGCAGAAGGGCTGCGAGGCGTCCCGAATGCAGGTGTGCCAATAATTGACGTAGAATTGCAGCTGATCGGCAGGGTTTGCCGCCTGCTCGCGCAGAGACTGTAAACCCGCGTCCGCCTGCTTCCGGTAGCGATCCACAAGGACTGTGACCAGCTCGGCCTTTGTCGGAAAATGATGGTGGATGCTTGCCTTCCTGATACCGATCGCAGCCGAGATGTCGGCATAGCTGAAGCCGTTATAGCCTCCCGCCACGATGAGCGACTGGGCGATGTCGAGGATTTTATCAGAAGTCGAAGCCGTTGATTTCATAGCGTCGCCTACCTTCTGGTAGGCAGATTGTCAAGAGCTCTGCAGGTGCCGTCTTCACAAGAAGGTGTGCGGAGACGGCGTTGACTCGGGTTTTCAATCTACCTACTAGTAGGATGGCAAACATTGAAGGAATTGTCCCATGCAAACTCATTCATCCCCCCAATCCAACTGGCTGCGCTCCTATTATTTCACCCGCGCGGTCTTCTCGATCGTCTGGATTGCCGCGGCCATTCTCCTTGCCGGGCAGCCACGCGCGGTAGCCTTTTTGCTGGTGGTCTATCCCCTGTGGGACGCGCTGGCCAATGTCATCGACGCCCGGGTCAATGGCGGCCTGCAGGCCAATCCGTCTCAGACGTTGAATGTCGTCGTTAGCACGGTCACGGCGCTCGCCGTCGTCATCGCACTCAGCAATAGCACCTACGCCGTCCTTGCCGTGTTCGGGGCCTGGGCGATCCTCGCGGGCCTGTTGCAGCTCTATACCGGCGTCAGGCGCTGGCGGGTCTACGGCGCCCAATGGGTCATGATCCTGAGCGGCGCGCAATCGGCCCTCGCCGGCGGCTTCATGATCAGCCGGTCGTTTGGCGCCGACGCGCCGGCGATCCTGGATATCGTGCCCTATGCCGGGTTCGGCGCATTCTACTTCCTGCTGTCGTCGATCTGGCTTGTCGTCGCAGCCTATCGCAAGGCAAATGCATAGGCGTGCCCGGTCGCGCGGCGGCAATCTGAAATATTGCCGCCGCCGGGCAACGCTTCATTCCTGATCTCGGCGCACGAGATTTGCGGGAGACGACCACCTCCTTTCGCGCTATGAAGAGTGATCATAGCTCCCGCCCATCGCCCCCGAGGTCACTCCCATGGCTTTGAAAGTTCTCTTCATTGGCGGCACCGGCCAGATCTCCCACCCCTGCGTCGAACGCGCCGTTGCCGAGGGCCATCATGTCAGCGTTTTCAATCGCGGTTTGCGACGTGCGGCCCTGCCCGCCGGGGTGACCTCGATCGCCGGGGAGCTCGGATCGCGCGCCTATGCCGATCTCGCCAGGGCCAATTATGATGTCGTCTGCCAGTTCATCGCCTTCACGCCGGATCAGGTGGCGCGCGACATCGAGGTGTTCTCGGGCAAGTGCGGCCAGTACATCTTCATCTCCTCGGCCTCGGTCTATGAAAAACCGCCGCGTCATTACGTGATCACCGAGGAGACGCCCGCGATCAATCCCTACTGGCCCTACAGCCAGGCCAAGATCGCCTGCGAGGAACTGCTGAAGAGATCCGATAATCTCGCCTGGACGATCATCCGCCCCAGCCACACCGTCCGCACCGGCCTGCCGATCATGATGGGCGACAGCGACATCATGGCGAGACGCATGCTGGACGGCGACCCCATCATCGTGGCGGGCGACGGCCACACGCCCTGGACGCTCACCCGCTCGATTGATCTCGCCGTGCCCTTCGTCGGCCTTTTCGGCAAGCAGGCGGCACTGAAAGAGATTTTCCACATCACCTCGGATCGCGCCCATATCTGGGATGATATCCAGAAGACCATCGCGAGATTGCTGGGCGTCGAGGCAAAGATCGTCCACGTGCCGACGGACACGCTGATCAAATACAATCCCGAATGGATCGGCCCCCTCCTCGGAGACAAGGCCTGGACTGCCATTTTCGACAATTCGAAGGTCAAGCGCGTGGCCGGAGACTTCACGTGCGCCGAGAGGCTGGATGAAATCCTGGCCGACCCGATCATGCATCTCAAGCAGCGGCTTGTCAAAAACCCACCACCGAGGGGTGAACTCGATGCGCTGATCGACAGGATCTGTGCTGAGCAAGGTGCTCTTGGTTAGGTTGCTCCGTTGGCGACTGGGCGTCCGCGATTGGTACAAAATTGCCGTGACGCTCCGACCGCTCGCAGCCCTTTGCTGCCGTTCGAGGTCGATCCGAGGAACGTGCGGTATGTGCTAGAATGCGGGTCGCGGTGTGATCGAACCAGAATTCGCGCGACCGAGAGCCGACATTGTGCTCTTCGAAGGGGAGACGAGAACGATGCCGACACCACAGCAACCCAGTCTAATAGTTCGACAGAAGTCCCCACCGAACATCGAGTTTCCGTTTGCGTCGCTCTCCGATTGGCTGATCCCAACCGAGCAGTTCTTCGTGCGAAATCATTTCCCCTCACCTGACCTCGATGGGCGAGACTGGAGATTGCGCGTTGGCGGGGCGGTGGAGCGGCCGATCGAACTTGACCTCGAAAGCATCAAGGCGATGCGGAGCACGACTTTAACAGCCGTCGTCGAGTGCGCAGGGAACGGGCGCGTCTACTATGTGCCGCCGAGGGAGGGGTTGCAGTGGCAGAACGGAGCCGTCGGCAATGCCGCCTGGACAGGTGTTCTTCTGCGCGAGATCTTGGAAATGGCGGGCGTCAAGCGGACCGCATGTGAGGTTCTGCTCGCAGGCGCCGACAGCGGCGTCGTCGACACGAACAAGAAAACGGCTTCTCCCGGCCCCATCGCTTTTGCGCGCAGTTTACCGCTTGAGAAGGCCATCGCTGACAGCACGATCCTTGCCTATTCGATGAACGAGGAACCGTTGACGCGCGATCACGGCTACCCGCTACGCGCGGTCGTGGGTGGCTGGTTCGGCATGGCTTGGGTCAAGTGGATCACTGATATCACGGTTGTGGAGCAACCGTTCCTCGGCTACTGGCAGGCGCGCGACTATTTCCGTTGGGAGCGCAACCTCGGGGAACCCAGACTGGTCCCCCTTGCGGAGATGGAGGTCAAAGCGCAGATCGCGCGTCCCGTGCAGGGAGCACATCTCATCGAAGGCCAGCCGTACCGGATTTTCGGAGCCGCCTGGAGCGGAGAGGCTGCTATCCGGCAGGTGCAGGTCTGCACTGGAGATGGCAGGGGTTGGCGCGAGGCAAGGCTCCTCGAAGCAGAACGTCCCTTTGCATGGCGCTTGTGGGAGTACATGTGGACCCCTGAAGAAGTGGGGCGATATGTACTGCAATGTCGCGCGACCGATGGAGCGGGGCGCGTGCAGCCCGACCTCCAGCGTTCCGACTGCGAGAGCTACGCGGCCAATTGGATCATTCCGGTGGAGGTTACGGTCGTTCCCGAGCCAAAGACGTACGAGGAGGAATTCGTGATCTGATCACCCGCATGGGGCGGATTGGCGGCTTTTGGCGCTAAGCGGCCGAGGCTCGTCGTCGATCGATCCCAAGCAGCCAGCGCTCAGTTCTTGAGAAATGCTGCGTTTTAATCCTCGCTGGCCGGCCGACGCTGAACGTCGTCTTGCGCATGAGGCGAAGTGCAGCCGCGTTCATCTGTCCACCCCTCGGGAATTGTGGCATAACGGGGCCATGGCGATACATGTCTTGGCGGTCCATCGCGACACGGTCGGGACGGAACAGGCGGCGGGCGGTTCGCTTGCAGGCGCCTATTCCGTTGGGGGTTTCTGCTGGCTGCTGTCGGCCGGTGTCTATATCGCCGCGAAATGGGTTTCTTCGGAGATGCCGCCCTGGGCGCTTTGCTTCTGGCGCGTTCTGATCGCCTGGGCGATCCTGATGCCGATCGTGCACCGGCATTTCGGCGCCATGGTGACACTCGTGCGGGATCGCGGCCTCGAGCTGCTCGCCATCGGCGGCATGGGGCTTGCGATCTGCCAGGGGCTGATTTTTGTCGGCCTCGAACATGCCGATGCCACGACCGCCGGCATCATCATCGCCCTGATCCCGATCATCACCATGGTTCTTGCCCGTTTCATTCTGGCTGAGCCGATGGGACGCTGGCAGGTGATCGGCTCGATCGTCGCCTTTCTCGGGATCGTGGTCATCATCGTCAAGGGCAGCCCGGCGGCGCTTCTGCGTCTCGACCTTGATCCGGGAGAGCTGTGGATCGTAGCTGGCGCGTTCTGTTTCAGCCTCTATACCGTCCTGCTCCGCCGGGCGAAATTCGATCTGAACCGCCTTGCGCTCCTGGTTCTCCTCCTCGGGGCGGCGGTGCTGACGGCGCTGCCTTTCTACCTGTTTGAGCTTGTCTCCGACGAGCGCTCGACACTGAATGCCAGCGGCCTTATCGCGCTCGGCTATGTCGCGATACCGGGCGGCGCGGTGATGTATTATCTCTTCAATCGCAGCATCGAGGCCCTGGGTGCGGCGCGCGCGGGCGTGCTGCTTTACATCCAGACGGTCTTTATCGCCGTGCTCGCCTACCTGTTCCTCGGCGAACAGCTGCAACGCTATCATCTCGAAGGCGCGGTACTCATCGTCGCCGGCCTGCTTCTCATCATCTTGCTGAGGCCCGCGACCAGCGCGGAGACGACCAAAGCCTGAGGACGAGCGGAATGGCATCCCAGTGACCGCTTCTGGCGCTGCAGCCTCCCGGCCTCTCGCGAGGCACGTCACCTCCCCCGCAAGCGGGGAGAGGGTCACGGTGAGGGGCAATCACGGCGTTCTCCAAGGCTCCTCATGCTGAGACGCGCTGCCCGAGAGCGCGGAGCCTCGAAGCATCGCTCAAACGTCCTTCGGGGCAACTCAGGATGAAGCTTTCTAGAGCACTCGCACCTATTCCGACCGCCGCGCCGCCACCGGAGCCTCCTGCCTGAAGCCATCGAAACAGCGCCCGCCGTGCAAGTCGAGCTCCCGGTCGGCCAAGGCAAGGAATCGGGCGCAGTTACCCTGTACCGCCAACCTGAACGCAGCGTCGAATTCCGCAGCTAGTTGCGCATCGAGTTTCGTGATGAGGCGCGGCGCCCATTTGCCGCGGCCGGTCCATGCGCCGCGCCCGAGCAGGATCAGGTCTGCCAGCTTCTGGTAGAGAAGAGCTGAAATAGCGCCGATCTCTTCGGGCGGGCGGGCGCCGCGCAGATCGTCGGCGAGATCCGTGACCTGATAGCGCAGCATATCGTAGCTTGGGCCGTCGAGAGGTTTCGGCCCTGCCGCCAGCACTTTCGCTGCCTTTGCCTGGATGGCGCGGGCGTGCTCGATATTAGGCCCCACGATGCTTCCCGTCGCAACCATATTGACCGTGATCGGATAGCCGCTCTCTGCGTCTGCATGGAGATAACGCGCCAGCGTTTGGGGATCGTGGACAAAGGCCTCGACCGGAAAACGGTCTTCAGTGAAGGACTCCCGCCAGGCTCTTTCGAGTGACGGGAAGACGACGACCAGATCGATATCCGAAAACGCGGTCCCCTCGCCGCGCATGACGGAGCCGGTGACATAGGCGAAGGCTGCCCCGGCATAGCGGCTGGCGAGACAAAGGCGGGCGGCGGCGAGCGCCCGCTCGGCAAGAATCTGCTTCTGTATATCGTCCACCATCTCGTCCTCGAATGCGGGAGACGAGCGGCAACAAAAAACCCGCTCGTTTCCGGCGGGTTGGTATCTTCTGCAATGAACGGAATTCAGTTCACGCGTCTGCCACCCACCGCCAAATGGTGGTCGTAGACGTCGTGGATGCTGCGAAAATCCTGTCCATGGACACGAGGTTATCGTCCGCCGGCGACAGCGTCAATCTGTCAAGCACGCTTCCCCGCCGCGCTGTTTTCCGGCTAAGATGCGCGCAAAGACTCGTTTCACAGGAAGCCCCCATGCCCAATCCCGCCACCGTCGTTCCTCGTCCCGCACCGGTTTTGCTGCCGGTCGAAGGCAGCGACGAGCGCTTTCCGGTGCGCCGCGTCTATTGCGTCGGGCGCAATTATGCCGATCACGCGATCGAGATGGGGCACGATCCCTCTCGCGAACCGCCCTTCTTCTTCCAGAAGAACCCCGACAATCTGCTGCCGGCTGGCAACCCTTTCCCTTACCCGCCGCTGTCGATCGACGTGCATTACGAAGTGGAATGCGTGTTGGCCCTGAAATCGGGCGGCGCGAACATTGAGGCCGCGGATGCGCTCGACTGCATATACGGCTATGCCGTCGGAATCGATTTTACCCGGCGCGACCTGCAGGCTGAGGCCAAGAAGCTCGGCCGTCCCTGGGAGCTCGCCAAGGCATTCGAACACTCCGCGCCCGTCTCCGCCATCGTGCCGGCAAGCCGCGTCGGCCATCCCGCAAACGGCCGGATATGGCTGGAGCAGAACGGCAGGCGCGCCCAGGACGGCGACCTCAACCAAATGATCTGGAAGGTGCCGGAAATCATCGCCGAACTGTCGAAGCTCTTCATACTGGCGCCCGGCGACGTGATCATGACCGGCACGCCGGCCGGCGTCGGCGCGGTTGCGAGGGGCGACCGCATCACCTGCGGCATCGAGGGTGTCGCGACGCTGTCGGTCGAGGTCATCTGAGCGGAGGATATCATGCCGATCTATGCCCTTGGCGGACTGACCCCGAAACTGCCGCCCGCCGGCCTCCATTGGATCGCGCCGGATGCGCATGTGATCGGAGATGTCGAGCTCGGCGAGAATGTCGGCATCTGGTTCGGATCGGTGCTGCGCGGCGATAATGAGAGGATCACCATCGGCGCCGGCACCAACATCCAGGAAGGCGTTATGGCCCATACCGACATGGGCTTCCCGCTGACGACGGGCAAAGGCTGCACCATCGGCCACCACGCCATCCTCCACGGCTGCACGCTCGGCGACAACGTGTTGATCGGCATGGGCGCCACCATCCTGAACGGCGCCAAGATCGGCAACAACTGCCTCGTCGGCGCCAATGCGCTGGTGACGGAGGGCAAGGAATTCCCCGACAATTCCCTGATCGTCGGAGCGCCCGCCCGTGTGGTGCGGGTGCTGGATGAGAAGGCTGTCGAAGGCATCCGCCGCTCGGCGGGAAATTATGTGGCGAATTGGCAGCGGTTTGCCCGGGATCTCAGGGTGATTGGGTGATTGAGTGGAATCTTGGGCCGTGGGACACTCCCATCTGCCCTGCCGAGCATCTCCCCCACAAGGGTGGAGATCGGATGTGGCTTGACCTTCCTGTTCATCTACCGTTTCGGCGTAATGTAGGCTGATTGTTTGCCGAAGCCATTACACCTAGCCAATCTCCCCACCTGTGGGGGAGATGCCCGGCAGGGCAGAACAAGCCACGCCAGTAAAAGAACGAAGAAAGTATCTGGCTCAAGAGAGCCTCATCCTGGGGTGCGCAGGCCACAGGCCGGAACCTCGAAGGACGAAGGCGGGTGATAGGCGCTTCCACGCCTTCACCAAATCCCCGGAATCCAACGCCAGCGCACCCGCTCCATATATTCCTTGTATCCCGCGAGCCCCTTGCGCAGCTCCGCCTCCTCCCCCAGCGTCCGGCCGAAAAGCACCCCGACCAGCAGCCCCGCCGGGATTAGCGCGTAGAGCGAACCGAGCGACAGCGCTATGCCGGCAGCGAGCAGAATGGCAGTCGCATATCCGGGATGGCGGATGACGGCGTAAGGGCCGGTGTCGATTACCTTGTGGTCGCGGTCGGTCTGGATGCGCACCGTCGGCTCGAAATGGCGGTTGACCGCTTGCGCCCAGGTGAGACCAAGATAGCCCGCGATCATCAGGAGATAGCCTGTGAAGACGATCCAATCGGGCTGCGGCGCCCAATGAAAGCGCCCGTCATCGAAGGCCCCGACCGGAAGAATGGCGGCGAAGAGAATGATCGTCAGCGTCGCGACCACGGCATCCCAGGCCTTCGTGCCTTTCTGATAGCGGCTGCGCGCCGCAAACAGCTCCGGATTGGTCCGCCAGATCCAGATGATCGCTATCGCCGTCAGCACGAGGAAGAGGCCGAGGAACATCCAGCCGCGCGGCCAGTCGAGCGTTCCCGCCGGCCAGAACAACGCCGCGAACATGACGATGATGGTGATGGCGAGCGAGCCGAGCGACGGCACCAAGGCGCGGGAGGGTTCGATTTTCCGCTGTGTCATGACCGTTCTCTGTTCTCGGGGACGCGCCTGCTCTATCGATTGCTACCCCAAGCCTGGATTGCCTTGTGTCCTTACGAACGGGCATCGGTCTGAAAATCGATTCCGATTTTCAGACCGATGCCCCAGCAGCCCCCCGCTGAATTTACAAGGTGAAACGCCCGCGACAACCCGCTGGTCACGCGTCAAATGAAAGCCGCCCTACTCGGCCGCTTCCAGAAACTGGCTCTCTCCAGACGAAGCGGCAAGTGCCCGAACCTTGGCTTCCGTCTTGGCGATCAGCTGGTAGAATTCGTCCTGCGCTTCGAAATCCAGCTGGATGACGGCGTTGACATCATCGGGTGTATCGCAAACACAGGCGACCGCCGAAACGGGGCAGATGCCGCCGGGATAACGCTTACCGGTTCCCGTGTAGGCACGACGGCCCCAGCGCTCGGAATAGACGGTTTCCTCCCGATCGAGATGGAGGATCGTTCCTTTGCAGGCGGTCACGATAGCCGCCTTGCCGTAAGCGAACCAATGATAGTTCAGCCTGCGGAGAATATATTTGCCAGTGATGTCCTCACCGGCGAGCTCGGCCGGATTCTCTATCATTCTAATCATGACAGCGTCCTCAACATGAGGGCAATATCTGCTATCTCTACTTGCGCCGCAAGTCGAAAAGTGCAGCTTTTGTAGTAACTTAGTCACAAAGTGTTTCTGATTCTTACATTTTGCAGGCACTCCGGCGCACGCCGGCTATACAATTCGTCGTCGAATTTCCTGCCATTGCACCTGCTTCCGACCAGGGAGCAGCCTTGCGTTTTCCCGATTAGGCCTAATATTGAATCCCAGATTGGCCATTCGGGTCGGCGGATAAGAGCCGAAACCGCGGCAGCCTCTTCTACCGATTAACAGCAGGTGTGTTCCATGGTCGAAGCCGTTAACCGCATCTCCTCCGCCGGCGCGTCAGAGCCCACCAAGGTTGGTATCAGCACGTCGATCGGCTCGGAACCCGACAATGCCTGGGTTGCCGCTCGCCAGTCGCAGATCACGGCCGATCAGCAGGCATCGAAGGAAAGTACGGAGACGAATGGCGCAGGCAGCCTCATTCCGCATGCTGATATGATCGTCGACGAGGAGCGTCCACGACAGCGCCATGGGCACGCGCCACCGGAAGAAGCGGAAGAGCCCGGCGGAGAAGTGAAACAGCCGCTGCTGTCAGGGGAAAGCGAGCGCATCGGCACCCGCAACTTAGACGAGGATACGCCCTTCGGCGAGCGCGTCGCCATCATCTGACGACCTCCCGCCCAGTCAACGGCCGCCCGCAAGCGCAGCCTCAATCGTAGCCTTGTCGATAACAGACCAGACCTCGACGATCTTTCCGCCGCGAATTTCGTAGATCACATTCTCGGTGAAGGAAAGGCGCCTGCCGTTGACATCCAGGCCGAGGAACTTCCCTTTCGGTGAGCAGTCGAAGCCCAGCCGGCAGGCGACGTAAGGTGGATCGCAAACCAGCATCAGGACGTTGAAAGAAAGATCGGGAATCTCGTCGAAATCCCGCTCCAGCATGGCGACGTAACCCGCAAGCCCAAGCCGCCGGCCATTATGGACGGCATCGTCGTCGACGAACTGACCGAGGTTGGGCCAGTCCTGCCGGTTCAGGCAGGCGATGTAGCCGCGATAGAGATCGGCAAGTTCGGTTTTGGTCATGCCGGCGCTCCTTGCTGCCGAGTCCGGAGGTAGGGCTGTGAATTGCGCCGCCTGAGGCTTCAGCGAGTACGCCTCCGCTCACGCCGCGCAGGCTTCGCACAATCCGCGGATCTCGATCGTGGTCTTCTCGGGTTTGAACTTCTGGCCGCGCACCCAGCCCATCAGCCGGTGGTCGACCTCGTGGTCGTGGAATTCCATCACCTGGCCGCAGCTTTCGCAGATGGCGAAGGCGACGATGCCGTGGCTGTGGCAGTCGTCGCCGGGATGGGCGCAGGCGACGAAGGAATTGATGCTTTCTAGCCGGTGCACGACGCCGTATTCGAGGAGCTTCTCCAGCGCCCGGTAGACCTGCAGCGGGGCGCGAAAACCGTGATCGCGCAGCTTGTCGAGGATGGTGTAGGCGCTGAGCGGGCCCTCGGCCTTTTCGAGCACGTCGAAAACCAGCGACTGGTTCTTAGTGAGTTGCGGTGTTGTCATAAGCTCTGTCCTTGCACGACCGTGCGGCGCCTGACGGGAAGCAGGCTGAGAATGAAGAGAATCAGCGCCGCGACCACGATCGAGGGGCCGGACGGCGTGTCGTAGGTGAGCGAGCCGAACAGCCCGCCGACGACAGCCGCCGCCCCGATCAGCGAGGCGAGCACCGCCATGATCTCCGGCGTGACCGAGAAGCGGCGCGCCGCGGCCGCCGGGATGATCAGGAGCGAGGTGATCAGCATGATGCCGACGATCTTCATGGCGATGGCGATGACGACGGCCATCAGCAGCATGAAGAACAGCCGCGCCCGCTCAGGTCTCAGCCCCTCGGCCTCGGCAAGCTCGGCGTTGACGGTCGCCGCCAAGAGAGGCCGCCAGAGCCAGGCGATCGCCGCCAGCACGAAGAGCCCTCCGCCCCAGATCAACGCGATATCGGATGTGGAAACGGCAAGGATATCGCCGAACAGGAAGGCGATGAGATCGATCCTCACCCAGCTCATGAAGGCGACCATGACGAGGCCGATCGCCAATGTGGCGTGCGAGAGAATACCGAGCAGCGCATCGGACGACAGTGCCTGGCGTTTCTGCAGAAAGAGCAGCAGCACTGACACCAGCGCGGCGACGGCAAAGACCGCCAGCGTCAGGTTGAGCTCGAAGAGCAGCGACAGTGCGACGCCGAGCAGCGCGGAATGGGCGATCGTGTCGCCGAAATAGGCCATGCGCCGCCAGATGATGAAACAGCCGAGCGGCCCCGTCGTCAGCGCCAGCCCGACGCCGGCAAGGATGGCGCGCAAGAAGAAATCATCAAGCATGACGGCCCTCCCCGCTGCGGGAATGGGCGTGTTCATGGGCGTGCTCGTGACCATGATGATCGTCATGAGCGTGATCATGCGCGTGCTCATGGGCATGCTCGTGCTCATGGGCACCATGAGCGTGCTCATGCGGGGCATGAGCGTGATGTCCGTCCTCGGGATAACAATGATCGGTAACGGAGCCGTCCGCATGCAGCACGCGCCCATCCGGCAAGTGCGTATGATCATGGTGATGGCTGTAAACGGCGAGCGTCTGGGCCGCGCGGCTGCCGAACAGGCGAACATATTCAGGGCTGCGGCTTACGGCCTCGGGCGTGCCACGGCAGCAAACATGGCCATTGAGGCAGATGACCGTATCGGTCTCGGCCATGACGACGTGGAGATCGTGGGAGATCAGCAGGATGCCACAGCCGCTGGCGTTGCGGATCGATTTGATGAGGTCGTAAAGCGCGATCTCGCCGGAGAAATCCACCCCCTGCACCGGCTCGTCGAGCACCAGCAGGTCGGGCTTGCGGGCAATCGCCCGGGCCATCAGCGCCCGCTGGAATTCACCGCCGGAAAGATGCTGCACCTCGGCGCCGATCATATGGGCGATGCCGGCGGCTTCTAGTGCCGCCTGCATGTCGCGCTCCGGCAGCGGGCCGGTCAGCGTCATCAGCCGGCGCACTGTCAGCGGCAGCGTCCAGTCAATCGAAAGCTTCTGCGGGACATAGCCGACCTTGAGGCCGGAGAGACGCTCCACCCTGCCCTCGTCGGGTTTCAGCACGCCGATCGCTGCCTTGGCGCTCGTCGACTTGCCGGAGCCGTTTGGCCCGATCAGGGTGACAATCTCGCCCCGCGAGACGGAAAATTCGACGCCGCGCACCAGCCAGCGGCCGCCGCGCAGAACGCCGACATTCTCGAGCGAGACCAACTGTTCGCCCTTGGTATTTGCGGGAGAGAGCATCAAATTTTCCGAAAGCGCTGTTGCATCCTGCTATTGCACACGTTATAGCATAACGCAATTGATGTAATAACATAACATTTGCAATTCAAGCGGAGCACATGATGAAACGCGCCTTGGCGCCTGCCCTGAAAACCCTGGCCCTCAGAATTCCGGCTGCCCTCGCCATCCCCGCCCTTGCGGTCCCCGCTCTGCTTTTTGCCGGCACGATGCGGGCTGCCGATGCGCCTGTCGTCGTCACCTCGATCAAGCCGATCCATTCGCTGGTTTCGGCGATCATGCAAGGCGTGGGCGAACCGGAACTGATCGTCGATGGCGCCGCCTCGCCGCACACCTACAGCATGAAGCCCTCGAATGCGCGAGCCCTGCAGGAGGCGAAGGTCGTCTTCTGGGTCGGCCCGAACCTGGAGGCTTTCCTGGAAAAGCCGCTCGAGGCGCTGGGCTCGAACGCGAGCGTCGTCGAGCTCGACAATGCGCCTGATCTGACCAAACTGCCCTTCCGCGAAGGCGGGGCCTTCGAGCCGCATGACGACGCCGGCCACGACAGCGCCTCCGCTGATGATCCCGATCGTGATCACGATCACGATCATGATCATGATCACGATGCCGCCAAAACCGGACAGGATGGTGGCCAGGCCCATCACGATGATCATGAAGACCATGAGCACGGGCACGGCGCCTTCGACACGCATCTCTGGCTCGACCCGATGAATGCGAAGGCGATGGCGGCCGTGATCACGACGACGCTGGTCGCCGCCGATCCCGCCAATGCGCTGACCTATCAGGCCAATGCCAAGGCGCTGGATGACAGGCTGACGGCGCTGGACAAGGAGATCGCCGCCACCGTCGCCCCCGTCAAGGACAAGCCCTTCGTCGTCTTCCACGATGCCTACCAATATTTCGAGCATCGCTACGGCATCCGCGTCGCCGGCTCGATCACCGTCAGCCCGGAAACCATTCCCGGCGCCGAGCGCGTCTCGGAAATCCACCGCAAGGTCGGTGAACTCGGCGCAACCTGTGTATTCGCGGAGCCGCAGTTCGAGCCGCGCCTCGTCAAGGTCGTCACCGAAGGCACGCGCGCCAAATCGGGCGTGCTGGACCCGGAAGCCGCAACGCTCAAGGCCGGGCCGGATCTCTACTTCACCCTCATGCGCGGCATCGCCGACAGCATGAAGGCTTGCCTCTCCAGCGCGTGACTTTCATGCGACGCTCCGGAGAATGCTGAGGCGGAAAGAGGCGGATGACCCCGTTCCGCCTTTTTTCGACACTATCTATGTAATGATATAACATTAACTCGACTGAGGTTCCCATGGACAACAGACTTCCGGTCACGGTGCTCTCCGGATTTCTCGGAGCCGGCAAGACGACGCTGCTGAACCACGTGCTCACCAATCGTGAGGGCCTGCGCGTTGCCGTCATCGTCAACGATATGAGCGAAGTGAATATCGACGCCAGCCTGGTGCGCGATGGCGGCGCCAATCTCTCGCGCACCGAGGAACAGCTGGTCGAGATGACCAATGGCTGCATCTGCTGCACCCTGCGCGACGACCTGTTAAAGGAGGTCCGCCAGCTCGCGACCCAAGGCCGCTTCGATTATCTGCTGATCGAATCCACAGGGATCGCCGAGCCCCTGCCCGTCGCCACCACCTTCGAATTCCGCGACGAACACGGTGAGAGCCTCTCCGACGTCGCAAGGCTGGATACGATGGTGACCGTCGTCGATGCCGCCAATCTGCTGGCCGATTACGCCTCGGCTGATTTCCTCGCCGACCGCGGCGAAACGGCAGGCGACGGCGACAACCGCACCATCGTCGACCTGCTGGTCGAACAGATCGAATTCGCCGATGTCGTGGTGCTGAACAAGATCGGCACGGCAAGCGATGAACAGCGCGACGCCGCCCGGAAAATCATCATCGGACTCAATCCGGATGCGAAGCTGATCGAGGCCGATTTCTGCAAGGTGGCGCTGAAGGAAGTGCTCGGCACCGAACGCTTCGATATCGACCGGGCCGAGACCCATCCCCTCTGGTACAAGGAGCTGCACGGGTTCAGGGATCACGTGCCGGAAACAGAGGAATACGGCATCCGCTCCTTCGTCTATCGCGAGAAGCGGCCCTTCCATCCGGCAAAGCTTCAGGCCTTTCTTGATCTGACATGGCCGGGCGTGGTGCGCGCCAAAGGCTTCTTCTGGCTGGCGACCCGCCCGCACCATGTCGGCGAGGTCAGCCAGGCGGGCGCGATCGTGCGCACCGGCAAGATGGGCCTGTGGTGGGCGGCCGTCCCGCGCGAGCAATGGCCTGACGAGCCGGGCTTCCTCAGCGCCATCGGCCCCTATCTCGATCCCGTCTGGGGCGACCGCCGCCAGGAAATCGTCTTCATCGGCGCCGACCCGATGGACGAGGCATGGATCAGGAGGGAACTCGACGCCTGTCTGGTCGACACCACGGTGTTTACGCCCGAACGCTGGCGCGACCTGCCCGACCCCTTCGCCAGCTGGAGCAGGCAGGCGGCATGAAGGCGACGGCGATGAGACGCTACCGTTGCGTCTGCGAGGAATGCGACCCGCTGCCACCGATCGAAGGGCTTCATCCCGAAACCTTCGAGGGGCCCGAGCCGGAACGGAGATTGAGCGCCCTGTTCCAGAGCCTCACCGACCGCATCGTTCCCGCCAGGAGACCCTCCTGACGGGAAGGCTCAGATGACCCCGTGTCTGCGCAAGAGCGCCTGTTCGTCGCCCGACACCCAGCCAAAGCCTTGGGCTCACCATTGAGTTCCTGGACGAGGTAGTGTGCACGCCGAAATAGATCGAGACCTCCGAATGGTCTTAGCGGCGATAGGTTGCGGACCAGGCGACATGTGCCACGCAATGATGATCGTCTATGGGCGAGAGGCGGACATTGCGTATCCGCATCTCTTTGGTCGCTATCGCTCGGTAATGTGCATAACCTTGCGTCATGATCTGCATGAACTGATCGTCGTTCTTCCCGGTCATGACCCCGGCACGCGAGGCAGCAATGAAGTCGGAGGCATACAAGGATGCGACCTCATCCATTTCAATGTCACCGCCAAGCGACTGATTGAAAAAGCGCTCGTAGCGTTCGAAGAGCTTTCCCACGCTGGCCTCCATGGCTTCCTCCTGTCGGGGTTTGCAATTGCATCTTACGACTTCGCGAAATCACACCTTCGCTGAAAGTGTTTCAGCAAGACCTTTCCGGCAAGGAAAACCGCCCGTGACGTCCGGCGGTAGTCGTTGGCGTCGTGAAACCGGCGGCGCTCGCCAGCGTTGACGCGATAAGCGGCGGTGATCGTCGGCGCTCATCTGAGAAACGTTCATCGGCGAGAGAGGGAAGGAAGCAGAAAGAAGAGTTGCAAGAATCTTTTTCATGTCAGGTTCCTCGTGCTGGGCAACGGATCAAAAAGGACCGAAAGGATGAACCGAAACTGAAACTGAAATTAAATTTTTCTAATGAAATCAGTGCAGTGCCCCGAGGAAGCAATATTTTAGATTAAGCTTATACGCGTTCCCAAACGGCCACTCTCCTCAGATCGATCGTTTCAAGAATCGGGCACGGTCGGCGTTGCCGGAAAACGGATTCGATTTCCAGAAAGATTGAGCGCAGATTCGAAATTTGGAGCGTCCCGCGCACATCCCCTCGTTCGAGACAACAATGGTGTAAATGGAGGAAACCATGCCTGGCATCAGCACGCGCTACATCGTCGATGACGTCGACGCCGCTGTCGATTTCTATAGGCAGCATCTCGGCTTCTCCGTCGCGTTTCGCCCAGCCCCCACCTTCGCCATTCTGACCAGGGATGGTTTTCGTCTGCTCGTCAGCGGCATGACGGGACCAGGCGGAGCGCCCCAGGCTATGCCCGACGGACGAAAGCCGAAGCCTGGTGGATGGAACCGCATCCAGATCGAAGTCGAGGACCTGGAGGCGGAAGTCGGAAGATTGCGGCAGGTCGGCGCACGGTTTCGCAATGAGATCGTACAGGGCATGGGGGGCAAGCAGATCCTGCTCGAGGATCCGGCCGGAAACCCGATAGAGCTCTTCGAAGCGCCGAAAAAATCAACGCGGTGACATTCATCTTTCTGGGTGCCTGGCTTATCGCACAAAAGGTCCGAGTGATGGTTGTCCGGCGTGGACGTTACTGATGGCGAGATTGGCGGCTGCGCCTTGTCACTTGTGTGCGAGCGTGTAGTTTCGGACTCGCGTCAATTCAGAGGTAGGCAAAACATGTCCGAATCCGCGGGCGGGCTCCTCGACTATGTCGGGATATTCGCCGTGATTTTTCTCGTGGCCGCCAACGGCTTTTTCGTCGCTGCCGAATTTGCGATGGTGTCCGTCAGGCGCAGCCGCGTCGCCGAGCTCGTCGCCGCGGGCCGGATGAATGCCAAGGCCCTTCAACGCGCCGTCGACAATCTCGACGCCAATCTCGCAGCCACCCAGCTCGGCATCACCATCTCTTCGCTGGCGCTCGGCTGGGTCGGCGAACCGGCGCTTGCCCACCTGATCGAGCCCCTGCTCTCCTGGCTGCCCGGGCGATGGGCGACGACGGGCGCCCACACCGTCGCCATCGTCATCGCCTTCGTCATCATCACCGCGCTGCACATCGTGCTTGGCGAACTCGCCCCGAAGAGCCTGGCGCTCCAGCGCAGCGAAGCCACCTCGCTTGCCGTGGTGCGCCCACTCGGCTTCTTCCTGGTGCTGTTCAAACCGGCGATCTTCACATTGAACGGCATGGGCAATCTCGTGCTCAAGGCCGTCGGGCTTCGTGCCGGAACCGGGGAATCCTCCTTCCACTCGCCGCAGGAGCTGAAGCTCCTGGTCGCCGAAAGCCAGGAGGCCGGACTCTTGAATCCGGTGCAGCAGCAGCTGGTCGAGCGGGTGTTCAATATCGGCGACCGGCCGATCTCCGACATCATGACGCCGCGCCTCGATATCGAATGGTTCGATGCCGATGACAGCGAAGCCGAGATCCTGAAGACGATCCGCGAATGCAGCCATGAACAGCTGCTGGTCGCCCGCGGCTCGATCGACGAGCCGATCGGCATGGTCTTGAAGAAGGATCTTCTCGACCAGGTGCTCGATGGCGGCAAGGTGCGGCCGATGGATGTGATCAAGCAGCCCCTGGTGCTGCATGAGGGCACCAAGGTCGTGCGCGTGATCGACAGCTTCAAGGCCTCGCCGGTGCGGCTTGCCATCGTCATCGACGAATATGGCAGCCTCGAAGGCATCGTCACCCAGACCGATCTGCTCGAAGCCATCGCCGGCGATCTGCCGGGCGCCGACGAGGAGCCCGATATCGTCGTCCGCGAAGACGGTTCGCTGCTGATCGACGCTATGATGCCTGCCTTCGACGCCTTCGAACGGCTGGGCCTCAAGGATCGCCCCGACGCTGACTTTCACACGCTCGCCGGCTTCGCGCTACATCAGCTCCAGCATATCCCCGAAACAGGCGAAACCTTCCTCTTCGAAGACTGGCGCTTCGAGGTGATCGACATGGACGGCATGCGCATCGACAAGATGCTGGCGACCCGCGTCCCGGCGGACAGAGTAGAGGGCTAGCTCACCGCCAGCGTCCAGAGCATGCCTGCGATCGCGCAGGCAAGGAGCGTCGTGATAACAGAGGTCTTGAACCGGAAGATTGCGACGGCGGCGGCGGCGGCGAGCGCGATCGCCGACGGCACGGCCGATTGCAGCACGGGAACGTCGAGCTGCAGGCTGCCGAAACTGACCGAGGCGACCTCGGCAAACAGCGTGTGCAGGCCGAACCAGATCGCGAGATTGAGGATGACCCCGACCACCGCCGCCGTGATCGCCGACATGGCGCCGGCGAGCGCCACATTGCCGCGGAGCTTTTCGATGAAGGGCGCGCCGAGGAAGATCCAGAGGAAGCAGGGCACGAAGGTCACCCATGTCGTCAGGATCGCGGCGAGCGTGGCGGCGAGCATCGGATCGAGCGACCCGGGATTGCGAAAGGCGCCCATGAAACCGACGAATTGAACAACCATGATGAGCGGCCCCGGCGTCGTCTCGGCCATGCCGAGGCCATCGAGCATCTCGCCGGGTTTCAGCCAGCCGAAATGCTGCACGGCCTCCTGCGCGACATAGGCGAGCACTGCATAGGCGCCGCCGAAGGTGACCACCGCCATCTTGCTGAAGAACAGGCTGATCTGGCTGAAGACGTTGCCCGGTCCGAAGAATACGTAAAGTGTGGCGACGGGCACGAGCCAGAGGGCGAGCAGTACCGCCGATATGCGCAGCGACCAGGCGAGGTTGGGACGCGCATGATCAGGTATGCCCTCGCCGAGCGCCGAGTCGGCATCCGACAGCACCGCGCCGCTTGCGGCCTTGTGGCCGCCGCCCGGGCTGAAGGCGGCAATCCCGAACCGGCCGCCGAGGAAACCGGCAATAGCGGCGGCCAGCACGATCAGCGGGAATTGCACGTGAAGGAAGAAGATGGCGACGAAGGCCGCGGCGGCGATGGCAAGCATGACGCGGTTTCTCAGCGCCCGGCCGCCGATGCGGATGACCGCCTGCACGACGACAGCCAACACGGCCGCCTTCAGCCCGAAGAAAAGCCCGGCGACGATGCCGACGCTGCCATAGGCCGCATAGATGTAGCTGAGGCCGAGGATCGACAGGAAGCCCGGCAGCACGAAGAGCACGCCGGCCACGAGACCACCCCATGTGCGATGCATCAGCCAGCCGATATAGACGGCGAGCTGCTGCGCCTCCGGGCCGGGCAGCAGCATGCAATAATTCAGGGCATGCAGGAAACGGTGCTCGCCTATCCATCGTTTCTCGTCGACGATGATCCGGTGCATGACGGCGATCTGGCCGGCCGGGCCGCCGAAACTCAAGGCGGCGACGCGCAGCCAGACCCGGAAGGCTTCTGCGAACGAGACACCGTGATGATGCCCCTCGCCCGCGCTCTTCTTCCCCGCCTGCCCGGCGGGCGCATTCTCCGTCATCTCGACCATCTCATGCTCTTTTCTTCGGCGCGGGCCAATTGTGTGTTTCCTCGGTCGCGTCGCGGCACCAGCGGAAGAAGGCATCGTAGAGAAGCATTCCGGCCTCGAGCTGCTCCAGATCGTCGGAATACATTCTGGAGAGGCCGAGAGAGGCGGCAAGCAGTCCGGCCGCCTCGGGCGCAAGATCCGGCCTCGCGGTATCGGCCGCTCTGACGATCCTCGCGAGGCGCAGAAGTGGCTCGGACGCCAGCCCGAACTCCTCGACCATAACGTCGAAAGTGCAGAGTTCCCCGCGATGGCTCCAGAACACGTCCTCAATATCGAAGGGTACTGCCCCGAAGCGCTCGCCGACGGCGATAACCTCAGGCGCCGGCACGAACAGGAAGACGGCGTTCGGATCGACGAAACGCCGGATCAGCCACGGACAGGCGATGCGGTCGATTTTCGGCCGCGCCCGCGTCACCCACACGGTACGCCCCTGCTCGTCTCGGCGCGGCAGCTTCGCCTCGGGCACGACAGGCCCAACCGCGACCCAGGCCTCGAAGCCGCCTTCGAGGCTTTCCGCTTCGATCCCGGCATGTCTGAGATAGGCGGCGACGCCATGGCTGAGCTTGGCGCCCCTCTGGCAGATCACGACGGCGGCATCGGCATCGATGCTGTGCGCCCAGGAGCCGACCTCGGTATGGTCGCGCCGGGTCGAGCCCGGCACCAGGCGAGGATCGAGCGCGAAATCCTCTTCCGTGCGCACATCGATGATACAGGGCGCACCGGGGGTTCCGATGAGGCGGCTGAGCTTGTCGGGAGATATTTCGAGAAATGACGGCATGACGCGTCCCTCCGTTGATCGGTTTTACCGGACGCGATTCTTCAGCATGGCGCCTCGTGGGGTGATCGCGACCCCAGAACCAAAGCATTGGCAAAGAGACCCAGTCCTGTCAAGGACGGCGCATTCGCTGCGGTGAGGACTGTCTACATGGCGGCTGTGCTGTGTGTATGACGGGCGACGAGCATTTCGGGTGTCATCCTGCCCAAGCCCTTCGCTTGCCGCTCAAGGCAGGAGCATAAGCGAAGGGCAATACAGAGTAATCACCGCCGCTCAAGGAGCTGCTCAAAGCCCAAAAACCCCGCCAACACAGGCACTTCGGCCCCAGAATGGAACAAAAAGCCCACTCGGCCATTTCTCTCTCACCGAAACAGGAGAAAGTACCATGACGTACGACCCCAATAATGCCAACGACCCGAACCGCCCGCTGAACCCAAATCTGGACCTGCGCACCACGCCCGGTACGCGCAGCAGCAACACGTGGGTCGTCTGGGTTGCTGCATTGGCCGTGATCGCTGTCGCTGCATTCGCCTATTCGCAGTGGAGCAGCACCCCCGGCACCTCCCCGGACACGACAGCTTCCACGACCCAATCCGAGCCGGCACCGGCTAAGCCGATCGCTCCTACCGATAACAGCGCAACGCCTGCCCCGGCACCTGCGCCAGCCACTCCGCCGGCTGCCCCTGCCCAGCAGTAACCGCTGCACGGTTTAGGTAAGTCGCGCTGGATACCTCCTTGGCGTATCCCGCAGGATACGCCAAGGAGGATCTATGCGTATACGGCGGGGCATCCCTCACCTCGAGATCGATCCAGATTTTCGGTCATGCCATCGGTACCAGCTTCTTTCTTTAGAAAACCCTTGAATATCTCCAGGCAGTCTCCTACCTAGGATATATTGAAATTTGTCTCTGACGGCTGACCACGGATGTACTGGCAGCCGTCATTGAGACAGATCGAGGAAGGTCGGTGCGAGTTTCGCCCGGCCTTTTTTCTTGCCCCTGCCGGAAGGACACGCGTACACAGACGTCGGCGCTTGAGGCAGACGCGGTCGGCGCCTGCCGGCGAGATTAGTTCGGGATCCTGTTGTAGAAGGATTGGGGATCGTACACGCACTCATAGTCGAGACGGCACATTTTGCCGTCCGCGTCCCTCACCGTTGCAGTGTCATACTTGTCACCCAGATTGCATCTGGCCGGCGGATAACGGAAGCTGCGGCCGCCGATGCCCATGCGCACGAAAACTGCCTTCTCCTTGCGGATGATCTGCGCAAGCTTCTCGCAGCTGTGATCCCTGGCTTTGACCTCGACCGCCTCGACGGCAAGGGCGGCTGCGGACGGAAACAATAGGAAGAACGCCACGGCGACGCTTTTCATGGAAGCTCCTGAATATCAGAGTATGAGGAATGGCGAAATGTGTGAGCGGTTTTCGGATGACATCCGGCGCAATTGACGACGAAATTCCGATCTAGGGGAAATTATAGGGCGACGCCGGGTCGAACACGCAAGCATAATCCAGAACGCAAGCCCTCCCTTCAGCATCGCGAACGCTCGTCGTGACGCGCTTGTCGCCCATGTTGCACTGTGCGGGCGGATAGCGGAAACTGCGGCCGCCAAGACCGACACGGACAAAGACCTTTTTATTCTGCCGGATGATCCGTGCAAGCTCGCCGCAGCTGTGATCGCCTGCTCTGACCTCGATTGCCCCTGCGGCAAACACCGGCAGAGGCAACGATAAAGCTACAACGACAATGACGATTCTCATGGACCCTCCGATTTGTGAGAGGGACATAGGGCGCGCAGATCGACGCAGCCAGCCCTGCGGCCGGTCCGCAACATACCGCCTGCCTCGAAACAAGGCCGGGCGGACCCGGCCTCGATGCAATTAATCAATCTTATCAAGAAGAATGGTGGGTGATGTAGGGCTCGAACCTACGACCCGCTGATTAAGAGTCAGCTGCTCTACCAACTGAGCTAATCACCCGTTCGCGCTTGGCTGCGCGGTGTGACGGGGCGTATAAACAGGATCGGCTGGCTTGTCCAGCGCATCGGCGAAAATTCTTTGGTTAATCTCAAAGATTTTTCTGCATGGCTGAAATGCGGGACATGATCCTGAAATTCGAAATCGATTTTCGGAAAGGATTATGGGCAGATTCAAAGTGATAGCGCGTCCTGCCGGACGCGCAGCACTCGCATAAAATCAAAGGTCGAGCGTGCCGCTGGCCAGCCGCACCGCCTGGCCGCCGATGCGCGCGTTGGAAATTGCCCCGCCCTCGACATCGATATGCAGGTGGATGAAAGACGGACGCCCCATCTCCAAGCCCTGCTCGATCATGATCGGGTGGTGCCCGTCCGTCAGCCGGTCAAAATGGCGGATTGCGCCGGAGAGGGCGGCGGCCGCCGCGCCTGTGGCCGGATCCTCGACGAGGCCCATGCCGCTGGCGAACATACGCGCATGGAACTTCGCCACGTGGTTGACGCCGCCGCGGCAATAGACATAGGCCGAGGCGAGAGCGCCATCGGCGAAAGGCACGATCTTCTCCCAAAGCTGCGGATCGAATTCCACCCGCTGCGCCGTGCCGACATCATGCACCGGAATGAGCAGAAACGGAACACCGGCGCTCCAGACCGAGGGGACGTGATTTTCGAAGCCTATTTCGGTGACCTTCAAGGACAGCGCATCGGCGATGCCGAGCTTGTCGAGCGGCATGACGGCCTGCTGCGATTTGCGCGGCAGGTCGAATTCGGCAAAGCTCGCCTCGCCCTCCCGCAGCCGCACCGCGCAGCGCACCGGCCCGATATTTTCCTCGAGCACCGTCACGAGATCGAGCGCCGCTGCGCCATGGGCCCGCTCGGCCAGCGCGATCGCCGTGCCGACCGTTGGATGGCCGGCAAAAGGCAGCTCGCGGCCCGGCGTGAAGATTCTGAGCTTCGCCGCATAGGCGGGGTTGGTCGAAGGCTGCACGAAAACCGTCTCGGAGAGATTGATCTCTCGGGTGATCGCCTGCATTGCCTCGTCGCTGAGATCATCCCCGTCGAAGACTACCGCCAGCGGGTTGCCGGCAAGCTTTCGATCGGTGAACACGTCATAGACGCTGTAGCTTCGCGCCACCTCGGCCTCCTTGAATCGATCCTCGCGTCGCCAACCTGCCCGACCAAGCCGTCGAGTGCAAGGCGCTATGTCCGCTAAGAACAACCCATCTCCGGCAGGAAACGCCGACAGTCGCGGATTTATGCGTGATTGTTAATGAAAACGATCTTGTTTTTCGGGAGGGTGGTGTTGGAGCGCGTGCGAACGCGCGGCTGTCCCGGGAATGGAGAGGGTGCATCATGCTTACGCGCCGGTGTGCCCGTGGGACACCCAGGCACGCCGGCGCAGGGATCTAGACACGCTGCACCCGAGGATGCCTCACCCCTTGGTTTCCTGGCCTCTACATCTCACACACCGCCCCTGCCGAAATACCAATCAAGGACCGGCAGCATGGAGACATTATACGGATTGGCCTCATGATCGGCCGACCGGATCGCCACCGCGCCTGCGATTTCCTTATCTTCAGCGACCAGCATGTGGGCCTCGATCCGCTCGACCATCTCGTCGGCCGTCAAATCGAAGCGGAAGAGGCGCATCAGCGTCACCGTACGCCTGGCGTGGCTGGCGTAGAGCCCCTGCTCCGCCACGGAATCGGAAAGGTCGAGGCCGGTCTCCTCCAGAACCTCGCGGCGCATGTTGGCCTCGACATCGCAGCGCCCGTCGACAATATCCTCGGGCTCCAGCGAGCCGGCGGCGAAATAGACCTGGCCGGGATTGGCAGTGTGTGCGCCCATTCGGATCGCCACCAAAGCGCCATCCGAGCTTTCAAGCACCGGGTAAGCGAAAATGTGCAGTCCGCCCTGGCGCTGCGGCTGCCGCCGCCAGTGCATGAACGCGGAAAAGGGCGTCACATAACCCTCGCCGGAAATCCCGTCTTCACCGAGCGACAGTCGTTGCTGGAAGATGAGGCGCCCGTCGAAGAGTGCCGGATTGGCGGCCGTCTCCCTTACCCAGTTTTCGCGGATCGCCGCTTCCTCGGCCGCGACGAAAGGATGGGTGCCGGGCAGGATCTTGAGATCGACGCCGGCGATCGGGAAGACCGTGGCTTCCGGCGGCCAGCCGGCGAAATCATCGGAAAAATCTGCGTTTGGAGACTTCACGTTCAAATTGGTTTTCATGGGAGATCCAATGTCATGACGACGGGGCAATGATCGGACGCCTTCGGTCTGTCCCAGCCGGTGCGCGGGTAACGCTCCACCTCCTGCCCGGGCGGGAAGACGGTGCGGTAGGGTTGGCCGTTGCGGATGATTTCGGGCAAGCGGCCCGCATTATGGGCGGCAAGAGCCGGCGAAAGCCAGATATAATCGAGCTGGCAAAGGTGCTGCTCCTGCGGCCCGCGCGCGTGATAAAGCGTCCAGCGGTCGAGCGGCTGGCGACGACGTACGATATTCTCGGCAAAGCCATCATGGCTGAAGACATCGAGCGCGCTTTCAGCCTCGTCCTGATGCTCAAAGCGGTAGTCGGTCCCCCGCCGGCCGATGACGTCGACCCGCTCCTGGTAATCATTCATGTCGCCGCAGATGACGAAGCTCTTGCTGCTGGTATGACCCGCCCCGAACCGGTCCTCGATGATGCGGCGCACGGCGCGCGCCTCGGCGCGACGGATCGGCAGCGTCGATTGCCGCCCGTCCAGCCCGTCGCGAGGGTTGCCCATCGACTTGAAATGCACGACATAGAGCGAGAAAGGCCTGCCGCCGATCAGGAGGTCGAGCTCCAGGCAGTCGCGCTTGAAGATCTTGTCGTCGATGCGGTTGGTAAGCGCGAGCTCCTCGTCGAAGAGTTCGAAATCGCGATAGGTCGTCATCGCGTGGCTTCTGATATCCCTGAGCTCGATCTTCTGGCCGTCGCGCGTTTCCTCGCGCATCAGCACCGCGACATCGATGCCGCGACTGTCATTGCCCTCGACCAGGAATTTCTGCCGATAGCCGTTTCCGACCATGCGGAAGAGATAGCCGTATTCGAAGGCCTGAAGCGCGGCCATGTTGTCGATTTCCTGCAGGCAAAGGATATCGGCGTCGGCATCCGCGATCGCGAGCGCCGTCATCTGCCTGGTGTCGTCGGTCGACGCGATGACCCGCGCCTGCTCGAGCTGCTGATAAACGCCTTCGCTATTCACCTCGAAAAGCTTGATGACACGATCCTGGCGCAGCTCGTTGCGGAAGCCGGTGAAATCGAAACGGGTCAGCAGATTTTCGACGTTGAAGGTGGCGAGGCGAAGCGACATGGAATGAGTCCGGTTGCGGACGGTACATTATCCGGCAATCGCCGCAGGAAAAGATGGCGGAGGCAAGAAATGTGCGGATAGCGCCATCTTGAACCATCGGCCATCGCCTCAAAGGGGCGTGGCGGAGATCGGTGAAGTCATATAACTTCTGATATCGTTTAGGTATTCTGCCCCCGGAGCCGCAAAAATCATGACACCGAAGAGAAAGTGATCCTGGAAGCCCTAGCATCTATGTGTGAGCAATACATAAGCGAAGACAATGGCTACCTGAACCACAAGGCAATGCACGCGGGCGAACTGGCGATAGAAGTTCTCTCCGCGTACGGTCTGGTCGAGCCAGCTCCTCAAGGTGGCCGATGGACGGAAAAGGGAATGCTTCTTCTCGACGATTCCTCAGACCTGGATTCTTTTATCTCTTCGTTGAAATCGTAACCCAGCCTCAAAGCCGCCAGCCGGCGCGGATGACGGCACGCACGGCTTCGCCGGCCTCGACGACGACGCGGCTGTAGGCGCGCAGCGTCTGGCCGTTGCCGAGCGTGAGTTTGACGGCATAACGCTCGCCCTCGAAGAGAACGGATTCGACGGTCGCGGGCGTCCCCTCGCCGCCGATGATCACATCCTCCGGCCGCACGAGAATATCGGCGCCGTCGGTATTGGCGGCTTGAAGCGCATCCTGCAGCTCGTCCCACTCCAACTGGCGTTCGCCACCTATCACCGGCAGCGTCAGGATCGCGCCGCGCCCGATCAGCCCGCCGACGATGCGGCCTTCCGGCCGGGCATAGATTTCGGCGGGCGGCGCCACCTGCAGCAGGCGGCCCTCGGACATGACGGCGACGTCGGTTGCCAGCGCCATCGCCTCGCTCTGATCGTGGGTGACGTAGATCATCGTCGCGTCCGAGCGCTGATGGAACTCGCGGAAGGTTTCCTCCATCTCCTGCTTCAGGTGCCGGTCGAGATTGGCGAGCGGCTCGTCGAGCAACACGACGTCGGGCGATGTCACCAGGCAGCGGGCGAGCGCCACGCGCTGGCGCTGGCCGCCGGAGAGATCGGCCGGCCGGCGTGCAGCGTAATCGGCGAGCCGCACGGTGGCGAGCGCCTCGCCGACCTTAGCCCGGTAAGCCGCGCCCGAAATGCCGCGCACCTTCAGGGGATAGCCGACATTATCCGCCACACTCATATGCGGCCAGAGCGCATAGGACTGGAAGACCATCGCCATGTTGCGCTTTTCCGGCGGCAGCGATTGCGCGGCATCGGCCAGCAGCCGTTCGCCGAGATGTATCGAGCCGTCGGAGGGCGTCTCGAAACCGGCGATCATCCTGAGCACCGTGGTCTTGCCGCAGCCGGAAGGCCCGAGCAGCGCCAGGAAACCACCCTCGCGCACATCCAATGAAAAGCCGCTGACGGCGGCGCGCCCGGTGCCGAAATCCTTGGCCACACGGTTGAGGATCAGCTTCGCCATGGGACCACTCCTTTCGGCAGGCGTTTCGCCAGGAGTTCCAGGAGCAGCATCATGACGACGACCATGAGGACGACGAGCACCGAGAGTGCCGAGGCAAGGTCTGAACTGCCGCTGTCGTCGAGATTGTAGATGGCGACGCCAAGCGTCTGGGTGCCGGCCGACCAGAGGAGCGCGGAGATCGTCAGCTCGTTGCAGGCGATCAGGAAGACGAGGATGACGGAAGCGCCGGCAGCCGGCGCAATCAGCGGCACGATGATGTCGAAAAGCCTGCGGAAGAAGCCGGCCCCCGAAAGCCGCGCCGCCTCTTCGAGCGCCGGATCGAGCTGGTGGAAGGCGCTGACGACGGGTTTCAGGCTGACGGCGAAGAAGGAGGAGAAATAGGCGATCAGGATGATCCAGATCGTGCCATAGAGTGAGACGTTGAGGACCGGGATGGGAGCGGCGAAGACCAGGATGAAGGCAACCGCCATGACGATGCCGGGCAGCGAATAAGGTATCTCGATCAGGCTGGCGATGATGCGCGATACCGCGTCCCTGCGCCGCGCCAGCGCATAGGCCGCAAGCACCGCCACGACAAGGAGACCAAGCGCGGTCGCGCCGGCGAGCGACAGCGAATTGATAAAGGCCGTGCGCGTCACCGCCTGCCTAAAGAGGATCTCCTGGAACGCATGCAGCGACATGGTCTTGAAGGAGAGCGGCACGCCATAGGCCGGCACCAGCGCGCCGGCAACGAGCGCGAAGAAGGGTGCTGCCAGCATGAAAAACAAGATAGTCCACAGGAACGGCGTGAAGAGGAGGCGCCAAGGACCAAGTTCGAAGGCGGCATTGGCTCCCGATAACCCGATGACGCGATAGTCGCGGCCTCGGAGCGCCCGATCCTGGATCATCAGGCCTGCGACCGAAATCATCGCAATAATCGCTGAAAGCACGGCGACATCGCCGAAGGTGCGGCTGGTGAAGGCTGAGAATTTGGTGAAGATCAAGGTCGGTAGGGTAAAGATCGAGGCCGGGATGCCGAGAATGGCGGGGATGCCGAAATTGCCGGTGCAGGAAACGAAGGAGATCGCCGCGCCGGCAATGATGCCGGGCAGCGACAGAGGCAGGATGATGTCGCGGAACACACGCAAGCTGGAAGCGCCGGAAAGCCGCGCCGCCTCGACACCGTCACGCGGCAGCGTCATCAACCCGGCGCGCAGCGCGAGATAAACCAGCGGCGCATGCTGCACGCCATAGAGCAGCGCGATGCCGCCAACCGAATAGAGCGACTGCGGCGAGCCGAGCGGCGGCGCAAGCGAGAGCGCCTTCAGCAGCGGGCTGGATGGGCCGGACATCTGCACCCAGGCGAGCGCCGTCACCTGCGGCGGGATCATCATCGGCAGCACAAAGAAGAAGCTGAGCGGCCCCTTGCCGCGGATATCGGTCAGCGTCAGCAGGAAAGCGAAGAGGCAGCCAATGAGAAGCGAGATGATCGTGCCGAGAACCGACGTGACCATGGTGTAATAGGTGGCCTGCCAGAGCAACGGCTCACTCAAGACATCGATGACACCGCCGCTGGCGAAGGCCGCAATCCCGACCATGGCGAGGCGAGCGAGCGGCAGCACGCTGAGGAACAGAACTGATATAACGATAAAAGGAAACAGCCAGGCGGGCTGGCTGTTTCCCGGTCTCACGTATCCTTGCATGGAAGGATCAGTTCGAGCCGTAGATGCCCGAGAAGATCTTCAGATCCTGATCGGTATTCTTCAAAGCTTCGGCCGCCTTGATCGGCAGGACCTTGATCGTGTCGCGCGCCGGGAAACCATCCGGAACCTTCATGCCGTTGCGTGCCGGGATATAGCCGAGCTTGAGGAAGCCTTCCTGGCCTTTTTCAGAAAGCACGTAATCGACGAACTTCTTGGCGGCCTCGGCATTCTTGCTGCTGGCGAGGATGCCGACCGGCTCGGTGACGGCGGATACGCCTTCGCTCGGGAAGACGAACTCGACGGGAGCGCCCTTGGCCTTCTCGCGGATCGGCAGGTAATCGACGACCACGCCATAGGCCTTCTCGCCGGAGGCGACCGACTTCAGCACGGCGCCGTTACCGCCGGCGGCGATCGCGCCGTTGGCCTGCAGCGACTTGTAGAAGTCCCAGCCGAGGCCGGGAACAGCGGCAAGCGTCTGTGCGTGGATGAGGGCCGCACCCGACGCGAGCGGGCTCGGCATCGTCACGAGCCCCTTGGCCTCAGGCTTGGCCAGGTCCTTCCAGCTCGCAGGCTTCATCGCGGCGGAAGTGTTGTACATGATGCCGGTGGTGATCAGCTTGGTGGAGTAGTAGTAGCCGTCGGCGTCATAGAGGGTGGCGTCGTAGGCTGCTGCTTCCGGCGACTTGTAAGCAAGCAGCTTGCCCTCTTCCTTCAAGCGCTCCAGCGTCACCACGTCGGCGATGAGGAGAAGATCGGCGACCGGATTGCCAGCCTGGATCTCGGCCTGCAGCTTGGCGATGATCTTCGGCGTGCCGTCGCGCACCCAGTCGACCTTGATATCGGGATTGGCGGCCATGAAGCCATCGACCGTCGCCTGCGCGTCTTCGTTCGGCTGGCTGGTGTAGAGAACGAGGTTTGCGGCCGAAGCCGGAATGGCAAAAAGGCTCGCGGCAAGAAGGGCCGCGGCGGAAACGATTGTTTTCATGGGAGGGGTCCTCGGGATTGCGTCACCCCTCCCTTATTAGGGGTCGTTGACAGAGATGTGACAAGCGGTGGCCTCTGCCGCCCATGTCACCAGGGCTGCTGCGCGGGCATCACGAAGAGCTCGGCGATATCCATCCGGCCCGGGGCCTGCAGTGCGAAGAGCACCGTCTCGGCAATGTCGTCGGCCTTCAGGAATTCCATCTGCTCCTTGAGCGCTTCCATCTGGCCCCGATAATTGCCGTCGGAAATATGTTCGAAGAGCTCGGATTCCACCGCGCCCGGCTGGATGCAGGTCACGCGGATATTATGCTTCTTGGAAAGCTCGAGACGCATGCCTTCCGAGATCGCCGTCACCGCATGTTTGGTGGCGCAATAGACGGCAAGACCCGGGAAGACTTTCCTCCCGGCGATCGACGAGGTGTTGACGATATGCCCGCCCTTCTGCCTGATCATCATGGGCAGGACCGCGGCAGTCGTGTTCAACAATCCCTTGATGTTGACATCGACCATGCGATGCCACTCATCGGTCTTCAGCGCCTCCAGATCCGAGATCGGCATCAGGCCGGCATTGTTGAAGAGAATGTCGATCGAGCCGAAGGCTTCTGCGAGCTTTTCAGCGCCCGCCGTGACGGAGGCCTGGTCGACAACGTCCATTTCGAGAGCGACGGCCTGGCCGCCATGATCAGCGATCTGCTGCTGCAGCGCAGAGAGCCGGTCGAGCCGGCGGGCGGCGAGCCCGATCTTGGCGCCTGCCTTTGCGAGTTTCAGCGCGGTGGCGGCGCCGATACCGCTCGACGCACCGGTGACGAGAGCAACCTTACCATCAATAGACATGTTTGCTTCCTTTCATGTGGCGGCCCCGAATGCGGAGCCGGCCGCTGTTGACGGAAGACAATCTAGGAGAGGCGACCAACCTTCGCGCTCGGGCCTTTGCGGCCGATATCGCGATCTTGCGGCAAACATCAGCCGTTGCGATATTCCGATGGGGTAATGCCGACGGCCTTGCGAAAGACAGTGGCGAAATGGCTGGGGCTGGAATAGCCGACATCGAGACCGATCTCGATGATACTCCGATCGGTTTCCCGAAGCAGCCTTCGCGCCTCGGCCATCCGCATGCGGATGAAATATTCCGAGGGCGAATATCCCGTCGACTGCTTGAAAACCCGGCTGAAATGGAACGGGCTGAGCCCAGCTTCGGCCGCAAGCGCTTCGAGGCTGAAGGCTTCGGCAATCCCGCTTGCCATCAGATCTGTCACCCGGCGAAGCTTGAACGCCGGAAGGCCAACCCGGCGCCGCGGCGGCAGATCTGCATCCGCGTAGGAACGCACGAGATGGACGGCCAGCGCCTGGGCAACCCCCTGCACGAAAATCTCGCTCGGCTCCCTTGCCTCGGTCAATTCGCTGAGGATCAGTTGCAGTAGATGGTTGATCAAAGGGTCGCGTCCGGCCGAAACGTCGCGTAGGCAAAGCCGATCGTGACTGGCGGACAGGACTTCCGCGGCCGCCGCCTCGATCAGCGGCAGGCCCAGATAGACATGCATCACGCGGAACGGTTCGGCTGACATGGAGGTCCAGCGCATCTCATAGGGCGTCGCTGAATTGGTCAGTTAGAAGTCGCCGACATCGGCGCGGGCGCCTTGCCACTCACCGGAGAATTCGCGCTCTTCTATGACGGCCGAGCCGGAAACGATCAAAACCAGCAGCGGTTCGGCAACGGCGGGAACGATAAGCCCGTCCTCCCGCCAGCTATGGGATAGGAGATGCACGAGCACGTTCTTCCAGGCTGGCCCCTCGCTTCGCGAGAGAAGACGACCATGGATGTGGTCGTTGAGCTTGTCGGCCGAGGTTCTGAGCATGCGCGTATTCTGCGAGAACGCCCGCGGTCTTTTCAAGCCCATAATGGGCGCGCAGCATTCGCACCACGGCGCAATCGCGCCGTGGTCTCTGGATCGACTATTACTTCGCAGCCTCTTCGATCAGTTCGGCAACCTTGTCAGGATGCGACACCATCACGACGTGGGAGGCGCTATCGACGACGACGGTCCGCTTGGACCCTGCCCGCTCGGCCATGAAGCCGAGGGCTGCGGCCGGGATGTTCTTGTCGCCGGTGCCGTAGACGAACCATGACGGCAGCTTCTTCCAGGCGGGTTCGCCGGATTTTTCAGTGAGCGCCGCTTCGGTGATCGGCCGCTGGGCCGCTGCCATCAGGCGCGCCTGCTCGGCCGGTACGTCGCTGGCGAACTGGTCACGGAACTTGGCCTGGTCGATATAGAGATCGACGCCGCCTGCGCTGAGTTTTACAGGCGCAGCAAGCGCCCCGGCCAGCGTGCCGCCGGGAAACTTGCCGGCGAGATCGGCAACCGATTCTCCGGCTTCGGGCGCGAAGGCCGCGACATAGACCAGCGACTTGACGTTGTCATGGCCGTTGGCGGCGGTTGAGATCACCTGCCCGCCGTAGGAATGGCCGACGAGGACGACAGGGCCGGCAATGCTGCCGACGACGTCGGACACATAGGCGGCGTCGCTCGAAACGCTGCGCAGCGGATTGGCGGCAGCCACGACCGGAAAGCCGTCCTTGCGCAGGATCTCGACGACGCCGTTCCAGCTGGATGAATCGGCAAAGGCGCCGTGGACGAGAACGACGGTCGGCTTGGCCGGCTGAGCGAAGGCAGCACCGGACAGAAGTGCGCCCGCCAGGGCGACGACAGCAGCAAACTTGAACATGGGTCAATTCCTTTCGTCGGTTGAGTCTAGGGAGCCGAAGCGGGAACCGCACGGGACGTTCACGTGCCTTCAAGTCCCCGCTTTCATTTAATTTGCAAGCGATTTCTTTGTACACGATCTAAATAGCCAGCCTCGTGTGTGACGTCAATAGCTTGCAAACAGATCGCGCACAAATTATATTGATCGCGGAGGAGAGCGTGATGAAAAACACCCCATCGAATGATATCGCCGACGTGCCGAAGATCGATGAAATGCTTTGCTTTTCAATCTATTCGGCAAGCCACGCCTTCAACCAGCTTTACCGCCCCCTGCTCGATGAGCTGGATCTGACCTATCCGCAATTCCTGGTCATGACCGCATTGTGGGCGCGTGACGACCGCACGGTGAAGGATCTCGGCGAGACGCTTTTCCTTGATTCCAGCACCCTCACCCCGCTGCTGAAGCGGCTGGAAAATGTCGGCCTCGTCACCCGCAACCGCAATCCCGCCGACGAGCGCCAGGTGCTCTTGCGCCTGACGAAGGAAGGACAGGCCCTCAAGAGCCGCGCCGCCCACGTGTTCGACTGCATCGGCAAGGCCGTCGGCCTCGACGCCGACACCGTCGACAAAATTCGGGACACGATCGCTGCGCTTCGCGACAATATTCACAAGAAGGACAGGAACGAGACCTGACGCGAGGCGGCGCCCGCCGCGCAGTCACCACGCCAGGACGATTTTCGTCGACAAGCCGATCGCATATTGTACGATCTGCCGGCGGCCCAGCGCACCGCGATCGATGGCGCTCCCATCGCCACTCCTCACGCCGGCCGAACACGCCGCCGTTGCCATTCTGGCGCTTTGCGGTACGTCAATCGCGTTTCGATGAAGGAGGAGTTCAATGGAATATCGTCTGCTCGGCCGTTCCGGCCTGAAGGTTTCGACTTTGACCATGGGCACGATGACTTTCGGCGGCGTCGGCTGGGCGAAGATGGTCGGCCATCTCGGCGTCTCCGAGGCCAAGAAGATGATCGACATGTGCATCGATGCCGGCATCAACCTGATCGACACCGCCAATATTTATTCCAATGGCGAATGCGAAAACATCATCGGCGAGGCGCTCGCCGGCAAGCGGCCGCAGGGCGTCCTGCTCGCGACCAAGGCCCGCTTCGGCATGGGCGACGGTCCGAACGACCGCGGGCTCTCGCGCTACCACCTGATCCGCGAATGCGAGGCGAGCCTCAAGCGCCTGAAGACCGATGTCATCGACCTCTACCAGGTGCATGAATGGGACGGCCAGACGCCGCTCGAAGAGACGATGGAAGCGCTCGACACCCTGATCAAACAGGGCAAGGTGCGTTATGTCGGCTGCTCGAACTATTCCGGTTGGCACATCATGAAGGCGCTCGGGATCGCCAGCGAGCACCGCTATCAGCGCTTCATCAGCCAGCAGATCCATTACACGCTGGAAGCCCGCGACGCCGAATACGAGCTGCTGCCGATCTCGATCGACCAGGGCCTCGGCGTGCTGGTCTGGAGCCCGCTCGCCGGCGGCCTGCTTTCCGGCAAACACCGCCGCAACCAGGCCGCGCCCGAAGGCACCCGCCAGTTCGCCGGCTGGACCGAGCCGCCGATCCGCGACGAAAACCGCCTCTGGAACATCGTTGAGACGCTGGTCGCGATCGGCGAGGAACGCGGCGTTTCCGCCGCTCAGGTTGCGCTTGCCTGGCTGATCGGCCGCAAGGCGGTTACCTCGGTCATCATCGGCGGGCGCACCGAAGCCCAGTTCCGCGACAACATCGCCGCCGCAGGGTTGAAGCTCACGGATGAGGAGCGCAAGCGCCTCGACGCCGTAAGCCAGCCGCCGGTGATCTATCCCTATTGGCATCAGCTGAACACGGCAAGCGACAGGCTTGGCGAAGCCGATCTCGAGCTTTTCGGCCCGCATCTTCAGCAATAGAAGCCGGACGCGATGACGGCATTGCACGGTGAAGGATATGCGTCATAAAAGATGCATCTTCACCGTGCTAGCGTGAGATCCCGCATCGCCAGGGAGGCTCGCCATGCTGAAGAATTACAAGGTCCTGAAGGGTACGGCGAGCGCGCTCGCCCTCGATGATGACAACGATCCGCATATCGAGATCCGCATCGAGGCGAACGGCGTCAGCTACCGGATCGCGGTCAACGTCCGCTCCAAGCAATCGCCCCACGACCTGCTCTATGCCAACATCGTCGATTTCAAGCACGGGGCGCTGACGGAGGCGCTCGAAGCCCTGCCGATGGGCCTGACCGACATCCGCAGGGACCGCCCCGAGCTTACGATCGATTATGTCCGCGGCGGGCTGATAGAACGCGAGGACATGGATGTCGCGCCCTTCCAGCTCTCCGGCCCGAAGAATGATCTGCGCGAGTTCATCGAGCCGATCGTCGAGGAAGCGATTGCCGATCCCGACATCCATTTCTATGCCTTCGGTGAAGCCTGGGGGCCCGAGCACAACAAGCCGGACCAATATTTTGAATTCGAACCGGGCAACGGCATCCACGACATCCACATGAACCAGGGTGACGGCGGCAGCTTCAAGGCCACAAACGGTCCGAACCAGGACGGGGCGCTGCTCGTCCATTTCACCGATACCGACGAATGGGCCGCGATCTTCCTCTGCTTCCAGTCGCAAAACTGGAACACCGATGAGAAGACCGGCCATCCCGTCGCCGAAAACCGCGGCGGCCAGGGCCGCGGCGAAGGCACCCGCCGGCCGCAGCCGGTCGTCGCCTCGTCGCTGCGCATCATCGCCGCGCTGATCAACCCCGTGAATGGCGAAGGCGGCGCGGGAGCCGAAACGGTAACAATCATCAACCGCTCCGACATGGTTGCTTCGCTCGACGGCTGGAAGCTGGAGGACGAGAACGGCCGGACGCAGACGCTGGCGGGAGCGCTTGCCGCAGGCGAGACCCGCACGATCGCGCTCAATGCAGCCGCCGGCGGCCCGCAGCTCGCCAATCGCGGAGGCGACATCATCCTGCGCAACGCCGACGGAGCGGTCGCCGACCGCGTCGGCTACGGAAAGAGCGAGACGGCGAATGAAGGTTGGACGACGATCTTTTGATGGGCGCGCAAGCCCCTCATCCGGCTGCCGCCACCTTCTTCCCCGCCTGCGGGGAGAAGGGGATATGCAGCACCGCCTTCCTCATCTTCAACGTTGCGTTTGGCACGTCCCCTCGCCCCGTGTTTACGGGGAGAGTTAGCGTGAGGGGCAGAGGCTCGTTCCAAAGAACATCTGCAGAAGATCAGCCAAAGAGCACAAAGCCCTCAACCTACCTGCTCACCCACCGATCTCCGCCGAAATCAACCTCCCCAACCGGCTGATGCCATCCTCGATCATCTGCTCGTTGGCGCAGGAGAAGCTGACGCGGAAGGTGTTGGCGCCGGAGCCGTCGGCGAAGAAGGCCTTGCCGGGCACGAAGGCGACCTTGGCGGTTTCCAGCGATCTGGCGAGCAGCTTGGCGCCATCCATGCCTTCCGGCAGCGTGATCCAGATGAACATGCCGCCCTCCGGCTTCGTCCAGCTGGTGCCCTGCCGCATATATTTTTCCAGTGCCGCCAGCATGCAATCGCGGCGCTTGCTGTAGACGGCCTTGATCTTGGCGACCTGCGCGTCGAAACCGCGCTCGGCGACATCTGCTATCGCTATCTGGTTGATCGTCGAGGAGTGCAGGTCGGCCGCCTGCTTCATCAGCACCAGCTTGCGGATGACGAGCGCACTGGCGACGATGAAGCCGACGCGAAGTCCGGGCGCCAGCGTCTTGGAAAAGCTGCCGCAATAGATCGTGCGCGTATCGTTGATATGGCCCTTCTCGGCGATTTCAAGCGCCAGGATCGGCGGGATCGGCTCCCCGTCGTAACGCAGCGACTGGTAGGCCGCATCCTCGATGACGGCGATATCGAGTTCTTCGGCGAGCGCCAGCACCCGCTTGCGGCCGGCGAGATCGACCGTTTCACCTGTGGGATTGGAGAAATCGGTGGAGAGATAGGCGAACTTGACCTTGCCTCCGGCGGCGGCCGCCGCCAGGCGATAGGATTCCGGCGTCCGGTTGCCGCTCGGCGTCAGCTGGTCATAGGCCGGCTCATAGGCGTTGAAGGCCTGCAGCGCGCCGAGATAGGTCGGCCAGGTCACCAGCGCGGTGTCGTTGGGCGACAGGAAGAGCTTGCCGAGATAATCGAGCCCTTGCTGCGAGCCGGAAACGATGAAGACATTGTCGAGCTCGCAGGGAATGCCGAGCGCACCCATCTGCCCGACCAGCCATTCGCGCAGCGGCTTGTAGCCTTCGGAAACCGAATATTGCAGAGCGGAGGTGACGGCCGAACTGCCGAAAATATCCGCGTAAGCCTGCTTGAATTCCTGATCCGGGAACAGCGCAGGGTCCGGAATGCCGCCGGCGAAGGAAATAATGTCAGGCCGGTCGAGAAGTTTCAGAAGCTCGCGGATTTCCGAAGCGCGCATACGGGAGGAGCGCGTCGCAAACATTGCGTCCCAGTTCAGCATGGAGGTTTCCTCTTATTTTCTAATATCCGCAGCTGATCATGCAGGGAAATTTATGTCAACAATACTGACCTATTTTCTTGTCACTGGGACAAAGTTGGAAGATCCGGCATTCGAGAGCCGACGCAAAATCGGACGGACGTTGGAGGTTCCACGCAAATGGCGCACTCCGCGTGAAATTTGCCGCCTCGAGCGACTATTCCTCTGGTCAAAAAGCCGAAAGCGGTCGATACAGTCCTTTCCAAAACCGGCCCGGGGGCAGTAGTGTGCCGCCCATTATTCAATGGACTATCAAGGTGCCAGCATGACCGTGACGTCGACCTCTCCTGAAATCACAATCGAATTCCACAAGTCTCCCGTCCCCGACGCCGATCGCATCAAGGCACTGGAAACACCCGGCTTCGGCAAGATCTTCACCGATCATATGGTCCTGGCACGCTGGACGGCCGACAAGGGCTGGCACGATGCGAAGGTCACGCCGCGCCGCCCTCTGGAACTCGATCCGGCAAGCGCCGTGCTGCACTACGCCCAGGAAATCTTCGAAGGCATGAAGGCCTACAAGGCCGACGACGGCCGCATCCTGCTCTTCCGTCCGGAGGAAAATGCCCGCCGCTTCGCTCAGTCGGCAGCCCGCATGGCAATGCCGGAAGTCCCGGAAGAACTTTTCTTGAAGGCCGTCGAAGAGCTGGTCCGCGTCGACAGGAGCTGGATCCCCTCGGGCGACGCCAGCCTTTACCTCCGCCCCTTCATGTTTGCCAACGAGGCGTTTCTCGGGGTTCGTCCGGCTCAGGAATATGTCTTCTGCATCATCGCCTCCCCGGTCGGCGCCTACTTCAAGGGCGGCGCGAAGGCCGTCTCCCTATGGGTCGAGACTGAATACACGCGTGCAGCCGCTGGCGGTACGGGAGCTGCAAAATGTGGCGGAAACTACGCAGCCAGTCTCGTGGCGCAAGCCGAGGCGACAAAGAAGGGTTGCGATCAGGTCGTCTTCCTGGACGCCGCAGAGCATCGCTGGGTCGAAGAACTCGGCGGCATGAACGTCTTCTTCGTGATGAATGACGGATCGGTGGTGACCCCGCCCCTTGGCGGCACGATCCTGCCAGGCATCACCCGGGCCTCCGTGATTGTGCTCGCTGAAGAAAGAGGCTTGCGCGTCGAGCAACGTCCCTACTCCTTCGCGGAGTGGCAGGACGACGCTGCCAGCGGCAGGCTCGTCGAAGCCTTCGCTTGCGGCACTGCCGCGGTCCTGGCGGGCATCGGCCTGGTTCGACATGCCGGCGGCGAGTTTCTGATCGGAGACGGACAGACCGGCAAGCTGACCAGCGAACTGCGCCAGCAGCTCGTCAGCCTGCAGAAGGGCGTGACGAACGATGAGCACGGCTGGACGCGCCTCATCCCGGCCTAACTCCGGACGTTCCACGTAAATGGCGGCCTCACCACCGACATGGTGGCGCCGCTCTCCGTCTCGTCACAAACTCGCGACCGCCGATTGCGACGCCCCATTTCAAGGATCTCGATTCGCGTCATCTATATCGATAAAAAGACTGACCCCGATGTGACCCAAGTGCTCGACGGCGGAGCGCAACGCTTCTATCACACGTGGGAAATGGTAATCCGGCGTCAGAGATAGCTGAAACCGGCATGTACGGACGGCACCGAATTCAATGGCGAAAATGACGATCTCGCTTCCGGACAATCTGGCGGATTACGTCGCACGCCGTGTCGCAAGCGGCAGATACGCCAACGCCAGCGCATATCTGGCGGAGCTCGTCCTCAAGGACCAGGATCATCGCAAGCTCGATGACGAAGAATTGCGTGAGATGCTGAGGTTGGCTGAGGAGAGCGGCATCAGCGACCGGCGCATTGCCGATATTCTGTTGGAAACGAAGGCAAAGCTGCGTGACAACCTATAGGCTGACCCGAACCGCAGATGCCGTGCTCTCGGGCATCGACGAATATGCCAGCCTGCATTTCGGCGAGGCGCAGGCGGATGCCTATCTCCTCGACTGGGATCGGATTTTCATACTTCTCTCGCGCGTGCCTTCCATGGGAGACGCGTGCGACGAACTCGGCGCCGGCCTTCGCCGCCTTCTTCACATGCGTCACGTCGCATTTTATCGGCAAATACCGGATGGCATCCTCGTCATCGACATCATCGGCGCCGACCGGCTCGCCGATAGACATCTTCAATCCAACCGACAACCCGGATCGGGCGCCCCGCATGCCTGATGACAGCACATCCGCCTTCTACGACAACAACGCAGACTTATACGCCAACCGCGCACGCAGCCTGCCGAAACAGAAGCTCGACGCCTTCCTCGCCCGGCTCGCGCCGGGAGCTGCGATCCTTGAACTCGGCTGCGGCGGCGGGCAGGACAGCGCCTATATGCTAGCGCAGGGTTTCGCCGTGACGCCGACCGACGGCTCTGCTGAACTCGCAAGACAGGCCGAAGCGCGGATCGGCAGGCCGGTGAAGGTGATGCTATTCCAGGAACTCGACGCCGACAGCGCCTTCCACGGTGTCTGGGCGCATGCAAGCCTTCTCCATGTTCCGAGATCCGAGCTGCCCGACGTCTTCACCCGCATCCACCGCGCCCTGAAGCCCGGCGGCCTCCTTCACGCAAGCTTCAAGGCTGGGGAAGCTGAGGGCTATGACGGCTTCGGACGTTATTACAACTATCCTTCCGCCGAATGGCTGTCGGCGCTTTTGACGGAGGGTGGCTGGCGCAACCTCGTCCTGGAGGAAAGCGACGGTGGCGGATATGACGGCAAGCCGACCCGCTGGATCGTGGTGAGCGCCCAAAGATAAAGGCCGGAGCTTCCGCCCCGGCCTCTCGATCCCAGCGGTCTGGAAACGCTTAGTTCACGCTCTTGTCGACCAGCTTGTTCTTGCCGATCCAGGGCATCATGCCGCGCAGCTTGGCGCCGACTTCCTCGATCTGGTGGCTGTCGTTGTTGCGGCGGATACCCTTGAAGCGGGCCGCACCCGACCGGTATTCCTGCATCCATTCCGAGGTGAACTTGCCGGTCTGGATGTCCTTCAGCACGCGCTTCATCTCAGCCTTGGTTTCTTCGGTGATGATGCGCGGGCCCGTGACGTATTCGCCCCACTCGGCCGTGTTGGAGATCGAGTAGTTCATGTTGGCGATGCCGCCTTCATAGATCAGGTCGACGATCAGCTTCACTTCGTGCAGGCACTCGAAATAGGCCATCTCAGGCGCGTAACCGGCTTCGGTCAGCGTTTCGAAACCGGCGCGAATGAGCTCGACGAGACCGCCGCAGAGAACAACCTGTTCGCCGAAGAGGTCGGTTTCGCACTCTTCGCGGAAGTTGGTTTCGATGATGCCGGAACGGCCACCGCCGACGCCGCAGGCGTAGGAGAGCGCGAGTTCAAGCGCATTGCCGGAAGCGTTCTGGTGAACGGCAACGAGGCAGGGAACGCCGCCGCCCTTTTGGTATTCGCCGCGAACCGTGTGGCCCGGGCCCTTCGGCGCGATCATGACGACGTCGACGGAAGCCTTCGGCTCGATCAGGCCGAAATGGACGTTGAGGCCGTGGGCGAAAGCGATCGCAGCGCCGTCGCGGATGTTTGGAGCGATATCGGCCTTGTAGATGTCGGCCTGCAGTTCATCCGGCGTCGCCATCATCATCAGGTCGGCCCAGCCGGCGGCTTCGGCGACCGTCATGACCTTGAAGCCATCGGCTTCGGCCTTCTTGACGGTGGGCGAACCAGCCTTGAGCGCGATGACGAGGTTCTGGGCGCCGCTGTCCTTCAGGTTCAGCGCATGGGCGCGGCCCTGCGAGCCGTAGCCGATGACGGCGACCTTCTTGGCCTTGATGAGGTTGAGATCGGCATCACGATCGTAATAGACGCGCATTTGAAGTTCCTTCCCTTGTGCTTGTCCTGTTGACTGTCCTTTGAGGCGAAATCAGCCGAGAGCCGGCATCTCCGCCAGTACCTTCTCCGTGCCATAAAGCCGGAGGAAGGCGGTCACCGCCTTCTCCGCCTGTCGCGCGGTATCCTTGAGGCCGGGTTCCCCGAGCAGCATGCGCACATGCAGGTCGGAAACGACAAGCCCATAAAGCGTGTGATAGGCCTCGTCGGCATCGGCAAAGCGCAGCAGCCCCGCCCTCTTTCCGGCGTCGATCAGCGCCATGGCGCGCCGGTCGATCTGGCGGCGGCCGCGCTCGAGCAGGAGCTTGCCGAGCTTCGAGCCGTCGCGGTGCGACTGCCCAATGGCGAGACGGTTGAGCGCCAGCGAGACATCGCCGGCGAGAACCTCGAGCAGGTCACGCGCGAAGATGACGACATGGTCGTGCAGGCTCGTCGCCGTCAGTCGCTCGCCGTTGCGCTCGAAGGTGCGCACCTTGCTCGCCTGATAGGCGATCATCGCCGATAGCAACCCGTCGCGGTCGCCGAACCACTTGTAAAGGCTTTCCTTCGAGCAGTTGGCGGCGCGCGCGACACCAGACGTCGTCAGCGCCTTCTCGCCGCCATCGACCAGCAGCTGCAGCGCCTGCTCCAGAACGGCGTTCTGGCGCGGCGAAAACTCGCTCGGCTCTGCAGTATCGACGGACACGGTCATGGCTCCCACAATACGTACCGTACGGTACGGTTCGCGGGCTTTATGCGGCAAACAGATCGGGCCGTCAAGCCGGGCCCGGCAGATTTTTATACGGGAAAGGCGGGTGCGATACCAGAATTGGATAGGCGCGCGCTCATAGGGATTGCATAGTGTCAGGAAACGCCATCTGCCAGGAGCCTTCAATGTCGCGCCTTTCTGACGTCCTTCTCCTGGCGGGAGCGATGCTCCTGGCAACGGCTCCCCTGACAGACCGCGCCTTCGCGCAATCGGAAAACGAGGTCTATAACCGCATCGAGGAATTGCATGGCGATGCCGCGGGCTTCGACCGGCCGCTGCGCCGGCTCGTCCAGGCGATGCGAACGGGCGATGCCGAGACCATCGCCGGCCTCGCCGAATATCCGTTGACCGTCAAGGCCAATGGCGAGACCTACGATGTCGATAATGCCGAGGATTTCATCGAAAATTTCGACGACCTGGTCACAACGGATACCCGCCGCGCCGTCGGGCGCCAGCAATATGAAGATCTCTTCGTCAGCAGCGACGGCGTCATGCTCGCAAACGGCGCCGTCTGGATGGGCGCGGTCTGCGAGGATAATGCCTGCGAGGACAGCCACTGGGCGATCATCGCGGTCAATAACTAGACCGCGCGAAGATATCAGCCGTCATTGCGAAGCTTGCGTGCCAGGGCCTGAAGGGCCTTGAACGCTTCGTAGCGTCTGTCGTGAAGGTCGGAAATCGGGGCTTCCGATGGCAGAAAACGCCTTTCCACCTTTGTCAATCTGCGCATCGCCTCGCCAACACCGGCAAATTGCCGGCCGGCGACGGCGCCGAGGATGGCCGCCCCCAGCAACACCGGCTCCTCGGCCCTCGTCGCCGTCACCGGCTTGCCGGTCGCATCGGCGAGCATCTGACGGACGAAATCGTGCTGGCCGGCCCCGCCGCTGATGACGATATTTTCGACGCTCACACCCGCCTCAACCTGCGTGTCGATGATCTGCCGGAGGCCGTAACCGATGCCGCAAAGCCCCGCGATGTAGAGCGAGACCAGGCTTTCGACATCCCGCTCCATGCCGAGACCGGCAATGAGCGCGCGGGCATGCGGATCGGCGAAGGGGGCACGGTTACCGAGGAATTCAGGAACGACGTGCAGCCCGGCCGCCAGCTTGACGGCATCTGAAGGACGGCCCGCCTTTCCGGTGGCCATGTCTGCAAGCAGGACCGGCAGCGGAACGCCCGCGCCCTTCGAAAGCTCCCTCGCCTCGCTGGCTGCCGGATGAAAAGAGAGAAGATGGTCGATCGCCGCGCCGGCGGCACTCTGGCCGCCCTCGTTCAGCCACAGGCCCGGCACCATCGCCGAATAATAAGGCCCCCAGACGCCGGGAACGAAGGACGGCTCCGCCGTCGATGTCATCGTGCAGGAAGAAGTCCCGAAAACATAGGCAAGGTTTGTTTGCGGATCGGCGCCGACGGTTCCGACACCGCCCGCATGGGCATCGATCAGCCCGGCTGCGACGGCCGTTCCAGGCGTGAGGCCGAGCTCTTCTGCTGCAGCCGCTGTCAGTCCCTTGCCCAGCGCCGCACCGGGCTCGACGACAACGTCGCCGATGCGGGCAAAGCCTTCCTCCGCCAGCACGCCGAGACCGATCTGATGGAAATAACCGCTGTCCCAACGTTTTTCATGGGCGAGATAGGTCCACTTGCAGGTGACCGTGCAGGTCGAGCGCGATAGATCGCCGGTCGCACGCCAGGTCAGGAAATCGGCAAGATCGAAGAATTGCCAGGCGGCATTGAAGACGTCGGGACGGTTTTCCCTAAGCCAGAGAAGCTTGGGCGTTTCCATTTCGGGAGAGATGCGGCCGCCGACATAGCGCAGCACATCGTGTCCAAACGCATTGATGCGTTCCGCCTGCGGGACGGCGCGATGGTCCATCCAAACGATGATATTTCGGTCCGGATCTTCCGAAGGCCCGATGGGAAGCGGCTTGCCGCCTTCGCCGAGGACGACGAGCGAACAGGTGGCGTCGAATCCCAGCCCGACCACCGACGCCGGATCGACGCCGGCTGCGGCAACCGCCTCTCGCACTGCCGCGCAAACGGCGCTCCAGATTTCGGTGCTCGATTGCTCGACCATGGAGCCGGCTTCATGAAACAGGCTTATATTCCGCTTAGCGGAGGCCAGCATGCTGCCGGCCATATCGAACAGGCCGGCCCGGGCGCTGCCGGTGCCGACATCGACGCCGATGACATATTTAGCGCCGGTCTCTGAGGTATGAGATGTGTCGCTCATGATCTCTCGTTTTCGGATCGTCAAAGATCGGATTGATTAGCAGCTACGGTCGAATTTCAAAGTCTGTTGTCTGGAACGATCCCCGCCTCCAGGGAGGCTGACATTACGCGCCTGCGGCGACATAGCAAGGAGGCTGGGCGCTGAGCGCGCCCTCCACCCCGGGGGCGCCATCACAGCCTCCCTCCGACATGTTCCAGAATGGCGGTGAGCTCCCCTGCTCCTGTCGCCACCGCGGCAGCGCCGGCGGCATCGAGGACCGCGCGGCGGCCGGGCCTCGGATCGGCCGGATCGACGAATCCGATGGCCGTCATGCCTGCGGCGATTGCCGCCGCCACGCCGTGGACGCTGTCGTCGATCATTACGCATCTGGCCGGCCGGGCTCGAAAACGCTCGGCGCAATGCAGCAGCAGATCAGGCGCCGGCTTCGGCCGGGATACGAATTCGGCGCTGAAAACGCCTTCGGCGAAGGCACTCCAGAGATCGAGTTTGCCGAGGCTGTTGCGCAGCCGCCGCATCGTGCTGTTCGATGCGACGCATTTCGGACGGTCGAGGCTCTTGACGACCTCGGAAATGCCGGGGATCGGCGTCAGCGAGCGGGCAAATTCCTCGAACAGATGACGATGCCATGCCTCAAACAGCGCGGCGACATCGATGATTCCATATTCGCGTCGGCACATCTCGGCGATGATGCTTTCCGAATTGCCGGTGAATTTGGCATGCGCCTCCGCCGCGGTGATCGCAATGCCGGCGCCTTGCAGCGTCTCCGCCAGCGTGCGGCTGGCGATCGGTTCGCTGTCGATCAGCACGCCGTCGCAATCGAAGATCACCAGATCGATGCTACTCATGGCCCCCGTTATACCGGGATAATCGACACGACTAGTGAGCATGTCTCATCTCCGCGCCTGCAAGGCTAGATCCGGCCGGTCCGTGGTGATCTGCCGGATCGGCTTCGCAAGCCAGTATTCGAGGTCGCTGATTTCATTCGGAACCCATGCGCCGAGGCGGTCGAGCGGAACAAGCCGGGTGATCTCTTCCCATTGCGCCTGAAGAAGAGACACTTCGACGGCGATGATATCCGAGCATTGCTTCATCAGGCTGAGACCGCCGGTCAGGCCGAGGCGCTCGGCTGAATTGGCATCGAAGGAGGACAAGGGGCGAATTCCGGGAGCGGCCTTGCGAATGTCGGCAAGAACGTCGGGATGAAAGCTTGTCAGGATCGAGCGCTCCGCCAGCTCAAGCCGGTTGATAGCGTCAAAGGCTTTGGCGGCAAGCCCTTCATAAGGCGTTCCATCGGCATGGGTCTTCAGTTCGATATGAAGCTCGAGCGTGGTGTCCTTGAAGACGGCAAGTACCTCGTCCAGAGTCGGAATCGTCTCCCCGCCGCTCTCCTTGAGCCGGACTTCGCGATGTTTTCCGGAACTAAGGTCGGCGACCGGGCCTTGCGCATTGGTCGTGCGATCGAGCGTCGGGTCGTGTATGACGAGCATTTCTCCGGATCGTGTCAGGTGGACGTCGAATTCCACGCCATCGACCGGCATTTGCGCAAGGTTACGGAAACCCGAAAGACTGTTCTCGGGCCAGAGATTGCGGCCACCGCGGTGGCCGATGATAAGCACCATCGTTTTGATATCCTTGAGATTCGGCGTGTTACTTTCCGGAGTCCACCAGTCCTTTGGTGAACCAGCGCTGCATGAAGAGAATGACTGCCGCAGGCGGAAGCATAACGAGAAGCGCCGCGCTCATCGCAATGTTCCAGGCAGGTGCGGAGTCCGAGACGGGAACGAGGTGCTTCAGCCCGAGCACCGCCGTTCCCATGTCCTTGTCGGTGGTGAAGAGCAGCGGCCACAAATACTGGTTCCAGCCGTAGAGAAACAGGATGATCGACAGGGCCGCAATGTTGGCGCTCGACAGCGGAAGAAGGATATCCTTGAAGAATTTCAGCGGACCGGCGCCGTCGAGCTTGGCCGCCTCGCAAAGCTCGTCGGGAACGGTCAGGAAGAACTGCCGGAACAGAAAGGTTGCCGAGGCAGAGGCGATCAGCGGCAGGATCAGGCCGGCATAGCTGTTGACCATGTTCCATTTCAACGAGGCTTCGATGCTGTATCCCGTCAGCTGTTCGAGGATACCGGCAAGGCCGATCGTCCCGGCCAGCCAGCGGATCGGGCCGGCGGCATCGGCGACCGCCTCATAAGTCGGGATGATGCGGACCTCGACCGGAAGCATCAGCGACACGAAGATCAGCCAGAACGCCGTCATGCGAAACGGGAAACGGAAATAGGTCACGCCGAACGCGGCAATCAGCGAGATCGCAAGCTTGCCGATGACGATGCCGGCGGTGACGATGATCGAATTCAGGAACAGTTGGGAGAACTCCCCTTGCTGCCAGGCGGCCGCCAGGTTCTCCAAAAAATGCTCACCCGGCGTCACCGGGAACGGCGCCTGCTGAACTTCCTGCAAGGTCAGCGACCCCGCGACGAAGGCGAAGTAGAGGGGCAGGCAAACGAAGATCGCGCCGATCAGCAGCACGGCATGACAAAAGATCGAAAGACCGAGATGACGTTCGGGCATGACTACACCTGGTAATTGACCTTGCGCTCGAGCGCGCGGAACTGGACGATGGTGAAGAGGATGGCGATCAGCATCAACAGCACGGATTGGGCGGCGGACGAGCCGAGATCCAGTTGCACGAAGCCGTCCTGGTAGACCTTGTAGACCAGGCTGTTCGTCGCTCCCGCCGGGCCGCCACGCGTGACGGCATCGATGATGCCGAAGGTTTCAAACAGCCCGTAGACGAAGTTCATTACCACGAGGAAGAAGACCGTCGGCGAAATCAGCGGAAGCGAAATCGTGAAAAAGCGCCGGACGGGTCTTGCACCGTCGAGCTTTGCCGCCTCCAGAAGCGAGACAGGCACGGCCAGCAGTGCGGCGACAAGAAAGATGTAGTCGTAACAGACGTTCTTCCAGACCGAGGCGATCGTCACCAGAAGCTGCGCATCGAAAGGACGCCGGTTCGGATCCCATTGAAAGCCGAGTCCGTGCAGGAACTGCGCGATCGGTCCCACCGCCGGATTGAACAGGAAGGCCCAGATAACCCCTGATATGACCGGCGCAATTGCATAGGGCAACAGGATGATGCTCTTGTAAATTCCCCTGCCCCTGATGACGAAATCGGTCGCAAAGGCGAACAGGCCGGCAAGCAGAAGCGTTGCGGCGTTCTGCGCAACGGTGAAGCACAGCGTGAACAACGCGCTGGCACGATATTCCGGACTGGCGAACAGGTTGTAGAAATTCTCCAGCCCGACGAAAATTTGTGTCCCGCCGAACGGATCCACCTGGACGAAGGCCAGCGACAGCGCCTTGTAAGAAGGTATGAAAAAGAAGAACAGGAGGATCAGCAGCTGCGGCGCCACCAGGCTGAAGGCGAGCCAGGGCTTGTTGAAGTGAGCGGACTTCAACCCGGCCTCCGACGGCTGCGCGAACGAGCGTCCCGTCGACAGAATATCCGCGATGCGAAGGCGCCGGGCGGCGCCTCCGATCGTTCCGAAGGTCCTACTTTGCTGCATGAAGCTGCTCGTACTGCCGAAGGATCTGATTTCCGCGGGTCGCCGCGGCATCCAGTGCCTGCTGCGGTGTCTTCTGGCCGGTCCACACGCCCTGGATCTCTTCCACCAGCAGCGCCATCGACTGGTTATGATTGCCGAAGCGGAAGCCACGCGAGTTGTCGGACGGGGTACCGCGCGTAAGCTGGAGAATGGCGATCTCGCGGGTCGGGTGATCCTTGAAATAGCCCTCCGACTTGGCTTGCTCATAGGCAGCGTTCGTGACCGGGACATAGCCGGTCTGCTTGCTCCACCAGACCTGCGTTTTCGGTGAGGCGATGAAGTTCAGGAAGGCCGCAGCACCAGCATACTCTTCCTCCGACTTGCCTTTGAGAACCCAGAGGGCCCCGCCGCCAATGGTGCTGTTTTTCGGCTCGATGCCTTCCTCATGCGGCAGGAAGGATGCGCTCCAATTGAATTTCGCTGCGCTCTCGACGGCGGCGTGCGCCGCGGTGGAGGCCACATAAGTCGAGCAGGTTCCAGAGGTAAACAGCTGGTCTGGCGAGAGCCCCTGCCCGGCGATCTGCAGGATGCCGGCGTCCATCCACGTCTTGAGGCGTGTCACCTGACCGACCACCAATGGGCTCTTATTGAAGATGAATTCGGTGTCGAGGCCGCCGAAGCCATTCGCCTTGGTGCCGTAAGGCTGGTCCTGGATCGCCGCGTAGTTCTCGATCAGGCTCCAGTAGAAGTCGTTCGCAAGCGCCATCTGGCACTTCGAAATTCCGTTCTCCTTGATAGCGCGGAGCTGCTTGTCGAGTTCCTGCCAGGTCTCGCCCGGCTTGTCGAAGCCGGCTGCCTTGAAATGCTCGGCATTGTACCAGAAGATCGGCGTCGAGCTGTTGAAGGGCATCGCCGCCGGCTTGCCGTCGACGAGATAAAAGCCGGCGACCGGGGCGACGAAATCGTTCCAGTCAACCTTATAGCCTTCCTTCTCCATCAGCTGCGGCACCGGAATGATGGCGCCTGAATTGTACATGGTCAGGAAGCCTCGCTCGGCGGCCTGGATCAGCACCGGCTGCTGGTGGACGCGGTAGGCGGCCACCATCGCCGCCATAGTCTCCTCGTAATTGCCTTTGCCGATGCCGACGACCTCGTATTTGTCTTGCGAGGCGTTGAAGTCCGCAATCAGCTTGTTGGTGATTTCGGCGAGGCGCCCGCCCGCCGCATTCCACCATTCGATCTTGACGCGATCGGCTGCGCTGGCGTCGCCAGCATTTGCCAATCCGATTGCCGCCAGTGCAGCGCCCGCCGCGAATGACCGGATCGTTCGCCCCATGCGGGCGCCGATCGAAGACTTTGCCGTCATCTCGTTTTCCTCTCCATTGCCGTTATTCGCCGACCGGCGCGTCCAACGCCGATCAACCCCTCCCAGAGTGGCGATAAAAGAAGGTTGGGGTTACCTGTTACAAATGTCAATAGCATGTTACAAATGTATGACGATCCCGGAGGAAGGATGCCATGGCGGCCATCGAACTGATCGACCTGAAGAAAAACTACGGACCGGTTCCCGCGGTAAAAGGGATCAATCTTACCGTCGCAGACGGGGAAATGATCGTATTGGTCGGGCCATCGGGATGCGGAAAATCCACCTTGCTGCGGATGATTGCCGGTCTCGAAGCCATAAGCTCGGGGCATCTCAGGATTGCCGGAAGCGAGGTCGGTCATGTCGATCCGGCCGACCGCGACATTGCGATGGTCTTCCAGAACTACGCGCTCTATCCGCACATGACCGTTCGGCAGAATCTCGAATACGGGCTCAAGAACCGCCGCGTCCCTCGCCATGAGATTGATCGGCGGATCGCTGACGCCGCCGACATTCTGGAAATCGGCGAATTCCTCGAGCGACGCCCCCGTCAGCTCTCGGGCGGACAGCGCCAGCGCGTTGCCATGGGCCGCGCCATCGTCCGCAACCCCGCCGCCTTCCTCTTCGACGAACCACTATCGAACCTGGATGCGAAGCTTCGCTTGCAAATGCGCGTCGAAATCCGCAGGCTGCAGCGGCAGCTCAAGACGACAAGCCTCTATGTCACGCACGACCAGCTCGAGGCGATGACGCTCGCCGACAGGCTGGTCGTCATGAATGGCGGTCGGATCGAACAGGTGGGGACACCGATCGAGGTCTATCGCCGTCCTGAAACCGTCTTTGTTGCCGGCTTCATCGGTTCTCCGCCGATGAACCTTGTTTGTCTCGACGAACTCGGCCCATGCACGCTTGCGCTTCCCAGAGAGACGAATCTCATTGGGATCCGACCTGGCGCAATCAAACTCGGCAAGGGTGCGGCGGACGATCTCGGCTTCGACGCCAACGTCGAATTGATCGAAACGGTCGGCGACGAGAACAATGTGCATCTGCGCATCGACGGCACTGATAAGCGCCTCGTGGCCAGTGTCCCCAGCGATCAGCGTTTGCGGGAGGGCGATCGAGTGACGTGTTATGTCGGAATCGATGGCCTGCATCCCTTCAACACGGCGACGGGGCGGCGGACCGACTGAGGGAAGTCATCACATCCGACCCTTGCGATTGACAAGCGTTGGGGATTCAACATCCATGGCGTCGAAGCGGAGGCGCAGATTATCGCATGTCACAGAACAGAAGTGTTCCCTTCGCGCCCGTTGCGCTGCCGGACGAGCAGATGCAGGTGCGCGTCGTCTGGCTCTATTACATGGAGGGACGCACGCAGGGTGAGATCGCCGAAGCGCTTTCGACCAACAGGCTTCGCGTCAACAAGATCATCGCCGAGGCACGCCGATCCGGCCTTGTGACGATTACCCTCAACTCCCGACTGACGTCCTGCATCGCACTGGAGCAGCAGCTGGCGACGGAATTCTCGCTGAATCGCGCCATCATCGTGCCGACACCGCAGGACGAAGAGCTCATCCCGGTCCTGCTCGGCCAGGCGGCCGCCGATTATCTCGTGCAATTGCTGAACGGCGGCAATATCCGCGGCGTCGGCGTCGGCTGGGGGGCTACGCTTCGCGAGATGGTGCGTCATATGCCTTCGCTCCGACGGCCTGAGATCTGCGTCAATTCGGTGATGGGCGGGCTGACGCACGGGATCGAAATCAATACCTTTGACATCGCCAGCGATCTTGCCCGCCAGCTCAATGCCGAATGCTCCTATCTTGCGGCGCCGATCTATGCCGGCAGCCCGGAATCACGGACGGCGATCGTCCGGCAGGACGTTTTTGAGACCGCCTTCCGGCAGATCGAGGCCAATGACGTCATCGTGCTCAGCATCGGCGACATGACCGAGCGCTCGCTGCTGATGCGTTACGGCCTGCCGAACAACGTCAACATAGAAGAACTGGTCGCAGCCGGCGCCTGCGGTGACGTGCTCGGCCAGTTCGTCGATAAGATCGGGCGCCCCATCGAGCACGCGATAAACAGGTGCGCGATCGCCCCCGAGCTGGAAGCCCTGCGCGCCATTCCCAATGTCGTCTTCGCGTCAGGCGGCCTAAACAAGGCGCAGGCGATCGCAGCCGTGTTGCTGTCCGGCCTGGGCAACGTGTTGATTTGCGATGAAGACACTGCACGGCAAGCGCGACAGCTTGCGTTCGATCTCAGGGCAGGCGGCGGTTCATAGAGCCGCCGCACAGCCGGCGGGAATCGAAAGCGGTTCTGCCGGCGGCGCCTTGTCAATCGCGTAGAGCTTGGCGAAACCGGCATCCTCGATCAGCGTCAGACCAGCCGGCATCACGGTGCCGACATAGCGGTCGAGAATATCGGCGTTCGCGACGAGAATGAAATCGAAACGTCCGCGCCAGTCCGACAGATAGGGTGTGAAGTTTTCATAGACCTGCATCATTGCCGGGCACAAGAGCACGCCGATCGATAGCAGATTGCCTTCGGGGACCGCGATCTCAGACCATGGTGGCAGAACCGATAGCGGCTGCTTGCCTTTTGCGGTGAAGAGCGTCGGCACGAACGCATGCGCGAGAGGCGTGGCAAGCGTTGGCAGGTGCCAGAAAGTCTCCTCCCTAAAGAAAAAATACCGGCTTGAGTGCGCAAGTCCGCTCACCATGCCAGGGTCATGCCCCAAGGGCAGAACGGCCGCGCCGACCGGCACCTTTTTGAGTACGGCCTCGACGGCAGCAACGTCCTTTTGTGCAAGCCACCAGTTCCAGCCGATCCAGCCCGTCCGGCCGAAAACCGCGAGATTGACGACAAGCGCCAGCATCAGCGCCTGCCGGCGCGACAGACTGGCGAATGGACACACCATGGCCATGGCGACGAGCGCCGTCATGATCGGAAAGCGCCAACTGATCCATCCGGTTCCGAGCATATGGCGAGGCGAAACACAAGAGAGCAGCAGCAGCCCGCCGGCGGCCACGGCAAGGCCCGCATGCACGCGGATATCGCCCGCGCGTGAAGCACGTGTGCAGATGAGGAGCAGCGGCAGAACCAGCACCACGTCCACCAGCGGAATGTATGTGGTGATCGCGGAGAGCAAATTCATGACAATCAGGACGACGCTGTCATTCCAGGCAAGGGCAAGGCCGTTATCACCGGCGTCGGGCAAAGCTGGCGATCGGAGGTAGAGGGCGAACGGTGGCAGAACGCAGGCGCCGAGCGCCAGTGCCAACCGGCCGGCGAGCCTTACCAGCCCGGCCTTCGACCGCACTATGTTGAAACGCCATGAAAATTCGAGGCCGCAGACGATCGCCATGTAGAAGCCGAGCGAGAAGATGTGCATCACCGTCAGCAGCAGCGCGGCGGCAAGCCGCCAGGCAAACAGCAGGGCGAAGTTGCGGCGCTGCAGCCGAAGATCGGCGCAGGCGAAGAACAAGGCCATGCCGAGGCCGATCTGGAAATTGATGAAGCCGCCGATCATGGTGGCGCACCAGCCGAGCGACAGCATGGCGATCTGCCAGTAGTGCCGACCGCCGAAAAGCGTGCGATGCAGGCTGATCGCGCCGAGCGGCGGCAGCACGATCGCCAGGAAAAGCAAAGCCCGCGCCAGCCGGTCGGCGCCGACGAGCGGGCCTATTCCGGTCGCTAGAAGATCGATCCCAACATTTGTAAAGGTGCGGTTCCAGTCGACCGCATAGATCTCCGGAAACGGCCGTTCGCTGATCCCGCCCGAAAGCAGCCATATCCGGGCGTAGTGATTGGCGTAGTCGAGAACCGGCGGGAAGGGAAAGAGGACGACCAGTGCCGCCGCAAGCGCGACGAACACGGCAATCGCAATGGTGGAATCCTGCCGGGCGGTCGCCTCCGCAGATTCGGTTGCGGCCGCTGGTGGTCCCGCCATCCGGTCCATCAACTGACCCGACTCTTCTTGTGTGGCCGCGGCGGCTCGTTCGAGCCAAGGGCTGCATCCAGCGCAGCGCGCTTGTCGCCGGCGCTCATCTCTGAAAAAGCCGGCGGCAGTTCAGCCTGGTCGCCACCGTGCAGGATCGTCTCGATCATGAACATCGGCCGCCTCTTGCTCTCCTGCACCAAGCGGCCGAGATACTCGCCGATGATGCCGATGCAGATTAGTTGGATGGCGCTGAAGACGCTGACAGCGGCCATGATCGACGACCAGCCGGTGACCGTTTCGCCTTGCAGCCAGCGCACGAAAGTATAGGCGAGCAACGCGACAGCGACGCCGGCGCTAACAATCCCTAACCATGTAGCGATGCGCAGCGGCGTCGTCGAGAAGCTGGTGATCGCATCGAGCGCGAAATTGATCATCTTGCGCAGCGGATATTTGGTCGTGCCGGCATAGCGCGCGTCGCGCTCATAGGGGAGAGCGACCTGCCTGCCGCCGATCCAGCTGACCATCCCGCGGATGAACCGATCGCGCTCCGGCATCGCCAGCAGGATATCGACGACCCGCCGGCGCATCAGGCGGAAATCGCCGGTATCGCGCGGGATGGTCACCGAAGCGAGCCTGGAGAGCGCCCGATAGAAAAGCGAAGCGGAGGCAAGCTTGAACCATGTCTCGCCCTCGCGGCGCGTGCGCTGGCCGTAGACGACGTCGGCGCCGCGCTCCATGATCGGCATCATCATCAACAGCAGCTCGGGTGGATCCTGAAGATCGGCGTCGATCAGAAGAACGCGCTCACCACGCGACGCCGAAAGACCCGCCGTCGACGCCAGTTGGTGGCCGTGATTGCGCAGCAGACGCACCCCGACAACCTGTGGCACATTGGCCGCCAGATCCGAAATGATCTCCCACGTACCGTCCGACGAGCCGTCATCGACGAGAATAAGCTCGAAGGCGTCGCCGGCAACGCTCTGCGCAGCCGCGGCGGCCCGGCGGCAGAACTCGCGCAGGCCCTCTTCCTCGTTGTGACAAGGCGCGACGATGGACAGAAACGGTGCTTGTGTCATGCGGACGGCGGTGCCTGCTTGATGGATGGCACCAGCCTAGGCGGGAATCGTCAAACATCCTTTAATGGCTGGCAAGCAGCCGCACCGACCGTCCTTAAATTACTCCGCCGCAATCATCTCGCGCACGCCATCGACATCGCGGGCCGGCGATGCGCCGTAGAGGCGGCTGTATTCGCGGCTGAACTGCGAGGGGCTTTGGTAGCCGACGCGGTGGCCGGCCGTGCCGGCATCGAGCCGCTCGACCAACATCAGCCGGCGCGCCTCGTGCAGGCGAAGTTGCTTCTGATACTGGACCGGTGTCATCGCCGTGACCGACTTGAAGTGGTGATGGAAGGACGACACGCTCATATTGACGCGCTCGGCCAGGTCCTCGATGCGCAGCGGCCGCGCAAAATTCTCCTTCAGCCAGGCGACGGCACGCGCGATCCGGTTGCTGTGGCTATCGGTCGTGGCGATGTTGATCAGCCGGGCTCCATGCGGCCCGGTCAGCACCCGGTAAAGGATTTCCTGCTCAATCAGCGGCTCCATGGCGGGAATATCGCCCGGACGATCGAGCAAACGCAGCAGGCGGACGACGGCATCCATGAGTTCCGGCGGCGCGACGTTGACCACCATCCCGCGCTGCCCGTCCGTATGGGCGGCCGGGCGCGGAACATCGATGCGGCTGAGCAGCTCCAGGAGCTTTTCGGAATCGATCGCCATCCCGAGGCAGAGATGCGGCACCTCGGGACTTGCCTCCGTAACCCGCCAGGCGACCGGCAGATCGAGCGAGGTCAAGAGATAATCGCCGGTGCCGTAGCTGATCATTTCCGTGCCGAGCTGCAGGCTTTTGGCCCCCTGCAGCACGAAGGCGAAACAGGGTCGGTAGCTGCTGTGCAAGGGATCGCTGGGCTTCGACCTGCGGCTGATATGAAGATTGCCGATCGCGGTCGAGAACTCGCCGTCGCTGGGCGCAAAGCGCATCGCGAGGTCGACCATCTCCTGATAGGGGCTGAAAGGCAAGGTCATACGGCAACTCTTTCTGTCTAGTATTCGACGTCATCAGTACCGCACTTATCTAGAGTGTCTGGACCATTTCTCAAACAGGCAGGCGCCCCACTTTTGCAGGATCGTGCAAAAAGCTGAGAGGATCGCTCTAACCCTCTCCCACCATTCCAGGCAATAGTTCGCCATCCTGCTCAACCCCTTCCGAAAATGAAAAGGACGGTTCCATGCCTATCGCAAGAGGCTATGCCGCAACTGACGCTTCCAAGCCGCTGACCCCTTTCACCTTCGAACGCCGCAACCCGAACCCCGACGACGTCGTCATCGACATCAAGTTTGCCGGCATCTGCCATTCCGACATCCACACCGTGCGCAACGAATGGAAGAACGCTGTCTACCCGATCGTGCCGGGCCATGAGATCGCCGGCATCGTCTCGGCCGTCGGCTCCGCCGTGACCAAGTTTAAGGTCGGCGACCGCGTCGGCGTCGGCTGCTTCGTCGATTCCTGCATCGGCTGCGCCGAGCGCGACCTCGACCGCGAACAGTACATGCCGGGTCTTTCCGGCACCTACAACGACTTCGAAGCGGACGGCAAGACGCGCACTCAGGGCGGCTATTCCGACTCGATCGTCGTCAAGGAAGGTTACGTCATGTCCATCCCGGACAATCTGCCGCTCGACGCCTCCGCGCCGCTGCTCTGCGCCGGCATCACGCTCTATTCGCCGCTGCGCCACTGGAAGGCCGGCCCCGGCAAGAAGGTCGCGATCGTCGGCATGGGCGGCCTCGGGCACATGGGCGTCAAGCTGGGTTCGGCCATGGGCGCCGACATCACCGTTCTCTCCCAGACCCTTTCCAAGAAGGAAGACGGCCTGAAGCTCGGCGCCAAGGAATATTACGCCACCAACGACCCGGAAACCTTCACCAAGCTCGCCGGTACCTTCGACCTGATCATCTGCACCGTCAGCGCCGAGATCGACTGGAACGCCTATCTCGGCCTCCTGAAGGTGGACGGCTCCTTCGTCGTCGTCGGGGCGCCGGAGAACCCGATCCCTGTGCACGCCTTCTCGATCATTCCCGGCCGCAAGAGCATCTCCGGCTCGATGATCGGCTCGATCAAGGAAACGCAGGAAATGCTGGATTTCTGCGGCGAGCACAACATCGTCTCCGAGATCGAGAAGATCAACATCGACCAGGTCAACGAAGCCTATGAGCGCGTCCTGAAGAGCGACGTCCGCTACCGCTTCGTCATCGACATCGCCTCGCTGGCGGCTTGAGGAAATGGAAAGGCGGCTCGAAAGAGCCGCCTTTTTAATACCGAACGGCATCCTCGATCGGCCCTCCCGCGAAGGTGCGATGGCTGGATCCTTTACCGGCACGCCGTGGGGCACCCCCTCTGCCCTGCCGGGCATCTCCCCCACAGGTGGGGAGATCGGCTGGGCGCGAGGGCATCTCGGCTGGGCGCGAGGGCATCTCCAAACAACTACCGCATGGTATTTCGATACAGCAGCGAGGGACGGATGGCCCACCTTCTTGCCGATCTCCGCCCTTGTGGGAAAGATATCCGGCAGGACAGAGGGGGTGCCCGCATGCACGCCTCTCCTAACTATCCTCCGGCTTGACCCAAAAGCAAGAAGCCTACCCCTCCTCCCGCATCGTCTCCCGCTGGGTGATCAGCCGGGCGCTGTGCTGGCCGCTCAGATAGATCCACAGCCAGCTCCAGGCGACGGAGAAGCGGGAACGGGTTCCGATCAGGAAGTAGATATGGGCGAGGCCCCAGATCCACCAGGCGATCCAGCCCTTCAGCTTGATCCGGCCGAAATCGATGATCGCGGCGCTCTGGCCGATGGTCGCCAGACTGCCCTGGTGCCGATACTTGAAAGGCGCCGGCGCCGGTTTGCCCGATAGGCGGGCGCGGATGACCTTGGCAACGTAGCCGCCCTGCTGCTTGGCGGCTGGCGCGATGCCGGGCACCGGCTTGCCGTCCTCGCGCATGACCGAGGCGGTGTCGCCGATGACGAAGACATCTGGCAGACCCGGCGCGCTCAGGTCCTTTTCGACGACGACACGCCCTGCCCTGTCGGCCGCCACGCCGAGCCAGCGGGCGGCCGGCGAGGCGGTGACGCCGGCCGCCCAGACGATCGTCCGGCTCGGGATGAAGGCCTCGCCGATTTGCACGCCATCGGCGCTGCACTCCGTCACCGGCTTCCCGAGAAGCACCTCGACGCCGAGTTTCTCAAGCGCCTTTTGTGCATAGGCCGAAAGCTGCTCGGCGAAGGTCGGCAGCACCCGCGGGCCGGCCTCGACCAGCACGACGCGGGTCTTTCGCGTGTCAATATTGCGGAATTCCTTCGGCAGGGTGAAATGCGCGAGCTCGGCGATGATCCCGGCAAGCTCGACCCCGGTCGGTCCGGCACCGACGATGGTAAAGGTCAGAAGCGCATCGCGCAGGGCGGGATCGGCTTCCATCTCCGCCCTCTCGAAGGCGAGCAGCACGCGGCGGCGGATCGTCGTCGCATCCTCGAGCGTCTTCAGGCCTGGCGCGACCGGCTCCCATTCGTCATGGCCGAAATAGGCATGCGTCGCCCCGGTCGCGAGCACCAGCGTGTCGTAACCTAGAGTCATGCCGCTGCGTAACGAGACCGTCTTCGCGCCGCTGTCGACGCCGGTGACCTCGCCGAGCAGCACCGTCACTTCGGGCCGGTCGGCGTAGAGGCGGCGGATCGGCCAGGCGATTTCCGAGGTGGAGAGAATGGTCGTCGCCACCTGATAGAGCAGCGGCTGGAACAGATGATGGTTGCGCCGGTCGACGAGCGTGATCTTCACGCCTGCGCCCTTCAACCCGTTGACGAGCTGCAACCCGCCGAAACCGCCGCCGACAACGACGACACGATGATCGCTCATGACCTACCCCTTTTGCGCCATTTCGCTGAAAGCCAATGTGGCTTTCGCCGCAGGGTTTGCAACCGCGGTTTCGGCATGCCTGCCCTGCACCGGCAGCAGTCAATGGCATCAAGGTCGGCGGTTCGCGAGCCGATCCAATGACACGAACGGTACGCCCCGTAAGAGCACGAAAACCGGCGTTCCGGGCGTGCTTATCACGCTGGATTCCCAGAAAATCGCAAAACGCCCCAAAAAAGCGAGAATGGAACAAGGAGGAAATCCCGCACTGTCAGGAGAAAGCCCTGTTTGGGTCGGCCTCGGCCCATCAAAAACCGGCTCAGCTGACATAACCCACGGGTATTGCCATTCCATGTTTTAATTCTTCCATCGAGATCGACGCCGAGACATCGAAAAGTTCGAGCCGACGCACGATCTGCTTGTAGATCACGTCGTAATGCTCGACGCGCGGCAGCACGATCTTCAGGATGTAATCGTGATTACCGGTCAGCCGGTGTGCCTCGACGATCTCGGGAATATCACTGATGATCCTGCGAAAGCTCTCCGTCCATTCGTCGGAATGGTGCGCCGTCTTGACCAGGGCAAAGACCGTCGTCGGCACGCCCATCCGTTCGCGGTCGAGCACGACGATGCGTCTGGCGATATGGCCGCTTTCTTCCAGCCGCTGGATGCGCCGCGAGCAGGCCGAGACCGAAAGCGCCACGCGCTCGGCAAGATCGGTCACGGATATGCCGGCATCCTTCTGCAGCATGTCGAGAATCCGTCTGTCGCGATCGTCAAGCATCGTGTGAAATGAACCTTGCGCGCCGAATTTGCGCGATTAGATCGAATAACGCAAAATCATAGCACATATATCGCCAGCAGGACAAATAATGCAAACATGCCGCGCCAGCATTGCGGCATTATTTTCCCAAGTTCAAAGCAAGGGAGCATGAAGAGATGGAAACGATCGGCCTGATCGGCGGCATGAGTTTCGAAAGTTCGGCGGTCTATTATCGCCTGGTCAACGAGATGGTGCGCGCCCGCAAGGGCGGTCTCGCCTCGGCCGAACTCATCCTGCATTCGGTCAATTTCGAGGAGATCGTCGCTCTTCAGAAGGCCGGCGACTGGGCTGGAGCTGCCCGCCGTCTCGGCGATGTCGCCGAACGCCTGCAGGCTGCCGGCGCCGGCTGCGTCCTGATCTGCACCAACACAATGCACCTGATCGCCGACGAAGTCGCGGCCAGGGTCTCCGTGCCGCTGATCCACATCATCGACGAGACGGCGAAATCGCTGCATGCGAGCGGCCGCAAGCGCCCGCTGCTGCTCGCCACCCGCTACACGATGGAGCACGGTTTCTACGGCGAGCGCATGAAAAACCTCGGCCTCGATATCATGGTTCCCGATGCTGCCGACCGCACCACCGTGCACGACATCATCTTCAACGAGCTCTGCGCCGGAAGGGTGCACGATCGCTCGCGCGAAAAGCTGATCGCCATCATCGACCGCGCCGTAGACAACGGCGCCGACAGCATCATCCTCGGCTGCACCGAGATCTGCCTGATCCTCGATCCCGACCGTCTGCCGCTGCCGGGCTTCGACACGACCACGATTCATGCTCGCGCGGCTGTCGATTTCGTGCTCGGCGCTGAAGAAGAAGCGGAAAACGAGGCCGCCTGATCGCAACGATAATTTAGTTGACTCAGTCAACTAAATGCACGACAAAATCTCCATTCGGAGGTCCTGTCGGCATGGACACGGTCGACCAACCCTCTTTCGTCATGCTCGGGCTTGTCCCGAGCATCTGCCTCCGGTCGATAGGGCAGCAGATCCTTGGCACAAGGCCGAGGATGACGTCGAGCAAGGGGCGACGTTTGTCAGCAGTCTGGCAAGATCTCCATCTGGAGATCCTTGCCATGGCCGATACCGCCCTCATCGAAACCGCCCGCGATTTCAACCGCTTCTATACGAATTTCCTCGGCCTCCTGAACAAGGCCTATCTCGACTCGCCGTTTACGCTGACCGACGCGCGCATCCTCTTCGAGATCGGCTCGCATGATGGCGTCAGCGCCGTCGGCCTCGTGCGCGACCTACATCTCGACCCCGCCTATCTCAGCCGCATCCTCAAGCGTTTCCGCGCCGAGGGACTGATCGAGACCAGCCCCGACCCGGCCGATCTGCGCAGCCAGGTCATCACTGTCACCGAGCGGGGACGAGAGCAGTTCGACGAGCTCGGCCGGCGTGCCAATGCGCAGATCGCCGCCCGTTTCGATAATCTCGCCGCCGGCGAGCCGCAGGTGGCGGTCCGCGCCATGAACACGATCCGCGCTCTGCTCGACCCGGCGGCAAAACCGGCTCCGGCCATCCTCCGCCCCCACCGCGCCGGCGACATCGGCTGGATCGTCCAGAGCCAAGGCCGCTTCTACGCCGAGGAATATGGCTGGGACCTGCGCTTCGAAGCACTGATTGCCGAAGTCGGCGGAAAATTCCTCGCCAATTTCGACCCCGAGACAGAATATTGCTGGATTGCCGAGCGCGGCGGCATCAATGTTGGCTCGGTCCTTGTCACCAATGGCGGCGATGGCGTCGCCAAGCTGCGGCTGCTCTATGTCGATAAATCAGCCCGCGGTCTCGGCCTCGGCAAGCTGCTGGTCGACGAATGCATCCGCTTCTCCAGGCAGAAGGGCTACCACGAGCTTTCGCTTTGGACCAACGACATGCTGGAAGCCGCCCGCGCCATCTACATCAAAGCAGGTTTCCGCCTTGTCTCCGAAGAGAGACATCGCATGTTCGGCCCCGAGGCGAACGGCCAGAACTGGGTTCTTACCCTCTGATCTCCTCCTGACTTGTTGCGTCGCAAAAAATTCGCTTGATTTGGAAACGGTCATTCCCTAATTAGGAGTCATGACCCTTGCCAAGTTCACATCAGATGGAAAAGCCCGCAGCCCTGGCCGTCCGCGCGAGTTCGATATGGACGCCGCTCTGGATGCGGCGCTCCGGGTCTTTTCCGAACGCGGCTACCACGCCACGTCGATCAGCGACCTGACCGGAGCGATGGATCTCGCTTCGGGCAGCATCTACAAGGCCTTCAAGGACAAGCGCGGCGTCTTTCTTGCGGCCTTTGCGCGCTATCGCCAGCTCGGCCGCCGGCGCCTGGAGGCGATGATAGCCTCTGCGGAGACTGGTCGCGAAAAAGTTTTCCAGATGGTGATGTATTACACCGAGCTCTCCTACGGCGATGCCGGCCGCAAAGGCTGCCTCGTCGTCGGCGGCGCCAACGATTTCTCCCTGCTCGACGAGGAGGCCGCCGCCCATGTCGCGACTGCCTTTGCCGCCGACGAGAAGCTGATGGCCGATCTCATCCGCACCGGCCAGGCCGACGGCTCCATCGCGCAGACGGTGGACGCCGATGCCGCCGCCCTCGCCTTTCTTTGCTTCACCAAGGGCTTGCGCGTCATCGGCAAAACAGGACGCGGCAGGCAGGAAATGGTCGCCGCGGCCGAAGCGTCGATGAAGCTCGTGACGTGAGGTCAGGCCCAGGCGATCGAAAATAACGGCATCCGGTCAAGGATCGGGTGGCCGCAGCCAGCATTTTTGCATTCAATCCTCGCAAATCCTTAATACCGGAGTTTCCGATGAGCATTTCAGCCACCACGCCTGAAAACGCCATTCCACGAACGCTGTCCCCTTGGCTCACCTTCCTTTTCGCCGCCGCCTGCGGGCTGGTGGCCGCCAATCTCTATTACGGTCAGCCGCTTGCGGGCCCGATCAGCGCCGATCTCGGCTTCACCCCGGCCGCAACCGGCCTGATCGTCACCCTGACGCAGATCGGCTACGGCCTCGGTCTGCTGCTGATCGTGCCGCTTGGCGACCTCACGGAAAATCGCCGCCTGGTGCTGCTGCTGATCGCCGTCTCCGCCGTCGCGCTGATCGGCGCGGCGCTGTCGACGACGCCTGCCATGTTCCTCACCGCCTCGCTCTCCATCGGCCTCGCCTCGGTCGCCGTCCAGGTGCTGGTTCCCTTTGCCGCGAACATGGCGCCCGATGCCACGCGCGGCCAGGTCGTCGGCAATGTCATGAGCGGCCTGCTTTGCGGCATCATGCTGGCGCGGCCCTTCGCGAGTTTCGTCGCCGAAGCCTCCTCCTGGCACATGGTCTACTACGTCACGGCGGCATTGATGCTCGTGCTCGCCATTGTGCTGCGCGCCAACCTGCCGGTCCGCGTGCCGAAGACGAAGCTGCATTATGGCGAACTGCTCGCCTCCATGGCCCATCTGGCGCTGACCTCGCGCGTGCTGCAGCGCCGTGCCCTCTACCAGGCCGGCATGTTCGGCGCCTTCAGCCTGTTCTGGACGACGACGCCCCTGCTGCTCGCAAGCCCGGCCTTCGGCCTGACGCAGAACGGCATCGCTCTCTTCGCGCTCGCGGGTGCCGCCGGCGCCGTCGCCTCGCCGATCGCCGGCCGGCTCGCCGACCGCGGCATGACCAAGATCGCCTCAACGATCGCCATGCTGCTCGGCATGGCCTCCTTCCTGATCAGCCATTTGGCAAGCGACGGCTCGCTCACCGCCCTGATCCTTCTAACCGTGGCCGCGATCATGCTCGATTTCGGCGTGACGACCAATCTCGTCTGCGGCCAGCGCGCCATCTACGGCTTGAACCCGGAACACCGCAGCCGGCTGAACGGCCTCTTCATGGCCACCTTCTTTGCCGGCGGCGCGCTCGGCTCGGCCCTTGGCGGTTGGGCCTATGCGACCGGCGGCTGGCCGATGACGGCTTGGATCGGCTTCGCCTTCCCGGCGCTCGCCTTCCTGCTGTTCCTGACGGAAGGTCGCGGCAAGCAGGACGGTAAAATCTGAGATCGGATATCTAAAACCCCAACGCCAGTCTATAATGCGGACAGACGATGAGCGGGTTACGCACCCGCTCATCGGAGCAGATTTATCAGCGGGCCTAGCTGTCGGCGGAATCGAAACGCGAACGGGCGGCCCGCACAGCATCATGGTTCGCTTCCGCCCAGTTAAGAAGCTGCGACAATGGCTGGTAAAGCGAGCGGCCGAGATCGGTCATCGAATATTCGACGCTCGGCGGCTTCGTCGGGAAGACTTCGCGGCCGATGTAACCGTCCCTCTGCAGGTCGCGCAGCGTCTGGGTCAGCATGCGCTGCGAAATATCGGGAAGCATCCGCCGCAATTCGCCGAAACGATAGGGTCGGTCGGCCAGCACTTCGAGCAGCAACGTCGACCATTTGCCGCCAATCTGCTGCATCATGTCCCGCACCGGGCAATTGGAAAAATCGAGGCCGGCAAGATCGATCTCGCGCCGCGCACCCGGCATCCTGTTCTTCAGACTGAGGACTGCGCTGCTCATGTGCCGGTTCCCTTTTGGTAACTTTCAGCCGAAAAGCTGCCTCCTTTACACGCCGAAGTCAATTCCTATTCTAGCGTTAGTCTCTTTTTGAGACTGCCTTATCAAACGCAAAAGGAACGACCCATGAGCGAAACCATCCTGGTCACCGGCGCTGCCGGACAGCTCGGCCAGCGTGTCATCCATCACCTCATCGAGACCTATAAGGTCGCCCCCGGCAAGATTGTCGCGGCGACGCGCAGCCCGGAAAGGCTCGTCGCGCTCGCAAACAGAGGCGTCGTCACCCGCAAGGCCGATTTCGATGATGCGGCCGATCTGGAGAAGGCTTTCGCCGGCGTCGACCGGCTGCTGATCATCAGCACCGACGCGCTCGACACTCCAGGCAAGCGGCTCGGCCAGCACAAGGCCGCCGTCGCCGCCGCCGTCAAGGCAGACGTCAAGCACATCGCCTATACCTCGATGCCGGCGCCGGATAATTCGCTCGTCACCTTCGCACCCGACCACCTCGGCACCGAAAACACCATCAAGGCAAGCGGCATCGCCTACACGATCATCCGCGACGCCTGGTATCACGACAATTACCTGCACAGCATGCCGCACAACCTCCAGGGCGGCAAATGGTACAGCGCCACGGGCGATGGCAAGGTCTCGACCATCTCGCGCGACGACTGCGCGCTGGCGATCGCAGCTACCCTCGCCTCCGGCACATCCGAGAGCGCCGCTTATACGCTGACCGGCACGGTGTCGCTCACCAACCGCCAGATTGCGGCCATCGTCTCCGAGGCAGCCGGAAAGCCGCTCGAAGTCGTCGATGTCAATGACGAACAGCTCGGCCAGGGCATGCGCGGCGCCGGCCTCCCCGGCTTCATCGCCGATATGCTGGTCTCCGCCGACGCCAATATCCGCGCCGGCAATTTCGACATCGTTACCGGAGACTTCACCAAGCTGACGGGCAAACAGCCGCAACCGCTGAAGGATTTTTTCGTCGCGCATAAGGCGGCGCTGACGGCAGCCGGCGGCGCTACCCATTGAACATTCTGCTCATCCCTGCGCTTGTGGCAGGGATGAGCGGTCTTGTTTTGAATGAGAATCTCGTTACCTCAGATGAGTCACTCACGGCGCCAACGCGCCGTGGCTGGATTCCTGTGACATCCCTTGGGACAAGGACCCCGAGGCGCAGGAATGGAGGATAGAAGGTGCCGTGGGACACCCCCCTCTGCACTGCCGATGCGACAGCAAAACCAGTTGATGCCACCGTGCCGTCGCTGGACGATACTTTCAAACCTTCTGCCCGCACGCCCTGCAGAACCGCCGCACCGTTTCCGCCATGCCATATTCCAGCGCATCGGCGGTCAGCCCATGGCCGATCGAGACCTCAGCGAGATCCGGAATGCGCTTCACCAGCGCCGGCAGGTTGGCGACCGTCAGATCATGGCCGGCATTGACGGCAAGGCCGATGGCCAAGGCCGCGTCAGCCGTCTTCCCGAGAGCTTCGAGGATCGGTGCTGCCCGTTCGGGTGCATCGTAGCAGCCGCCATAGGGGCCGGTATAAAGTTCGATCCGGTCGGCGCCGACCGCCTTGGCGATCTTGACCGCTTCCGCATCGCCATCGCCGTCGGCAAAGAGTGAGACTCTGCACCCCATCGTCTTCAGCCGGGCGACGGTATCGGCAAGGAACGCCTGGTGCTTGCGGAAATCCCAGCCGTGATCGGAGGTCGCCTGCGCGGGATCGTCCGGCACCAGCGTTACCTGCTCGGGTGCTGCCTCGGCGCAGAGTTCGAAGAATTCCTCGGTCGGGTAGCCCTCGATGTTGAACTCGGCCCTGGGGAATTCGTCATCGATCAGGTTGCGGATCACAGACAGATCGGAAAAGCGGATGTGCCGCTGATCCGGGCGCGGGTGCACCGTTAACCCGCTGGCGCCTGATGCAAGGGCGATTCGCCCAAAGGCTTCGACGCTCGGCCATGGCAGGTCGCGCCGGTTGCGCAGCATGGCGATGGCGTTGAGATTCACGGAGAGCTTGGCGGGCATGTCTGATATCCATCTGCGCTGAAACGGAGGCTCCGCTTTTAAGCCAAGTGTGCTCGGATGGCCAACGAGATTCGCAAATGAATCCGATACCTATTGTTGATGGGATTGCCGTGGGTGCCCGATATTTGCTAGCTCCGCCGCACCGAAAACAGTAATTCTCGCCGTCCTTGAAGACGACCGGTCGATGACGCAATGCAGCACATGTTTTGCTGCAGCACACCCCGACAGTACTGCAATTGCTGCCGTCGCGTTGCTATCCCATTTAAAAGAGATTATTTTTAGCACTTATAAAAAAGATCGTTCACGCATAACGTGGACATTGTGTCGCGTAATCGTTAGCCGCGTACTGCTTCCTTCCCACTGACAAGAACGCATAGAGGAAACCCCACTCGCCGCGCCCGGGAAGCAACTGGCAAATCCGCATGAGGTGCAACAAGATGCCCTAGGAGGGTTCATGCCAGACGGTTCCAAACGCCTGTTTGCTGCCGCCGGTATCGCTTCGGAGGCCCGGTCGAAATACCGATTCCTGCCTTCGGCCGCGTTGCCGCCGGATCTGCCGGAGGGTCCGGTGCCCATCGCCGATATGGCCAACGCATTCGGGGTGACGCACAGGACACTGCATTTCTACGAAGAGAAGGGGTTGATTTCAGCCAATCGCATCGGCCTGATGCGCGTCTACGGTCAGGACGACGTGATGCGTATGGCTGTCATCACAGTCTGCCGCGAGACGGGCATGCCGATCGCCGTCATCCAGGAATTGATGGACGAGCTTCGCAACGCCAAGTCGCAGGAATCGGCCGAGGCGATGTTCCGCGAGGCCCTGCAGGTGCGCAAGCGTGAGCTGACCGCTGAGATGTCGACGCTGCACCGCCAGCTCCAGCAGGTGGGCGATCTCCTGGATTTCGACGACAGCGCGGCGACACAGCCGCTCAACGACAATCAGGACAGTTCCAGCCTGACCCCGCAGGAACGGCGTTGCCTGGAATTGATGGCAGAGGGCTATTCCACCCAGCGCATTGCCCGGGCGCTCGATCTGAAACACGACGAGACCAAGGATCTCGAAGCCGGAATCATCCTGAAGTTCCGTGCTAACAACCGCTTCCAGGCGATCGCCAAGGCCGTTCTGCTCGGCATCGTCCAGGCATAATCCGACACGCGACCCATGGCCGCCACCATCCCCTTCCCTATTCGACCACGGCTGTCCGGTTCGTACTCCGACGGCTGCCCCTCACCCTAACCCTTACCGGGGTCGAGCCACTGGTCTCGACCCGTCCTGCGGACCCCCGCAAACGGGGCGAGGGAACGTGCTCAACGACGCCGCGGATTGAGGGAAGCCATCGCGGCATATCCCTTCTCCCCGCAGCCGGGAGAAGGTGGCGGCAGCCGGATGAGGGCCCCTTTTAATCGGAAAGCCGTCTGTTCGACAGAGATCGCCGAGCACGATTGCGATCAGCGCACGATCGTCAGTGTCTCCGCCGCACGCGTGATTGCGGTATAGAGCCAGCGCTCCCGCGTGTCTCGGAAGGCCCAGCTCTCGTCGAAGAGCACGACGTCGTTCCATTGCGAGCCCTGCGCCTTGTGAACGGTCAGCGCATAGCCGTAGTCGAACTCGTCGTAGCGCTTGCGGGTATTCCATGGAATCTCGCCTTCGACATCCTCGAAGGCCTGCTTGAGCAGCTTGATCTTGGCCGCTCCGCGATCCATGTCGTCGTCCTCGGGGCGGACGAGGAGATTGATGCCGGGCTTCGTCGTTTCCTTGGACGAGGTCATCACCTGCCAGAGCGAGCCGTTGAGCAGGCCCTTGGCCGGGTCGTTGCGAAGGCAGACGAGCTTGTCGCCGGTCTGCGGATAATCGGCGCTGAAGCCCTTCAACTCGCGCAGGCGCTGATTGTAGCGCCGCCGCGTCCGGTTGGTGCCGACCAGCACCTGATCGGCTTTCATCACAAGGTCCTGCGTCACCTCGTTCTTCGAGATTACCTTGGCCGTGCCGTAATCGCCATACATCACCTCGTTGCCTTCGCGCACCTGCATGGCAAGCTTGATGATCGGATTGTCGCGCGCCTGCCGGTGGATATCGGTCAGCAGAAAATCCGGCTCCTGATTGGTGAAGTAGCCGCCGCCCGAAACCGGCGGCAGCTGGCCGGGATCGCCGAGCACCAGGATCGGCGTGCCGAAGCTCATCAGGTCCTTGCCGAGCGCCTCATCCACCATCGAGCATTCGTCGACGATGATCAGCGCCGCTTTGGCGACCGGACTTTGCCGGTTGATCGAAAACATCGGCGCGATCGAGGTCTTGCCGGTTTCCTCGTCTTCCACTGCCTCCTCGCCGCGCGGGCGATATATCAGCGAATGGATCGTCTTGGCGTTGGAAGCGCCGCGTGAGCGCAACACCTGCGCGGCCTTGCCCGTGAAGGCAGCAAACAGCACGTCGCCGTCGACATTCTCGGCGAAATGCCGGGCAAGCGTGGTCTTGCCCGTTCCGGCATAACCGAACAGGCGAAAGAGCGGCGAGCGCCCTTCGTTCAGCCATTTCGAAACAGCCTTGAGGGCTTCGTCTTGTTGCGGCGCAAATTGCATGATCACACGACTTGGCAGGATTCGCCGGTAATAGGCAAGGCGGAAACTGACGCGGAACGGTCGATGAAGGCAGATCCCGCGCTCATCCATTCCACCTTCGGTCGGCACCGCTCGCACACATCGAAGGGTCCTGCGCCATGGCATCGGTCAGAAAATCCAAGACCGTCTTGACGCGCAGCGGCATGTTGCGTCGCGACGGATAGACGACGGTGACCGGCAGGCGGCTCGGCTGGAAATCCTTCATCACCGGGATCAGCCGGCCGGCGGCGATATCGGGCATGGCGATGATGTGGGAAAGTACCGCGAGACCCGCGCCGGCAAGCGCCGCCCTGTGAATGGCGACGGCGTTGCAGGCGGTCAGCCGCGGCGAGATCCTGACCGATATGTCTTCCGAGCCGTTCGAGAAGGACCATGTATTGGCCTCGCCCGCCCTGTTGTAGCACAGGCATTCATGGTCCTTGATGTCCTTCGGGGCGCGTGGCGCAGCCTTGCGCTGGAGATAGGCGGGAGACGCGACGAGGAAGGCGGTCGTCCAGCCGATCCGCCGGCAGACCAGGCTGCTGTCGGCAACCGGCCCCAGACGCACTTCGAGGTCCAGGCGCTCCTCGATCATGTCGGAGCTCTGTTCCCGGAAAAGCAGTTCGACCGAGAGTTTGGGATGGGCGGCGAGAAGATCGCCCAGCCGCTCGCTGAGATAGAGGCCGAGCGGCGCGGGAACGCTGAGCCTGACCTTCCCCGAAGCGATCGCTCCATCCGATCCGGCAGCATCGCCGAGCTCCTCCACCGCTTCGAGAATCCTCAGTGCCATCGGCAGCATCCGTTCCCCCTCCGCCGTCAGCGACAGGCCGCTCGTCGTGCGATGCAGGAGGCGCATGTTGAAATGACCTTCCAGTGCTGCGACCTGGCGTGAGACCGCCGGCTGGGTCAGGTCGAGATCGTGTGCGGCGGCTGAAAACGAGCCCGTCTCCACGACGCGCTGGAAGGTCCGCAATGCCGAAACGATATCCATCCCCGCCCCTCATACTTTTGCGCATAGGCTTTATGCTGCCAGACTAAGCGAGAATGGCTTTACAGTCCAGCAATTAAGGATATCTTTTATCCATAAGGATATTAAATGTCCTTAATTAGAGGAGAAAAACATGACCCAGCGATTGAACTACGCCCAGCAGTCCCCCGAGCTTTTCAAGAAGTTCACGGAATTCAGCATGGCGCTCCGCAGCAGCGTTATCGACGCGAAGCTGCAGGCGCTGGTCGAGATCCGCGCCTCGCAGATCAATGGATGCGGCTTTTGCCTCGACATGCATGTGAAACAGGCAAAGATCCATGGCGAGAGCGAACTCAGGCTCTATCACGTCGCCATCTGGCGGGAATCGAATCTATTCATTCCTCGCGAGCGCGCCGCACTCGCCTGGACCGAAGCCCTGACGAAGCTGCCGGAAGGCGGCGTTCCCGATGAGATCTACGAGCGGGTTCGCGGCCAGCTTTCGGAGAAGGAAATCTCGGACCTGACCTTCGTCGTCATGGCCATCAATGCATGGAACCGCGTCAATATCGGCTTCAAGACGGTGCCCGGCACGGCTGACAAGGCCTATGGCCTCGACAAGGCTGGCCTGAACTAACCATCGCGGGAAGATTCAAACTTTGACGCTGCCGCATCCCGGCAGCGAAGGGAGATTTGTTATGAAAATCGTTGTCATCGGCGGAACCGGCCTCATTGGTTCGAAGACTGTCGAACGTCTGCGCAAGCGCGGCCATGAAGTCATTGCCGCCTCTCCGAATTCCGGCGTCAATACGATCACGGGAGAAGGACTGGCCGAAGCGGTCGCCGGCGCCCAGGTCGTTCTCGACCTTGCCAACTCGCCCTCCTTTGAGGACAGGGCCGTACTCGAATTCTTCGAGACCTCGGGACGCAATCTTCTCGCCGCCGAGAAGGTCGCCGGCGTGAAGCACCATATCGCGCTTTCCGTCGTCGGCACGGAGCGCCTGCAGGAGAGCGGCTATTTCCGCGGCAAGCTCGCCCAGGAAAAACTGATCGAGGCTTCCGGCATTCCCTATACCATCGTGCATTCGACGCAGTTCATGGAATTCCTGAACGACATTGCCCAATCCGGCACGGTCGGCCAGACGGTCCGCCTGTCGCCTGCCTATGTGCAGCCGATCGCTTCCGACGACGTGGCCGACGCCATGGCCGACGTGGCACTCTCTGCCCCTGCCAACGCGACGGTCGAGATATCGGGTCCGGAACGTGCCCGCCTCAGCGAACTCGTCGGCCGCTATCTGAAGGCCATGAAGGACCCGCGCACCGTCGAAGCCGATGCCGAGGCGAGGTATTTCGGCGCGAGACTGAACGACCAGTCGCTCGTTTCCGACGACAATCCGCGGCTCGGCTCGATCACCTTCGAAGAGTGGTTCGCAAAGTCGGCCCAGCCGAGATGATCCGGCTTGCCCCGGGACACGACCGCTCGGGCGCGTCCTGCTCATCCCAGCAATAAGGAGTTTCCCATGATCAGAGCATCAATCCTCGCCGCCGCGCTCGCCTTCCTGACAGCAACCGGCGCCACCGCCCACGACAGCAGCAAGTCTGCGAAAGTGACCCTCGTCTATGAGCACGAGTTACCGAACGTGCCCGGCAAGAGCATCAAGGGCGTGCTGGTCGAATACGGCCCGGGCGGCTTTTCGGAAGGCCACACCCATCCGGACTCGGCCTTCATCTACGCCACCGTGCTCGAAGGGTCGATCCGCAGCCAGGTCAATGACGGCCCTGTCAAAGTCTATCGGGCCGGGGAGAGCTTCTCCGAAATGCCGGGCGACCGCCATGGCGTCAGCGCCAACGGCAGCGAGACCAAGCCCGCCCGTCTGCTTGCCGTCTTCGTCGTCGACACCGACCAGAAAGAGCTGACTTTCCCGCTGCAGAACTGATGATCCGTCGCTCGCCACCTGCGCAAGCCGATGCTTACGCGGGTGGCCGACATGCTGAATCATGTGCCGCCCGCCCCTCCGGAGACAGAGAGAGATGATCTACGACGCGCTCTTCGGCAAGCCGCTGTTTTCGCTCATAACGCTCGGCTTCGCCGGCATCGTCGTTTGGTACTTCCTCTCCAGCCAGCGGCCGACGACGCGGCTGGTGGTGCAGATCCTCTTCTTCGGCCTGATGACACTGATCCTCGCCGGCAGCGGCATCGAACCCCACCGCTTTCAGGAATATCCGTCCGAGGACCCGCAAGCCCTGCTCGTCATCGTGGCGAAATCGCTATGGTGGATCCACTTGGCATGGGCCGTCATCGGCTTCATCAGGCTCTATCTGGTGCTGGAGGGCAGCCCGCGGGAAGCCCGCCTGCTGCAGGATCTCGTCATCGGCATCGTCTATATTGGCATGGCACTCTCGATCCTCGCCTTCGTCTTCGGCGTGCCGATCGGCACCCTCGTCGCGACATCTGGGGTGGTCGCCATCATTCTGGGCCTAGCGCTGCAGAACACGCTCGCCGACGTTTTCTCCGGCATTGCGCTGACGCTCGGCCGGCCCTATGTCATCGGCGACTGGATCCTCTTGAGCGACGGCACGGAAGGACGCGTCGTCGAAAGCAACTGGCGGGCGACGCACATCCTGACCAGCGCAAACAACGTCGTCGTCCTGCCGAACAGCTTTCTGGCGAAACTCGGCCTGACCAATGTCAGCCGGCCGGACGAGACGCATCTCCTGATCCTCACCATCCGCATCGCGCCGACGCGGATGCCGACATCGATCCGCCAGGTCATGCTCACCGCTCTCACGGGCTGCAATACGATCGTGCGCGACCCGCCGCCGATCGTCGCCCTGAGGGGTCTGGATGCCACCGCGCTCGAAGTCGAGCTGCAGTTTCGGGTGATGAGCCCCAGCCAGCGCGTTCCGGCGCGAAACGAGGTGCTCGACCTCGTCTATCGCCATTGCAAATCCGCCGGTCTGCTTCTTGCCGTTCCACCTTCGGCCAGAATCCTGACCGCCGATCTGCCGACGGAAGAAAACGCGCAGCCGCCAAACGTGACGCCGCTTGCGCTGATCGAAGCCATCCCGGTCTTTGCAACGCTGACATCGGATGAAAAGCAAAAACTCGCCGAGACCACCACCGTGCGGCAGTTCCGCAAGGGCGATGTGATCGTGCGGGAAGGAGAAATGCTGCCCTCGCTGATGATGGTGCGCGCCGGCATCATCGTGGCGCGGCGCGAAGGCGAAGAGCGCGGGCGCTTCGCACCTGGCGATTTCTTCGGCGAGACCGGGCTGCTCGCCGGCATGCAGGAAGTCTGCACCTTGGAGGCCATGACCCCGGTGACGGTCTATGAAACCGACCAGGAGGCTTTCGCGCCGCTGCTGACCGAACGTCCTGCCCTGGCCGAAGAGATCGCCGAGGCCCTCGCCGGCCGCGCCGAACGCTTCCGCGACGGCGCGGCCCTGCCACCCGAACGGGCGCACAACGCGCATGCCATCCTGAAGACCATCAGGACCATTTTCAGGGCGTAGAAATCCGCAAGCCCTTTCAGCCGGCGCGCTTCAGCACCCATTCGAAAGTGCTCTGCCAGATGTCGGGACGCACGTCCTCGGACAGGGTATTGACGAGATCGGAGAGGCAGACGCGCCTCAGCGTATCGCGCCAGGCTTTGTCGGCTTCCCACATGATGCGCGCGACCGCGCAGGGCTTGCTGTCGCAATAGCCTGCCGGCCGGCACGGATTGTTCTCGCGGATATTCGTGCAGGTGAAGCTGCGCGCCTTTCCCTCGACCGCCTCGACGATGTCGAGGAAATTGATCTCGGAGGGAGATCTCGCAAGCCTGTAGCCGCCGGTCGGGCCAAGTGTAGTCTCGACGAGGGAGGCTTGCGAAAGACTTTGCAGCGCCTTGGAGAGATATTCCTTCGGCAGGCCATGAAGTTCGGCGAGCGCCTTGGTGGAGAGATACCTGCCCTCAGGCAGGCCCGCGAGAATGGCGCAGCAATGCAGCGCCCACTCGACCTGGCTTTTCAGGATCATTCAGCAACTCGTGTCATGGCCGGCGCGGCGGCGGGAATTAAGGACATATGATATCCGCAAAACCATATGATGTAAATGATCCGCCCAGGCGGCATATGGGCGCTTCCCCTGCGACGACTATTTTCGCTGTATGGGGAATAAAACGGCCTCGTGCCGTGTCTCATCTCCGGTAGCGCGAAATCGCCTGCCCAACCCGAGGAGAGACATCATGAAGTCCGTGAAATTCCTGTCCCTAGCAGCCGCAGCCGCCCTTATGGCAACCGCTGCTTTCGCCGCCCCTCCCGTCAAGGAAATTGAAACTGCAAAGGGCAAGGTGCTCGCCGGCGAAAACGACATGACCCTCTACACTTTCAAGAAGGACACCAAGGGCGTTTCCAACTGCTACGACGATTGCGCCAAGAACTGGCCCCCGCTGATGGCCGCTTCCGATGCCAAGGCCGATGGTGCATATTCGATCATCGAACGCAAGGACGGCACGAAGCAATGGGCCAAGGACGGCATGCCGCTCTACTACTGGGTCAAGGACAAGAAGGCAGGCGACATCACCGGCGACGGCGTCGGCGGCAATTGGGATCTCGCCAAACCTTGATCGTAGGGGCCCTGACCACAAGAGAGCCGGCGTGAAGACACCCGCACCCGAAAGTTTCGAGGGCCAGATCCTGGCCCTCCTCCCCTCGCTCAGGCGCTATTCGCGCAGCCTGACGCGCTCGGATGCCGATGGCGAGGATTTGCTCCAGGATTGTGTCGAGAAGATTCTGACGCGCCGCGGCCAATGGCGCGGCCTTAATCTGCGCGGCTGGGTTCTGACTATCATGACCAATCTCTATCGCAACGGCCGGCGCGGCAAGGCGCGCGACGGCCTTGTCGAGCTCGACGCCGCAGAAGGTATGGCCGCTCCCGAACAGGCGGCCGATCCGCTGGAGCGCGCCCGGCTCAACGATGCGCTGAACAGCCTTACTGAGGAACACCGGGCCGTGCTGATGCTCGTCGTCATCGAAGGATATAGCTACAGCGAGGTCGCCGCCGCTCTCGACGTTCCGATCGGCACCGTGATGTCCCGCCTGTCACGCGCCCGCCGGCGCGTCGCCGAGCACCTGAAGGCCGATAACATCATTACGCTTCGGAGACCGAAATGAACGAAACCAATCCGAGCGTCACCGAAGCCGATCTCCACGCCTATGCCGACGGTGAACTGCCGGCAGCGGCACGCGCCCGCATCGAGGCCTACCTCGCCGACAATCCGGACGAAGCGGCAATGGTCGCCGAGTGGCAGGCCCAAAATGCAGGCATCCGTTCCCTTTTTGCTGGCTACGAAAAGGTTCGGGACACCGATCCTCAGCTCGTCACGCCCCCGCGCACCGCCTCACTCCGAGCGAGGCGGTGGGCGATGGCCGCCGCCGCTCTCCTCGTCTTCGCGCTCGGCGCCGTCAGCGGCCATTATGGCTCGACCCTTCTGGAAAGGCCGGAATTGCAGCTTGCCGGCTCCGAAACCCTGCCGAAACAGGCCGAGACCGCCTTCACTGTCTATGCCGCCGAGGTTCGCCACCCCGTCGAGGTCTTCGCCGATGAAGAGGCGCATCTTGCCACCTGGCTCGGCAAGCGCCTGGAGATCGAAAACCTCAAGATCCCGAACCTGCATCCGCTCGGCTTCAAGCTGGTCGGCGGCCGCCTGCTGCCGGTCGACGGCAGGCCGGGGGCGATGTTCATGTACGAGAACCAGGCCGGCGAGCGCCTGACCGTGATGGTCGGCCGCAACAAGGAAAACCGCACCACCAGCTTCCGCTTCGCCTCCTCAGGCAATGTCGAAACCTTCTACTGGATCGACGGCGAACTCGGCTACGCCGTCACCGGCGAAATCTCGCGCGAGACGCTGCGCGGGGTGGCCGAGGAGTGCTATCGGCAGTTTCCATCGTGAAGTTTAGCGTAGCGGATCGTTGCCAAGCTCAATCGGCTTGCCATGGGGCGTCGCCTCCGCCGCTCGCTGCCAGCTCTTCTGCAAGTCGAGGATGGCGGAGGCATCCCCCACGCCGCGGCTGACGAGCAGATCCGAAAGCGCCTCGACCCAGCAGTCGAAATAATCACTGCCGTCTTCGGCCCGGCCGGGCCTGTGCAACGCCGTCGAAAGCGCCGCAGCCCATTCGCTCCAGGAAAAGACACCCTTTTCGTGCAGATGCACAGTCATAGCGAAAGCTTCGGCCGCCCAAGGCTCCGGGAAGACGGGATCGCCCTCCGGCGACTTCGGCAGATCAGGTGAATGCGAGAGCTGCGAGGGCATTTCACACAGGCTCAAGATAACTCTCCCACGCATCGATCGAGACCGTCAGCGACGGGTCCGCGCCCTCGCCCCAGATCTCGCCTCCATCGAAGACGATGGTATAGAGCCATTGCGGATTCTCGCCCTTGCCATGCGCATTGTCGTCAGGAAAAACGAAAAAGCCTTGCACCGCTTCGACGACGCCCAGCTTGGCGCGCGCATAACGCGGCAGCCGCGTATGGGTCGCCGGATTGAAATTCTTCGTCTTCACGCGTTCGCCGGTTGCAAAGAGCGGCGCGGCCTCGACGGGACGATCGCAAGGGCCGCCTTTCGCCAGAGCCGCAGGCACCATCTCCGCCTTCAGCACCCGCTTCGGGACGGCGCCCTCCTGCAGCTTGCGCCCCGACAGGAGCTCCTGGCGCGTCACAAAGCCGTGCCGTTCCAGCAAGGTCTCGACGCCGCGGATCCAGATCTCGTAATAGCTTGCCGAGAGATAATCGGCCGGCGGAATATTTTCGCGGGCATGCCGGCTCTCATCGATCGTCCAGGCACCGAAAGCGCCGCAGGAAATCGTGATGCCGAGCGCCCGCTTTTCCCAGTCGGCATGGAAATAGGGCTCGTTCATTTCGGGCGCGACGGGTCCAAAGCCCATCTGCCCGCCGAGATCGTGCGGTCCGTTCATCACAGTGCCTCCGGACTGCCGGCAGCTGAAATCTTCGAGCTGCCTGCGATTGCCGTGCCAATCATCGCATCGCGGCTGACGAGGCCGGCAAGCGCTGTCTCGTCCATCCCTTCCGTCCCCTCCGGCCGCTCGGGGATCACGAGGTAGCGTAGCTCCGCCGTCGAATCCCAGACTCGGATCTTCTTCTCCTCGGGCAGCACCAGCCCGAACTCGGCAAGCACGCCGCGCGGATCGATCACGGCGCGCGAGCGATAGGCCGGCGCCTTGTACCAGACGGGCGGCAGGCCGAGCACCGACCAGGGATAGCAGGAGCAGAGCGTGCAGACGACGAGGTTATGGGTCTCGGCCGTATTGAAGACGGCGCGCATATGCTCGCCCTGCCGGCCGGTAAACCCAAGACTCGCAATCGCCGCCGTCGCATCGCGCTTCAGCCAGTCCGCGAAATCCGGATCGCTCCAGGCCTTGGCGACGACACGCGCACCGTTCCTCGGCCCGACCTTCGTCTCATAGGTCTCAACGATCGCATCGATCGCCGCCGGATCGATCAACCCCTTCTCAGTCAGCAGCGTCTCCAGCGCTTTCACGCGCGCCTGCATGTCGGAGTAGTGGTTGTCGTGGTCGTGCCCGTGATGGTGGTCGTGGTCTTGCAAGGCAATCTCCTCTCAAACGGCCGCTTGAAGCATGGCTAGGGTTCGCGGCTTGCTCCCTCTTCCCCCCTCGGGGAGAAGGTGGCCCAAAGGGCCGGATGAGGGGGCGCCTGCCGGCACCTTCTCCCCGCCAGGTAGAAGGGGATACGCGGAGACGTCCCACCTCACAAAGCATCCCTCACGAAACGTCTATCCTTTCTATCATACACCACAACCCCGCCAAGCCCTCCTATCCCCCTCGAACTTTTCCGCTAATCTCCCGCCATGAACATCCTGATTCTCGGCGCAACCGGCTTCATCGGCTCCGTCGTCGCGGCTCGGCTCGCGGCCGATGGACATACCGTGACGGGGCTCGGCCGCAGCCCTGCGCGTGCGCGCTTGAAGCAGCCTGCGATAAACTGGCGGCCGGCCGATCTCTCGCACATGACGAGGCCTGAGGACTGGGACGAACTGCTTGCGGGCCAGCACGTCGTCGTCAATTGCGCCGGCGCGCTGCAGGACGGCCTGTCGGACGATCTGGCGGCAACCCAGACGGATGCGATGCTGGCGCTCTATGCCGCCGCACAACGTTCAAGCCCTCTGATCGTGCAGATCTCGGCAAGGACGGTGGGCGCGGCCGGCGACCTGCCCTTCCTCGCCACCAAGCGGCGGGCCGATGAAGCGTTGGCGGCAAGCGCTCTGCATCATCTCATCCTGCGCCCTGCCCTGGTTCTCGGCCGCAATGCCCACGGCGGCTCGTCGCTCCTCCGGGCGCTGGCCGCCTTCCCTCTGGCGCTGCCGCTCGTACATGCAGAAAGCCCGGTAGAAACGCTTTCCGTGGACGATGTGGCGGAAGCTGTATCGCGGGCGGTGGCGGGCGACCTTCGTGGGGATATCGTTCTTGCAGCCGATGAGGTGCTGACGCTTGCCGATCTGGTACGCCTCCACCGACAATGGCTCGGCCTGCCGCCCGCCCGCGTGTTTTCCCTCGCTCCTGTGCTTGCCAAACCTGTGACCTGGCTTGCCGATCTCTCCGGCCTGCTCGGCTGGCGCTCGCCGCTGCGCTCGACGCCGATGACCGTGATGTCGGAAGGCGTGCGGCGCTCTGAAGCGCAAAGCAAGCTGTCCGCAACGTCAGCAGCAGCGACGCTTACGGCCAATCCCTCCGGCGTGCAGGATCTCTGGTTCGCCCGGCTCTATCTCCTGAAGCCGCTCGTCATCTCGGGTCTGTCGGCCTTCTGGCTGCTCTCCGGGCTGATCCCGCTGCTGGCGCTGCAGAAGGCCTCCGCGCACTTCCTGCCCTTCATGCCCGCGGCGGCGGCAATGGCGCTGACGCTCGTCACCTGCCTCATCGACATCGCTCTCGGCGCTGCCGTCCTCGTCCGCCCGCTCGCCAAACGCGCCCTTCTCGGCATGCTGGCCGTCTCATTAGCCTATCTCACAGGCGGCACACTTCTCGAACCGGCGCTCTGGCTCGATCCGCTCGGTCCCCTCGTCAAGGTGCTGCCGTCGATCCTGCTGACGCTGACGGCCCTTGCCACATTGGATGAACGCTGATGCTCCAGGAATGGCTGCTGCTTGCCCATGTCATCGGCGCGACCGTTCTGTTCGGCACCGGTGCCGGCATCGCCTTTTTCATGGTCATGGCGCATCGCACGCGCGATCCCGCGCTCATCGCCCATGTCGCTGCGACCGTCGTCATCGCCGACACCATCTTCACCGCCACCGCTGCCGTTCTCCAGCCGGTCACCGGCTATCTCCTGGCGCGGTCGATCGGCTGGGATCTGTCGGAGGGCTGGATTGCGCTGTCGCTGCTGCTCTACGTCGTCACGGGCCTGTTCTGGCTGCCGGTCGTCTGGATTCAGATCCGGCTGCGCGATCTCGCCCGCGCCGCGGCAAGCTCGGCAAACGCCCTGCCGCCCCGCTATTACAGCCTCTACCGCATCTGGTTCGCCTGCGGCTTTCCGGCCTTCTCAGCCGTCATCTGCATTTTCTGGCTGATGCTGACGAAACCGTCGATCGCGCTATTTTAGCATCGGCCAGAGGCTCGCCACCAACAGCACTGCCATGCTGATGTTGAACCATTTCAGCCGCACCGGAGCGGAAAGCCATTCCCGGAGCGCCGAGCCGAAGCCCGCCCATGTCGAAACGCTCGGCACGTTGACCACCGCGAAAGCCAGGCCGACGATCAGCACGCTCACGAGATAGAGTTCGGGATTGGTGTAGGTCGCCATCGCGGTGACTGCCATTACCCAGGCTTTCGGATTGACCCATTGGAAGGCGGCCGCCGCGAAAAAGGACATCGGCGCCGCACCGCTCTTGCCTTCGCCGAGCGAGCGCGAAGATCAATCTTCCAGGCGATCCAGACGAGATAGGCGCCGCCGGCGAACTTCAGCGCCGTATAAACAGCCGGCAACGTGTGCAGCAAGGCCCCGAGCCCAAAACCGACGCCGATGAGCAGCGAAAAGAAGCCGGCGCCGATGCCGAACATATGCGGGATCGTTCTGCGGAAGCCGAAATTCACGCCCGAGGCGAAAAGCATCATATTGTTCGGCCCCGGCGTGATCGACGTCGTAAAGGCGAAAAGAACAAGGGCGAGAAACGTATCCAGCGGCATGAGACCTCCCGAAGCGGGCTTTTATCAAGCACGCTTTATTTAGGTCAGCATAGCTGCCCTAAACTCTTGATGCCATGATATCATTGTCACGATGACAGGATTACTTGAAAGATAAGAACACTGCGCAATCTCCTGCAAAATGGAAAAAATCATGCAAGATGATCCGATCCCTACAGTCATATTCCCGAACGGCGCGAAAGTGCCGGCACTCGGCCAGGGAACCTGGGCCATGGGCGAGGATGCCGGACATGCGAAGACCGAAATCGAGAGCCTGAAAGCCGGCATCGATCTCGGCATGACGCTGATCGATACCGCCGAAATGTATGGCGACGGCGGCGCCGAGGAGATCGTCGGCCAGGCGATCAGGGGACGGCACGACGAGATCTTCCTCGTCAGCAAGGTCTATCCCTGGAACGCCAGCCTGAAAGGCACGGTCGAAGCCTGCGAACACAGCCTCGAACGGCTGGGCACCGACCGCATTGACCTCTATCTCCTGCACTGGCGCGGCAACTATCCGCTCGCCGAAACCGTCGCCGCCTTCGAGATGCTCAAGGACGCCGGCAAGATCGGCGCCTGGGGCGTGTCCAACTTCGACACCGACGACATGGAGGAACTGCTGAAGGTGCCAGACGGCGTCAACGTCGCCGCCAACCAGGTGCTCTACAATCTCTCCCGCCGCGGCATTGAATTCGATCTGCTGCCCTGGTGCCAGAGCCGCGGCATTCCCGTCATGGCCTATTCGCCGATCGAGCAGGGACACATTCTGCACAATGCGGAACTGATTCGCATCGCCAAGGCCTATCAGGCGACGCCCGCCCAACTGGCGCTCGCCTTCCTGCTCGAACGCGACGGCGTTATCGTCATCCCGAAGACCTCGAATGCCGAACGAGTGCGCGAAAACCGCGACTGCATCTCGCTCGACATCACCGACGAGGACTGGCAGGCCCTCGACGCCGCCTTCCCGCCGCCGGCTAGAAAAAAGCCGCTGGAGATGCTGTAACCTTGAGCGGCTCATATTGTTTCTTGCTGCCCGGTTATATGCCGCAGCCTCGCGATTCCCTCTTCTCCCCAGCGGGGAGAAGAGACCTGCGGCGGCCTCTCCGTTCCTCACTCACCGCACAGCCCCGGCACAAGGCCTAGGATGGCGCGGAAAAGGGCAAGGCGAAATCACATCCCCTGCGCGCCGCGGTTCATTGCCGCAATCCCCGTGCGGCAGACTTCGATGAGACCGAGCGGCTTCATGATCGCGATGAACTGGTCGATCTTCGACGACTTGCCTGTGATCTCCAGGATGAAGTGATCGATCGTCGCATCCACCACCTTGGCGTGGAAGGCATCGGCAAGGCGCAGCGTCTCGGCGCGGGTTTCGCCCTCGCCGATCACTTTGACCAGCGCCACTTCGCGCTCGATTGGACGATCCTGGCCGAGTTCGCGAGCCCGCACCGTCAGATCGACGACGCGATGAACGGGCACGATGCGCTCGAGCTGCGCCTTGATCTGCTCCAGCACGTGCGGCGTGCCGCGGGTGACGATGGTGATGCGCGACAGATGCGCCTGATGCTCGGTCTCCGAAACCGTGAGGCTCTCGATATTGTAGCCGCGGCCGGAGAACAGGCCGATGACGCGGGCAAGCACGCCCGGCTCATTGTCGACGAGCACCGAGAGCGTATGGCTCTCGATCGCCGTCGTTTCCGGAGAGATGAAGTAGGCAGAGCCCGTGGGCTGAAGGTGTGCGTTCATGATCCTGGGTTTCCTCTTGCCGCATAACCCCGAAAATCGGCCACGATTTTCGGAAAGGAATTATGCGCAATTAAAAATCTTAGACGAGCTGGCGGCCTTTGGCGTCGATCGCGTTGGCGACCGCTTCATCGGTGGCTTCGTCGGGCAGCAGCATCTCGTTATGGGCCTTGCCCGACGGGATCATCGGGAAGCAGTTGGCAAGATTGGCGACGCGGCAATCGAAGATGACGGGCTTCTTGACCTCGATCATCTCGACGATCGCGTCGTCGAGTTCATCCGGCTTGTCGCAGCGCAGGCCGACCGCGCCATAGGCTTCCGCCAGCTTGACGAAATCGGGCATCGCTTCCGTATAGGAATGCGACAGGCGGTTGCCGTGCAAGAGCTGCTGCCACTGGCGCACCATGCCCATATACTGGTTGTTCATGATGAAGATCTTGATTGGCGCGTCGTATTGGATCGCCGTCGACATTTCCTGGATGCACATCTGGATCGACGCGTCGCCGGCGATGTCGATCACGAGACTGCCTGGATGGGCGATCTGGACGCCGAGGGCCGCCGGCAGGCCGTAGCCCATCGTGCCCAGGCCGCCCGACGTCATCCAGCGGTTCGGCTGCTCGAAGCCGAAGAACTGCGCCGCCCACATCTGATGCTGACCGACTTCGGTCGTGATGTAGGTATCACGGTCCTTTGTATGCGCGTAGAGCCGCTCCAGCGCATATTGCGGCATGATCACGTCGTTGCTTTTCGTATAGGCGAAGGAGTTGCGCGCCCGCCAGCGGGCGATATCGCTCCACCAGTCTTCGAGGCGGTTCTTCTCAGGCCTCTTCGGCAGCGCCCGCCACAGGCGGACCATATCTTCGAGGACATGGCCAACATCGCCGCGGATGCCGATATCGACGCGAACGTTCTTGTTGATCGAGGAAGGATCGATATCGATATGGATCTTCTTCGAGTTCGGCGAAAAGGCGTTGAGACGGCCGGTGATGCGGTCGTCGAATCGGGCGCCGATGCAGACCATGACGTCGCAATCGTGCATCGCCATGTTCGCCTCGTAGGAGCCGTGCATGCCGAGCATCTTCAGCCAGTTCTTGCCCGAAGCCGGATAGGCGCCGAGACCCATCAGCGTCGAGGTGATCGGGAAATCGGTGAGCTCGACCAGCTCGCGCAGCAGCTTGGAAGCCTCGGGGCCGGAATTGACGACGCCGCCGCCGGAATAGATGATGGGACGGCGCGCATTGGCCATCATCTCGATTGCCGCGTGGATCTGATTGAGATCGCCCTGGATCTTCGGCTGGTAGCTCTTCTGGATCGCGTAATCGGCAGGCGGCGTGTAGGTGCCGGTCGCAAACTGCACGTCTTTCGGAATGTCGACGACGACGGGGCCTGGACGGCCGGACTGGGCGATGCGGAAGGCCTCATGAATGATGGCGGCGAGTTGGTTGACATCCTTGACCAGCCAGTTGTGCTTGGTGCAGGGCCGGGTGATACCGACGGTATCGCACTCCTGGAAGGCGTCGGAGCCGATCAGTGGGGTCGGAACCTGGCCGCTCAGGCAGACGAGCGGGATCGAATCCATCAGCGCGTCCTGCAGCGGTGTGACCGCATTGGTGGCGCCCGGACCGGAGGTCACCAGCATGACGCCGACCTTGCCGGTGGAGCGGGCATAACCTTCGGCGGCATGACCTGCCCCCTGCTCGTGGCGCACAAGGATGTGCTTGATCTCGTCCTGCTGGAAGATCTCGTCATAGATCGGCAGAACCGCGCCGCCGGGATAGCCGAAGATATGCTCGACGCCGTTGTCCTTCAGCGCCTTGAGAACGATCTCCGCTCCCGTCATCCGATTGCCTGCCGCCTGATTGTCCGTGCTCATCTGTCTGTTCCGTTTGAATGCTGGGATTTGCGTTTGTGGCCGGAAGCCCGAAATTCGGGCACAAAAAAAGGCCCCGGAGGAGCCTTCGTCTAGCGCATGGGTGGCTGTCGCCGGATGGTTACACCATCCTGCCCATGCGCTTTCCCACCACGATAAGAGCCGTTGCGATTTTCATGGCGGGAAGTGATAGACAGAAAATTTCGCAGCGTCAACGCATGCCGCAATAAAAAACTGCCCCGCGCTTGGCACCTCCCAAAATCGATTAGGATGAAGGATTTGTTAAAGGATCGACTTTATCCTTTAACGCTACTGCAGGGAGTAGCCTTTGCTGAACAACGACTTGCGCATGTCTGGCAAGGCAGGCGAGCACGATCGACGCGACGGCCATGCGCCGGGAAATCGCTTTCTCGGCCGCGTCGTTGCATGCAGCGGCTCCAGAGCGACGATTGCCGCCGTGGCCGAACAGGGCGGCACCGATCTCACCGAACTCTGGTCCGTCGGCCGGCTGATTTCGATCAGCGTTGGCCGCAACCGCGTCGTCGCCCTCGTCTATTCCATGAACACCGGCAGCCATGCCTGGGGCGAAGGCGAGGACAATACTTTCAGGATCGAGACCGAGCTCCTCGGCGAAGTGCGTGTCGATGAGGATGGGCGCGAGGAATTTTCGACCGGCATCTCGCGCTATCCCTATCTAGGCGCCATCGCCCACCGCATCCGCGCCGCCGACTTGATGCGCATCTACGATGCCGGAACGGGCACGACGGCCGTCATCGGCAAACTGACGCAGGATGAAAGCATCGACGCGGCGATCCACATCCCGTCGATGCTCTCCAAACATTTCGCCGTCGTCGGTTCTACCGGCGTCGGCAAGTCCACGGCCGTCTCCTTGCTCTTGCACAAGGCAATCGTGGCGGACCCGAAGCTGCGCGTGCTGATCCTGGATCCGCACAATGAGTTTGCCGCCGCCTTTCCCCAGCACGCCGTCACCATCGATACAGATACGCTCGATCTGCCCTTCTGGCTGATGCGGCTTGAAGAATTTGCCGAAGTCGTATTTCGCGGCCGCCCGCCGGTGCCCGAAGAGCTCGACATGCTGCGCGACATCATGCCGGAGGCCAAGCGCGCCTTCCGCGGCAGCGACAATTCGCTCGTGCGCCGCACGGCGGAAAAGAGCTCCATCACCGCCGACACACCCGTACCCTACCGCATGGCCGATCTACTGGCGCTGATCGACGAGCGTATCGGCCGCCTGGAAGGCCGCGCGGAAAAGCCTTTCCTGCGATCGCTGAAAATGCGTCTCATCGCCGCGATCAACGATCCGCGCTATCACTTCATGTTCTCCAACAATACGATCAGCGACACGATCACCGACACGATCGCGCAGATCTTCCGCATCCCCGGCGACAACAGGCCGATCTGCACCTTCCAGCTTGCCGGCATTCCGTCCGAAGTCGTCAACTCCGTCGCCTCAGTGCTCTGCCGCATGGCCTTCGAGGTGGCGCTGTGGAGCGACGGCGCCATCCACATGCTCGTGGTCTGCGAGGAAGCCCATCGCTACATCCCGTCCGACCCGACGCTCGGCTTCGTCCCGACCCGCCAGGCAATCGCGCGTATCGCCAAGGAAGGCCGTAAATACGGCGTGTCTCTCGGCATCATCACCCAGCGGCCCGGCGAGCTCGACCAGACGATCCTTTCGCAGTGCTCGACGCTCTTTGCCATGCGGCTTGCCAATGATCGCGACCAGGAGATCATCCGCTCGGCCATCCCGAACTCGTCGATCTCGACGACGAGCTTCATCTCCTCGATCGGCAATGGCGAGGCGATCGCCTTCGGCGAGGCGATCAGCGTGCCCATGCGCATGCGCTTTTCCCGCGTCGACGAGCATCTGCTGCCGAAGGCTGCGAGCGCCAATAGCAAGCATAGCGAGGAAGATCCCGATACCGTCGATCTGCGCAAGATCGTCACCCGTATGCGGGCGGTGACGGTCGGGCCTGACATTTCGAATTTCCAGCAGAGCGTTGCCGCCTCGATGGCAAGTCTCGACGAGGCGGAAACTGCCGGCGAGGATCTCGACGCCACGCCCTACGCGTCGCCCGCGCCGACGGCTTCAACGCCGCTCGAATCCTACCGGCGTGAACTGCTGCCGCAGGCGCCCCGACTGGATCCGGCCGAATCGGCCCCGATCGATCCGCGGCTGGATGCGCTGCGCCGCGAGCTGCGTCGCGAGGAGCCGGTCTTTCCCCGGCCGGCGCCGCCGACCGACCAGCCGCCGGTCACCCGCCGGGAACCCGGCACGTCGCTGCGCGAAAGCATCCTGAAAAAGCCGCTGAGCAGCCTTTACAACAAGGATTGACGTTCCAGGTCGATCACCGGGCTGGCGGCGTCGAACACGCGCTGGCGGTCTGCCGGCCCGAGCGGCAGGAGCGGCCGCGGAAGGTCCGCCCGGACATCCAGCAGATGTTGGACCAGCATATAGACCACCCGAATGCTTCCATAGGCATTGAACACGTCCCAGAGCGGCCGCAGAAGGCCATCGAGCCGGCGCGCCTCGCCGTCATTGCCAGCCATCGCGGCCTTGGTCAAAGCAAGCGCCGTGCGCGGAAGCAGGCCGCCGATGACGCTGTACCAGGCGTCTGCGCCTGAAAGCAGCGCCTCCGCCGCACCCCAGTCTCCGCTGTAGCCGATCGCAAGGCGGGTCTTTTCCCGCAATAGAGCGAGCTCACCGCGCAAATCGCCGTCCGCCGGCAACGGCATCTTCACCGCCCTGATCGTTCCGATATCGGAGAGGCGCTGCAGAAGCTCGCGGCTGAAGGTGAAGTGCGTCGTGCCGGGATTGTTGTAGATGCACAGCGGAAGCCTCGTCGCCTTCGCCACCGCGAGGAAATGCTGGTAGACCTCCTCCTGGGTCAGCGGCGTGTAGGACACCGGCGCGAGCAGAAGCGCATCCGCGCCGGCGGCCTCGGCGTCGCGGGCGAGATCCACGGCACAGTCCGTCCTCAGAGCGCCGGCGCCGACGACGAGCGGAACACGGCCGTTGACGCATTCGACCGCCGCATTGACGGCCCGCAGCCGCTCTTCGCGCGTAAGATAAGCGTAGATCCCGGTGCTGCCGAGAAGGCCGATGGAGGCCACACCTGCATCACACAGGCGCTCCAGCAGGCGGCCGAGCGCCTCTATATCGACCCGGCCATACAGGCCAGCGGGCGTTGGCGGGAAAGCCGAGAGCCCACGAAACGGCGAAGAAGACATGATGCAGTCCTCAAGATACGGTCAATGGGAAAACAGCAGGCGCGACCCGGCGCCCGCGAAGAAGACGGCAAGACTAGCCTCGATCCAGCGCCGCGCCCGCGCGTAACCGCGCACCATCGGCGCCGTCGAGAAGAGCACGGCATAACCGCCGAATATCGAGATCCCCAAAAGCACGCAGCCGCCGAAGGCCATCAGGGCCATATCAGGCGAGGCGCCGGGCTTGAGGCCGAGCGACATGATCGCCACCCAGGCCAGAACCGCCTTCGGATTTCCGAGATGCATCAGGATCCCGCGGCGATAGAGCGTGCCGAGCGCCGCCGCTGGCCGGCCAAGTCCGCTTGTCGGCGTATCCTCGGCAGCGGCCGAGCGCGCCGCCTTCCAGGCGAGCCAGAGGAGATAGAGTCCACCCGCGATCTTGAGAACGATGAGGGCATTCGCATAGCGGACCAGCACTGTGGAAATGCCGGTAACGGCGATTAGACCCCAGCATGTCGACATCGTGATGACTCCGGCGGCAAGCACCAGCGCCGGCCGGCGGCCCTGGCTCATCGCCACGTTCATGATGGCCATGTTGCTTGGTCCGGGGCTGCCTGCCGCGATGACATAGGCGATATAGACGACGATAAGATCCTGCATGTCCCTCTTTCCGCAAGCCGTGACGTCGCTTCCTTCTCCTAAAAAATTGGTTCATCATGAAGCGCCATTTTCAAGAATCTTCATGGACCATTTTCAATGTCCAAGCGGCGCAGCATCATCGAAATTCCGTCGCTGAATGCGATCGACCGGACGGCCAATATCAGCCGTCGGCTTGCGGAGGCCCTCAGGACCGCGATCGCCCGCGGAGAGCTGAGACCGGGCGAGCGTCTTCCCTCGACGCGCACCCTTGCGGCTTCGCTAAGGATCGCCCGCGGCACAGTCGTGGAAGCGTTCGATCAGCTGACCGCCGAAGGTTATCTCGAAGCGCGCGTGGGAGCCGGAACCCGTGTTGCCGCGGCATTGACGGAAGCGGCGCCGCCGCTCCACGCGACGCCGGCCGTGCCGCCGGCCGAGGATGCGATCGACCTGCCTGCCCCGGCGGCGCGATTGATATCAATGGCCCGTACACTCAGCCCTCACCCGCCCGTTCCCTTCGCCATCGCCGTGCCCGCTTCGGGCATCGCGCCAGACGACAACTGGCGCCGTCTCGGCAATCGGGTGCGCGCGTCCAAACAGGCCGCACCTTCGGGCTACCACGATCCGATGGGTGTGATGGAACTGCGCATCGCCATCGCCGACCACGTCCGCCGCGCACGGGCCGTTCAATGCGAGCCGGAACAGGTCATCATTACATCTGGCACCCAGCAAGGCCTCTACATGGCAGGTCGGGTCATGCTGTCGCGCGACGATCCCGTCTGGGCCGAAGACCCGGCCTATCCAGGGCTCACGGCCGTCCTGGACGATCTCGGGGTCCGGACGCATCGCCTGCCGGTCGATGCTCAGGGAATGAACGTCGAACGCGGCCTCGAGCTATGTCCGGCAGCGCGCGCCGCATTCGTAACTCCCTCGCATCAATATCCCATCGGCATGCCGCTCAGCATGGCGCGGCGCAACGCCCTGATCGCATGGGCCGACAAGAACCGCGCCTGGATCGTCGAGGACGATTACGACAGCGAATTGCGTTATGCCGGACACCCTTTTCCCTCGATGCAGGGGCTGCGTCCCTCGCGTGTCATATATCTCGGCACCTTCAGCAAGGTCCTCTTTCCTTCGTTACGCCTCGGTTACGTCATCGCCCCCTTGCCGCTCGCAGAAGCCTTTGCCGGCGCACGCGCCATTCTTGATCGGCATTCGCCGATCTCCGAACAGCACGTTCTGGCTGCCTATATCAGGGAAGGCTACTTCGAGGCCCATATCAGGCGCATTCGAGGTCTCTATGCCGAGCGCCGCGCCATTCTGCTCGCGGCGCTCGAACGAGCCTTGCCTCAGGGGTGCCACGTTCAGCCAAGCGATCAGGGCATGCATATTCTTCTCTGGCTGCCCCAGGAGGCCGACGACGTGCGACTTGCAGCGAACGCCCTCTCTGCCGGCCTCGCGGTGCGGGCGATTTCTCCCATGTATGCCGCGCAGCCCGCGCGCCCCGGCTTGATGCTCGGTTTCGGCGGCTTCCCACCGGAGCAATTGCAGGCGGCGGTAAGCGAACTCGCCCGACTGCTGCGAGTGTGCATCGCGCAAACTGCGCCTGGTGCTTGAGGACTACGCTGCCAGCCGTTGCCACCTCTCATCCATCTGGTTGCGGAACCAGGTCATTTGCCGCTTGGCATATTGCCGTGTCGCCGCGGCCCCCTTCTCCAGCACCTCATCGCGCGTCATCTCGCCCTTCAGCATCGCCGCGATCTGGGACACCCCGATGGCCTTCATGACAGGCGCAGCGGCCGGCAGGCCGAGCGCAAGCAGCGCCCTCACCTCGTCTTCCGCGCCCTCGCGCAGCATCTTCCCGAAACGGCCGTTGATGCGGGCATGCAGCACCGCCCTTTCCGGCAGCACGACGATCTTGCGAGCCGCCTCAGCGTCGATCAACACGGGTCCTGACCGTCCTTGAAAATCGGCAATCGACCGCCCCGTCGCCTTGATCACTTCCAGAGCCCGGACGATGCGCTGCCCGTCCTGGCGGCTGAGACTTGCCGCCATGGCAGGGTCGACTGCGTCAAGTTCGGCATACAGCTGGTCCGGTCCCTCCTCCAGCAGCCGTGTCCGCAGGCCCGCCCGAAGCGCCTCAGGTATGTCGGGCATATCGGACAGGCCGCCTGTCAGGGCCTTGAAATAGAGCCCGGTGCCGCCGACGAAGACCGGCAGTTGCCCGGCCGCCTTCAGCGCCGGCAGCAGCGACGCGACATCGCGCAGCCAGGCGCCTGTGGAATAGCCGGCACCTGCCGGTACGTGGCCGTAGAGATGATGCGGCACGCCCTGCATCTCCTCCTCCGACGGACGTGCCGTCAGCACTCGCAAGGTGTCGTAGACCTGCATGCTGTCGGCATTGACGACCGCGCCGCCATGGCGCTTGGCCAATTCGACGGCGAGCGCGGACTTGCCGCTGGCGGTCGGCCCGGTTATCAGGATCGCGTTCTCTACGCTCAGAAGGTTTTTCATCATGGCCCTCGTTGCCACGCTTGTTGCCAATCCGTCAAATCCCGTGCTGACCGCCGGCCTCGCCGAACAGGCCGCCGAGGCCGTCAAGGCTTCCGGCCTCTACTGGCTGGCCGATGGCATTGCCTGCGACATCGCGTTGCGCGACGGCACGGATGCACAAGCGGCCGAGGCCAATCTCCTCGCCGTCATAGCAAGCGCCCCGATCGACCTCGTCATCCAGGAACAGGACAGCCGCCGCAAGAAGCTGCTGATCGCCGACATGGATTCGACGATGATCGGCCAGGAATGCATCGACGAACTTGCCGCCGAAGTCGGCCTGAAGGAGAAGGTCGCCGACATCACAGCCCGCGCCATGAACGGCGAGATCGCCTTCGAGCCGGCGCTGCGGGAGCGCGTCGCCCTCTTGAAGGGCCTGCCGATCTCGGTCGTCGACGAGGTCATTGCCAATCGCATCACCCTGACATCAGGCGGTCCGGAACTGATTGCCACGATGAAGTCGAAAGGCCATTACACCGCCCTCGTCTCCGGCGGCTTCACCGTCTTTACCAGTCGCATCGCCGCCACTCTCGGCTTCGACGAGAACCGCGCCAACAGGTTGCTCGAAGACGGCGGCATCCTCTCCGGCTTCGTCGCCGAGCCTATCCTCGGCAAGCAGGCGAAAGTCGATGCATTGAATGAAATTTCGGCCAGCCTCGGCATCTCGCCCAAGGAAGCGATCGCCGTCGGCGACGGCGCCAACGATCTCGGCATGTTGCAACTCGCCGGCTCCGGCGTCGCCCTGCATGCCAAGCCAACTGTGGCCGCCCAGGCGCAGATGCGTATCAATCACGCTGACCTGACGGCGCTACTCTACATCCAGGGTTACCGGAAGACCGATTTCGTGGCGGCCTGAAAACCAACGCGGTGCACCTTTATATCATTCCTGTGCGTCACGGGAATGATATGAAGAAGTTGGAGACCTTGGCGGCTCATTCACCACGGCCGCAACTACTTATTCCATCGGCACCGCCACGAAGCGCAGGTCGCCGTTTGCAGACGCGATCATCAGCTGGGCGTTGCGCCGGCCTTCCTGTTTCAGCGATTTCACCTTGGCGGCGACCGCATCCGGCGACTTCATGAATTCCTGCGCCACTTCGACGATCACGTCGCCTGGCTTCAGCCCCTTTTCGGCCGAAGCGGAGCCGGGCGCTACCTCGGTCACGACGACGCCGTCGACGCTTTCGGCGATGCCGAAGGCTTTGCGCGTCTCGGGGCTCAAGAGCGACAGCGACAATCCGAGCACGTTCTTCGGCGTCGCTGCATCCGGCGACGCCTGGCCCTGATTCTGGTCCGGTGCCGGCGCGCCCGGTGCGCGCTGGCCCTGGTCGCCGCCATCCGGCTGGTCCATATCGTTGTTCTCGTCGGGATTAGGGGTAATCACACCGTCCTGCGAGCCATCGGGCACTGCATCACCGGATGCAGCCTGATCGCTGTCCTCGAGCCGGCCGAGCTTCACCTTGACGGTCTGCTCCTTGCCGTCACGCAGCACCACGACGTCGACTTCCTTGCCGACCGTGCTTTCCGCCACGACCCGCGGCAGGTCGCGCATTTCATTGACCGTCTTGCCGTCGAATTTCAAAATGACGTCGCCGGCCTTGATGGAGCCGTCGTCGACGGGACCGCCCTTGATGACGCCGGCGACCAGTGCGCCCTTGGCCGTGTCAAGCCCGAGGCTGTCGGCGATATCGTCGGTCACCGGCTGGATGCGCACGCCGAGCCAGCCACGCCGCGTCTCGCCATATTGGCGCAACTGCTCGACAACGCCGGAAGCAAGTTCTGATGGCACCGAAAACCCGATGCCGATCGAGCCGCCGCTCGGCGAGATGATCGCCGTGTTGATGCCGATCACTTCGCCCTTCATGTTGAAAAGCGGACCGCCGGAGTTGCCCTTATTGATCGCCGCATCCGTCTGGATGAAGTTGTCGTAGGGGCCAGCATTGATGTTGCGGCCGCGCCCGGAAATGATGCCGACAGTCACCGAACCGCCGAAGCCGAACGGATTACCGATCGCCATCACCCAGTCGCCGATGCGCATCTCGCTGGAATCGCCGAACTTCACGGATTTCAGCGGCGTCTTCGGTTCGACCTTCAGCACAGAGAGATCGGTCTTCGTATCCGTTCCAATCAGCTTCGCCTTGAGCTTCGAGCCGTTGGCGAAATTGACTTCAATGTCGTCTGCACCCTCGATCACGTGGTTGTTGGTGACGATGTAGCCGGCCGGATCGATGACGAAACCGGAGCCGAGCGAGCTGACATTGTGGTTGGGGCCTTTGTCGCCCTGCTTTTTATTGAAGAAGTCGTTAAAAAACTCCTGGAAGGGCGATCCATCCGGCGCGCGCGGTGCCGGACCGACGCCTTCGTCATCCTTCACATTCTGCGAGGTCGAGATGTTGACCACGGCGTCCAGCAGCCCTTCGGCAAGATCGGCGACCGAAGCCGGACCGCTGGTGGGAACGACAGCCCCGATCGGCGGAGTTGCCTGCGGAGCAGCGGGGGCGGGAGCGGTCTGTGAAGCCGCGGGGGCGTGAGTGGGGCCGCTCCGGGTACGGTCGCCTCAGGCGCAGTCTGCGCAAAAGCAATCCCGCTCATGCCGGCTTGCGCCAGGATTGCGGCGCTGGCCAAAAGCGCGAGCGTTCGTCTGAAGGGCGAGCGTATCGTGGGGGCCATCAAGCTTCCTCATAGGGGGTAAATGCGCACATTGAGCACCAGCATAAGGCGGAATGATGGAGGGCGAAATCACCTTTTCGCGAAATCCCCGTGCAATCCGAGGCGTCCTCGCAAAAGCCGGATTAACGCGATCATCCCACGCAAAAAGGGCCGGCACGCGGGCCGGCCCTTTCAACATTGCCTGGTAGGCGAATGGCGCCCCTGCCGTCAGTTCGCCGGCTGGGCGGGTGCTGCCGGAGCAGTTGTCCCGGGTGCAGCCGGAGCAGGTGCGGCGGTATTTGCCGGCGCCTGCAGCCCGCCGGCGGCGCTGTCGAAATAGCGGAAGAATTCCGAATTCGGCGACAGCACCAGCGTCGTGTCCTGCGAGGAAAGCGCCGAGGAATAAGCCGCCATCGAGCGATAGAACTCGAAGAAGGCAGGATTCCTCGAAAAGGCGTCGGCGAACACACGATTGCGTTCGGCATCGCCCTGGCCGCGCAGGATTTCCGCGTCACGCTGGGCATCGGCCGTGATTTCCACCACCTGGCGATCGGCGACCGCCCTGCGGCGCAGGCCGTCTTCCGTGCCCTGTGCGCGCAGGAGTTCGGCTTCGGCCAGACGCTCGGAGCGCATGCGGTTATAGGTGTTCGGCGCCACATCGGCCGTGAGGTCCGTGCGGCGGATGCGCACGTCCTCGATATTGAGGCCGAGAAGCTCGGCGTCCGGACGCAGATCGTCGCGCACCTCGAGCATCATCGACACGCGCTCGTCGGAAAGTGCGGCATCGAATTCCCGCAGACCATAGACCCGGCGCAGCGCCGAATCGAGACGGGTGCGCAACCGTGCTTCCGCCGCATCGCGATCACCGGAGACGGTTTCGCGGAAACGGCGGGCATCGTTGATCGAATAGATCACGAAGGCATCGACGTCGAAAGTCGCGCCGCCCTTGACCTGCACCTGGATATTATCGAGGTCGAGGCGCAGCTTCTGCTTTTCGACGAGCTGAACGCGGTCGGCATCCATGAAGCTGAACGGCAGCTTGAAATAGATGCCGGGCTCGGTCTTGACCGACTGGATTTCGCCGAAGCGCACGACAATCGCCTGTTCGCGGGCATTGACCACGTAGACCGAGGAGTAAAGCCCGACCAGCACGACGGCGAGGATGATGAGAATGACGGGAAGCCTGTTCGAAGTCATGGCTCAACCTCCCTGCTGCGACGGTCTGGAGATCTCGTTGAGCGGCAGATAGGGCACGACCCCCTGCTTCTCTTCGATGATGACCTTCTTGGAATTCTTCAGCACCTGTTCCATCGTTTCCAGGAACAGCCGCTTGCGGGTGACGTCGGGCGCCTTCGAATATTGTTCGTCGATGGCGATGAAGCGTTGCGCCTCGCCCTCCGCTTCCTTGACGACACGGTCCTTGTAGGCGGCTGCATCTTCGCGGATGCGCGCACCATCACCGCGCGCCTGACCGAGTTTCTGGTTGGCGTACTGGTTGGCTTCTTCCACCAGGCGCTGCTTGTCCTGGTCGGCGCGCTGCACTTCCTGGAAGGCGTCGGCGACTTCACGCGGCGGCGCCACGTCCTCGATCGTCACCTTGTTGACCGAAATGCCGGAATTGTAGCGCGACATCGTATCCTGGATGATGTTGGCGACTTCGCTGGCGATCTCCAGGCGCCGGTCGCGGAACGCATCCTGCGCCGGGCGGCGGCCGACGACCTCGCGCATCGCACTTTCGGACACCTGCTGCAGCGTCTGCGCCGGGCTCTCGACGTTGAAGAGATAGGCGCGCGCATCGCTGATCTGATAGAGCACGTTGAAACGGACGTTGAGGATGTTCTGGTCGCCCGACAGCATCAGTCCGCCGGCCGTGTTGCTGCTTCCCTGCGTGCCGCCGACATTCAGCAACTGCTCGGTGACCTTGACGATCTCGACCGTGTCCATCGGCCAGAAATGGAAATGCAGACCCGGCATCGATACCGTTTCCCGCGGCTTGCCGAAGCGCAGTTCGACACCGCGTTCATCCGGCTGAACGGTGTAGACGCACTGGATCAGCCAGAAGATGGCGACGATCGCCACGACGATGACCGCCACGCCACCGTTGAAACCGCCGGGAACGATGTTGCGCAGCTGATCCTGGCCGCGCCGGATAATGTCTTCCAGATCGGGCGGTCCGCCTTTGCCGCCGCCACGCGGGCGGTTCGGCCCCTGGCCCCATGGTCCCTGATTATTACCGCCGCCGCCCCAAGGGCCGCCGCCGCCATTCTGATTGCTCCAGGGCATCAAAACCTCGTTGTTCGTTAAGTCTTCCCCGCATCCGGGACCGTGGGGGCTGACCGGCGGATGCGTTGGAGACCGTTATAGGTATCACCGCACCGGCTTTCAACGCAGCGTGAGAAACTTGGTCAATTTAATTGGAAAATAGTTCATTTTCAGCCGCGACGGCGTTCATAGACGATGTAGCGCGTGGGATAGCTGTCCTTCTCACCGGCCGACACCTCGAGCGCCTCGCCCGCCTGCCAGGTGGCGGGATCGATCGCCGGAAACGACGCGTCGCCATCCAAATCGGCCTCGACATGGGTGATGCACAGTCGATCGGCGAGGTCGATTGCCTGGGCATAGATCTGCCCCCCGCCGATGATGCAGATTTCGTCGGCACCGGTTTGGAGCGCCAGCCTTTCGGCAGCGTCCATCGCCTCGGTCAGCGAATGCGCCATACTGATGTCGGAATGATCGATCGCCGCTTGCCGCGAGATGACCACGTTCGGCCGTCCCGGCAGCGGCTTGCCGATGGAATTGTAGGTCTTGCGGCCCATTACGACAGGCTTTCCCAATGTCAGCGCCTTGAAGCGTTTGAGATCGCTCGACAACCGCCAGGGCATATCGCCCTCGCGGCCGATGATGCCGTTGCGGGCAACGGCGGCAATAATGGTCCTGCGGATGTTGGCCATGAGATGTTCCGGTCAGACAGCAATCGGCGCCTTGATGCTGGCATCGGCCTCGTAGCCGATCAGCTCGAAATCGTCGAAGGTGAAGCCGAAGATATCCTTCACATCAGGATTGATCCGCATGAACGGCAGCGGCTTCGGCCGGCGCGTCAGCTGCAGCTTCGCCTGGTCGAAATGGTTGTGGTAGAGATGGGCATCGCCGAGCGTGTGAACGAAATCGCCGGGCTTCAACCCGGTCACCTGAGCTACCATCATCGTCAAAAGCGCATAGGAGGCGATGTTGAAGGGCACGCCGAGGAAGATATCGGCCGAGCGCTGGTAGAGCTGGCAGGAGAGCTTGCCGTCGGCGACATAGAACTGGAACAGGCAATGGCAGGGCGGCAGTGCCATCTGGTCGACCTCAGCCGGATTCCAGGCTGAGACGACGTGGCGGCGCGAATTTGGATTGTTGACGATGCCTTTGACGAGATTGGCGATCTGGTCGATATGGCCGCCATCGGGTGCCGGCCAGGAGCGCCACTGGGCGCCGTATACCGGCCCGAGTTCGCCGTTCTCGTCGGCCCATTCATCCCAGATCGAGACGCCGTTCTCCTTGAGATAGCGGATATTCGTTTCGCCCTTCAGGAACCATAACAGCTCGTGGATGATCGAACGCAGATGCAGCTTCTTCGTGGTGAGGACGGGAAAGCCTTCCTCAAGATCGAAGCGCATCTGGTGGCCGAAGACCGAGCGCGTGCCGGTGCCGGTGCGGTCGCCCCGGTCGGAGCCATTTTCCATCACGTGGGCGAGGAGATCGAGATATTGCTGCATGTCGCGCTGATTCCGTTTTCTCCAATTTAAGCCTTCGCCTTGAGGAAACCAATCACCGGGGCGGTATTTTCCCGTTCTTTCTGCCGCCTGGCATAAAGCTTTTATGACGATTGCCCTTTCCTTGGGCGAAGGAAATCACTATATCAGCCCTGCCGGCTCTCGGGCCGGCTATGGCAATAAATGAGCGGTGTAATAAACCTATTGGACCCGGGGGCGGTACCCGGCGCCTCCACCAAAAACCGGCGGTATCGAAGGCCGGCTTTTGATGGGGGCGAAACAGGATCGACAAGGGTGTAAAGATCGACTTTTTGCTCGGCATTGTACCGCCGTTATCGGGCTAAAATTGTAGTTGCAAACGACAACTATGCGGAAGCTCGTCTCGCTGCTTAATCGCGGTGTGACACTTCAATCAAAGTCCTAGTGGTTCGCACCTCTAGGCGGGGTCCGAAGGCACCTGGCAACAGAAGCCTTCACCTTCTCCCTGCCATCGAAATCATGTATGCTCCTTAAAAACGTGACTCGGCTCCGGTCTTTCCCAAGGCGCCCGGACATGGCATATAACCTTGTGAAAAGACTTCCGAACCGACGAAAGACAGGAAAAGCATGGGGCAGGATCATATCCGCTACGACATTCTAGCGCAGGATGCACTTCGCGGCGTCATCCGCAAGGTTTTGGCGGAAGTCGCAACAACGGGCCGTCTGCCCGGCGACCATCACTTCTTCATCACCTTTCTCACGGGTGCGGCCGGCGTGCGCATTTCCCAGCACCTGAAGTCGAAATATCCCGAGCAGATGACCATCGTCATCCAGCATCAGTTCTGGGACCTGAAGATCACCGAGACGCATTTCGAAATCGGCCTTTCTTTCTCCGACGTTCCGGAAAAGCTGGTTATTCCGTTTAATGCGATCCGCGGCTTCTACGATCCCTCGGTCAATTTTGAGCTCGAATTCGACGTACCGCTCGCCGATGGCGAGGAGCTGCCATCCGGCGAGATCACCGCCTATCCAGTCGACGCGGCAGGAAAGCCTGATGAAGCCGGCGCAAAACCGGCCGACGGCGAGGAGAAGAAGCCGGGCTCCGTCGTCTCGCTCGACTCCTTCCGCAAGAAACAGTGATTGACAAGGGAGGCCTAGCCTCCCTTTCCATAAGGTTTAAGGCCCCTGCATGAGCGCCGAAATCATCAATCTGCGCCAATTCCGCAAGAAGCAGGCCCGCTCCGAAAAGGAGAAACAGGCCGAGCAGAACCGCATTTCCTTCGGCCGCACAAAGGCTGAGAAGCAGCTCACCCGCAGCCTGAACGAAAAGGCCGACAAGGCTCACCGCGATGGCCGGATCGAGACGGATGACGACGGCGAATGAAGCTTCGCGCAAAGCTTGAAGGGCTGGAAACGAACCTGCGATCAGTGACTTGCGCAGCTTCCTTGAATCGATCCTCAAAGCTGATTGCGGTGTGAACCGGCTTATGATCCGCAAACACTCGGCGACATTGCATGGCCATCGCACCAGCTTTTCGCTGGAAGATGAATTCTGGGCCGAACTGAAGACGATTGCGGCAAGCCGTTCGATGTCGCTTGCCGCGCTGATTTCCGAGATTGACGACCACCGCCCCCCGAACGGCAACCTGTCGTCGGCGCTGCGGCTCCATGTGCTGTCCTGGGCCAAGGCCGGCGGTCGCCAGCCGTGACGCGGGGCGTATCAAAGTCCTGCGGCGATATTGGAACGGCGATTTCATAAAACACCCGACGCACCCCTCAAGTGCAGCAGATACCACGCGTCTTCATTGGGCCTGGACGCCCGGCAGTTGGTCGAAATTGAGCTGACCGGGCTGCGCCTGGCCGCCACGCCGGGCCGCTTCCGCCTCGGCGGCCGCCCTCGCCTGGGCATCGGTCTTGGCTTTGGCTTCCGCCGCGCGTGCGGCCTCCGCCTCGGCAGCAGCCTTCTGCGCGGCCGCTTCCTGCGCCAATGCGCGCAACCGCTCTTCCTCCGCCTGCCGTTGCCGCTCGATCTCGGCCGCCCTGACGCGCTCGGCCTCATTGAATCGATAGAGCGCCGCCTCGCGCCGCAGCCGCTGCTTTTCGAGCACGATTGCCTGCAGCCGCTCAACGCGCCGCCGCTCGCGCTCGAAGGCGCGCAGCGACAGGTAGCTGGTGATATCGGTCACATCCATCGTCTTGCCGGGGGACGGCAGCAGGCCGGAAAAATTCAGCTTCAGTGCCGGCTCGGCACCGGGAAGCGTCTCCTTTCCCGGATTGAGCCCGATGCCGACCGTCGCGCTGATCCGCTCCTCCGGCAACGCGATCTGGGCGTCGGCGCTGACACGAGCCAACTCGTTGGCGACCGTCACATTCTGCACCCTGAGAGTCCCGTCGGTGATATTGAAGGGAATTCCGAGCGGCGGCAACTTCGCCTCGCCGTTGTTGAGCAGCGTCTCGACGATCGGATGCACCTTGCCGGCATTGATCTGTTCCTGCATCGTGTCGGTGGCGGCAAGCAGCGGCGGAAGGATGGCAAGGTTCAGTCCGCGTATGCTGGTATCGCCGAGCCTGAGCTCCCCCGAACCATTGAGCGAGCTGGCGATCTCGGCGACCGTCTTGCCAGAGGCCTCCATCGACAGCGACAATCCGAACTTGCCGTTGGCGATCGGCGCGCCGTCACGCAGCCAGATGACGCCGGCAAGATCGGAATCGGCAAGCGCCAGCTTCGTCTGCAGAAAACCGGTGCCCCCGGCATTGGTGAAAAGCAGGTTGCCGGAGAGCTTGCCGCCATCCCAGTTGCCGGCCATGTCATTGAGCTGCAGCTCGTCGCCCTGATAGGCGACGTTGCTGGTGAAGTCGGACACTGACTTTTGGGGCAGGCCGGGCCAGAACTCTTTGGCCGACAGCTTCACCTTGACGTCGAGATCCTTGAACATCGGCAAGCCCAGCGGCGCCTTCGAGAGCGTGCCGCTGGCCGGATCAACGATCTGGCCGAACACCGCCTCGCCGAGCCAGCCGGCATCGGCCTTGGCGAGTCTCAGCTCGCCGTTCGCGGTCGTCTTCGCAGCCTTGCGGTCGAAGGTCAGCGCACCGGAAAACTCATTGTCGGCCGCGCGCCCCTTGAGATCGGACAAGACGATCTTGTCGCTATCGACGGCGGCATTGACCTGCACACCGACCGGCAGTCCTGTTCCGGTCTGCGGCAGGGCAATACCGTTCATGATGAGGTAGGGGTCGATATCGGCGCTGTCGAGCGACAGCGCGATCTGGCCGTTCATGAAGCTCTCTGGCCGCACGTCAACCTTGCCGTTGGCGGTAAACGAGGTCCGGTCGGTCGCAAACGTCAGCGCCGCATCGGCAGGATCGTTGCCCGACGCCTTCACCTTGAGCGTCAGGCGGCCGTTGGCGCCGACATCGACCGGCAGCGGGTCGAGCCCGGCCTGACCGAACAGGATCGACGGCACGGCGTTCTCGAGCGTCGCCTCGAGGCTGGTCGTGCCGTTGCCGGTTAACGCCAGGAGATCGGACATGCGGTAATCGAGATTGACCCGGCTGCCGTTCGAGACGCCGGCCAAGGTCACCGTCAGCGCGTTACCCTCGTCGCCGCCGAGCGTCAGCGCCCCGCGCAACGCTGTATTGCCGTACCAGCCGGCATTGCGTACCAGCCGGTCGAGCACCGGGTGGTGCGGAAGATGCTCGCGCAGCATGGTGAAGAAGCCGCCGGGATCGGCCGATTTGAAGGTGATCTCGCCCGCCCCCTTGTAGTCGAGCAGCGAACCTTCCGCCCGGCCCGTCGCCGTCAACTCGGCGCCCGCGAGGTTCTTGACCGACAGCCGGTCGACCGCAAGCGCCCCGTCGGCGATCGTGAAGGTGGTCTCGACATTCTCGGCCTCAACGTCGAAGGCGGTGAATTTATCGGCCCTGAGCTGCGCGGCGATCTTATGGTCGAGGACGTTGTCGCCGCTTTCCTGCCCTGTCGCAAGCCCGGCCAGCGCCTGCAGCGCGTCAAGATCGAGCGTGTCGCCGTTCAGTGCCACCGACAGGGTTGGCGGCTGGCCGGAGATCGCCTGCCGCTCCAGCCGGCCCTTCAGCGTCGCCGATCCGACGGCGATTTCGAGATTTTCAAAACGCTGCAGCTCAGGGGTCAGACTGACATTGGCGGAAAAACCCGCCTGCCGCAATTGCCGGATTGCCGGATCGACCGAGCCCGCCAGCCAGGAGGCAAGCCCGGTCGGCTGGTTCGAGGCCAGCACGATCTTGCCGTTGAACGAGGCTTCGCCCTGAAGCAGGAGCTTGCCCTTGCCTTCCACCTGCGTGCGCCCCGGCAGCGTGCCGATGGCGCTGTCGATCATCCAGCCGGTGCCGGCCGGCTCCAGCTCCAGCTGTACATCGCGGAGTGTCGTGTCGCCGGCGACGATTGCCGGCAGCTTGACGCTCGCCTTGCCCGGCACCTGCGGGATCGGAACCTGCGCGACGATGTCGATCAGCGAATTCAACCGCTCGCGTGCCGAAACCGCGGGATCCCGCGTCGTCTTGCCGGCCGCGCCCTGATTGCCGATGCGGTTGACGTCTATCTGCTGCCCGTCGGCGGTCAACAGGAATTCCGGCGCATTGCCGGTATCGAGCGTCGCCTCCCCGGTTATCACATAGGGATCGTCTGTCGGGCCGATCTCCATCCGATACTCGGGAATGCGGATACGTTCGTTGGTAAGCTCGAAACGGCCCTTGACCCTCGGCGGCTGTTCGTTCTTGTTGGCCGACCTGGCACTGTTGCGGTTTTCGATCGCCGCCGAAAGCTGGCCCTGATAGTTCGGCTTGCGGTCGACCAGCTTCAGTTCACCGTCGAGATCGACACTGACCGGATGCTGGTCCGGCGAAAGCTTCGTGCGCATCCGCAACACGCCCTTCTCGTCCGGCTGGCTGCTGGAGATCGAGAAACTTCCGTGTTCGCCGTCGAGCGCCGCATCGCCCTCGATGCGCCAGGGGCCGGCGAGCGACTTGGCCGACATTTCCGCATTCAGGCCGGTGATGCGGCGCGCCCGGCCCGACTGGTCATCGAGGAAGTCGACTTCACCGCCGCTGACATGCACATTTTCGAGAACGACTGTTTTGGCCGGTATCTCGGCGCGGCTGCCGCGCATCCAGTCGAGTGTGCCGTCTTTGAGCAATCTGAGGCGCACCTTCGGATTGACGACGCGCATGTCGAAGATCAACGCCTCGCCCGACAGGAAAGGCGCAAGCTCTGCATCCATGGAGAACTGTTCGACCTTGACGATCGGCGTGCCGTCCGCCTCCTGGCCGACGCGCACATCGTGCAGGGTGACCGACGGAAACGGCAGCAGGCGGGCATCCACCGTGCCGTGGACAGTGACTTTCTTACCGATAATGCGGCTTGCCTGATCCTCGAAATTCTTGCGGAAATCCGTCCAGTCGATGAACAGCGGCGCAAGCAGCGCCACAAACAGCACTACGACGATCACTCCCCCCAGAAAGACGAGGAACCGGCCTACCAATGCAAGGATTCTCCATTCGGGATTCTGTTGCCGACATTGCTTGGGATTCTGTTGTCGACACTAGCGCTATTCATGCCGGGGGCAAGGCCCAAGTTCATGAGAATATTCCGTTTTCAGCCTTGGTGGAAAATCTTTCCCGGATTGAAGATGCCGTCCGGATCGAGCGCCTGCTTCACCTGTCGCATCAGATCCACCGTTCCCCCAAGCTCCTGCTCCAGAAAGGCCATCTTCCCCTGCCCGATCCCATGTTCGCCAGTGCACGTCCCATCCATATCGAGCGCTCGCCGATTGAGACGCTGCACGAAGCTCTCGGCCATGGCGATGTCTTCGGCGCTTTTGTCGTCGAACAGCAACAGCACATGGAAATTCCCGTCGCCCGCATGACCGACGATCGGGCCAAGCAACCCGTGCGCTTCGATATCCGCCTGCGTTTCGGACACGCAGTCGGCAAGTCTCGATATCGGAACACAAACATCGGTCGAAAGTGCGGCAAGCCCGGGCGCCAGCGCCCTGGCGGACCAATAGGCGTCATGGCGCGCCTTCCACAGTTTCGTCCGCTCCTCGGCATTGGCGGTCCAAAGAAACTCGCCGCCGCCGCATTCCGCGGCGATTTCGGCAAAGGCGGCCGATTGCAGCGGCACGGTTTCGTCGGTGCCGTGGAATTCGAGGAACAGTGTCGGGCTTTCCGCATAAGAAAGCCGGGAATAGGCGTTGCACGCCCGCATCTGCACAGCATCGAGCAGTTCGATACGCGCCACCGGAATGCCCATCTGGATCGTCATGATGACAGCATCGCAAGCCGCCTTGATGCTCGGAAAGGCGCATACGCCGCCGGCTATCTTCTGCGGGATCGCCTGCAGGCGCAGCGTCACCGATGTCAATATGCCAAGCGTGCCTTCGGCGCCGACGAAAAGCCGCGTCAGGTCATAACCGGCTGAGGATTTGCGGGCACGTCGCGCCGTGCGGATCTCCTCGCCATTGGCGGTGACGGCCGTGACGGCAAGCACATTGTCCTTCATCGTCCCGTAGCGCACGGCATTGGTGCCGGAAGCCCGTGTCGACGCCATGCCGCCGATCGAGGCATTGGCACCGGGATCGATCGGGAAGAACAAGCCGGTATCGCGCAGGTGGATGTTCAGGGCCTCGCGCGTAATCCCAGGCTCGACCGTGCAGTCGAGATCCTCGGGATTGACTTCGAGCACTCGATTCATGCGGCTGAAATCAATGGAAATACCGCCATTGACGGCATTGACCTGCCCCTCCAGCGAGGAGCCGGTGCCGAAGCCGATGACCGGCACCTTATGGATCGCGCAGGCCCTGACGGCCATCTTCACGTCTTCGGCGCTTTCGGCGAAGAGCACGCCGTCGGGCAGCTGCGGCGGGATATAGGTCGTCGTATGGGCATGCTGTTCGCGGAAGGCCTGCCCCGTCTGGAAGCGTTCGCCAAAACTCTGCTTGAGAATGCCGAGCACAGCGGCAATGCCCGCCTCGTTGCGTGTTCCGGCCTTTGCGTCCTTCAGCGCCATCCCTTTGATCTCCCTGCCATTCCGCGTAGACGAGATCATGTCCCGCAGACTAGAGCGCCATGCGTCTGTTCAGAGGCGCAAAGGACGCTGTAGAACTTTAAAATTGCTGCATAATTTGATCCTTAAGCCGATTCCGATTTAAGGAACTATGCAACAGGCTGGGTATGGGGCAAGTCAAAGCGGCTGTCCAGTTAAGATTGGGAAAAGATTTTACTCCCCTTTTGTTGTAGGCGGTCCGGCTCAGACGATCGGCGGATTGAGGCGGGCAAAGCCCTCCTGCCGTCGATAGGGAAAATACGGATAAGGTGCCGTCACGGCGCTGACTGCGTCGAGCTTTTCGATCTGATCCTTCGACAGGCTCCAGCCGGCCGCGTCGAGATTTTGCCTGAGCTGCTCTTCGTTGCGGGCGCCAATGATGACGCTCGATACCGTCGGCCGGCCGAGCAGCCAATTGATGGCGATCTGCGGCACAGTCTTGTCGGTCTCTGCCGCAATCGAATCCAGCACCTCGACGATGTCGAACAGTCGCTCATCGTCGACGGGTGGGCCGTACTTGGCCGTCTCGTGCAGGCGGCTTGCCGCAGGCAGCGGCTGGCCGCGGCGAATCTTTCCGGTCAGCCGTCCCCAGGCAAGCGGGCTCCAGACGAGCGCGCCAACGCCTTGGTCGGCGGCGAGCGGCATCAGCTCCCATTCGTAGTCCCGCCCCGCCAGCGAATAATAAACCTGATGGGCAACGTAACGCGGTTTGCCGTGACGTTCGGCAGCGGCGAGCGACTTCATCAGTTCCCACCCGGCAAAATTGGAAGCGCCGACATAGCGGATCTTGCCGGCGGCCACGAGCGCGTCGAGTGTCGCAAGCACCTCCTCGATCGGCGTCGAGGCATCAAAGGCGTGAAGCTGCAAAAGGTCGATATAATCGGTCCCGAGCCGGCGCAGCGCATCCTCTGTCGCCCGGATCAGCCGCGCCCGCGATGTCCCCCAGTCCTGCGGGCCCTCGCCCATCGGCAATGCGGTCTTCGTCGAGATCAGCACCGCGTCGCGCCGGCCACGGATCGCCTGGCCGAGCACGTCCTCGGAAGCGCCCGCCGAGTAGACGTCAGCCGTATCGAAAAGATTGACCCCCGCTTCGAGGCAGATGTCGACAAGTCGCCGCGCTTCCTGGGCATCGGTGTTGCCCCAGGCGCCGAACAGGGGTCCGCTGCCGCCGAACGTGCCCGCGCCGAAACTTAAGAGCGGCACTCTGAGGCCGGAGGCGCCGAGATTTCTATATTCCATGGATTGGTCTCCTTGTTTCCTCTGAGAATAGACCTTGGCACCTCGTTGATATAGATTGCCTCTCAGCACATCATCTGTGATTTGAAATCATCATGAGCCGTCAGGACATCAACCGCTCCGGCGAAATGGAAGTCTTCGTCAGTGTTGTCGAGCGCGGTGGCTTTTCGGCCGCCGCGCTAGCGCGGCGCATGACGCCTTCGGCCGTCAGCAAGCTCGTCGCCAGGCTGGAGGCGCGCCTCGGCGCCCGCCTCGTCAACCGCTCGACCCGCAAGCTGCAGCTGACGCCGGAGGGCTGCGCCTTCTATGAGCGCAGCATCGCCATCCTCGCCGATATCGCCGAGGCGGAACGTCAGGCTTCGTCCGGCGAACAGGCATCGGGTCGCATCCGTATCAACACCAGTGGCTCGTTCGGCAACCATATACTGGCGCCGCTCGTGCCCGCCTTCATGGCGCTTCATCCGGCCGTGACGCTCGATATTGCCCATACCGACAGGATCGTCGACCTAATGGAGGAGCGCGCAGACGTCGCGATCCGCGCCGGCCCCTTGAAGAATTCCAGCCTGATCGCCCGCAAGCTCGGCGCGGCCGGCAAAATCATCGTCGCCTCGCCCGGTTATCTCAGGCGCCACGGCGAGCCGCGCAGCGTCGCCGACCTCAATAGCCATTGCCGGATCGGCTTTTCCTATGCCCGCGCGGTCGAAGGCTGGCCGCTGCGCGAGAACGGCGAAACAGTAACGGTGCCGATCACACCGGGCGTGCAGGTCGCAGACGGCGAGGCCATGCGACATCTCGCGCTTGCCGGCGCAGGCCTTGCGCGGCTGGCCGCCTTCACCGTGCGCGCCGATATCGATGCCGGCCGGCTGATAACAGTGCTGGAAGAGGCCAATCCCGGCGACACCGAGGAATTCTACGCCCTCTATATCGGCCAGGGCGGACCGCTGCCGGCGCGTGTGCGCGCACTGCTCGATTTCCTCGTAAGATATGTGCATTTCTGAAGAGACAACAATGGCTTGAGTCGGCATCTTGAATCAAATTCGCATCAGAGTTCGCCGGGAAGCCAGATTTCGCAATTGACCGCGCTCACGGCAGCCACCTATACCGAGGCCGCACCGACCGGCCTTGAGCCGGCCTCTCTTCGTCATGCCGGAGCACCTTCCCATTTTCAGCCTCAGGGCTTGGCACCGGCCGGGAAAATACGGGGATTCATGCCACTCAGCCACGCCCGCCGCATGCTGCGTGATGCCGGCCTGCCAAAATGGGCGCTGCTGCTGGCGCTCTCGACCGCCTTCACCGTCTTTCTCGAACTCTTCGCCCTGCCCGCCTCGCTGCTGATCGGGCCGATGGCTGCCGCCATCGTGCTGGCGCTGACTGTCGGCAAGGGAAAGCTTCGCGTGCCGCTCTGGCCCCTGCAGTTGGCACAGGTCCTCGTCGGTCTGATGATGGCGCGCACCATCACTCCTGATATTCTCGGCACTATGGCGAAGGACGCGCCGCTCTTCCTGCTGTTCATCTTCTCGGTCATCGCCATCGCCACAGGCCTCGGCTGGCTTTTGACGCGCTGGCAGGTGCTGCCGGGAACGACCGCCGTCTGGGGCTCCTCGCCGGGCGGGGCGTCGGCGATGGTCATCATGTCGGAAGCCTATGGCGCCGATGCCCGCCTCGTCGCTTTCATGCAATATCTGCGCGTCGTCTTCGTCGCCGTCGGCGCATCGGTGATTTCGCGTCTTTGGGTCGCGGCAGACGGGGCCGAACCGCCGCCGCTCGTTCTCTTTCCGGAAGTCGACTGGCCGGCCTTCGCGGCAACGATCGCCTTTGCCGGCTTCTGCGTCTACGGCGTGCGCCGCCTGCGCATCCAGGGCGGCATGATCATCGTACCGCTCTTTCTCGGCGCCTTCCTGCAGGGGATCGGCCTCATGAAGATCGAGTTGCCGATGTGGTTGCTCGCCATCGCCTATGCACTCGTCGGCTGGAGCATTGGCTTGCGCTTCACCCGCTCTATCCTTCAGCATGTGGCGCGGGCCCTGCCGCGGGTGTCGGCCTGTATCGTGCTGCTGATGGCGCTCTGCGGCTGCATGGCGGCAGCCCTTCACGTCTTCGCCGGCATTGATCCGCTGACGGCCTATCTCGCCACCAGCCCGGGCGGCGCCGATTCCGTCGCCATCATCGCCGCGTCCAGCGATGTCGACGTGCCCTTCGTGATGGCGATGCAGACCGGCCGTTTCCTAGTCATTCTGCTGATCGGCCCGATGCTGGCCCGCTTCATCGCCCGCCGTTCCGGCCTTGCGGAAAACCCCGCCTAAGTCAGGAAATCGTCAGCTCGTCGGCTCTAGCCTCGCGCCCGACTATTCCATACATTGATTCAATGAACGTCACTGTGCTGAAAAATGGATAACTCAGGACTGTCTCTCGACAGAATGCGCACATTTGTTCGCGTTGCCGAGCGAGGCAACCTGTCTATGGTGGCAAGAGAACTCGGCGTTGGTCAATCCACGGTGACGCGGCATCTCAACGAACTCGAGGATGCAGTCGGTGTGCCTCTCCTCAACCGAACCACGCGTCGCGTGACGCTCACCGACGAAGGCAGTCGCTATTATGCGAACTGCCTTCAGGTATTGCGCCTGGTCGAGCAGGCTGCCGAGGAAGCCAGGAATGCACGTCGGGCGGCCGCAGGCGCTGTCAGGCTTTCGTGTACCGCAGCGCTTGGCGTGATGCACGTCACCCGCCTCATCTTCGAATTTCAGGACCGGCATCCTGATATCAGCGTCGATCTCAACTTGACCGACGAACGCATCGACCTGGTTCGCGAAGGCGTTGACCTGGCGCTCCGGCTTGGACCTCTCACTGACAGTTCCATGAAGCTTCATGCGCTCGGAAAAAGCCACCGGATGCTGGTCGGTGCTCCGGCCTATTTCTCCGCTCACGGGCGGCCGGAGCACCCGGACGATCTCTCGCGATACGAAACCGTCATAATGTCCAATGTGGCCGGGAGTGATCAGATCGCTCTCTCCTCCCGCCATGGCGGGAATTTTACGGTTCCAGTCAACGGGAAGCTGCGCGTCGATCACGGGCTTGCGGCGCGCGAAGCCTTGGCTGCAGGACGCGGCATGGGTCCCGCTCACCTTTGGCTAGTCCACGATCTCCTGGATAACGGTCGCCTCGAGGTCGTGCTCGAAGACTATCGCCCGTCGCCGGTTCCGCTGAGCCTGCTCATCGTACCAGAGCGCTCTGCCATCGCCCGCGTTCGCCTTCTCACCGACTTTCTTGTCGCCGAGATTCCCAAACTCCCGGGAATCCGGACATCGTGACTTAGAGCGGCTCAGCTTTCACGGAAGCGCCGCTCTAAGTGTTTGTTTTTATGTAATTCCCGACAAAACCGCTTCGCGCTTTTCCTGGAGCCCGAAAGATCGCTTGTCGCCGCGCCAACCCGTGGTGCGAAGATATTGCTTCCAGTCGAGCGTGTCGGGATTCAGGCGACGGCTCCACTCCAGATCATGCTCCTTTCCGAAATAGCCATACTGGACGGCATACTCGACCATCCCCAGCAGTTCTTGCACGAAAAGCTCGTTGGCGGCGAACTCCGGAAAATACTGCAGTAGGCCGCCCCTGGTGAAAGCATTTCGATATTCCGCCTTGAGGCCGGTTACCTCCCGGAAGGTTTCGACCATCTCGCGCGGAGAGATGACATCGCCGACGATCGGCAGCGTTCTCCCGTTGTAGCGCTCGGGGTTTGAGAAAATTTCGAGCACGGCCGGCCCGGTCGCCGTGAGCGGATCGACAAAAGGTGCTCGAAAATCCTCGGGAAGATAGATCGGCAGCAGCAGCGTGTCACCTTCCATGCGCGGCAGATAATATTCGAGAAGATTCGTGTAGAAGAATGCCAGGATGACGAAGGAATGAGAGATCGGCAGACCGCGAATGTGGTCCGCAACGCGCGCTTTGTCGGTGAAGTGCGGAGCAAACTTCGTCCCGCCGGAGATGGCGTCGACATTCTCGAGCGTGCTGAAGACAATATGTCCGACGCCTGCCTCGACCGCCGCATCCGCAAGTTGGCGGCCGATCGGAGCCTCTGTTGTCTCCGGCGGAATGATGGGCGGCGTCATCAGAAATGCCCCGTCCGCCCCTTCGAAGGCAGCAACGACATCCTTCTGGAAGCCAAGCTGGAGAGGGACGGTTACAATCTCGGCTCCAAGTTTCTCCAGATTTAAAGCCTCGGGTGAATCCTTTTTCCGGGTCAGGGCGCGTACGCGGAAACGTCCGCTGCGAAGGAGCGTTGATGCGACGCTACGACCCTGTTTGCTGGTGGCACCGGCAATTGCGATGAGTGGCTTATCGTTTGCAGACATAATGTGCCTTGACCTTTCCTGTCACAGACCGCCTGCTGCTTAGCCAGGCGGCATACTGAGGAGAGCATTCGGCGGACGCCGATAGCTTGGACCCGTGGAGGCAAGTTATCGGATCTAGCTTTCTTGCTGAAGGCATGCGCAATGCATATGATAATGCCGTTTTCTGGATAAATACGGATGTCACCTGATCACAGTCAGATCAACGGTGGTGGCTGCATTTCTCAGATCTTCTTCCGGAAGAGGACTACGCCAGGCTGCCATTGCCGGCCTTGCAACATGGGCACGATGCAGTCCGGCCCACCGCCCCGGCGTCACGCCATAGGCCTTCTTGAAATGCCGGATGAAATGCGCCTGATCGGCAAAGCCCGTGGCGGCGGCCACATCGGCAAAACTTTCGCCTTCGCCCATCCGCGCCTTTGCCTGCTGCAGCCGCCGCATCAGCATGTAGCGGTGCGGGCTGGTGGCAAAGGCCGTGCGGAAATGCCGTGACAGGGTGAAGCGATCGAGGCCGGTAATGCTCTCCAGCTCACTGGAGCGCACGGGCCGTAAGGCATGCGCCTCCAGATAATCGCGCGCCGCCCGCACCTGCCGCCATGCGACGGCACCCAAAGCCCGGCGGCGCACCTGCGAATGCCGCGACAGACCGCCCGCCACGCGGCTGACGAAATCGTCGACGAAAAGCTCGTCCAACTCCCGATCGAGTTCGCCGAGCGCGGCGAGCAGCACCTGCGCCAGCGCGCCATCGGCAATCACGGGCTGCTCGACGAAGGGAAGCCCGATCTTCTCCGCCTCCAGGCATTCCATCAGCAGCGACGGCTCCAGATAGAGCATGCGGTATTGCAGCCCGTCCTCGGTCCCTGCCCCGCCGTCATGCTCCTCGTCCGGATGCAGCACGATCACCTGTCCCGGCAGGCTGAAGCGCCGCTCGCCGCGATAGGTAAAGGTCTGCACGCCCTTCAGCGTGACGCCGAGCGCATAGGTATCATGCCGGTGCGGCTCGAAAACATTGCCCGAGAACTGCGCCTCGATGCGCTCGATACCCGGAAAGGACGGCGCAGTCAGGATTCCGCTGCCGGCGGACGCGGCCATTATGCCGCTGCGCCCCTGCGGCTCGCACAAACGTTCAAGACCCTCAAAGGCCTGCGGCGTTAGATCCTGGTTCAACGCGTTCGACACCCGATGAAAGAGACTGGAATGTTTGATACCAAAATTGCGATCGTCCTGCGAAACAATCTTGCCGGCTGGCAGAAGCTGAATGTCACAGCCTTCCTGTCGACAGGCATTGCCGGGCAATATCCTGAAATCATCGGCGAGCCATACAAGGATCGCGCCGGCAATCTCTATAACCCGCTATCCATCCAGCCGATCATCGTCCTGTCGGCCGACGAAGCGACGATTTCGACGATCCACCGCCGCGCGTTGGAGCGCGATGTCACTTCCTCCATCTTCATCGAGGAAATGTTTGCAACCGGCCACGATGCGGCCAACCGTGCCGTCTTTGCCGAATATGCCCCCGACGACGCGAAGGTCGTCGGCATCGCGCTACGCGCCGACAAGAAAATCGTCGACAAGATCACCAAGGGCGCGACGATGCAGCATTAAAGCCAGATCACGGGCCACGAAGCCTGCTCCCGATCATGCAGCCGAAAAGGGCAATCAATCACTCAACTGAGTTGAAATTCTTCGAAAGGCTTCGTCATCATTGCCGTGGCGACCATTCTGACGATAGTCACGCTCACTTTGCTGAATATCGATAATCTCGTTCTGGCCACCCTCAGCAATATCATCATTGCCGGCGTCGTCGGGGCGATCCTGAAAATGTCGCCGCGTCAGACTTCTATCGTGATCATCGGCGCTATCCCGGCGAGCGTGATCGCCGCCGCTCTCATCAGCTTCATCATCTAACTGCGGCCGGCAATCGAAGTGGTTGGCGGCCGGGCACATGACCCGGCCTCCCCTAGCAAGCTGCAAAGCCAGACTCAGCCCTGCGTGATCGGCGCGATCTGGATTTCGACGCGGCGGTTCTGGGCCCGGCCGGCTTCGCTCGCATTGGAGGCGACCGGCTGCGACGGGCCGAAGCCGACGGCCGAAACGCGGCGCTGGTCGATGCCCTGGCCGCCGAGATAATCGGCAACCGAAAGCGCGCGGCGCTGCGACAGGTCCTGGTTATGCTGCAGGCTGCCGGTCGAATCCGTATGGCCGTTGACGTCGATTAGCGTGCGGTTGAACTTGCGCAGCACGATCGCCACCGAATTCAGCGTCGGATAGAAGCCCGGCTTCACCGCGTCCTGGTCGACGTCGAAGGTGATGTTCGAAGGCATGTTGAGAATGATGTTGTCGCCCTGGCGAGTCACCGAAATCCCGGTGCCTTCGAGCTGGGCGCGAAGCTCGGCTTCCTGCTGGTCCATGTAATTGCCGATCGCGCCGCCGGCCAGAGCGCCGATACCGGCGCCGATCAGCGCCGCATTGCGCTTGCCGTGCCCGCCGCCGCCGACGGCAACGCCGACGAGGGCACCGCCGAGCGCGCCGAGCGCCGCGCCGCCCGCCGTATTGGAAACCTTCTGCTCACCAGTATAGGGATCGGTGGTCGTGCAGGCACTGAGATAGCTTGCCGCGACAGCCAGAAGTATGAATTTCTTGATCATGGACAGGATGGTCTCCGTTCAAAACTGATGCGAGCAAATGGCAAGGATTACGGCAAGAAAATGAAGATGTTCCCTTGATAGGGGAATTTCAGGCGCCGAAACAGCAGCCATGTTGCAGCGATGCGCTGATATCACCAGTTTTTAGTGGGGAGCGCCTAATTCTCCTCCCTCATTCCTGTGACAGCACAGGAATGAGGGAACCGGGACGCCATACGATCGAATAGACAACGCAGCGCCGCCCAGAGCGCTCAAACACATTTAGAAATTCTGGAACAACTGCCTGACCGTGTCGTAGGTCGCATTGGCGATATTCAGCGATTGCAGGCCGAGCTGCTGCTGCGTCTGCAGCGCCCTGAGTTTGCTCGACTCCTCCTCCATATTGGCATCGACGAGCCGGCCGATACCGGCGGTAATGTTGTCGTGCAGCTTGGTGGCGAAATCGTTCTGCAGCTCGATACGTTTTTCCAGGGCGCCGAAGGCCGAACCGACCGTCGTCAGCTGCGTCAGCGCGGCATCGACTACGCTGATCATTTGGCCGATCTGGCCTTTCGTCGTGCTTGATGATAGCGAAATCACCACTTGGCCGGTCGTGGTGCCGTTCTTGCTGGTCATCAGCACGTAATTCTGCGAGGTCCCGAGCTCGGTGGCAAAATAGGCCGAGGTCAGCACGCCATATTCGCCCGAGCCGGTGGCCCGGTCGTCGATCAGGTAACGCGCATCCTTGGAGGTCGTGGCCCCCACAGGCGTGTTGTCGATATGGTAGCTCAGCATGCCCACAGACACCGTGCCGTCGGCATTGCGGATGAAGGAGGCCGGGATCTGCCGCGGCTGCGTCGGCGTCGCATCGTTGGTGAGGATCACCCAGTTGTCGCTGTTGAAGGTCGCCGATTCCGAAACGCTGCGCAGTTGCTCCTGCAACTGCTTGAGTTCTTCGTTGATCTTGTTCTTGTCGACCCCGTCCTCGGTGGCGGCAACAAGCTTGGCCTTGATCTCGGAGACGACGTCGATGACGTTCTGCACACCGGTATAGGCCGTGCCCATCGTGGCAGCCGCCATGCCGAGCGCATCCTGAATTGCCGCCACCGCCTTGTTATCGGTCCGAGCGGTGGTGGCGATCGACCAGTAAACGGCGTTGTCGGCCGCTTTGGCGACACGCATGCCCGTCGTGATGTGGTTCTGCGTCACCGTCATATTGCGATTGATATCACGCAGCACATAGAGCGCCGCATCAACGGAGACGCGCTGATAAAGACTCACGGAACGAAACTCCAAAAACACAACAGAACGCAACTGAACAGGATTGAACCTTCCGCGCAGACATTCATGTCCGGGGTCGCTGGATCTCCAGCGCATTGCAGCCTTCAAGAAACAGAGAAGACCAGTCGTTTCCTGGGCACGATCATTGCCGCTTATACTTAACAAACGGCTAATCTTCAGACGAAATTTATCTTATTCCGCAAGGCTTCATACACCATAAGAAAAGCCGCCGGATGCCGATCCGGCGGCGCGTTCATTTCGGATGGAAGGCTTATTCTGCGGCCTGCAGCTGCGCCTCGTCGGGTGCCGGACGCGGCCGTGTCGCGACCGCCATCTCCTCGTGCAGGCGTGCTTCCTCATGGGCGTGCGGCTTGGCGAAGCGGGCAAGCAGCAGATAGGCGACCGGTGTGATAAACAGCGTCACCAGCGTTGCGAAGCCGAGGCCGCCGACGATCACCCAGCCGAGCGCCACGCGTGCTTCCGCGCCCGCGCCATGGGCGAAGACCAGCGGCACGCCGCCGAGGATGGTGGCGATCATTGTCATCATCACAGGGCGAAGGCGCAGCGCGCAGGCCTTCTCGATCGAGGAACGCACGTTCTCGCCCCTGTCGCGCAGCTGATTGGCGAATTCGACGATCAGGATGCCGTTCTTGGCCATGACACCGACCAGCAGCACCAAGCCGATCTGGCTGTAGATGTTGAGGCTGGAGCCGGTGATGATCAAAGCGAAGACGGCGCAGGCAAGGCCGAGCGGCACGGTCGACATGATGATCAGCGAGGACAGCACGCTTTCGAACTGGGCGGCCAGCACCAGGAAGATGATGACGATGGCGAAGCCGAAGGTCAACGCCATGCCGTTCGAGTTCTCCTCCAGCGTCGCGGCTTCGGCAAGCGGCAGCAGGCGTGCGCCGGGCGGCAGCAACGGCTCGGCGAGCTCAGTCACCTGTTTTACGGCATCGCCGAGCGACATGCCGTTCCTGAGGCCGGCGGTGATCGCGACCGAGGCCAGCTGCTGCTCGCGGTTCAACTGCGGCGCAACCGAACCTTCCTTCATCGTGGCGATGACCGACATCGGCACGATCTTGCCGTCACCGGTCTTCAGAAAGACGTTTTCGAGATCTGTGGGATCGTCGATCGGCCGCGTCGTCGAGGTCAGCAGCACGGGATAGGATTCGCCGTCGACGAAGACGTCGACCACCGAGCGCCCTTCCAGCAGCGATTGAATCGCCGTCGAAAGCCCGGTGATGTCGATGCCGAGATCGGAGGCGCGCTCGCGGTCGATCGCCACCGATACCTGCGCCTGGCTGGGCTCGTTGGTCAGGCGCGGCGTATCATATTGGCCGGTGGCGTCGAGCGCCTGCACCAGCTTGGCGGCGGCCGCCGTCAGGGCCTCGTGATCGTTACCAACCAGCGCCATCTGCACGCCGCTGCCGGCCCCGCGGATGCGCAGACTGTTGGAGGAGATGGCGTTGCCGCGCAGCGCCGGCACCTTGGCCGCCGCCTGGTTGATGTCGCCGACGATCTCGGCCTGCGTCCGGTGCCGCTCGCCCCAGGGCGCGAGCGTCAACACCATGAAGCCGCTGTTCAGTGACCCGCCCTGCCCGGAGATCGAGAAGACGTTGCGGATCTCGCCGCTGTCGACCAGCGGCTGAAGATATTCCTCGACGAGCTGCATCTTGTCGCGGGTATATTCGAGGCTTGATCCCTGAGGCGTCGTCAGCCGCATCATCACCAGCGATCGGTCTTCCTCGGGCGTCAGCTCGCTCTTCACGCTCGAGAAGCCGATCAATGCCGCGCCGGCGAAGACGATCGAGAACAGGATGACGACGAACGGTGCGTTGAGGCAGCCATGCAGCGCCCACTTGTATAGGCTGGCAAAGGCCTCGCCGACCCGGCCGAGCGCGCCATGATCCTCGATCATCGGCTTCGTCAGCATGCGCGAGGCGAGCATCGGGCACAATGTCAGCGCCACGATCGACGAGAGCCCGACGGAGAAGGCGAGCACGAAACCAAATTCGCGGAAGAGGCCGCCGACCTGTCCCGGCAGGAAGGAGAGCGGAATGAAAACCGCTGCGAGCGTCGCCGTCGTGGCGATGACGGCGAAGAACACCTCTCGCGTGCCGAGCACAGCGGCGGCGCGCGGCCCCATGCCCTCGGCGCGCCGGCGCACGATGTTTTCGAGCACCACGATGGCGTCGTCGACGACAAGACCGGTCGCCAGCACGATCGCCAGCAGCGTCAGGATGTTGATCGAGAAACCGACCATGTAGATGGCAGCCAGCGTGCCGATCAATGCCACCGGCATGCTGACGGCAGGGATCAGCGTCGCCCGCCAGTCGCGCAGGAAGAGATAGATGACGGCGGTGACGATGACGGCGGCGAGCACCAGCGCCAGCACCACCTCGTGGATCGCCCCCTGAATGAAGACGGCGTCATCGCTGGTGATGGCGATCGCCGTTCCCTCCGGCAGGGTCTTCGACAGCTGCTCGACGGCGGCCTTGATGCCGGTCGAGATATTCAGCGTGTTCGACTGCGCCTGGCGGATGATGCCGAGGCCGATGCCCGGCTTGCCGTTGGAGCGCAGCGCCGTATCCCCGTCGCGGGGCCCGAGCGTCACTGTCGCAACGTCGCCGAGCCGGACGCGGTCCTGCAGCATGACATTGGAAAAATCCGCAGGCGTCTGCAGGTTTGCAGTGGCGCGCACGACGATATCCTGCGTCGTGCTCTTCAGCGAGCCGGCCGGCACGTCGAGCGCGGCATTGTCGAGCGCCTTCGTCAGGTCGCCGATAGTGAGCCCGCGGCTCGCAAGCGCGCCCTGGTCGACATCGACGCGGAAGACCTTCTCCTGGTCGCCATATTCCTCGACATCGGCCACGCCGTCGACGGAGGCGAGGCGATCGATCACCTCGTTCTCGACGAGCTGCGTCAGGTCGTCCATGTTGAGCTTGGTGGAGGTGACGGCGAGGCGCATGATCGCCGAGGAATCTGAGTCCGCCTTGACGATCTGCGGCGCGTCGGCCTCGTCGGGCAGGTTCTGGGTGATGCGGCCGATCGCATCGCGCACGTCGTTGGCGGCGACAGCGAGATCGATCGCATCGGAGAATTCGAGCGTCACCCGGCTCTGGCCGAAGGAAGAGGTCGAGGAGATTGATTTCAGCCCGCTGACGCGGGCGACCGCGCCCTCGATCACCTTGGTCAGTTCCTGGTCGATCGTCTGCGGCGAAGCGCCGTCGAAGGTGGTACGCACGGTGACGACGGGACGGTCGACATCAGGCAGTTCGCGGACCTCGACTCCGACATAGGCTGCAAGGCCGGCGACGACCATCAGCGTGTTGAACACCAGCGCCAGGATCGGCCGGCGAACGAAAAGCGCGGTGAAACCCTGCTTGCCCGACGCCCGGTCTTGCGGCAATTCGGTCACGTTCATTGGGCCGCGACCTCCTCGCTGGAGGCCACATCGGCGGAGACGCGCACCGCCCCGCCCTCACGCACGCGCTGCAGGCCCTGCGTCACGATCTTGTCGCCGTCCTTGAGGTCGCCGTTGACCAGAATGAAGTCGGGATTGCGCTGCACGACGCTTACCCGCACCTTGTGCGACTTGTCGTCGGTCACCTGCCAGACGAACGATCCTTGCGAATCCCACTGCAGGGACTGCGGATCGACCGCCGGATATTTGTCGCCGGGAAATTTCATGCTGACATTGAAGGACATGCCCGCACGCAGTTCATCCGACGAATTGTCGATCCGGGCGCGCAGGCGCAGCGTGCGGCTTGCCGCATCAATGCGGTTGTCTACGGCCTCGATCGCGCCCGAAAACACCTGCCCCGGCCGTGCGACCGACATGGCCTCGACCGGCTGGCCGACCTTAACCGTATTGGCAAAGCGCTCCGGCACCCAGAAGTCGACGAGGATTTCCGAACGGTCGTCCAGCGTAACGATCGGCGTTGACGTCGTGACATTGTCGCCGATATTGACCGGCACGATGCCGACGATGCCGTCGATCGGGGCAATGATGTTGCGCCGGGCGAGATTGAGCTCGGCGGCCTGCAATTGCAGCCGTGCGCCCTGCTCGGCGATCTCGGAATCGAAGACGTCCATCCGCGACACGCTGGACTTGATGTTGTGATAGAGATTGGACTTCTCGACTGCGGCCCTCACCGCCACGTCTGCCTGGCCGCGGGCGATCACCTGCTCTTCGCTGTCGAGCTTGGCGAGCACCTGCCCGGCCTTCACCCTGTCGCCCGACTTGATGAGGATTTCCCGGATCGTTCCCATGGCCTGCGGTGTCACCGCGACCGAGCGGATCGCGTCTCCCGTGCCGATGGCGTTCAGCCGGTCGTTGACGACGCCCTGGACGACGGCTTCCGTCACGACAAGAATAGCGCTGTTGCGCCCACCGCCAATGCGGCGGTTCTGTCCTTGACCCTCCCCCTGACCGCGCCGTTGGCCTTGCGCCGCCGGAGCGCCGGCATCGGCCATCTCTTCGCCCTTCGGGGTGATCCTGGAAACGATGCCGTCCGGAATGCCTGCATCTCGCATCGTTTGGCCGGCGCCGGGCGCAAAGGAAACCCACGCAGCAAAGCCGGCAATGATGACGATGAGCGAAAGTACAAACTGCTTCCAAAAGGCCATTCACGTCTCCGGAGGGACTCGAGGTTAGACCAGGTCGGTCGAAAGAGGCGCTGCGGGATCGATATCCGGGGAGTATGGATCCGAGGATTTCAAGATCCCGACTGATGCGACAATATCGCGCGTTTGCAGCTTAGCGGCAAGCATAAGCACCCGGCATTACCGATTTGTAATATCAGCGAAGATTGGAAATAACCCGGCCGCTCACTTTTGCTTGAACGAACCTCGAAAACGTCTTGACGCCATCTTAATCGCAGCGAGAAATTCAGCAAACCCCGGTGCAGATAGATGTCTATCGGCGCATCGCCCACCGCAGGCCCATCGCCGCCGCCAGCCCCAATATCGGCCACACCGCCCAGAACCTGCCCTCCCAGGTGAAGAGGTTGATCCCGATAATGCCGAGCGCCACGATCGCAAGCGCGGCGATCTTGCGATCGAACCGGCTCTGGCCGCGATTCCAGGCAAGTGCTGCGATGACCGCGAGCGCAAGCACGGGAAAACGCGCCCAGAAAACGCCCTGCCATAACAGGAGATTGATGACGATCAGCACGGCGGCGATGACGCCGAGCACGGCAAACAGCCTTCGTCCGCCGGGTGCCGGTCCTGACCCGGCCATGACGGAGGCCGGCGGCGGGCGGGCGGCGGCGGTACGTTCGGCAGGGGGCACCTCGTCGCTTCCGTCGCCGATTCTCACCGCATAGCTCGGCACACCCTCTTCAACGTTCTTCACCATCAATGGCCCGAGAAACTCGAAACCGACCGCCACCTTGTTGCGCACCTGGTCGTAGACGGTGCTCGATATGACGATGCCGCCCGGTGCCGCCGACGTCTGCAACCGCGCGGCGATATTGACGCCGTCGCCATAGATGTCGTCGCCGTCGACGATCACGTCGCCGAGATTGATGCCGATGCGGAACAGCATGCGCCCGTCGGACGGGCGGCCGGCATTGAAGCCGGCAAGTTCGTTCTGGATATCGACGGCCGCGCGTACCGCCTCGACCACGCTCGGGAAATCGGCGATCAGCCCGTCGCCCCAGGTGTTGACGACACGGCCCCCATGGCTTGCGATCAAATGCGCCATCGCCTCCCGGCAGCGCTTCAGCGCCGCGAGAGTCCCCTCCTCGTCGGCGCCCATCAGCCGCGTATAATCCTGCACATCAGCACAGAAGATCGTCGTCAGCTTGCGCCGCGTTTCACTCATGGCCACTCGTCCCCACGTCACGCATCCGGCAAATACTGCAAGGCCGAATCTGGGTTGCGTAAAATCGGTAGGGCGATCGCAAAGCTGCGTGAATGCTCAGCTTCCCTCGTTCGCCCAGTCGTCTATCTTTAAAGGCTTTGAAACCTGAGCAAAAGCCTTGTCGCGGTTGACGAGAGTTGAGGAGGTTGCGGCACATGAGCGGCAATCATCTGTCAAGGCAGCCAGTGGCACGCCGTTGGCGTCAAAGGCGCGCAAGTCGCTGTAGCCTCGCACGACATCGTGACCCCCAGGAAGAACATCCATCCCGTGCCGTGATAACGGCTTACAGCGACGCTATCATGATACACACCGCACGACAGCCTTGCCTGACTGGCCAAAAACTCCGAGCCGTCAGATCACTGAGCGATCTTGCGCGGGCTCGCCGTATGTTCCTTCGCCACGGTGCTGGAACTGTCGATTTCCTGAAGCAGGACGTCATAGCCCCAAAGGTCGGCGAGATGTTGCAGGACGAGTTTCGTGTCGCTTTCCTGCAGATAGCAGCCGTTCATGACGATATGCTGCAGCAAAAGGCGGCGGTCGCCGGCGAGATCGACATCGACGATATCGATCGCCGGATCGGTCCAGCCGATGTCATATTCGCGGGAGAGCTGGCGACGAATGCGCAGATAACCTCGCTCGTTGTGGATCGCAGAGACCAGCACACCCTCTGTCTGCTCGGGGTCGTCGTAGAGATGGAACAGCCGCAATTGCCGGATCAGGTTCGGGCTGAGGAACTGGCTGATGAAGCTTTCGTCCCGGTAATTTGCCCAGACGTCGCGCAGCACACCCATCGCGTCGCCGCGTCCCGCGATATCGGGAAACCATGTGCGGTCCTCTTCCGTCGGCTTCGTGACGATCCTCTCGATATCCTGCATCATCGCGAAACCAAGCGCATAGGGATTGAAACCCGAGAAGCGCCGATCGTCGTAGCTTGGCTGAAAGACGACGTTGGCGTGCGATTTCAGGAATTCGAGGAAATTCCCGTCGCTGATCTGCCCCCGCTCGTGCAGCCGGCTCATGATCTTGTAATGGACGAAGGTGGCGGTGCCCTCGTTCATCACCTTGGTCTGCCGCTGAGGATGGAAATATTGCGCGACATGGCGCACGATGCGAAGGATCTCACGCTGCCACGGCTGCAGCCGCGGCGCGGACTTCTCGAGAAAATAGAGTATGTTATCCTGCGGGAGACCGAGCGCGGCACGCCGCTTTTCCAAGCCGATGTCACCCGGCTTTTTCGCCTTGCCGACGGGGACCGTGCGCCACAGGTCGTTGAACATCTGCTCCTCGTGGGCGCGACGCTCCTGCAGCCGCTTCTCCTCCTGGCGAAGGTCGATGGTGGTCTTGCCGGCATATCGATGCACCCCATGCGACATCAACGCATGCGCCGCATCGAGTGTTCGTTCGACGGCCGTCTCGCCATAACGCTCTTCGCAGCGGGTGATATAACCCTTGGCGAAATCGAGGTAATCGAGAATTCCCTCCGCATCGGTCCACAGCTTGAACAGATAGTTGTTCTTGAAGAAGTGATTGTGGCCGAAGGCGGCATGAGCGGTGACGAGCGTCTGCATCGTCGCCGTATTCTCCTCCATCAGGTAGGAGATGCAGGGAGAGCTGTTGATGACGATTTCGTAGGCAAGGTCGCGCATGCCGCGGCGGTAGAAGGTTTCGTGATGCGCGAAGTGCTTTCCGAAGGACCAATGGCGGTAAAAGAGCGGCATGCCGGTTGAGGAATAGGCATCAAGCATCTGTTCCGAGGTGATGACTTCGATCTGGTTCGGATAGACATCTAGGCCTAGTTCGCCGAGCGCAATCTCCTCGCACGCATCGTGAATGCGTTGCAGGGTCGCAAAGTCCCAGTCGGCCCCCTCGAACAAAAGCCGCTCTCTCGGCCTCACCGTCATGGTCATGGCGTCACCCTCGACTGTGCGTCACGTTTCTGGAAGAGATCATGGAAAACCGGGAATATTTCGCTCCGCCGGCAGACCTTGCGCATCGAAAGCGGCGGAAGTTCGGAACGGATCCCATCATAGAGCATCCACAGCGGCGATCGCGATACCGAAGAATCGCCGCCTTCCTCGCCGACCTCGATATAGGCGAAATACTGGCACAACGGCAAAATCTCGCGCAGGAGCTGCCCCGTCAGATTTCCGTCCGAATGGGCATTGTCGCCGTCCGAGGCCTGGGCGCCATAAATATTCCACTCGGCTGGATCAAAACGCGCCGCAATGATCGCCCGCATTGCCGCAAGCGCGCTCGACACCAGCGTGCCGCCCGTCGCCGGGCCGTAGAAGAAGGTCTCCTCATCGACCTCCTCGGCCCTGTCGGTATGGCGAATGAAGACGATTTCCACTTTTTTGTAGCGCTTCGACAGGAAAAGGTAGAGCAGCAGATAGAACCGTTTCGCAAGATCCTTCATGTGTTCAGACATGGAGCCGGAGACGTCCATCAGACAGAACATCACTGCTTTCGCGACCGGCTTCGGCTCGTTTTCGAAACGGCGATATCGCACGTCGAGCGGATCGATATAAGGAATGCGCCGGCTTTTTTCCGTCAGGGATTTGAGTTTTGCCTCAAGCGCCAGGCGACTCTCCTCGTCCTCGCACTCCTCGATCTGCCGCGCCAGGGCCTCGATTTCTTCGCGGCGTGGGCGGCCGAGCGCAACGCGGCGCATCATCGCGAGCTTCGTCGTGCGACCGACCGCAATGTTGGAGGGCGAGCCCGATACGGAATAGCCGGCCCGGAATGGAGTTTCCTCCTCGGTTTCGGCTAGACGCCGCTTGGCAAGATCTGGCAGTTCGAGATCATCAAGGAACACATCGAGGAATTCCTCCCGCGTCAGCACGAAGCGGAAGCCATCCTCACCGTCGCCTTCGCCTGCATCTTTTGGTTTTCCACCCTTCCCGCCCGGTGGCCGCGGAATAATGTCCCCTTCGACGAAAGCCCGGTTTCCTGGCAGGATGTGGTCGGCGATGCCGCCTTCACCCCTTCGAAAGCTTGGTTCTGCCATCCCATCGATCGGCAGGCTGATCTCCCCGCCGTCGAGCACGTCCCGAATGTTTCGATTTTGCAGAGAACGTTTCACCGCCTGCTGCACGGCTCCCTTCATGCGTCGAAGGAACCGCTGACGATTTTCCAGACTTTTACCGCGCGGATTTAGCCGCCGGTCGACAATGTGCATAATGGCTCCGCATTAACTTGCCTGTTTGACGCGCATGTACCATTCGACAAGGCGCCGAACCTGCCGTTCCGTGTAACCTCGCGCGGCCATGCGCGAGACGAATTCGCTATGCTTCTTTTCTGTTTCCGAATCCTTCTTCGATCCGAAGGAAATGACCGGCAAAAGATCTTCGACCTGCGAGAACATACGCTTCTCGATGACTTCCCGGATCTTCTCGTAGCTCGTCCATGACGGATTTTTTCCGCCGTTGGCTGCCCGCGATCTCAGCGAGAACTTGACGATTTCGTTGCGGAAATCCTTCGGATTGGCGATTCCCGCCGGCTTTTCGATCTTCGTCAGCTCCTGATTGAGGAGCTCACGGTCGAGAAGCTGACCAGTATCGGGATCCTTGAAGTCCACATCTTCGATCCAGGCGTCGGCATAATCTACATAGCGGTCGAACAGATTCTGTCCGTAGTCCGCATAGGATTCAAGATAGGCCTTCTGAATCTCATTGCCAATGAACTCTGCGTAACGCGGCGCAAGATCGGCCTTGATGAATTCGAGATAACGCTTTTCAACGTCGTCCGGAAATTGCTCGCGACGGATCGCTTGTTCCAGCACATACATCAGATGGACGGGATCGGCGCCGATATCCGTGGTGTCGTGATTGAAGGTGGAGGCGAGCACCTTGAAAGCGAAGCGGGTCGATATCCCGTCCATGCCTTCGTCGATGCCGGCGGCATCCCGGTATTCCTGGACGCTGCGGGCGCGCGGATCACTTTCCTTCAGACTTTCACCGTCATAGGTGCGCATCTTCGAGAAGAACGTCGAATTTTCATGCTTGCGCAGACGCGAAAGGACGGAGAAACGCGCTAGCATTTCGAGCGTTGCCGGGGCGCATGGTGCATCCGCCAGTTCCGATCCCTCGATCAGCTTTTCGTAGATCTTCTGTTCTTCCGTCACCCTGAGGCAATAGGGCACTTTGATCACGCAGATACGGTCGATGAAGGCTTCATTGTTCTTGTTGGCCTTGAAGGTCTGCCACTCCGCCTCGTTCGAATGAGCAAGGACGATGCCCGAGAAGGGTATCGCGCCGATATTTTCGGAGCCGATATAGTTGCCCTCCTGCGTTGCCGTCAGCAGCGGATGCAGCATCTTGATCGGCGCCTTGAACATCTCGACGAATTCGAGGATGCCCTGATTGGCGCGGTTAAGCCCGCCCGAATAGCTGTAGGCGTCGGGATCGTTCTGGGAATAAGTCTCCAACTTGCGGATATCGACCTTGCCGACCAGCGAGGAAATATCCTGATTGTTCTCGTCACCGGGCTCGGTCTTGGCGATGGCGATCTGACGCAATCGCGAAGGTTGTATCCTGACGACGCGGAAGCGGGAAATATCGCCGCCGAAATCGTCGAGCCGCTTCAGGCACCACGGGCTCATCAATCCGCTCAGGCGCCGCGGCGGAATTCCGTACTGCTCCTGCAGAAGCGAGCCCATCGTCTCCGGATCGAAGAGGTTGAGCGGGCTTTCGAACACGGGGCTGATCTCCTCACCCGCCTTCAGCACGTAGATTGGATGAACCTCCATCAGCTGCTTCAGCCGCTCCGCCAGCGACGACTTGCCGCCGCCGACCGGGCCGAGCAGATAAAGAATCTGCTTGCGCTCCTCGAGCCCCTGCGCCGCATGCCGAAAGAAGGAGACGATGCGTTCGATTGTCTCTTCCATGCCGTGAAAACCGGCAAAGGCCGGATAAACCCGGATGGTCCTGTTCATGAAGATCCTGCCGAGGCGCGCGTCCCTGGCAGTGTCCACCATTTGCGGTTCGCCTATTGCAGCGAGCAGACGCTCGGTCGCGTTGGCATAGGCAATCGGATCGGTTTTGCAGAGATTGAGATACTCCGAAACCGACATGTCGCTTTCGCGGCGTGCTTCATAACTGCGGGTAAACGCATCGAATACGGATTCACTCAGCATGGGACCTCCATTAAGGTTATGCCGCAGGCTCTAAGCCGTATAACCATCGAGATGGCCACGGCGTTCCTAAGAATCAATAGTTTCGTAGGTATATTCCACGCTGACCGGCGGTTTGTGGCAATGCACAAAATTGTGCATGCACCGGTATTTTTTTTACTCCACGAAACTGTTTCTTATTGTAGTTGAGAAAAGGGTCCTCGCGATATCAGCACATTTAGCGACGTGACATGCACGTTAAAAAGGTGTGCAATAGCGCCCGTGATTCGAGCCATGGAAAATCGGCGATTTCCCGCCGGTGAGAGCAAGCCGGCTCCGACTGTGGGGCAGCGAGCGCCAGCCCTGCAGGATGGAACCGGGTGAACGTCACCGCCCGCCCGGTTTATCCCGATCACGCGCTTCCCGGCTCTCAGCCGTTGAACGCTTTCTCCAGCGCTGCCACATCGATCTTGACCATGCCGAGCATGACCTCGGTGACGCGCTTTGCCCGCTCGTGGTCGCTGTCGGCGACCATTTCAGAAAGTATACGCGGCACGATCTGCCAGGAAAGACCCCAGCGATCCCGAAGCCAGCCGCAGGCCTCCGGCGTGCCGCCATTGGCGAGGAAGGCATCCCATATCCGGTCGATCTCCGCCTGGCTTTCCAAAAGGATGGCGATCGAGAAGGAATGGTTGAAGCTGTCGAGCGGACCAGCCTTCATCGCCAGGAAGGCTTGGTCGCCGAGCGTGAACTCGATCAGTTCGACGCTGCCGGGAGGCCCGCTCGGCGTTTCCGCCGGCAATATAGTGGTGCGGCCGATCCTGGAATCCGGAATGATCGACACGTAGAATTCAACGGCTTCGCGCGCTTGCTCCGCGAACCAGAGATTTGAAACGACCTGCGGCATAAGACAGCCTCCTTGTTGGCGAGTACCCCGGACTCCCGTCCGATGCTTCAAGGACGTCTTATCGGAGCCGGCGCCGACAAGCTGCGATCGGAATATTTTCGCCGCTTACCTGCGCGACGATCGCAGCCGCACCCGGCGGCGGCCTTGCCGCCGGTATCCGTCGGCAACGGTGACTCAGGAATGAAAGCAGAACATCATTTCTGGTCTTTCCCTCCCGAATCACTACATTACGCGCCATGAGCAATAATTTCGACGATATTCCCTTCTTCGACGAAGAGCCGGGCGAAGCAGCGCGCAAGCCGCAACCGTCTGTCGCAGCGGCCGGAAGGCCCGCCGCCGCCGGCGGCATCGCCGCCCGCGCCATGGCGGCGCGCGACGGCGGCAAGCGGCCGGATTATCTGGCAGGCCTCAATCCCGAGCAGACGGAAGCCGTCGAAACGCTTGAGGGTCCGGTGCTCGTGCTTGCCGGCGCCGGCACCGGCAAGACGCGTGTGCTGACGACCCGCATCGCCCATATCCTCAATACGGGCCGCGCCTTCCCTTCGCAGATCCTCGCCGTCACCTTCACCAACAAGGCCGCCCGCGAGATGAAGGAGCGCATCGCGCTGCTCGTCGGCGGCGCCGTCGAAGGCATGCCGTGGCTCGGCACCTTCCACTCGATCGGCGTCAAGCTGCTGCGCCGCCATGCCGAACTCGTCGGCCTGAGCTCCGATTTCACCATTCTCGATACCGACGACGTCGTCCGCCTGATCAAACAGTTGATCCAGGCCGAGGGCCTCGACGACAAGCGCTGGCCGGCCAAGCAATTCGCCGGCATGATCGACACCTGGAAGAACAAGGGCCTCGGCCCGGCCGATATTCCCGAGGGCGACGCTCGCGCCTTTGCCAACGGCCGCGGCCGCGATCTCTATTTCGCCTATCAGGCGCGCCTCTCGACGCTGAATGCCTGCGATTTCGGCGACCTGCTGATGCATCCGATCGCGATCTTCCGTAAGAACCCGGATCTCTTGAAGGAATATCACGGCAGATTCCGCTATATCCTCGTCGACGAATACCAGGACACCAACACCGCGCAATATATGTGGCTGAGGCTGCTGGCCCAGCGCGCCAAAGGAGAGCCGCAGAACGTCTGCTGCGTCGGCGACGACGACCAGTCGATCTATGGCTGGCGCGGCGCCGAGGTCGACAATATCCTGCGCTTCGAGAAGGATTTCCCCGGCGCCAGGGTCATCAAGCTTGAGCGCAACTACCGTTCGACCGAACATATCCTTGGTGCCGCCGCCCATCTGATCGCCCACAATGAAGGCCGCTTGGGCAAGACACTGTTCACCGACCGCGCCGACCCCGATGACGTCAAGGTGCAGGTCCACGCCTCCTGGGATTCGGAGGAGGAGGCCCGCGCCATCGGCGAGGAGATCGAGCAGCTCCAGCGCCAAAAGCATCTGTTGAACGACATGGCGATCCTGGTGCGCGCCTCCTTCCAGATGCGTGAATTCGAAGACCGCTTCGTCACCCTTGGCCTCAACTACCGCGTCATCGGTGGCCCGCGTTTCTACGAGCGCCTCGAAATCCGCGACGCCATGGCCTATTTCCGGCTCGTCGCACAGCCGGCCGACGACCTCGCCTTCGAGCGCATCATCAATACACCCAAGCGCGGCCTCGGCGACACGACGGTACGCGCGCTGCACGATTATGCGCGCGCTCGCGACATCCCCATGCTTGCGGCAGCGGCCGACATCATCGAAACGGACGAGCTGAAGCCGAAGGCGCGAAAGGCCCTTTTCGACGTGATTCAATCTTTCCGCCGATGGCAGGAACTGCTTGAAAATACACCGCATACCGAACTTGCCGAGCAGATCCTCGAAGAGTCCAGCTATACCGACATGTGGAAGAACGATAAGAGCGCGGAAGCGCCCGGCCGCCTCGAAAACTTGAAGGAACTGATCCGCTCGATGGAAAGCTTCGAGTCGATGCGCGGTTTCCTCGAGCACGTCTCGCTGGTCATGGACGCCGAGACCAATGAGAATCTCGACGCCGTCTCGATCATGACGCTGCACTCCGCCAAGGGCCTGGAATTCGACACCGTCTTTCTCCCTGGCTGGGAGGAAGGCCTGTTCCCGCACCAGCGCTCGCTCGATGAGAGCGGCCGCGCCGGCCTTGAGGAAGAGCGCCGCCTCGCCTATGTCGGCATCACCCGCGCCAAGCGCCGCTGCCACATCTGGTTCGTTTCCAACCGCCGCATTCACGGCCTCTGGCAATCGACCCTGCCTTCGCGCTTCCTCGACGAACTGCCGGAAACCCATGTCGAGGTCGCCGAGATGGAGCAGAGCTATGGCGGTTACGGCCGCGGCGGCTACGGTCAGTCCCGCTTCGACAAGGCCGAGCCCTTTGCCAATTCCTATTCCACCCCCGGCTGGAAACGTGCCCAGGCCAATAAGACCGACGCCACCCGCGACAATTGGGGCACCCGCTCCGGCCACGCGGTGGAACGCATCGGCTACGGCGAAAGCGGCCCGAAGGGACGAACGATCGAAGGCGAGCTGGTGGCGAAATCGACGTCGTCGGAGCCGTCGCGCTTCACCCTCGGCGACCGCGTGTTCCACCTGAAGTTCGGCAACGGCAATATCACCGGCATCGAAGGCAACAAGCTGACGATCGATTTCGATCGCGCGGGGCAGAAGCGGGTGCTGGACGGCTTCGTCGAGCGCGTGTGATCTTGCGGCGAGCGGGAACCCTCACCCAAACATCCGCATACTGCTGAGCCCGAGAATATCGTTCAGCAGAGCGATCCCCATTCCGAGGGCGACGATCGACAATCCGATCAGGAAGAGCCGCCGAGCCCGGTCATATTTGGCCGCGAGCAGCGAGTCGCGCGCCAAGAGATCGGCAAACACCTTCACCTGAATGGCGATGCCGACGGTCAGGAACGCCATCGGCAGCAGATCGACACGGCTCCAGTCATTCGGATTGGACACCCAGAGACTGATGAAATTGAGCGAGAAACCAAGGATGATCCCGGTCGCCGTCAGCGACCCGTTGCGGAAGGTAGCGTCGATCTTTTCGTCTGCTTGAGGCTCGAACATGGTTTCAATCTCGACTTGCTGTTGATGCAAGAAAGGCAGAAATCGCGGCCGTGAGCAAGATCGAGACGCGGAAGCTTCGATCTGCCGACCGCAAGCACCATCCGCTTTCCCTCCGTTTCGCGAACGACCTATCGCTGTGATTGTATTAGCGAATACTTTTTCGACCAACTGCTACCGCTGGTGCCAGAATTAACACTTGCGCGCCCGCGCTAGGAAATCCACTAGTGATGCATTCGTGCATTTTCGCATTTTGCATTGTAATCACGCGAAGGGATTGGCCTTGATGAAAGCGCTGCTGCTCGTCGATATTCAGAACGGCTTCTGTCCGGGCGGCAATCTGCCCGTGCCGGACGGCGACGAGGTGGTTCCCGTCGCAAACCGACTAATCGACAGCGGCAGATATGATCTCATCGTCGCCTCCCAAGACTGGCACCCGCCCGGCCATGGCAGCTTCGCCTCGGCCCATCCGGGTGCCGCCCCTTTCGAAATGGGCGAACTGTCCGGCAAGCCGCAAATGATGTGGCCGGACCATTGCATCCAGGGCACGCTCGACGCGGAACTGCATCCTCAGCTGAAATCCGAAGAGATCGACCTCATTCAGCAGAAGGGCGAGGATCCTAGGATCGACAGCTATTCGGCATTCCGCGACAATGACCAGGATGCCACGACCGGTCTTTCCAATTTCCTCCAGGATCAGGGTGTCACCGATCTCGACGTCTGCGGGCTGGCGACCGATTATTGTGTCAAGTTCTCGGCGCTCGACGCGCTCGAGATGATGCCGGGTGTGCGCGTGCGCTTCATCGAGGACGCAAGCCGCGGCATCACCCCCGAAGGTGTTGCCGCCGCCATCGACGAGATGCGGGCACATGGCATCGCAGTGATCAAAAGCACGGATGCCTTGCGCGAATGAGCGTCCGATCGCCGGCTATTTCAACAGATAGGCATCGAACGTCTCATCGCTGCCGGCAACGGGGCCAAAGCGCTTGATGAGGGTCGTCTCGCTCAAAAATGCGGAAATGTCCTCCGGCGTCAGAGACAGTAGCCAATTGTAACTTTCATGCAACGAGACGGGCCCGCCAATTCGCTCAAGCCGCTGCGAGAGAAGAATGACGATGGGCGCATGCTCGCTCTGCTGCAATTGCCGCGCCGTCCGGAGAATATCGGCAAGGCTGAGTGAAAGCCGCGCATTGCGGGTATATCGCACGATGGCGCCGAACCGCTCCTCCCGCACCAGATAGGTGCGATTGGAGACGTAATAGGGCAAAGGTTCCACGAGATAGTCGGGATCCGCCATGATGATCGCCTCCTTGAGATCGGGGCGAGACTGAATGAACGAGCCGAGATCACGGGCTCGGCTCAGCGGTATGTCGGTGAAGAGGAACTGAGAGACCTTTTCGATAGCGGAGACGACCTGCAGCGCCAGCAATATCATGAAGCACAGACGCCCGATCTTCACGACGCCGCCGGCGGCCTCGGTGCCGGCAACCTCCGCAGAGCCAGGCCGAGGCATCGTCAAAGCGGTGATTGCGATCATGAAGACCAGCCACAGCGCCTGATGCCTGTAATTTCCTGGATAGACAAGCGTAAAGAGCAGCGAGAGCCCCAGGAGAACCAGTGCTGCGGCAAACATCGCCTGTCGCCGGTTCGCCAGGCCCAGCAGACTGCCATAGATGAGCACGGCCATCAGCGATGCGAAAATCCCGGCGAGCAAGGGATCAGCCACGATCAGTTGAAGGATTCCGTCAGGGTAGAACCCCATGAAATAGGAACTGGCCGCGGAAAGGGCATGGAGGGCTAGCAAAGCGAAATTCTTGCCTGCGAGATCGTTCTGCCCGGCGTCATTGAAGGTCGGATAGACCGTCAGCAGGCACAGAACTACGCCGACCGCGGCCAGGGCAACAGCTGTCGCAAAGGCCTGAAATGCCGACAGAGGAGGTCTTGGACGCGTCAGAACCAGATCGAAAAACCAATAGGCGAGGAAACCGCCGACGAGGACGACCGAGTGGACATTGATATTTGCCAGCAAGGCAAACAACAGGCCGAGCAATATCCCCTTGCGTGCCCCCCTCTTCCAGCTCAGGACGATAAGGAAGGTCACCAGCATGCTGATGCCGTAATTTCGCGACATCGCGGCGTAATCGAAAACCGAAAAGCTGCTGAACAACGACAGCAGCATCGTTGAGACCGGCAGTTTCAGCCTGAAAACAAGGAGGTAGGCGGAGGCCGTCGCGACCGTCAATGCCACGATTTTCAGGACGACGGGTGAGCCGATCACGACATGGGCGGCGCGCAGCAGGATATACCAGAGAGCGGGATGACCTTCGCCACGCATCTGGCGAAGCATATCGATGAAGCTCTCCCCCTGCAGGGCGAGCGACAAGGCGCGGACCTCGTCGCGCCACACGGTTTCCGACCAGCAAAGCGCGGAGGCCAGCGCAAGCCACACCAGAAAGATCGATATCTTGCCGAGCATGGTTGATCGAGGTTGATCGATATCGGAGACAATCACAGCCAAATGACGCAACCCGGTGACCGAAATTGTCGCGACGATACCGGCGCCCCGATAATTTGGTGTTAAGATGGGGCGTCTGCGCCTGGATGGAACTTGGAATGATTTCCGCTTTCACGAGCGCTGCGGTCGATCTCGTTGCCGGCGGCGGCTCCGGCGACGGCGAGTAAAATAGCGCATCCGTGTCGGCTGAACCCAGCTCAATCCGTCCTTGGCTTTGTACAGAGCAACCATGGGAGCTGAGAATGAGAAAGCTTGTGACCGCAGCCTTCGTAAGCCTGGACGGCGTCATGCAGGCGCCGGGCGCGCCCGAGGAGGATCCGACCGGCGGCTTCAGCCTTGGCGGCTGGACCGTCAATTACTGGGACGAGCCCATGGGCGAGTTCATGGGCGGGATCTTTAGCGATCCCTTCGCATTGCTGCTCGGCCGCAAGACCTACGAGATCTTTACCGCCCACTGGCCTTTCGTCGGTCAAGACGATCCCATCGGAAAGGTCTTCAATGCCGCGACCAAATATGTCGCGACCACCTCGGAAGAACAGCTGACCTGGGAAAACACCGTCGCCCTGCGTGGCGACGTCGCCGGCGAAATCGCCCGGCTGAAGCAGGAAGACGGCCCGGATCTCCTAACGCAGGGCAGCAGCGGCTTGTTGCAGACCTTGCTGGCGCACGATCTGATCGACGAACTCCGGCTTCTGACCTTCCCGCTTATTCTCGGTCCCGGCAAGCGCCTGTTCGCCGATGGCGCCAAACCGCAGGCGCTGAAGCTTACGACGACCTCCGTATCCACGACCGGTGTCATCATGAGCGTCTACGAGCGCGCCGGCGAGGTCAAAACCGGCAGCTTTGCGATGCAGGAGCCTTCACAAGCCGAAATCGCGCGCCGGGAGCGCATTAAGCGCGAGGGCTGAGACGCCGCTGCCCGCTTACGAGCCAACGGTCTTGTTCTTCTCGTCGCGCTCCAGGAGATAGATGTCCTCCGCCAGATCCTCCATCTTCTTCAGGAGGGCTGCATGGGCATCGCGAAGGCCCTGATTGTAATAATGGGCGCCGATCTCCTCGGCGAAGAAATCGAGCAGGAATTCGGCCGGCATCGCGCCGATCGGCTGGTCGAGCTCCGTCTCGAAATAACGGCGAATGCTGGAAACGATCGTCGCCTTCGCCTCCTTCGAAAATTCGATCTTCTTCATGGGTCCCTCTCGGCCGGATGCGATAAGGGCTTTGATGCTTCAGCGAAATCGATTGGTCAATCAACGAAATTCAATTGCCGCGGCAACTCATAAACCATAAGGGAAAGCTGAATTTCCAACAGGATCACTCATATGGATCGCGCCGACTTTGTTGAAGGTTTGCGGGGCGGCTCCGCCGTTGCCCTGGCATCGGCGCCCTTTGGCGCCCTGTTCGGCGCACTCGCGGTCGAAAACGGCATGTCGCTCTCAGAAGCCGCCTTCATGAGCGCCACGGTCTACGCCGGAGCCAGCCAGATGGTCGGCATCGAACTCTTTGGGCACAATGTCCATGCCTGGCTGATCGTGCTGTCGATCCTCGCCGTCAATTTCCGCCACGTGCTCTATTCGGCGGCCTTGGCGCGCTACATCGGCCATTTCACGCCGGTGCAGAAGTTCTTCACCTTCTTCCTGCTCGTCGATCCGCAATTTGCCGAAGCGGTGAAGCGCGGAGAATCCGGCCGGCCGCTGACCTTCGCCTGGTATTTCGGCTTTGCCATCATCATCTACATTCCCTGGGTGCTGATCAGCGTCGCGGGCGGCATGCTCGGCAGCTTCATCGGCGATCCCAAGGCGATCGGCCTCGATATCCTGCTGCCTGCCTATTTCCTCGGCATCGTCCTCGGCTTCCGCAAGCGCGATAATTTCCTACCGGTGGCGCTGGTCAGCGCAGCGGCATCCGTGCTCGCCTACCGCTATGTCGGCTCGCCGTGGCATGTCAGCCTCGGCGCTGCCGCCGGCATCGTGCTCGCCGCCCTGCTGCCATTGCCGCCGCAGGAGCCCGATCTCGAAGCCGATGCCCTTCGATCCGAAGTGCACGAGGTCTGAGCCATGGAATTCGATCTTCACATGGCGCTCGTCATCCTCGCCGCCGCGCTCGCCACCTTCGCCACCCGCATCGGCGGCTATATCCTCATCACCCGGATGAAGAGCATTCCCCCGCGCATGGAGGCAGCGCTGAATGCCGTGCCGGCGGCGGTGCTGACGACGCTCGTCGCGCCCGCCTTCTTCATCGGCGGTTGGGAATCGAAGCTAGCGCTGATCGTCGCCCTCTTCATCGGCCTGCGCTTCACCCATACATGGATGCTCGTCGCCGCATGGATCGTCGTGATGATCTGGCGACATAGCGGCGGGCTCTGAGCACCGGCTTAACACCGATGCGCAGACGCCTTTTCCCTAATGTTCGAGCGGCAACGTCGCGTTCTCGAGCCACGCCCTGACGTCGCGATCGTGGATCAGCGGCATCAGCGCCTCGCGCGTGCGGCGGTGGTAGTCGTTGAACCACTGCAGCTCGTCATGGGTCAGAAGCTCGGGGATGACGAGGCTGCGGTCGATCGGGCAGAAGGTCAGCGTCTCGAAGCTGAGCATGGCCATGTCGCCGCCGTCGACCTCCTCGGCACCACGCACATAGATCAGGTTCTCGATACGGATCCCGAAGCTGCCTGGCCGGTAGTAGCCCGGCTCGTTCGAGAGGATCATGCCGGGCAACAGCTCCTGCGTCGAAAGCCGGGAGATGCGCTGCGGCCCCTCATGCACCGACAGATAGGAGCCGACCCCATGACCGGTGCCATGGGCGAAATCGGCACCTGCCCGCCACAGCGCGATGCGCGCCAGCGGATCGAGGTCGCAGCCGCGCGTGCCCTTCGGGAAACGCGCCGTGCTGATATCTATCATGCCTTTCAGCACCAGCGTGAAGAAGCGGCGATGCTCCTCGGAAACCGGACCGATGCCGATGGTGCGGGTGATGTCGGTCGTGCCGTTGATATATTGCGCGCCGGAATCGATCAGGAAGAGTTCGCCGGCCCGGATCATCCGGTTGCTCTCGGTCGTCACGCGGTAATGCATGATCGCCGCATGTTCGCCCGCACCCGAAATCGTATCGAAGGAAATGTCCTTCAGCGGATTCTGCATGCTCTGGCCGACGCTGGCGCGGACCGCTTCGAGACGCTCGGCGGCAGCGATCTCGCTCACCGTGCCGGGTTTTTCCTGCGACAGCCAATAGAGGAATTCCACCATCGCCGCCCCGTCCTGCAGGTGGGCGGCGGCCGAGCCGTTGATCTCGACGTCGTTTTTCACCGCACGCGGCAGCTTGGCAGGATCGACGCCCTCCACTGCCTCGCCGCCCGCCTTGCGGATGATTTCGGCGAGCGCGTAGGAAGCGATGTCGGGATCGATCAGCACGCGGCCGCCATCCCTGGACACGGCAGTGAGCCTCTCCTCCAGCGCCGAGGGCGGCAGCTGCGTCGAAATCTGCCCGAGATAGGCCTCGGCCTCGATGCCGGTCTTGCGCTTGTCGAGAAAAAGCTCGGCGCGCCCATCGGCATGAATAATGGCGCGCGCCAGCGGATGTGGCGTGTGCGGCACGTCGGCGCCGCGGATGTTGAAGGTCCAGGCAACCGAGGAGGGATCGGCGATCAGTACCGCTGCGAGGTTCCTCTTCGAAAGATCGGCGGCGATCGTCGCGATCTTGTCGCTCGCCAGCACGCCGGCCTGGGCGACATTCTGGATGGTGACGGCGCCGAGCGGCTCGGCCGGCCGGTCGCTCCAGAGCTTGTCGAGCGGATTGTGCGGCAGGAAGACCAGCGTGCCGCCGATCTCCGAAAGCGCCCTTTCCAGGCGGCGAACCTCCGCCCCCGAATGCAGCCAGGGATCGATGCCGAGCCGCAGGCCCTTGGCTCCGTTTGCGACAAGCCAGACATGCGGGGGCGCGTTGACGAGATCGCCGCCGGAGAAGACCGAACCGTCGACCTGTTCGGCAAGCTTCGTCACATAACGCCCGTCGACGAAGACGATCGCCTGCGTGCGCAGGATCAGCGCAATACCGGCCGAACCGGTAAAGCCCGTCAGCCATGCCAGCCGCTCGGAACAAGCAGGAACATATTCGCCGTTGAATTCATCGGCGCGCGGCACGAGGAAGGCATCGATGCCGAGCGAATCGAAAGTGGCGCGCAGCGCCGATACCCGATCCCTGCCGAACTGCGGCGTGGAGGTGACGTCGAAGGACTGGAACATGCTGGAAACCCGAATGGTTGAGACGAATCCGGTGAATGGATAGCCGCCATGTTAGCGAAATTTCAATCGATGGGGAGAAAAAGCGACAAACGAGTCGAAACCATTGAGCCCGCTCAATATTTTGACAGAACTGTGACGACAAAAGTTAATTTGGCACGCTTTATGCATTGGCCGCATGGCTCCCATGAGCAAAAGCCTCTGCCTCCGCGTTTCAGAATAGCTATATAGACGCCATCGAACGGTTCGGACGGACCAGCAAACAAAGGAATTTTTGAAATGACCGCCTCTCTCTCGCGCTTCGCATATGGCAGCCCGGTGCAGGCTGGCGAACGCCAGACCGTGCGTCACGTCATCGGCGCCCGCCGGCCGCAGAACGACGACAGCCTGAGGCTGCTCGGCGCCGGCCAGCGCGCCACGCGCCACAAGGGCGCTCCCAGCTACGCGTTCTAAGTCTGAAAGCCCGTCCGTCTCCTCCCTCCCGGACAGGCCTATTGGAATGCAGTAGAGCCCGCTCGAGCGCTCCTCCCCTTGAGCTCGCGGGCATCGACCGGATAGACCGGTCCAAGGCGGTGCCATCGGCGCCGCCTTTTCTTTTGTCTTGGGAAGCATGAGAAGCGCTATGCTGTGTATGACCAAGGTCGCGGCGAGTCTCTTCTCCCAGCGGGGGTCCGAAGGACGGGTTGAGACCCGTGGCTCAACCCCGGTCGGTGCCGGAGCGACAGCGAGGCGATGAGGGGGCCGCACGGCATACCATTCATTGCCCTTCGCTTACGCTCAGCGCATTCGCAGCTCGCCGCTCACCCCCTCATCTGCCCTTCGGGCATCTTCTCCCCGCTGGGGAGAAAAGGAAGCCTCGTCAAGGCCGATCGAAATGGATTGTCACCCAGCCATTCCGCCAGATCGTCCTGACGTGGCGAAGCCTCGCGCCGCTATAGGCGGCAATCACTTTCCATCGCTGCGCAGCCAATATCCCCGAGAGAATTACCGAGCCGCCGGGTGCAAGATGCGTGGCGAGCTGCGGCGCCATCTTGATCAGCGGTCGGGCGAGAATATTGGCGATGATGAGATCGAAGGGGCCGTGCTCGGAAAAGGCCGTCGAATGAAAACCCGGCGCGGTCCGGGTGACGATACCCGACGCGGTGCCATTGCGGCGCACGTTCTCAGCCGCGACCCGCGTTGCGATCGGATCGATGTCGGTCGCCAAAACCGGTATGTTCTTGAGCTTGCGCACCGCTATCGCCAGCACGCCGCTGCCGGTGCCGAGATCGAGCGCGTTGCGGACCGGGCGCGAGCGCACCACGGCGTCGATCACTTCAAGGCAGCCGGCCGTCGTGCCGTGATGGCCGGTGCCGAAGGCCTGGCCGGCATCGATCTCGATGGCGATGTCGCCGGAGCGGACCTTGTCGCGGTCATGCGAACCATGCACCAGAAAGCGCCCTGCTCTGACGGGCTTCAATCCCTCCAGCGATTTCACCACCCAGTCGACATCAGGAATGACCTCCCGCTGCAGCCGGGCATCGGGAAACGTGGTCTTCAGCGCCGCCTCGACTCGGGAGCGCACATCCGCCTCCTCCTCGGCCATCATATAGACCGAAGCTTCCCAGATATCCTTCTTCTCATCGATCTCGGTGGTGCCGATGGCAAAGTCTTCTTCGCCGAAGACTTCGGTGAAGAGGTCGAGGATTTGTTCGGCCTCGTTTTCGGTCGTCGACACGTAAAGGCGGATTTCACTCACAATATGCGGTCTTTCCCGTTTCCGTTACCCGCCACGGTCGGGCAAGCGCCCTATCACCCCTTGCTGGCGAGATTCTCCAGCTTCTTTATCGCCGTGTCCGGGTTTTCACCATAGGCGATCGTTCCGGAAAAGCGCCCGGCCGAATCGAGCAGGAAAACGGAGGCGGTGTGATCCATCGTGTAATCACCGTTCGGATCCTTCTCGTCGACCGGGACCTTCTTGGCGTAGACACGATAACCCTTGATGACCTCGGCGATCTTGTCGGGAGAGCCCGAGATGCCGGTAATACGCTTGGACACGTTGGAAACATACTGGTTCATGATCTCGGGCGTGTCGCGCTCGGGATCGACGGTGACGAAATAGGCCTGCAGCTTGGTGCCGTCGGGGTCGACCTTCTGCATCCAGCCGTCCAGCTCGAAGAGCGTCGTCGGGCAAACCTCGGGGCAATGGGTGAAGCCGAAAAACAGCGCCGTAGGCTTGCCGCGCAGCGCCTGCTCGGTGATCGGCTGACCGCTCTGGGAGACCAGGGTAAAGGGCACGCCGAACGGAGCCTCGGCCACCACGTTTCCCGTTTTGTTGAGATAATACGTGAACCCGCCGAGAAACGCGGCAACTATCAACACAGCGACCCAGATGACGATGCGGAATGTCTTCATTGGCATGAACCTCGATCCGGCGGATATGCGCCGCCCACCCCCGAGCATGTCGCGCAAAAGCGCGCAGCGGTTTTGCGATAACGACATGCGTAAAAACAAAGAGCTAAAGCGCGAGGAGCGAATCTGAAAGATCGCTACGCGCTTACGCGTTCCGCGTGATTATAGTCTCGGCCGTATACACGCAATTCAAGAATATGTTTTCTGACCCGTGATTTATTGTCTCACCGGACAGCGCGGCAACTGTCGAAAAGCCGTCCCACTAAAATGAGAAAATTTCAAAAATTGCCTGCATTTGGAATGGCTTGGATCGCAGCAGGACAGACAATCTCAAGATGGTATCGTTAGGAAAGACTTAAGCCGTCATATCTATATTTCGCAGTGCGTGCGGCCCGATAGAGCCGTTCTGACATGAAGTCTGCCGTGTGGCGAAAACCCCGGACGTCCGCATGAGGGTAGGAAAACATAAACCCAAGCGGTTTGTGGAGGGGTCTTTTCATGACGAATTCAGCAGTGCGCAAGAGCCTGTCGGTCAGCCAGCGGCTCTGGACGCTCGGCGGTGCCGCTCTTTTCGGCTTCGGGACGATGCTCGGCGTCGGCTGGTACGAAAACGCCCGTATCGACGCCGGCCTGCGCCGCGCCAGCGAGATCCAGGCGAGCGTCGACCGCATCAACGACATGCGGCTTGCGAACCTGACCCTGGTGCTAGCCGCGATGGACACCATCGTCGACAAGGATGACAAGACGGTACAACCGGCGCGCATCAAGCTGATGGCCGATTCTCTGGCCACACTATCCAATGGCTCGAAAGACATACGTCTGCATGCCGGCGAGATGAACGATGCCGACCTGTTGAAGAACTACGACACCGATGTCGCCGAAATGCGCAAGGCGATCGAGGTCGATCTCGTCGCACTGGTTCAGCAGGGAGCGCCCGATGCCGAATTCGACAAGATCGATGATACGATCGACGGCGCCGGCGAAGAACTGAGCAATACACTTAACAAGCTTGCCGCCGACGGCACCGCCTTTGCCCATCAGCACGTCCAGGCTGCGAATGAAACATCGCAGCGAGCCCTCCACCTGCAGATCGGGCTCGGCATCCTCGCCATCCTCACCATGGCCGTCCTGCAATATGTCCATGGCGGATCGATCCGCCGCGGCATCGCAGCGGTCAGCGAAAGCATGCGGCGCATCATGAACGGCGATCTTGCCAGCGCCGTTGCGGAAAAAACCCGCGGCGACGAGATCGGCGAAATGGCTCGCGCCGCCGACGCCTTCCGCCTTGCCGCAATCGAGAAGCGTGACCTCGAGGCGCGGAGCCAGAGCGACAGGCAACGCAGCGACGCCGAGCATCGCGAACGCGAAGCCGCCAAGCTCGCCGACGCCGAGGCGCTCAACGCCGCCGTCACCGCTCTCGGCGCCGGCCTCACCCGGCTGTCGGCGGGCGACGTGACCGTGACGATCGACCAGCCATTCCGCGAAGAGCTGGAACGCCTGCGTCTGGACTTTAACCAGACGACCGCGACGCTGCGCAAGGCGATGAGCGACATTGCCATCAACAGCAGCTCGATCGAGGCCAACAGCCGTCAGATGCGCGCTGCGGCCGACGATCTCGCCAAACGCACCGAGCAGCAGGCCGCCTCGCTGGAAGAGACGTCGGCCGCACTCGATCAGATCACCGCCACTGTCCGCAACGCCACCAGCCGCGCCGAGGAAGTCGGCCACATGGTCTCCCACACCCGTGAGAATACCGCAAAGTCCGACATCGTCGTCGGCGATGCGATGGCCGCCATGCAGCGAATCGAAGGCGCCTCGCGCGAGATCGGCAAGATCATCAACGTCATCGACGAGATCGCCTTTCAGACGAACCTGCTCGCGCTCAACGCCGGCGTCGAAGCCGCGCGTGCCGGCGAGGCCGGCAAGGGTTTTGCCGTCGTTGCCCAGGAAGTGCGCGAACTCGCCGGCCGTGCTGCAGGCGCCGCCAAGGATATCAAGGCCTTGATCGGCAAATCCGGCGACGAGGTGAAGACCGGCGGCGAACTGGTGACGGCCGCCGGTGAAGCGCTTCGCCAGATCGGCGAAGATGTTCTGCGCATCGACGAACATGTTAAATCAATTGTAACCTCTGCGCGCGAACAATCGGTCGGATTGAACGAAATCAACACATCCATCAGCCAGATGGATCAGGTCACGCAGAAGAACGCGGCCATGGTGGAAGAGACGAATGCCGCAAGTCATACGCTCGCCATCGACGCGGAAAACCTGACGCAACTGGTCAGGCAATTCAAGATCGGCGAGGGCATGAGCGCCCGGCAAACGCCGCGAGAGGCAACCGCCGCCTCGCATTCGAGACCTTCTCCCGCACGCAGCCTGATCGGCAAAGTCGCGGGCGCATTCAACGGCGGCTCTGCCGCCAAAGCCATCGCCTCTCCTGCCGGGGATAACTGGGAAGAATTCTGACCATGAACAACAGTGCCATCAAACAGTCGGGCGCCTATCTCGAAATCGTTTCGTTCCATCTGGGCGACCAGGAATTCTGCATCGATATCATGGCCATCCGCGAAATCCGCGGCTGGGCGCCGGTGACGCCGATGCCGCATACTCCGCCCTACGTTCTCGGTCTCATCAACCTGCGCGGCGCGGTCATCCCGGTCATCGACATGGCCTGCCGCCTCGGCATGAAGATGACCGAACCTTCCGAGCGCTCGGCGATCATCGTCACCGACATCGCCGGCAAGCTGGTCGGCCTGCTGGTCGAGCAGGTTTCCGACATGATGACCATCAAGAGCGAAGACCTGCAGCCGCCGCCGGAAATCATCCCGGAAGCCCAGCGCGCCTTCTGCCGCGGCATCGTCGCGCTGGAAAAGACCATGGTCTGCTTCCTGAACCTCGATACGGTCATTGCCGACGAGCTGAATCAGGCTGCTTGATTTTATCTGAATATGGAATTCGAAGGCCCGGTTCGTCCGGGCCTTCTCCGTTTCGGTCTGGAGAGTTAGCTGACTTTGTGTGCAGCCCCCTCACCCTAACCCTCTCCCCAGAGGGTAGAGGGGACGTGACAAACGAAGCCTCGACAGTATGCGGAGACGGTACGGCAGATCCACCTTCTCCCCAGCGGGGAGAAGGTGGCCCGAAGGGTCGGATGAGGGGGCCAGCGGCACATCAGAAGAAAGGATCTCCAGCCCCTACGGCTTCCCGTTCTTCCATGTCACATTCTGCCCATAAAGCGGAATGGTCGAGATCGACATCTTCGCCGAGCCATCGGTCAGTTGGCGCGAATGGGCGAGATAGATCAGCGTGTCGTTGGTCTTGTCGTAGATGCGGTTGACAACAAGCGTCTTCCAGATCAGCGACATGCCCTGGCGGAACACTTCGCTGCCGTCCTTGGATAGGTCGATGTTGCCGATCTCAATCGGTCCGGTCTGGCGGCAGGCGATGGAATTGTTGGAGGGATCTTCGAACCAGTTGCCGTTCTTGAGACGATCGATCAGGCTGCGGTCGAAATAGGTGACGTGGCAGGTGACGCCCTTGACCTCGGGATCGGAAACCGCCTCGACCATGATATCGTTGCCGATCCAGTCGACCCCGACCTTGCCGACGACCTCGGCCGAGGCTGCGCCCGCTGAAACAGCGGCGAAGGAAAATGCGGCGAGAAAAAACGTGCTCAGCTTGGACATGGCGGCTCCCTGGATGATCCGCATTCTAGATAAGCATGCACCCGGCCTTTGCAAGAAATCGCCGCTGCGACACAGCGCTCATGCTTTTCGGCAGGTGCAGGGCGCATAGCCCTTCGCCGTCAGCCGCCCCGGCGTCATGCCGATCAGTGCCGGGACTGCCTCCACGGCTTTCGCCTTGACCGCCTTCGCCATCTCGATCGCCGCCGATGCGCAGACCACCGCATCCTCGGCGGCATTATGGTGCATGAAACGCAGGCCGAGATGTTCCGCGATCAGGTTCAGCCGGTGCGAGAGGAAATGCGGCCAGATGCGCTGAGCCATCTTCAGGCTGCAGAGATAGGTCAGTTCAGGATAGGATTGCCGGTAGAGATCGAGGCTCGCCCGCCAGACGCTGAAATCGAAGGCGGCATTGTGGGCGATCATCGTCGCGCCGCGAAAATCATCATAGAACTCGTCCATCACCTCGGGAAATTCAGGCGCGTCCTCGACATGCTCCGGCCGGATGCCGTGGATGGCAATGTTCATGCCGGAAAAGCGCATGTCCCTGGGTCGGATCAACCGCTCCTCGACTCGTGTCACCCTGCCCTCCTCGATCCAGGCAAGGCCGACGGAACAGGCGCTGCCGCGCTGCTCGTTGGCGGTCTCGAAATCGATGGCGATGGTCTTCAAGGGCAAAATCCGAATCGTCTGCCCTACCGGAATAATCTCAGCCGCAGGCGAAGGCAAATTCCGGCCTGTTGACATCTGCACGCAAATGGGGAAACTTTTGCGCATGATCAACTCTGTGACATCAACCACCCATCATATCGCCACGACCCTTCCAGGGTTCGCGGGAGCGATGGTGCGTCACTAGCCATCCAATCTTCCCGAAGACCCTGCCGAGGCGAGCAGGGTTTTTCGAAATCCGGCTCTCCTCCTGAACTCCAAGGAGAGCATTCAATGTCAGACAACGAACAGAATGAACCCCGCGACCGACCGCGCCTGCCGGACGGCGTCGTCGTGCGCGCCAGACGCCTTTCCGATGCCGAGGAGATTACCGATCTCATCAATTTGCCTGGTTATCGCGCCGGCACGCTACGGCCGCCTTACCAGCGGGTCGAAGAGGTCCGCAAGCACATGGAAAATCCTTCGCCGGGCGCGCTCGACCTCGTGGTCACCCTGGACGGCAGGATCGTCGGCAACTGCGGTCTCAACCGCCTCGGCGGCCGCCGGCAGCATGTCGCCAGCATCGGCATGGGCGTGCATGACGATTTCACAGGCCGCGGTTTCGGCCGCATCTTGCTTGGCGCGATGGTCGACGCCGCCGACGACTGGCTCGACATCAAGCGGCTCGAACTGACCGTCTACACGGACAATGAGCCGGCGATCGCCCTCTACGAAAAATTCGGTTTCGAAAAGGAAGGGCTTCTGCGCGCCTTCGCCTTCCGCGCCGGCCAATATGTCGACGCCTATACGATGGCGCGGTTGAGAAGCTGAAACAAAAACGCCGGTTTAACACCCGCCTTGGATCATCTGGAGAGGTTGTAAACTACTCTTCCGTCATGCTCGGGCTTGTCCCGAGCATCTGCAACGGTAGCAGATCCTCGGCACAAGGCTGCACAAGGCCGAGGATGACGCCGAGTAAACCGCGAAGTTCCGGACCTGCCTTGGATCACCCGCCGATCAGCGCCAGCCACTCGTCCTCGTCCATCGTCTGGACGCCGAGCTCACGGGCCTTGTCGAGCTTCGAGCCGGCGCCGGGACCGGCGACAACGATGTCGGTCTTCTTCGAGACCGATCCCGCCACCTTGGCGCCAAGGCTTTCGGCCCTTGCCTTCGCCTCGTCGCGGGTGAATTTTTCGAGCGAGCCGGTGAAGACCACGGTCTTGCCGGCAACCGGACTGCCTGTGGTCACCGGCTGTTCGGCGTCAACGGGCGTCACTTCTTCAAGCAGGCGGCCAATCACCTCGATATTGCGCGGCTCCTTGTAGAACTCGACCATGGCACGCGCCACGACCTCGCCGATGCCTTCGATGGCGTTGAGATCGCTCCAGGCATCGCCGGAAAGCGGTGCGGCCTCCTTCATCGCGGTCGCAAAGGCTTCGTAGGTGCCGTAGGAGCGCGCCAAGAGCTTCGCCGTGGTCTCGCCGACGTGGCGGATGCCGAGCGCATAGATGAAGCGATGGAGCGCAATGCTGCGGCGCTCATTGATTGCCGCATAGAGCTTGCCGACACTGACCTTGCCAAAGCCGTCGATATTCTCCAGTTTGGTCAGCGATTGCTGCTGGCGCTTCTCCAGCGTGAAGATCTCCGGCGCCGTGCGGATCTGCAGCGACGGGTCTTCGTTTTCGAAGAAGAAGTCGATCTGTTTGGAACCGAGTCCTTCGATATCGAAGGCGTTGCGCGAAACGAAATGCTTCAGATGCTCGGTCGCCTGCGCCCGGCAGATGAAGCCGCCGGTGCAGCGGCGCACCGAATCTATCTTGCCGGTCTTCTCGTTCACTTCGCGCACGGCATGCGAACCGCAGACCGGACATGTCTTCGGGAACTCATAGGGCTTCGCCTCGACCAGCCGCTTTTCCATCACCACGTCGAGGATCTGCGGAATGACGTCGCCAGCGCGCTGGACAATCACGGTGTCGCCCTCACGAATATCGTGCTCCTCCGGGCGGATGCGCTCGCCGCTATTGCCGATGCCTTTGATGTAATCCTCGTTGTGCAGCGTCGCGTTGGTCACGACCACACCGCCGACCGTGATCGGCTTCAGCCGGGCCACAGGAGTGAGCGCCCCCGTGCGGCCGACCTGGATCTCGATCTTTTCGACCTCGGTGAACGCCTGCTCGGCCGGGAATTTATGCGCAGTCGCCCAGCGTGGGCTACGCGAGCGGAAACCGAGGCGTTGTTGCAGTTCCAGACTGTCGACCTTGTAGACGACACCGTCGATGTCGTAATCGAGATCCGGGCGCCCGAGGCCGATTTCGTCGTAATGCGCCAGGATATCGGCGACCGAGTTCAGCCGCTTCATCAGCGGATTGACCGGAAATCCCCAATCCTTGAATGTCTGCACCATGCCGAATTGCGTATCGGCAGGCATTTCCGACATCTCGCCCCAGGCATAGGCGAAGAATTTCAGCTTGCGGCTCGCCGTTACCTTGGCATCGAGCTGGCGCAGCGATCCGGCAGCCGTGTTGCGCGGATTGACATAGGTCTGCTTGCCCTCCGCTTCCATCTGCCGGTTCAGCGCCAGGAAGTCGCTCTTGGCCATATAGACCTCGCCGCGGATCTCCACGATCGCGGGAACGCCCTTCGGCAGTTGGTTCGGGATTTCGGCGATGGTGCGGATATTGGCGGTGACGTTTTCCCCTGTCGTGCCGTCGCCGCGCGTGGCAGCCGTCGTCAGCCTGCCGTTCTCGTAGCGGATCGACATCGAGAGGCCGTCGATCTTCGGCTCCGCGGTAAAGGCGATCGACTGGTCGGGCAGGCGACCGAGGAAACGATAGACGCTGGCGACGAAATCCTGCACGTCCTCCTGCGAAAACGTGTTGTCGAGCGACAGCATCGGCCGTGCATGAACGACCGGCGAAAAGGTGACGGAAGGCGCAGCACCGACACGCCGCGACGGGCTGTCCTCGCGGATCAGCTCAGGAAACCGCGCTTCCAGCGCATCGTTCCGACGCTTCAGCGCATCGTAATCCGCATCCGAAATCTCTGGCCGGTCCTTTCCGTGATAGAGCGCGTCGTGACGCGCAATCTCCTTTGCCAGCCGTTCGAGCTCGGCGGCGGCCTCATCGATCGTCAACATATCGGCAGCGGAACCTTCGGTGGACATGAAACCTCACTCCAGAGAATCTGGCCAGAAATCTGCATTGTTTTTAGAGCAAAATTGCCGGATGAAAAGGGAGGCCGCGTATGCCGCATCGGGAAGATTGGCCTACCTATCCTGTACCCAATCGCTCGCATTCCGCAGCCGGATGCCGCTGACATGCAGGCCGGTGTCCCAAAGACTCTTCAACGGCCGAAGACTATCGACCACCCTGAGGTCCACGCCGCGCGGCGCAAACTCCCGGTCGAACCGCGAGATGGCGGTGCGCGCAATGGGAACAACGCGTCTGCGGGCCACCCACATGCCCGCATCATCCAAATCCTCGAAGTCCCCAGCCGGCAGCTCGTAGCGATGGATCGTCTCCACCGAGAGCCTTTCCAACCAATGACGTTCGACATAGGCAGCGGCCCGGCAATCCCCGAGCCAGCGTCGCCGCTCGGCCGCCGGCGTCTCGGGTGTCGCCCAGATCAGGACGCGCGGGCAATCGCGCGGAAAGAGATACATGAAGTCATGATCGCCATCGATCGCCCAGACAAGCGGACCGTTCAGCCATTCCTGGCCGGCCCGACGGATTGAGGGAATGCGAACAGGGCGCGGCTCGAACGCAGCAATATCGGGGTTATCGCTGAAATGGAAAAGGCGCATGGCAACGGATCGTCGCGGATCGGGATGCTACGGATTAGCGCAAAGCGAGACGTTCGTCACCGCCGTCGGCCTGACCGAGAGCTCAATTGCAATCAGCCGTTGCCGGCAAGCAGCCGCTTCGCCGCTGCCCTCGCCTCTTCCGTCACCGAAGCACCGGCGAGCATGCGGGCGATTTCCTCGGTGCGGTCCTTCTGCGCCATCGTCGCGACACGCGTGGCGATCTTTTCGGATCCTTCGGCCGCCGGCCCTTTGGAGATCAGAAGATGCGTCGCCGCCCGTGCCGCGACCTGCGGCGCATGCGTGACCGACAGCACCTGGACCCGCTCGGACAGCCGCTTCAGCCGCTGGCCGATCGCATCGGCCACCGCGCCGCCGACACCAGTATCGATTTCATCGAAGACGAGCGTCGGCGCCGAGCCGCGATCGGCGAGCGCCACCTTCAGCGCCAGCAGGAAACGCGACAGTTCGCCGCCGGAGGCGACCTTCATGATCGAGCCTGGGCGCGTGCCGGGATTGGTCTGAACGTGGAATTCGACGACGTCGATGCCTTCGGCGAGCGCTTCGTGCGCATCCGTGGTGATCTCGACCATGAAACGAGCACGCTCAAGCTTCAGCGCCGGCAGCTCGGCCATCACGGCGGCAGCGAGCGCAGTGCCGGCTTGATGGCGCTTGTCGGAAAGCGAGCGGGCCGCCAAATCGTAATTCTCTCGCGCCAGACCGACCTCCGCTTCGAGCCGCGCAAGCCGCTCCTCGCCGGCATCGAGATCGGCAAGATCAGCGATCATGCGCACCGCTAGCGCCGGCAGCTCGGTGACGGGCACGGAATATTTGCGCGAAGCGGCGCGGAGCGCGAAAAGCCGCTCCTCCACCCGCTCCAGCTCTCGCGGATCGTATTCGGTCTTGCGCAGCGCTGCCTCGACTTCCATCTGCGCGTTGGAAAGCTGGTCGAGCGCTGCATCGAGCAGCGTGACCGTGTCTTCGAGCAATCCCGGCGCCTCATGGCTCTTGCGCTCCAGCCGGCGCACCAGCGAGGCGATATGCGGCACCGGCGAGGCATTACCGTTCAGGAATTCGGAGGCTTCGGCGATGTCGCCGGCGATTCGCTCCGCCTTCATCATCCTCTGCCTGCTTTCAGCGAGTTCGTCCTCCTCACCGTCCCGCGGCGAGAGTTTCTCAAGCTCTTCGACAGAGGAACGCAGATAGTCGGCCTCGCGCGCCGCACTTTCCACCTTCTCGCGGTGCTTCTTCAGGGTCCGTTCGCTGTCGCGCCACAGACGATACAGCCGGGAGACCTCTGCAACCTCATCGGTAAGGCCGGCGAAGGCATCGAGCAGGGTGCGGTGGGCATTGGTGTCGACAAGCGCGCGATCATCGTGCTGGCCGTGGATCTCGACCAGCATCTGGCCCGCCTGCCGCATCAGTTGGACACTGACCGGCTGGTCGTTGACATAGGCCTTGGTGCGCCCGTCGGCAGATTGCTGACGGCGGAAGATCAGGTCGCCCTCGTCGTCGATGCCATTCTCGCGCAGGAGCAGCCTGGCGCCATGGTCCATGCCGACGTCGAACACCGCCGTCACCTGGCCCTTGTCTTCACCATGACGTACCAGGCCGCCGTCACCGCGCCCGCCGAGCGCCAGCGACAGACTGTCGAGCAGGATGGATTTGCCCGCTCCGGTCTCGCCCGTCAGCACGGAGAGGCCGGTCTCGAAGGCAAGATCCAGCCGCTCGATCAGGACGATATCGCGGATCGAAAGCTGGATCAGCATTGGGCTTAAGAACCAAGCAGGAGTTTCTTGCCTGCCGCAGCGATCCACGAGCCCTTGTTTTCACGCGGCTCGGCGCCGCCCGTCTGCAGCAGCTTGTAGGAATCGGCGTACCACTGGCTGTCGGGATAATTGTGACCAAGAACGGCAGCGGCGGTCTGCGCCTCGTCGACGATGCCCATCGCGTAATAGGCCTCGACGAGACGGGCAAGTGCCTCTTCGATCTGGTTGGTGTTCGGATATTTCTCGACGACGATGCGGAAGCGGGAGATCGCGGCGAGATATTCCTTCCGCTCCATATAGTAGCGGCCGATCTGCATTTCCTTGCCGGCCAGCTGGTCGCGGGCGAAGCGGATCTTGGCCTGCGCGTCGTCGACATATTCGGAGTTCGGGTAGTTGTCGATGACAGCCTGCATGGCCTCGATCGTCTTGGCCGAGGCGCGCTGGTCCTGGGTCACATCGACAATTTGCTTGGAATAGGTCAAACCGATGAGATACTGCACATAGGCGGCATCCTGGGACTTCGGATATTGCGACATGTAACGGTTGCCGGAGGCCAGCGCATCGTCGAGGCGGCCCTGGCGATATTTGACGAAAGTGCTCATCACAAGCGCCTTGCGCGCCCATTCGGAGAATGGGTTCTCGCGGTCGATAGCGTCGAACTTGCGCGCTGCTTCCGCCATGTTGCCGGCCTTCATATTGGCAAGGCCCTGGGTGTAGAGGACGTCGGGCGGATCAGTTTCGAGGCCGAGCTTGGTGATGTCGATATCGGGATCCGACTGGCAGCCGGAGATCGCGGCGCCTGCGCTGAGCACCAGAAGCGATGCGAACAAAGCGCGCGCTGTCTTCATCATACCTTCAGATCCTGCATAACCCATTCGAAAGAACCCCACTGCCGCCGCTCGCTCCACGGCAGCCACGCCTCGCTGGCGTTTCTAGCCACAAATGTGCATCGAGAGCAACGCAATGATAAGGCATTAACGCATTTTTGTGGCAGCAGCCGCCAGAATGACCGGCTTTTCCTCTTCTCGCCAACCTGTGGCAGCTAAGCAACTGCGATAAAGCACCTATCGCCGCAGCCTCGCATCGACATAAAAAAACCGCCTCCGGGAAAGAGGCGGCCTGGTCTTGAGAAGATGCTGGAGGTCATGCCGACCAGGGAGCGAATTCCGAAGCGCTGACAGCGATCATTTCACGAGCGGCGACACGCTGGCGCGGCGTCGACGTCTCCACAACCTCATAGGCCGAGGGATCGGCGAGCAGCGCCTTCAAAGCGTTGGCATTCATCTTGTGGCCGCCACGATAGGACCGGTAGCAACCGATGAACTGGACACCCGCGAGCGACAGGTCGCCGACGGCATCGAGCGTCTTGTGGCGGACGAATTCGTCCTTGGCGTAACGCAGGCCTTCGACGTTGATGACCGTATTGTCGTCCGAGATGACGACGGAATTTTCGAGCGAGGAGCCGAGCGCGTGGCCCGACGCCCAGAGACGCTCGACATCACGCATGAAGCCGAAGGTGCGGGCGCGCGAAAGTTCGGTCTTGAAGACGGCGGCGCTCATGTCGCCGGCCCACTTCTGGCGGCCGATCAGCGGGCAGTCGAAATCGATCTCGACTTCGAAGCGCGTGCCATCATAGGGGCGGAATTCGCTCCAGGAGCCGCCATGCTCGATTCGCACCGGCTTGGTGATACGGATATAGCGACGCTTGACGCCGAGCGAGACGAGACCGGATTGCTCGATCGCCTCGACGAAAGGCAGCGAGCTGCCGTCCATGATCGGCATTTCGGCGCCCTGCACTTCGATCACGACATTGTCGAGCCCGAGCGCATAGATAGCGGCCATGACATGCTCAATCGTCGCGACCGAATGCATGGGCGAGAAGCCGAGCACGGTGCAGAGATCGGTATTGCCGACCTGCGAAGAGACGGCCTTCAGCTCGGTGATGTCGCCATTGTCATGCAAGCGCTGGAAAACGACGCCGGTGTCCGCTTCGGCCGGGTTCAGCGTAATCGAAACATTCGCGCCCGAATGAACGCCGATGCCCGAGAGCGTCACGGGACGCGATACCGTCGTTTGAAAACCCAGCAAGCCAATTGCCATAAAATCTGCCTTTATTTTTCCGCTCCAGCGATTGGTCCCACGGCGCGGTTTTCATTCATTCTGCAGAAGGAGCCTTGTTCAGAAGGGTCCTAGGGCAGTATTCTTGCACCATACTTACGTGCGCCGGCGCTCCAATCCAAATCACTGTTTCTTTCGTTTTGTTACGAAGTCACACGATTGATATCGCTCAGGAATTCCGGCCCGAAAAACGCCAATGCCCGGGACCTGGATCCCGGGCATAAACGGTGTCGAACCGCAGCCTCAGTTCGACTGGCGGCGCAGGAATGCCGGAATTTCAAGCTGGTCGTCTTCCTGCATCATGCGGGCCTGCGGAACCGCACGGCCCTGATCGTCGAGGTTGCCGCGACGCGGCGCATAGAGGCTTGCCTCCGGCGACAGCGGACGGCGCTGCTGCGAAGCGGCCGGTGGTGCGGCGGTCATGTCGGCGGCAACGGCGTCATCCTCGCGGCGGCCAAGCGAATTGGTGATTCGCTTGAGCAAGCCCATTGGGCCGCGCTCTTCCTGGCCATGCGCGGAAGCCGGCTGCGCGCGGTGGTCGAGCTCGGCCTGGACGACCGGCGGGAAATCCTCGACCTTCGGCATGCGCATCGGTTCGGGCGCCTGGCGGATGATCGGCTCTTGCCGGACCGCCTGCTGCTGGATGGGCTGCTGCTGGACAGGCTGGCTCATGATGGGCGCGGGAGCCGGCTGCTGCACCGGTGCCTGACGGATGACCGGAGTTTCCGGTGCAGCCGCGAAGATCTTGCTCTGCGGACGGAAGGCTTCCTGTTGGACAACCGGCTGCTGGAGCGGTGCGGCGGCACGCGGGGCCGGAATTTCGAGCTCGCGTTCCATCTCGGCTGCACGGATGGTCTGCGCGATCGGATCGAGGGCCTTTGGTGCCTGCATCACCGGGGCAGGCTGAACTGCGGCCGCTGCCGGAGCAACAGCCGCGGAAGGACGGATAGCGGGCTTTGCGGCCGGCTGGAAGGTGCGCTCGGCGGCTTCACTGATCGCCCGATCGATGCCGGTGGCGACGACCGAGACGCGGATGATGCCTTCCAGCGATTCGTCGAAGGTGGCGCCGAGGATGATGTTGGCGTCGGGATCGACTTCTTCGCGGATGCGGGTCGCGGCTTCATCGACTTCGAAGAGCGTAAGGTCACGACCGCCGGTGATGGAGATCAGCAGTCCTTGAGCGCCCTTCATCGAGGTTTCGTCGAGCAGCGGGTTAGCGATGGCAGCCTCGGCCGCCTGCAGCGCGCGGCCGGAGCCGGAGGCTTCGCCGGTACCCATCATCGCGCGGCCCATTTCGCGCATCACCGAGCGGACGTCGGCGAAGTCGAGGTTGATGAGGCCTTCCTTCACCATCAGGTCTGTGATGCAGGCAACGCCCGAATAGAGAACCTGGTCGGCCATGGCGAAAGCGTCGGCGAAGGTTGTCTTGTCGTTGGCAATGCGGAAGAGGTTCTGATTCGGAATGACGATCAGCGTGTCGACAGACTTCTGCAGTTCCTGGATGCCCATCTCGGCCAGGCGCATGCGGCGTCCGCCTTCGAAATGGAAGGGCTTGGTGACGACGCCGACCGTCAGGATGCCCTTGTTGCGGGCCGCCTGTGCGACGACCGGAGCAGCGCCCGTGCCGGTGCCGCCGCCCATGCCGGCAGTGACGAAGCACATATGCGTGCCATTCAGGTGATCGACGATCTCGTCGATGCATTCTTCTGCGGCCGCACGACCGACTTCCGGCTGCGAACCGGCACCGAGGCCTTCGGTGACGTTGACGCCGAGCTGAATGATGCGCTCGGCCTTCGTCATGGTCAGCGCCTGCGCATCGGTGTTGGCGACGACGAAGTCGACGCCCTGCAGGCCGGCGGTGATCATGTTGTTGACGGCGTTGCCGCCACCGCCACCGACGCCGAACACGGTGATGCGCGGCTTCAGCTCTGTGATGTCAGGCTTTTGCAGCTTGATGGTCATGGTACCTGTTCCTTCTCTCTCTGGCCGCATCGCCACGCCGGCCAATTACTCGAATTTCAGAAGCTTTCCTTCAGCCACTGACCCATCCGGGCTATGCGGCTGTTATTTCCCCCAAGCGACATGAGCAGACCGCTCTGTGACGCATGTGTCTCCATGTCCGCGACCTGCGGATAGATCATCAGTCCGACGGCCGTCGAAAAGGCCGGGCCCTTGGCCGCCGTCGGCAACCCCGAAACGCCCATCGGGCGGCCGATGCGGACGTTGCGGGCAAGGATGCGCCGCGCCACCTCGGCAAGCCCGGTCAGCTGGCTCGCTCCGCCGGTCAGCACGACACGTTTGCCGACGATTGGACTGAAGCCGGAGCGCTGGATGCGGTCGCGAATCAGTTCCATCGTCTCTTCGATTCGCGCCGATACGATGCGCGAGACCAGGGCCCGCGGCACCTGCGACGGCTGGTCGCGATCGTCTTCGCCGATCGGCGGGATCGAAATCAGCTCGCGCTCGTCGGAGGAATTCGAAAGCGCGGAGGCATGCACCACCTTCAGCCGCTCCGCATCCTCGATACGGGTCGAAAGGCCGCGCGCCAGATCGGTGGTGACGTGATGGCCACCGAGGCCGACGGCGTCGGTGTGAACGAGCTTGCCCTCGGCAAAAACCGAGATCGTGGTCGTGCCGCCGCCCATGTCGATCGCGGCGCAGCCGAGCTCAACCTCGTCATCGACGAGAGCGGCAAGGCCCGACGCATAAGGGGTCGCGACGATGCCCTCGACCGACAGATGCGCGCGGTTGACGCTGAGCTCGAGGTTCTTCAGCGCCGAACGCTCCGCTGTGACGACATGCATGTCGACGCCGAGTGCATCGCCGTACATCGCCAGCGGATCGCGGATGCCGCGCTCGCCGTCGAGCGAGAAGCCGGTCGCCAGTGAATGCAGTACCGAACGGTCCTGGCGCAGCGACTGCTGGCAGGCAGCCGACAGTACTTTTTTCAGATCGTTGAGTTCGACTTCCTGGCCGCCGAGATCGATCGTCGCGGTATAGATGTCGCTGCCGAGGCGGCCGGCCGTCAGATTGACGATCAGGCTTTCGACGGTCAGCCCCGCCATGCGCTCCGCCGCATCGACGGCGAGACGAATGACGCCTTCCAGAGCGTCGAGATCGGCAATGACGCCGGTCTTGATGCCGCGGGAGCGCTGATGGCCGATGCCGATGATCTCGATATTGTGCGTGCGGCCCGGCAGGATCTGGCTTTCCTCGCGCGGCGTCAGCCGGCCGATCATGCAGACGACCTTGGTCGAGCCGATGTCGAGCACCGAAACGATATGTGACCGCTTCGACGAAAGCGGCTTCAGGCGCGGCAGTCCAAAATGGGATGAACCGAACAAGCTCATATATTCTGCCCCGACTTCTTCAATTCTTTCGTACGCTCCGTCACCGCCGCCTGCCTGCGGATCGCCGCTTCCGGCGTCAGCTGGATCGCGGTTCGGTCAGGCAATCTCAGGTCGACCGCGGCGATATCCCGCTCCAGCAGCTGATGCTGCTTGTCGAACTTCGAAAGCGTCGCCAGCGCCTGGTCGATGCCGTCTTCCGGCAGCTTGACGACGACGCCGTTATCCATGTGCAAATCCCACCGGCGGCCCGAAATCCAGACATAGGCCTTCACGCGGGCCTTCACATCGGGCCATTTCGAGAAGGCGTCATCAAGCGAAGCCGCCGCCGTTTCCGCATCGCGACCGACAACGAGCGGCAGCGCCGAGAACTTATTGTCGCGCAGCGGCGCAATGACGCTGCCGTTCTTTTCGATGAGAGAGAGCTCCTGGCCGTGCTGCCAGATCGCATAGGCCTGGCGCTCCTTCAGCTTCACTTCGATCGTCTTCGGGTAGACCTTGCGGACCTCGACATTCTCGACCCAGGGCAGATGCGCGATCTTCCGACGAGCCGCATCGACATCGAGCGCGACCAGCGAGGTCGTGCCGTCGAGGCCGATCAGCTGCAGGATCTCGATTTCGGAAGTTTCGGAATTGCCGGAGACCTTGACGTCCTCGATCGCAAAGCCGGCGGCCGTCGTCGTGGCCTGCGCGACCGCTTCCGTATGGCCGCCGAGCGACATGCCGTAGAGGCCCGTCGCAGTCAGGAAAGCGAGTGCCGAGACCGTGCCCGTATGCGCCGGAATGTAGATGCGGCCGCTGCCGAGGCTGATCAGGAAACGCGTGATGCGGCGCAGCGGACGCGGCAGCACGAACCGCTCTTCGGCTTCCATGACCGGAAGCACGCTGGGGCGCCCTATCCTCTTGACCGTCAACGCAAACAAGACGCGTCCTCCACCATCCACCGGAGAAATTGACCAAAGGAATAGCCGGCATGACCGGCCATTTCGGGCACGAGCGAGGTTGGAGTCATGCCGGGCTGGGTGTTGACCTCCAGCCAGATGATTTCGCCGTCTTCGGAGAAACGATCGTCGTAACGAAAGTCGGACCGACTGACGCCGCGACAACCGATTGCCTGATGCGCCCTTAGGGCCAATGTTTGTATTTTTTGGTAAATATTCGGTGAAATTTTTGCCGGGATGACGTGTTTTGAACCACCCGCAGCATACTTGGAGTCGTAATCATAGAAATTGTGTCCCTGCGGCACCACCTCGGTCACGCCGAGCGGAGTGTCGCCCATGACGCCGCAAGTCAGTTCGCGGCCGTAGACATAGCGTTCGACAAGCACTTCGTCACCATAGCGCCACTCGGGGGAGCTCACGACCTGCGGCGGATGCGCCTGATCTTCGGTGACGATGACGACACCGAAGCTGGACCCCTCACGCACCGGCTTTACCACATAAGGCGGCTTTATCGGATGCACCGAGGGAAAGACGAACCGATTGATCACCTGTGATTCGGCGACCGGAATGCCAGCAGCGGCAGCAACACGCTTCGCCTTGTCTTTGTCCATCGCCAGCGCCGAAGCGAGCACGCCCGAATGCGTGTAAGGGATCTCGAGATATTCGAGGATGCCCTGGATGGTGCCATCCTCACCGAAGGGCCCATGAAGCGCATTGAAGACGACGTCGGGCTTCAGTGCCGCAAGCTTCTCGGAAACGTCGCGGGCGACGTCGATCGCCGTCACCTGGAAGCCTTCGGCTTCGAGGGCCTCTGCGCAAGCCTTTCCCGAGGAAAGGCTGACAGGCCTTTCCGAGGAAAATCCGCCCATCAGGACAGCAACATGCTTGCGACTCATCAACACCCCCAAAAATAACTTCCACTTTCGAAATCGACGCTTGCGCGAAGCTGTCCGCGCCGTTTCCGGCCTTTATCCGACCTCGCATGCATTAGAGCATCATTATGGTTAATGAAGTGTTTACTTTCGTTAACTCTTGGCCCGGAACTCCGCCGGCCTTTACCTTTTGCTCATTGTGCCACCATTTCGACGCGCCGCCCGGAAATCAGCCCGAGCGCAGGCGAAAAATCCCATGCGTTCAATGACATATCGAATCGCGCTCAACCGCGATGGAATCCGCCAGCGAATCGAATGCCATCTCTCAGCCGGATACGGGCAACAGTGAGGCGGCGGACGGCACCTCGATTTGATTAATGCGAGAGCGTCAAGCACCCGGCCGTCGCCGCTTTTTTATTGATGCCAACGCCACTTCCGGTTAGCGAAGGCCCATGGATGAGCAGGGAGAAGATCATGCGATGCCTCGTCACCGGCGCCGCCGGCTTCGTCGGTAGTCCGCTTGTCAAACGGCTGCAGGCAGAGAAGATTTGCGACCTTGTGGTCACCACGAGATCCCAGACCTCCGCCTTTCCGCCCGATATCAGGCATTTTCCGATTGAAATAACCGAGAGCAGCGACTGGGCAGCAGCACTTGAAGGCGTCGACGTCATCATCCATCTCGCCGCCCGCGTTCACATCATGAATGACCACGCAGCCGATCCGCTTGCGGAATTTCGCCGGGTCAACACCGCCGCGACGCTCAATCTCGCCGAACAGGCGGCCCGCGCGGGCGTGAAGAGATTCGTCTTCGTCAGCACCATCAAGGTCAACGGGGAAGAGAATGATCGGCCGTTCCGCCACGACGACGCGCCGAAGCCGATCGATCCCTACGGCATTTCGAAGCTGGAAAGCGAAATCGGCCTGCGTGAGATCGCAGCACGCACTGGCTTGGAGGTGGTCATCATCCGCCCGCCGCTGGTCTATGGCCCCGGCGCACGCGGTAATTTCGCCCTGCTCGTCAACCTTGTCCGCAAGAAACTCCCGCTCCCATTCGCTTCGCTGAAAAACCGCCGCACATTGGTCGCGGTGCAAAATCTCGTCGATCTTATCATCACCTGCACGGCCCATCCCGCAGCCGAAGGCGAGATATTCCTTGCCGGAGACGGTGAGGATCTCTCGACGCCGGAGCTCATCAGAGGAATTGCCGCGGGGCTCGGCGTCAAGCCGATGCTGGTCCCCCTCCCGCCCGCGCTGCTGCACATGGCGGCGAAGGCGGTCGGGAAGGAAGCCGTCTACCAGCGCCTTTGCTGTTCGCTGCAGGTCGACATATCCCAGGCGCGGAACGTTCTCGGCTGGTCGCCCATCGTCACCTCGCGCGAGGGGTTGGAACTGGCAGTGAAGTAATCGCTATTCGCTGGTGACCCCCTGGAACGGGCGGACTTCGCGGCCGGGCATGAAGACGCCCAGACGTTTGATTTCCCATTCGAGCTTGATGCCCTTTTTCTCGAAGACCTCGCGGCGCACCTGTTCGCCGAGATATTCGAGATCGTAGCCGGTCGCCTGCCCCATGTTGATCATGAAGTTGCAGTGAAGCGAAGACATCTGCGCGCCGCCGATTACGAGGCCGCGGCAGTCTGCCTCGTCGATCAGCTTCCAGGCCGAATGGCCGGGCGGGTTCTTGAAGGTCGAGCCGCCGGTCTTTTCGCGAATCGGCTGCACCGTCTCGCGGTGACTGCGCACCGCGTCCATTTCGGCGCGGATCTGGGCGCGATCTTCCGGATAGCCCTCGAAAAGCACCGAGGTGAAGATCAGATCGGCGGGCGCCTTTGAATGCCGATAGGAATAGCCCATCTCCGCATTGGAAAGCACATGCTTGTTGCCCTTGCGATCGACGGCATTGACCTCGATGACCCGCTCACGCGTCTCGACGCCGTTGGCGCCGGCATTCATGCGTGCAGCGCCGCCGATGCCGCCCGGAATGCCGTAGAAGAAATGGAAGCCGCCGATGCCGTTGTCCATCGCCATCGCCGCTACGTGTTTGTCAGGGCAGATGGCGCCGGCGAGGATGCGGTTTTCTCCGGCAAGCTCGACGAAGCCGAACCCCTTGGCCGACAGGCGTAGTACGACGCCGGGAATGCCGCCGTCGCGCACGAGGATGTTGGAGCCGACGCCGACCACCGTCAGCGGTACCTCTTCCGGCAAGATCTTCAGGAAGGCTATGAGATCGTCGATGTCATGCGGCTGGAACATCAGCTCGGCCAAGCCCCCGGCCCTGAACCAAGTGACGCGATCCATGGGGGCATCCGGCGTGATACGGCCGCGGATATCCTTTACACCGTCTCCGAGAGACGCGAGAAGCTTTTCCCCATTCACCTGTTTCATGCGGACTTTCCCGATAGGCCTTCCAGTTGCTTGGGCAGCGCCGCCGCCCAGGATGTGATACTTCCAGCCCCCAACAGAACCACGAAATCGCCAGGCTTTGCAACCTCCGCAACCATCTGCGGCAGAAGCTCCGCCGAAGCGAGGAACCGGGCGTCGCGATGACCGCCGGATTTGATGCGCGAAACCAGCGACATCGAATCCGTGCCTTCGATCGGATCCTCACCTGCCGCATAGACGGGCGCCAGGAAAATGCTGTCGGCATCATTGAAGCAGGCGGCGAATTCTTCGAACAGGCTCGAAAGACGGCTGTAGCGATGCGGCTGATGGACGGCGATGATACGTCCTTTGCACGCTTCGCGGGCCGCGCGCAGCACCGCTTTGATCTCGACGGGGTGGTGGCCGTAGTCGTCGAAGATTTGCACCCCGTTCCATTCGCCGGTCAGCGTGAAGCGGCGCTTGACGCCGCCGAAGGAGGCAAGCCCCTTGGCGATATCGGCGCTCGATATGCCGAGCCGGTTGGCGACCGCGATCGCCGCCGTCGCGTTTGATATATTGTGGCGGCCGGGCATCGGCATGACCAGCCCCTTGAGCTCAATCACCTGACCGGTGCGGCGGCGGCGGATTTCCACGTCGAAGATCGAGCGCGTGCCATCGATGCGCACATTCTTGAAGCGCACATCGGCCTGCGGGTTCTCGCCATAGGTGATGATCTTACGGTCCTCGATGCGGCCGACCAGCGATTGCACCTCGGGATGGTCGAGACACATGACGCCGAAGCCGTAAAACGGCACGTTCTCGACGAATTGACGGAAGGCGGCGCGCACCGCATCGAAATTGCCGTAGTGATCGAGATGCTCGGGATCGATATTGGTGATGACGGCGACATCCGCCGGAAGCTTCAGGAAGGTGCCGTCGGATTCGTCGGCCTCGACCACCATCCACTCGCCCTCGCCCATGCGGGCATTGGTGCCGTAGGCATTGATGATCCCGCCATTGATGACGGTCGGGTCAAGCCCGCCGGCCTCGAGCAGCGTTGCGACCAGCGAGGTTGTCGTCGTCTTGCCATGGGTGCCGCCGATGGCGATCGCATTGCGGAAACGCATCAGCTCGGCGAGCATTTCGGCGCGGCGCACCACTGGCAGCAGCTTTTCACGCGCGGCGATAAGCTCTGGATTGCTCTTCTTGATTGCCGTCGAAACGACGACGACCTCCGCGTCACCCAGGTTTTCGGCTCGGTGGCCGACGAAGACCTCGATGCCTTTGTCACGAAGGCGCTGGACATTGGCGCTGTCTGACTGATCCGATCCCTGCACCTTATGGCCGAGATTGTGCAGCACTTCGGCAATGCCGCTCATGCCGATGCCGCCAATGCCGATGAAATGGACGAGACCGATCGCCTTCGGCAGTTTCATGCGCGTGTCCTCTTGAATTCTGAGACTGTCTTGCCTGCGGCAATAGCCTCAACCATATCGGCAAGCAAGTTCGCCGCATCGGGTTTCCCGGCGAGCTTCGCCGCCGCCGCCATGTGCGAGAGCTTCTCCGGATCGTTCATCACATGGCCCAGTATAGAGGCGATGCGCTCAGGCGAAAGTTCGGATTGAGGAATCACCTTCGCCCCACCGGTCGCAGCCAATGAAGCGGCATTCGCCGCCTGATCATGGTCGAGCGCATGCGGATAGGGCACCAGAATGGCTGGGCGCCCGATGACGGAGATTTCCGAGACCGTAGAGGCGCCGGAGCGGCAGATCACCAGATGCGCCTTCGCCAGCCGCTCCGCCATATCGGTGAAGAAGGGCGCGATATCGGCTCCCATCTCCAGCTTGGCGACGCAGCCGCTGACCATCTCCATATCCTCGGGGCGCACCTGCTGGGTGATGCGCAGGCGCACGCGCAGCGCATCATCGAGCAGGCTGATCGCCGTCGGCAGCGCCTTGGAGAAATACTGCGCCCCCTGGCTGCCGCCGAAGACGACGAGATTGAAAGCCTCGCCCGGATGCGACGGCGTATAAGGCACCTCGGCCGCGGCAATGATCGCCGGGCGGACCGGATTGCCCGTCGTCACCGTCTTGTCGGGGTAGATAGCGCCCCCCTCCGGCAGGAATCCGCCGGCAATGCCCTGCACGCGGGTCGCGAGCGCCTTGTTGGCGCGGCCCATAACGGCATTCTGCTCATGGATCATCGCAGGCACGCCCAGCCGGGTGGCGGCCAGCAGCGGCGGCACGGTGGGATAACCGCCGAAGCCGGCGACGACGACCGGCTTCAGCTGTTGGATCAGTCTCTTAGCCGCGCGCATGCCGCTCCAGAGCGTCCAGAGCGAGCGGGCAACGGCAACAGGGTTCTTCGAACCGATCGTCGCCGACGGCACCACATGAATTTCCTCGGCCGGGAACTTGCCGGCATAACGCTCGGCGCGGCTGTCGGTCACGAGATGCACCGAATAGCCGCGCTCCTTCAGCTTGAAGGCCAGTGCCTCCGCCGGGAACACATGGCCGCCGGTTCCCCCGGCGGCAAGCAGCACGATGCCTTTGCCCATAATCTTCTACTCCGCCGGCATGCCGTGCGGGACGCGGAAGAGGCTCCGGTCCTGCGCGCGCTTTTCCGGTCGATGGCGCGTCAGCGCCAGGATGAAGCCGGCGGTGACGCAGATCGCCACCATCGACGAACCGCCATAGGAAATCAGCGGCAGCGTCATGCCCTTGGCCGGCAGCAGCTCAAGATTGACGCCGATATTGATGATCGACTGGATGCCCATCTGCAGCACCAGGCCGGCGACGGCAAAGCGGTTGAAATCGTTGCGCTCGCGATAGGCATGCGACAGACCACGCAGCACCAGCACCGTAAACAGCGCAACGAGCGCCATGCAGAAGACGATGCCGAACTCCTCGGCCGCGACCGAGAAGATGAAGTCGGTGTGGGCATCAGGGATGATGCGCTTGACGACGCCCTCGCCCGGTCCCTGGCCGAACCAGCTGCCGCGGATGATCGCCTCGCGCGCAGTGTCGATCTGGAACGTGTCGCCCTCGCCGGTCATGAACTTGTCTATTCGGCCGGCAACGTGCGGAAAGACGTAATAGGCGCTGAGCAGACCGCCGGCGCCGCCGATACCGAGCAGCATGATCCAGATCCACGGCATGCCGGCCATGAAGAACATGCCGCCCCAGACGGCCGTCGTCAGGATGGTCTGGCCGAGATCCGGCTGCGCAACGAGAAGGGCGGCGACGATGCCGAACAGGATGATGGCGAAGAGATTGCCGGGAATTTCCGGCTGGCGTGCATGCTCGGCAAACAGCCAGGCGCAGACGACGACGAAAGCCGGCTTCATGAATTCCGACGGCTGGATGGAAAGCCCGGCGATCCAGATCCAGCGCCTGCCGCCCTTGACCTCCTGCCCGACGAACAGCACCAGCACCATCATCGCGAGCGAGATGATCAGCAGCAGGATCGCGGTGCGCCGCACCTGGCGCGGCGTCAGGAACGACAGCCCGAGCATCACGGCGATCGAGGGGATCATGAAGGCCGCATGGCGCTTGACGAAATGGAACGGCTCAAGCCCGATACGTTCGGCAACCGCGGGAGATGCGGCAAACGACAGCATGAAGCCGATGCCCATCAGAAAGATGAACATTGCCAGGAAGAAGCGGTCGATGGTCCAGAACCAATCGGCCAGAGGCCCACGTTCCGCGCGGCTTACCATGTCATATCTCTCCTGTTGCCGGACCGATCAGCATCGCTATTCCGTCAAGTGCGGCCACGTGGCTGACGAAGGCATCGCCCCTGACTTCGAAGTTCTTATACTGGTCGAAGCTTGCGCAAGCCGGGGATAACATCACGGCGGAAGCGGCAGCCTCGTCGCGCTCGGCATCGGCTGCCGCATGCGCAACCGCCCGCTCCAGCGTGCCGGAGATCTCATAGGGCACGGCTTCGCCGAGGGTCGCTGCGAATTCCGCCGCCGCCTCGCCGATCAGATAGGCCTTGGCGATGCGCGGGAAATAGGGCGCGAGCGTCGTGATGCCGCCGGATTTCGGCAGGCCGCCGGCAATCCAGTAGATGCGATCATAGCTCGAAAGGGCGGGTGCTGCCGCATCGGCGTTCGTCGCCTTGGAATCGTTGACGAAGACGACGCGGCCGCGCCTGCCGACCGGTTGCATGCGGTGTTTGAGGCCGGGGAACGAGGCAAGACCGGCGCGGATGTCGTCGGCGGAAACGCCGACCGCAAGGCAGGCGGCGACTGAGGCGGCGGCATTCTGAGCATTATGGCTGCCCCGCAGCGTCTGGATTCCGTCGAGATCCGCAAAGGGCAGCATGGCGCCGCCGGCGGCCTGGATCAGCCTGGCGCCCTCGGCATAGATCCCCTCGGCCACCACACTCCGGCGCGAGATGCGGACCACCTTGACGCCTGCCCGCTCGATGCGATCGGCGATCAGCGCCGAATGGCTATCGTCGATGCCGATGACCGCGACATCGCTGCCGGCAGCCAGCCTTTCCTTGACGTCGGCATAATGCTGCATGGTGCCATGACGGTCGAGATGATCGGGTGTCAGGTTGAGCAGGATGCCGGCCGAAGGGTTCAGCGTCGGCGCCAGATCGATCTGATAGGAAGAACACTCGACGACGAAATAACGCCCCGCTTTTGGCGGATCGAGCGTCAGCACCGCCGTGCCGATATTGCCGCCGAGCTGCGTATCGTAGCCTGACGATTTCAGGATATGGGCGATCAGCGCCGTCGTCGTCGATTTGCCGTTAGTGCCTGTGATGGCGATGAACGGGCAATCCGGCGCATGGGCGCGTCGCTCACGCACGAAAAGCTCGACGTCGCCCACAATATCGACGCCGGCGGCGCGTGCCAGATCCACCGTCCAGTGCGGCTTCGGATGGGTGAGCGGCACGCCGGGCGACAGCACGAACAGCGCCTGCTCGCTCCAGTCGATGCTGTGCAGGTCCTGCGTTCGGATGCCTTCCGCCGAAGCCTTGGCGACGCTGTCGGGATTGTCGTCCCAGGCGGTCACGTCGGCGCCGCCTGATATCAGCGCGCGGGCGGTGGCAAAACCGGAGCCGCCGAGCCCGAAGAGCGCGACCTTCTTGTCCTTGAGCGTCGTGACCGGAATCATCGCGGCCTCACCTGAGCTTCAGCGTCGAGAGGCCAAGCATGGCAAGGCCGACGGCGATGATCCAGAAGCGGATCACCACCTGGCTCTCGGTCCAGCCCTTCTTCTCGAAGTGATGATGGATCGGCGCCATCAGGAAGACGCGCCGGCCGGTCATCTTGAAGAACCCGACCTGGATGATGACCGACAGCGTCTCCATGACGAACAGACCGCCGATGATCGCCATGACGATTTCGTGCTTGGTGGCGACGGCGACCGTGCCGATCGTGCCGCCGAGCGCCAGCGACCCGGTGTCGCCCATGAAGATGGCGGCCGGCGGCGCGTTGAACCAAAGGAAGCCGAGGCCGGCGCCGATGACGGCACCGAGCACGACGGCAAGTTCGCCGGTGCCGGGGACGAAATTGATCTGCAGGTAGTTTGCAAACACGACATTGCCGGCGAGATAGGCGATGACACCGAACGAGGCGGCGGCGATCATCACCGGCACAATGGCAAGCCCATCCAAACCATCCGTCAGATTGACGGCATTGCCAGCGCCGACGATCACGAAACCGCCGAAGACGACGAACATGATGCCGATATCGATCAGGAAGTCCTTGAAAAAGGGAAAGGCGATCGAGGAACCAAAAGTCGAGCCGGCCGCCCCCGAGGCAAGAGCGGTGCGCATCATGAAATAGACGGCAATGCCGGCGATGGCGAACTCGATGCCGAGCCGCGCCTTGCCGGAAAAGCCCTTATGGCTCTGCTTCGTCACCTTGAGATAATCGTCATAGAAGCCGATTGCGCCGAAGCCCAGCGTCACCAGCAGCGTCGCGACGACATAGACGTTGGAAAGATCGGCCCAGAGAAGTGACGCGCCGACGATGCCGGCAAGGATCATCAGCCCGCCCATCGTTGGCGTGCCGGCCTTTTTGAAATGCGTCTGCGGCCCGTCGGCGCGGATGGGCTGGCCCTTGCCCTGGCGGATGCGCAGCGAATTGATGATCGTCGGCCCGAACAGGAAGACGATCAGTGCGGAGGTGAAGAGAGCGGCGCCCGTGCGGAAGGTGATATATCTGAACAAGTTCAGAAATTTGAAATATTCCGACAGTTCGACAAGCCAGATCAGCATTCAGGGCCCCTTATTACCCGGTCAAAGTTCGCGTTGCGTGTCGGAAAATGCCGGGAACTTGTCAAGGAGCGCGGCGACGATCTTGCCGAAACCGATGCCCAGAGACGATTTCACCATCAACACGTCGCCAGGTGCGACCGAATCCAGTATGTATTTCGCCAAATCGTCCGTGTTCTCGCGATATTCGACATGGACGCTTTCCGGTAATGATTCCTTTAGGGCAGCCATCTCGGCTCCCGCGAGCCAGACATGTTCGATGCCGGCAGCAAGAAGCGGACCAGCGAGATCCGTGTGAACCTTCTGCGAATATTCGCCCATCTCCAGCATATCGCCGAGCACGGCGATGCGCCGTCCGCGGCCGGTCGGCTCGGCGGCCGCGAGCAGCGCGATCGCCGCGCGCATCGAAGCGGGGTTGGCATTGTAACTTTCGTCGATCAGCGTGAAGTTGCCGTTACCGCCGCCGACTGAGAGCCGGTGGCGTTTGCCCCTGCCCTTTTCCGGCTTCAGCGTCGCAAGCGCCTCGATCGCCTTCTGCATGTCGGCGCCGACGATCCTGATGACTCCGAGTGCCGCCAGCGCGTTTTCGGCGATATGGCGACCGGGAGCGCCGAGCGCCACCTCCAGTGTCTCGCCGTCGATCGTCAGCCACAGCGTCGAATTCTCGTCGGAGCCGTTGAATTCCGCGAGCCGGTATTCGGCTTTGGCATGCTGGCCGAAGGAATGGATATGCTCGATGCCGAGCGACTGTGCCGTGCGGTCGAGGAAATTGAACTGGTCGTTGTCGCGGTTGAGCACGACATGGCCGCCGGGTTCGAGCCCCTCGAAGATCTCGGCCTTGGCGGCAGCGATCTCCTTGATACTCTTGAAATTGCCGAGGTGGGCCGGGGCGATCGTCGTGATCACGGCAACATCGGGACGGATCATCGCCACCAGCGGCCGGATCTCGCCGGGATGGTTCATCCCGACTTCGAAGACGCCGTAATCCGTATCGTCAGGCATGCGCGCCAGCGTCAGCGGCACGCCCCAATGATTGTTGAAGGAGGCGACGGAGGCATGCACCTTTCCCGACGGCGACAGCACATGCCGCAGCATCTCCTTGGTTGTCGTTTTGCCGACCGAACCGGTGACGGCGATGATCTTTGCACGCGAGCGCTCGCGGGACGCCTGACCCAGACGCCCGAGTGCTGCGAGCACGTCGTCGACGACGATCATCGGCACCGTCAGGCGGCCCATGGCGGGAAGCCTCGCTTCGCTGACGACGAGAAGGGCAGCGCCGTTCGCCATTGCCATCGACGCATAGTCGTGACCGTCGACGCGATCGCCCTTGATTGCGAAGAAGGCTTCGCCCGGATTGATCGAGCGGCTGTCGATGGAAATGCCGGTGATGCCTTCAGGCGGCGTGCCGAAGGGGCGCCCCGCCATAGCTGCGATCATGTCTTCGGTCGTCCAGAGCCAGCTCAAGATTTCAATTCCTCCAAGGCCTTGCGTACCTCCGCGTGATCGGAGAACGGCAATGTGACGCTCCCGATCGTCTGCCCTTCTTCATGTCCCTTGCCGGCGACGATCAGCGTATCGCCTGATTTCAGCATGCCGACCGCCTCGCGAATGGCCTTGGCGCGATCGGCGATTTCCGAGGCACAAGGTGCGGCCGCCATGATTTCCGCCCGGATCGAAGCCGGCTCCTCCGACCGCGGATTATCGTCGGTGACGATAACGACATCGGCAAGGCGGCAGGCGATTTCGCCCATGATCGGCCGCTTGCCGCGGTCGCGGTCGCCCCCGCAGCCGAAGACGACGACGACGCGGCCCGTCGTGAAGGGCCTGACCGAGTTCAGCACGTTTTCCAGCGCATCCGGCTTGTGGGCATAATCGACATAGGCGAGCGCGCCGTCCTTGCTGTGGCCGACGAGTTCGAGACGGCCGGACGCGCCGACGAGTTTCTCGAGCGCGGCCATCGCAACCTTCGGCTCGACGCCGGTCGACATGGCAAGGCCTGCCGCGACCAGCGCGTTAGCAACCTGGAAATCGCCAGCCAGTGGGATGTCCACCTCGAAAATCTCGTCGCCGATATGGATCTCTGCCGTCTGCTTATGGCGGAAATGCTCGACCCGTTTCAGCGCGAGATAGTCGCCCTTGCGTCCGACGGTGCGGACGTCATGGCCGGCGTCGGCCGCCGCCTGGATCGCCTGCACGGACCATGGGTCGTCGGCAAAAATGACGGCCGGCGAGCCCTTCGGCAGAAGCTTATCGAAAAGCCGCATCTTGGCGGCCATATAGTCTTCGATCGTGGGATGATAATCCATGTGGTCGCGGCCGAGATTGGTGAAGGCGGCCGCCGCAAGCTTCACGCCGTCAAGCCGGGATTGGTCGAGACCGTGGCTCGAAGCCTCCATCGATGCATGCGTCACGCCTTCGTCGGCAAGCTCCGCCAGCAGTTTGTGCAGCGACATCGGATCCGGTGTCGTCAGCGCGCCATATTCGTTGCGTGTCGGTGAAACAACGCCTGTCGTGCCGATCATCGCGGCCGCATGGCCCGCATGCGCCCAAATCTGCCTGGTGAAAGAAGCGACGGAAGTCTTGCCCGCCGTGCCGGTGACGGCGACCATGATCTCGGGCTGCCTGCCGTAGAAATGCGAGGCGGCGACGGACAGGAAGCGGCGCGGCTCCTTGACAACAACCACCGGGATCGAAGCCTCGACGGCTTGGGAAGCGATCGCCACGGCCGCACCCCGGCCGGCAGCGTCCGCAATAAAGCCCGCGCCATCCGCCTTGGTGCCGGCGACGGCGACGAAGGCATTGCCCGGCTCCACTTTGCGGCTGTCCGAAGACAGGCCTGAAATATCAAGCAAGCCTGCCGGGCCTTCGAGCTGTGCTTCAAGTTCCGGAAACTGATCTCCGGCCAGATCTCGCAATTTCATCGAATGCACTTTTCTCTCTTGAAGCCGGTTCACCCCTCGCGAATCGGCGCCGATATTCATTCACGCTCAATAAGACACCAGCAAGGCCGATCCGCCCTCCCCAAATTTCGGCTCGATGCCGAGAATGGGCGCGGCGCGGCGGATGATCTCGCGCGCGATCGGGCCGGCAGTACCGGCGGATATCGTTCCGCCATACTGCTTTTCGCCGGTTTTCGGCTCGTCGCAGAAGGTGATGACGGCATATTTGGGGTTGTCGATCGGGAAGGCGGCGATGAAGGAATTGAAGTTCAGCGTCGAGGAATAGCGCCCGTTCACCACCTTGTCGGCGGTGCCGGTCTTGCTGCCGACGCCGAAGCCCGGCACGCGGGCCACGCGCCCGGAACCCTTATAGCCGTTGAAATCGAGGAGATAGCGAACCGCGTCGCTGGTCGACTTTTTAAGGACCTGCGTGGCGATCTGATCGGCCTGTTCGCGCGTGCGCGGCAGGAATGTCGGCTCGATCAGCTTGCCGCCGTTGACGAGAGCCGCCGCCGCCACGCCGGTCTGCAGCGCGGTCGTCGAAACACCGTGGCCGAAGGAAATCGTGATCGAATTGATCTTCTTCCAGACGCGCGGCTGGCTCGGCATTTTTACTTCGGGCAGTTCGGTCTGCATTTTTGTGAGAAGGCCGAGCTTGGTCAGATAGTCCTTTTGCGAATCGATGCCGACGAGATCGATGACCCGCGCAGTGCCGATGTTGGAGGAATACTGGAAGATTTCGGGAACAGTCAGCCACCGGCGCTGCCCGTGAAAGTCATGGATGGTGAAGCCGCCGATATAGATCGGCTTGCTGGCATCGAAGGTGTCGGACATCTTCACCTTGCCGCTGTCGAGCGCCATCGCCAGCGAGAAGGTCTTGAACGTCGACCCCATTTCGAAGGTGCCGTTGGTCATCCGGTTGAGCCAGCCTTCCTTGGCGCCCTCCTGCGGATTGTTCGGATCGAAGTCCGGCGCCGATGCCATGCCCAGCACTTCCCCGGTGTGGACGTCGATAACAGCGGCGCCAGCGCCCTTGGACTGGAAATTGTTGACGGCGTTGACGACGGCGTCCCGGACGATGTTCTGCACCCGCAGATCGATCGACAGCCGCACCGGCTCCAGCGGCTGGTCGCTGGTCATGCCGACCGAAGCGAGATCGGCGAGCCCCTGATCGTCGATAAATTTCTCCATGCCGGCGACGCCGCGGTTGTCGATGTTGACATAACCGAGGATGTGCGCGGCGGTCGCCCCGCCGGGATAGAAACGGCGTTTTTCCGGACGAAAGCCGATGCCGGGAATCCCGAGCGCCAGGATCTGGCTCTGCTGCTTCGGTGTCAGTTGCCGGCGCAGCCAGGCAAAATGCGATGTCTTGACCGAGAGCTTCTTGTAGGTGTCCTTGACGTCGAGCTCGGGTAGAACCGTTGCAAGCTTCTCGACCGCTTCGTCGGGATCGACGATCTTGTTCGGCTCGGCAAACAGCGAGACGGTACGGATGTCGGTCGCCAGCACCTCGCCGTTGCGGTCGAGAATGTCGGGGCGCGAGGCCATCAGCCGATCGGGCGGCAGAATGCTGGAGACGACCTCCTGATCCTTCATCGCATATTCGACCAGGCGGCCGCCGATGACGGCGTAGACGCCCATGAAACCCATGATCAGCAGACCGACACGGCTTTTCGCCTGCCCGGACTTTTTCTTGCGCGAGCCCTCGATCGCCAGACCGGCGGATGGGCCGCCGAAGCGGTTATAGACGCCGGCGGAAAAATGCGCCTGGCTCTTCAGGACCATGATGCGGGAAAGAAACGACATTATTCCACCGACCCCGTTTCGATCTCGTCTGCCTCGCCTTCCACAACGCCATGCTGCTGTACGCCACCGCGCGGGGCGGGCGTCGGAACGGGCTGCGCCTTGGCGGCACCGCCAGCACCTTTGGCGCTGGCCACGGTCGCGTCCTTGGCATCGGCCTCGGTCGCGCCTTTGGCGCTGGCCTTGGCCTCCGTCACATCAGGCACGGGAACCTCCGATTTCAGCATCGGCAACTCCTTGGCATGCACGAGCGCCGTCGATTCCGTCGGCTGCAGCTGCAGCTCTTCATTGTAAGCCTTGACCAGCCGCTCCAGCCGGTTCGGCTGCGATTGAAGCGCCCAGTCGGCCTTGAGAAGGTCGATTGTATCCTTCTCGAGCTTGATCTCGGCTTCGAGGCGATGCACCTCCTCGAGCTTCAATTCAGTCCGATGCTTAATGGTGTAGGTCACGGCGGCAGCTGCCGTCATGACGCCGATGAGCATGAGATCGAACGTCTTCAGCATATCAACCTCCAAGCTTTCCGAGAGTGGCAAGATTGGGAAACCCGAAGAGCGACATGTCCGCCGCCTCGGCGGCGGCATCCGTCCTGAGGCCGGCACGCAGCTTGGCGGAGCGGGCGCGCGGATTGGCCTCGGCCTCCGCCTCGCTTGCCGAAACCATCGGCTTGCCGATTGCCGTAAAAGTCGCCGGCCGCTCATGCGCGGCCGGCAGGTGGCGCGAACCTGATGCCTTGCCGGCGCGGTCGGAAAAGAACTTCTTGACGACGCGATCTTCGAGCGAATGAAACGTGACGACGACGAGCCGCCCGCCGGGCTTCAGCGCCCGCTCCGCCGCAAACAGCGCCTGCGCCAGTTCCCCGAGCTCGTCATTGACGAAGATGCGGAGCGCCTGGAAGACGCGCGTTGCCGGATGGATCTTATCCTTCATCTTGCGCGGCGTGACCAGCTCGATGAGACCGGCAAGATCGCGCGTGGTTTCGAAGGGTTTTTCCTCGCGCCGCTTCTCGATGGCATGGGCAATGCGCGGCGCCTGATTCTCTTCACCGAGAAAATGGAAAATGCGGATGAGATCGGCGACCTTGGCACGGTTGACGACATCGGCGGCGGAAACGCCGGCCGCCGACATGCGCATGTCGAGCGGTCCGTTCTTCTGGAAGGAGAAGCCGCGCTTGGCCTCATCGATCTGCATGGAAGAGACGCCGATATCGAGCACGACGCCGTCGAGCCCGCCCTTCGGCGCATGATCGGCCAGATGCGAGAATTGCGAATGGATGAGCCGAAGTCGGCCGCCATGGGCGGCGACCATCGCCTGCCCTGCCGCAATCGCCGTCGGGTCGCGATCGAGTGCGATCACGTCGGCGCCGGCTGCAAGGATGGCAGAGCTATAGCCGCCCGCGCCAAATGTACCATCGAGGATGAGCTTGCCGGGTGCGGGAGCCAGTACTCCAACGACTTCATCGAGAAGAACCGGAATGTGACGAACCGGTCCGCCACCGGCATCAGTTGAACCTCCGCCAGGATTCGCCGCCATTCCGTTCCCTCGTCCTTTCAGGAACGCTTGCCCGCCAGCTTGCGCTCCCCTCGTGCCTGCGCCTGCGCAGCCTGAAATGCCTGCGGCTGCCAAAGCTGAAAATGATCCGCCCGACCAACGAAGGCCACCTCGTCCGAGATGCCGGTGAAGTCGCGGATGAAATCCGTCACCATCAACCGCCCCTCGGCGTCGAGCTTCATGAAGACACCGCCTCCGTGGATCAGAAGCGACATCGCGTTCGCATCCGGCGAAAACGGATCTTCCGCAGCAATCTGCCGTTCGAACCTTTCGAGAAGATCCGGACCGCCGACGCTGATCGCCGGAAACACAAAGTCCTGAAAGCAGTAAAGCTCCTGGACGTTGCGCTGCGCCAGCACGGAACGGAATGCCGAAGGCACGGAAACCCTGCCCTTGGCATCGATCCTGTTGGTCGCGCTCGATAGGAAGCGGCTCATGACACGAAACATCCGTTCCCGCAGGGATCCGGACATCATGGAAACGCCCGAAACTCCCAATATCAGGCACAGCTTCGCAAGCCGGATGAGCCAAACCCCACCCGACGCTTCCGGAGAGGAAGGCGCCTTTGCTTTGCGATAAATGGGCAAATGATTGCCCTGATGCAGTGCGCATTTGGGATAGCATGGGACCATATGGGCGTCAATGGGATACACCCATTTCGCAACGGGCGCATGATCAATCATTTATAAGCTGTTAAGTTTAACAAAGGGTTAGCATCGCCATTTAACAATGGACACGCAGTGGTAGTGCCGAATCAAAATACATCCAATAGCCGCATTAATGCCGGCTTGAAAACGCTTTGTTTCAGGGCTTAAGGTAAAAATCCGAGCCCTCTTGCAGCTCGGAAGGTAATCGCCAGTTGGCCTGTAAGCCGGGTTCTGTATGGCTCCGGCGTGAACCGGAACGTGGCAGCCATTCCTCTGGGACAGCGCTCGCACGCTGCCTCACGCAACCCACCCGGATGACTGGCCTGGAAACCGGCCGATGGGCCTTTCGGCCCGCCGCGTCATCCCTATTCGGTCTTGCTCCCGGTGGGGTTTACCGTGCCATTTCCGTTGCCGGAGATGCGGTGGGCTCTTACCCCACCCTTTCACCCTTACCTGTCATGACAGGCGGTTTGCTTTCTGTGGCACTTTCCCTGAGGTCGCCCTCGCCGGACGTTATCCGGCACCGTGTTTCCGTGGAGCCCGGACTTTCCTCACCCTACCGCCTTTCGGCATTGGTAAAGCGCGGCTGCCCGGCCAACTGGCAGGGCTCCCATAAACGAGAGAGCCCGCAATTACCACCGAAATATAGGTAGCAGCCTTAACGGAAATAAGGTGTGAAATCCGTGGAGTAGCCCTGTTCGCTGATTCTGCCTGACAAAAGCAGCTCCGCGCCCAGCCTGCCGATTTCGTCCGAACTCTTGGCCGAGGTTCCGGCGCAGCCCGTCAGCACAGCAATTCCGGGCGATGAGGTATAGCCGATCATCGGATAGCTGCTTTCGGTGTGCGAGACGACGCAGGCGGCCGTCGAGATCGAAAGCGGCGCCATATCGGGAACGATGTCGGCGACGATGCGCTGCAGATAGGCGCGCACGGCCTCGCGTCCCTCGGTCCTGAACCAGGCGCGCATTTCGGCATCGTCGTTCAAAACGAGATCATCCGGATCGCCGCCGATCTTCAGGTAGTATTTGCCGTCGGGATACCGGATCGGCGGCAGCAGATAGATATGGATATCAGGCACGTCGAGGATGAGAGACGGCATCGCGGCCAAGCGAAGCGCATCGGCCTCACTCACCTCGAAAAGCGTGACCGTCCGACCATAAATCGTCATGGCAACGGGCTGCGGCAACAGATTCCGGGCAATGGAAAATCCGCCCGCCGCCAGCAGCACCTTTTCAGCGCGATAAGTCGTTCCACCTGCGGTTTCGACGGTCGCGAGTGCGCCCTCCTGGCGGATCGAAACGGCATGGTCACGGATGACTGTCGCGCCTGCCTTTTCCGCCAGCAAAGATTGTGCCTTCACCAGTTTGCGCGGGCTGATATGTCCCGCCCCTTTCGGCTCGAAGACGCCAGCCGCTGCGTCGGGAAAGGCGAAGAAAGGAAACGCCGCCCTCAGTCCGCGCCCGTCCAGATGGCTGGTCTCGACGCCGAGAGAGACCGCGGCCTGCCGGGTTCTCTCCAGATAGTCGCTTCCATCAGGAGCAACGACGACACAGCCGACTTCGCGGTAGAAGTCGATGCCGCTCTCGCGCGCGATCTCGCCGTAACAGGCGATCGAACGATTGGCGAGCAGCGCCCAGTTGCGATCGGGATCGATGGTGCGGGTGATGCGGCCCTCATCGTAGTGGCTGGCGAAGACGCCGTCATGCGCCTTGCGGTCGGCAGGCTCGTCCGGGCCGATCACCGCGACGCCTTCCGCTTGGCGCGCCAGATGCCGCGCGGCGGCAGCTCCCATCAGCCCGCGGCCGACGACGATATATTTGAAATCGACTGGCATGATATCCCTCTCAAGCGAAAACCGGCGTCAGTTCGCGGCCGAAATCCTCCTCCCCGAGCCGCCCCTCCTTGAGGAGCACGGCGCCCAGACGTCCGAGTTCGTCGGAGGATTTGGCAGCGACGAAATTGCCGCCGGTCAGCACCGCAATACGCGGCGACTGCGCGAACCCCGCATAGGGATAACCGGTCGGGGTGAAATTCGCCGCGCACGGAGCCGAGGTGACGGGACAGCCGGCAAGCTGCGGCATCAGTTGCAGGGCAATGCGCGAGAGGTGATCACGCTCGGCCGCACTGCCGTCGGAACGGAACCACGCGCCGGCATCCTCCAGCCGGCTGAAGGAAAGCGCTTCGGTATCGCCGCCGAGCTTCAAATAGGTCTTGCCATCGGGATAGCGCACCGGCGGAAGGATATAGATGTGATCTTCCTCCCGGTCGCCAAGCACGATCGTCGACGGCATGTCACCGAAAATTGCCATCTCGCGCTCGCCGATTTCGTAGAAGGCAACCGTACGCGCCATGACTCTCAAATCGACGGGACGCGGCAACAGGGCATGGAAATTGCTGAAAGCGCCGGCCGCGACCAGCACGCGCTCGGCGCTGTAGCTTCTGTCGCCGGCCGTCACTTCGACATGGGAGCCCGCGTCCCGCACCGATGACACGGTCGCTTCGATCAGCGAGGCGCCGGTCTGTTCGGCGAGCTTGGCTTGCGCGCGCACCAGCGTCCGCGGATTGATGTACCCGGCGCGCTTGCGCTCGAAATATCCGGTGAAATCAGGGCCGACGACAAGATAGGGAAACCGCTGCCTGAGTTCCGCCGGCGCGACGATCTCGATCTCGCTGCCGAGCGTCCGGCTGACGGTCTGCGCCCTCAGAACAAAGTCCTGCTCGTCCTTGGGCGGCGGACCGGCAAAGAGGCAGCCGACCTCCGAGAAGAAGGAAATGCCGCTCTTCGCCTCAATGTCGCGGTAGCGCCCGAGCGCCCGCGCAGCGAAGGTTCCCCAGGCGAGGTTGCCGTCGAAAGTGCGGGTAATGCGCGCTTCGTCGTAGTGGCTGGCAAAGACGCCGTGATGGGTCTTGCGCTCCTCGGGCTCCGGCGGGCCGATCAGCGCAACGCCGTCGGCCATGGAGGAGAGATGCCGCGCGGCCGCCGCCCCCATCATGCCGCGCCCGATGACGATGAACCTGAAATCGACTGCCATATCTCACCTCATCTCGAGGTGGCCCACCTCGTTTCGAGGTGGGATATCACGGCGCGCGTCCCGATTCATATCGCAAAAACAGCGGCGGAGGATTTTCCTTCCGTCCGCTCGGCGGCTCAGTCCAGCATCGCCAGGACCTTGCCGCAATAGGTCTTCGAAACCGGGTTCATGCGCGTTGCGCCATGGCCGGCATTGTATTTGAGGATGGTGTTGCAGGTCTCTCCACCACCGAGATCATGGGCAGCAGCCAGGTATTTCATGCCGTACTTGATGTTGGTTTCCGGATCGAACAGGCCCTTGGCGCTGCCGGAATAACCCATCATGCGGGCCGTTGCAGGCTTTATCTGCATCAGGCCGATTTCACCGTGGCTGCCGCGTGCATTCGGATTGAAATTGCTTTCCACGCGGATGACCGCGGTCGCAAGCGCAACCGGTACAGCATATTGGTTCGCATATTTGCTGATCAGCGCGGAATAGGAATTGCCGGAAACATTGGCGACGGGATAACCGCTCTGGCGCTCGACCGTCTTCAGCGGGCGTTCCGCCGTCTTGAGCGGACGCTTCGCCGGCTTGACCGAACGTTCCGCTTTCTTCAACGGACGCTCTGCCTTCTTCGAAGGACGCTCGACTTTCTTCACCGGCGCATCGGCTCGCACACCCCAATCATTCGCAAACGCAAAGCTATTCCCCGCCAGCACCATGCCAACGCATGTTGCAGCAACAACAATCAGTTTTCTCATGTAGTCTTGAACACTCCGACCCAAAGAATTTCCGGACGGCGCGCCTCGCTGTCATAATGAATACCAGATCAAGGACCGATCTAGATTCACGGTAATTCTTATCGTTTCACATATCGCCCATGCTTTAACTCGAAAACAACCCCGAGAACCGCTGGGCGGACGTTCTTAGACCATCGCAATGAGGAGATAATAGGGAAATGATGTGGCAGGCCGAATTTCGCGCTGCAATGCGAAATTCGGCGTTTCAGTAATTGCCGAGAATCAGGAATAACGCGGCAGCGCCGACAGCAGCCGGTGCAGCGTGTCGATCGTCGAAAAATCGGCGATCCCGTCCACCCGCTCGGGCCGGAAATGGCGCTGGAAAGCTTCCACGTCACCGGCCGTCTTTTCGGAGAATTTCCCCGTAATTTCAGTGCCGTAACCATAGAGCGACAGCATCGACTGCAGCGCCTCCACCGGCTGACCGGCGTCGCCGCTCTGGAAGAAGCGCCCACCAGTGATCCTCGCCGGCTCCACCCAATGCCCGACGCCAGCTCTGTAAAGCTCGGCCCATGGGAATTTTTCCCCCGGATCGACCTTGCGAATCGGCGCGACATCGGAATGCCCGAGCACCCTTTCCGGCGCGATCGACCAACGTTTGACACAGTCGCGACACAATTCGATGACCGCGGCGATCTGCTCTTTCGGATAGTCGGGAAGGCCGCCGGGATGGCCCGCATTGGCGATTTCGATGCCGATCGACAGCGAATTGATATCGTTCTCGCCGTGCCAGCTGCTCTTGCCCGCATGCCAGGCGCGCCGCGCCTCCGGAACGAGCTGGATCACCTCGCCATTCTCATGCACGAAATAATGGCTGGAAACCTGGCTCTCGTCCCGACAGAGCCAGTCGAGCGCGCCGTCTGCCGTCGGCATGCCGGTATAGTGCAGCAGGATCATGTCGGGGCGGCGCCCATCCACCCGCTCCCCGTGATTGGGCGACGGCCGCACGCAAGCGCCCTCGTAATCCGCCTCGAAGGAGGTCATGCTGCGCGGCGTTCCTTCTCGATTGCCGCGTAGGCTGCGTTCAACGCCGCCATCCGCTCGTTGGCAATCACATGAAACTCCTTCGGCACGCCACGCGAAATCAGCCGATCGGGATGATGTTCACTGACGAGGCCACGGTAACGGCGCCGGATCGTCGGAAAATCGTCAGACGGCGAAACGCCGAGCACCTTGTAGGGATCGCCGCCGGACGAGACATGGCGGGCGGCGATCTGCTCGAAGCGGGTCTCGCTCATCTGGAAGATCTCGGCGATATGGGCGAGGAAACTCAGTTCCTTCTCATGGATCAGCCCGTCGGCCTTGGCGATGTGGAAGAGGCCGTCGAGTACGTCTTCCAGTACCGGGCAATTAGCCGCACAGGTGACGCAGAGCGTAGACAGCCGTTCGGCATAGGCTTCGTAGCCGGCAACGTCCTGGCGCGCCAGATTATAGAGTCTGGCGACGTTCTTGGCCTGGTCCTCCGGAAACTCGAAAATTTCGCGGAAGGCTTCGACCTCTTTCTCGCTGACGATGCCGTCGGCCTTGGCCATCTTGGCCGAAAGGGCGATGATCGCCACGGAGAAAGCCACTTTGCGCCGGGTCTCGGGATCGCCTTCGAAAACCGTTCGGATAGCCTCGACCACCGCGGAGAGCGCATTGCCCGCGGTGTTGCCAATGGCATTCAACAGTTTTTCCCAGAAGGACATCGAAAATCTCTCGCACGCCAGTCAAGTATGAGAAAGCAGCTTGACCAAAGAATCGTAGCCTTTGCAAGGCGACTATTGGTCGTAAGATCGAAAACAGTTTTCACGATTCGGTAATTATTGCAGCGCAGCAAGCGATCGATCCGCTTCGCCGGATCCGCCGCGAGAGAGACACCACCTCACCTTCACTCAAAACTTGACGTCGATTTCCACAAATTGTTCCCGATACAAAGATCGGGCTTGAAACGATTATATCGACGGTTCGCACCGCCTTTGCCGCTCAACTCGGCAGAAGGCGGCGTTTTTCGTAAATTCTTTACTTTACAGGGCCCTTTCCCTGCCGCATCCATGAGCTAGCTAACGCTGCCGCACTGAAACACCATAGGAGGGATCATGGCCAAACAGAAAGTCGCAATGCTGACCGCCGGAGGCCTCGCACCCTGTCTTTCCTCTGCCGTCGGCGGCCTCATCGAACGCTACAGCGACGTCGCGCCCGAGATTGATATCGTCGCCTACAAGTCCGGCTATCAGGGCGTGCTGGTCGGCGACCGCATCGAGATCAGCCGCGAGATGCGCGAGAAGGCACCGCTCCTGCACCGCTACGGCGGCTCGCCGATCGGAAACAGCCGCGTCAAGCTCACCAATGCTGCCGACTGCGTCAAGCGCGGCCTGGTCAAGGAAGGCGAGAATCCGCTGAGGGTTGCCGCCGAGCGTCTTGCAGATGACGGCATCACCATTCTCCACACAATCGGCGGCGACGACACCAACACCACTGCCGCCGACCTTGCCGCTTATCTCGCCGCCAACGGCTACAATCTCACCGTCGTCGGCCTGCCGAAAACCGTCGACAACGACGTCGTGCCGATCCGCCAGTCGCTCGGCGCCTGGACGGCCGCCGAAGTCGGCGCGCATTTCTTCGACAATGTCAGCAACGAACAGACGGCCGCCCCCCGCACCCTTGTCATCCACGAGGTGATGGGCCGCCATTGCGGCTGGCTGACGGCCGCCACCGCCCGCGCCTATCTTCAGCGCACCAGCCGTAACCAATATGTCGACGGCCTGATGATGGACGCGCATCTGAAGAGCATCGACGCAATCTACCTGCCCGAAATGGCCTTCGACCTCGATGCCGAAGCCGCCCGCCTGAAGGACATCATGGACCGCACCGGCCACGCCACCGTTTTCGTGTCGGAAGGCGCCTGCCTCGACGCCATCGTCGCCGAGCGCGAAGCTGCCGGCGAGACCGTCAAACGCGACGCTTTCGGCCATGTGAAGATCGACACGATCAATGTCGGCGCCTGGTTCCAGAAGCAGTTCGCCAATCTCCTGAATGCAGAGCGTTCCCTGGTGCAGAAGTCGGGCTATTTCGCACGCTCGGCGCCGGCCAACGGCGACGACCTCAGACTGATCCAGAGCATGGTCGATCTTGCCGTCGAAAGCGCGCTCAATAAAGTGTCCGGCGTCACCGGCCACGATGAAGCGCAGAACGGTAAATTGCGCACTATAGAATTCCCGCGCATCAAGGGCGGGAAGGCTTTCGACCTGTCTACGGCATGGTTTGCGGAAGTCATGGACAATATAGGGCAGAAATACAAAGAAGCGTGATTGACGGATCGTTAATATGATGTCTTTGCTTCTTCCTGAGGAATAGGAGGAGACACCATGTCGCTTGAAGCATGGCTCGCTTTTGCGGCCGCATCCGCCATCATGCTGGCCATACCGGGGCCGACGATACTGCTCGTCGTCTCCTATGCGCTCGGCCATGGCCGCCGGACGGCGCTTGCAACGGTCAGCGGTGTGGCGCTCGGCGACTTCACCGCGATGACGGCTTCCCTCTTCGGTCTCGGTGCGGTGCTCGCCACCTCCGCCGCCCTCTTCACAGTCCTGAAGTGGATCGGTGGCGCCTACCTGATCTGGCTGGGAATCAAGCTCTGGCGGGCTCCGGTGATCGGCGGGCCCGTCGCCGATAACGACAATCTGCCGGAGGAAAAATCCCTCAAGATCTTCCTCCACGCCTATGCCGTCACCGCTCTCAACCCGAAAAGCATCGTCTTCTTCGTCGCCTTCGTACCGCAGTTTCTCAATCCGGCCCTCCCCTTCTTCGGGCAGATGGCCATTATGGAAGCGACCTTCCTCGTGCTGGCGATCCTCAACGCCGCCGCCTACGCATTTCTCGCCCATTCCGCTCGCGGACTGATTCGAAAGGCGAGCGTCCAGCGCGCTGTAAACCGCACCGGCGGTACCCTGCTGATCGCTGCAGGCGCCGTAACGGCCGGATATCGCCGGATTGCGGCTTAGAAAGCCAGGTCTCGTCCTGTTGCAGCTTAGAGCCTTTCCCGGTCAGATAGCAGCATTCTGCCGGGGCAGGTTTTCGTCAGGGCAAAGGCGATTGGCGACGGGCATACCCCAAGGTACGTCCGAGCCGATCGCCTTTGATCCTGGCTAGAGATGCCCGGCCCACCGGCCGCACTGCCCATGGCGAAGCGATAAGTGCGTCCGGCGATTCTAAAGGCTTGCAGATTTGCAAGGCAAATCTGCGGGAGGGTTGGCTGAAACGGGCCGGCTGATCGGCCGGCCGGCTTTGCCGTAGAGCCGGGCTACGACGCGCGCCGGCGGTCGCCAACAGAATGCTGCAATCTTACCGGGAAAGGCTCTAAAATATTCCGTGGTTGCCGGAATGCCACGAATAGGTTAATGGGGTCGTCAGGTTTAAGCTTTTTAGTAACTTTTATAACGCTGCCGGGGCGGCGCGATTTCACGAAAGTGACGGAATGGTAGCGATCGGATTGTCCGGCCTGAAACGCAGTCTTGTCGTTTCTATGGTGCTCTGCTGCGGCGTGATCACCGGCTGCACGAGCGTCGAATACACCTCTCAGGCCGAACTTACAGCTGTGCAGACCGTGGTGCCGACACCTAAGCCCGGTGAAGACGCCACACTCGCCGCGATCCAGACCGCAGACGGCGCGGCCGGCCAGGCAATCGCAGGCGCGGTCCTTCCCCAGGCGCAGACAGCCCCGTCGCTCACCGCAACGGCGATGCCGGCGGTAACCGCATCCCAGCCCGCCGATCTTATCATGCAGCCAGGCATCCAGCCGGCAGCCTATGCGCAGATCCCGCTGACGCCCGAAATGACGGCGATCCAGTCCGTCGTGCCGACGCCGCGCCCGGGTACGCCGGCACAGCCGGCGACGCAGCTTGCCTTTGCCGCCACACCGCAGAACAGCGCGCTTGCAGCGCTTGCCGCAGTCGACACCACGCCACGCTCCATGGATTACGGCTTCGACGAATCCGGGCCGGTCGATCCGCCGACCGCTCCCCCGATGTTCAGCGACGACGACAGGGACGACGCGCCGACCGTCGAGAAGAGCTTCGTCACCAAACTCATCCAGAAATATTCGAAGATTTACGCTATTCCCGAGACGCTGCTGCACCGCGTCGTCCATCGCGAAAGCCGCTACAATCCGAAGGCCTACAACAAGCGGGGCTATTTCGGCCTCATGCAGATCAAGTACAATACGGCCAAATCGATGGGCTATGACGGTGCGCCGGGCGGCCTGTTCGATGCCGAGACCAACATCAAATATGCCGCGAAATATCTGCGCGGCGCCTGGCTCGTCTCCGACAACAAGGAAGACGATGCCGTCCGCCTCTATGCGCGCGGTTATTACTACGACGCCAAGCGCAAGGGCATGAACGACATCGCCCAAGGCAATTACTGACACCGACGATTGAAGGCTTAGACGCGCAAGCGCCTGTCTATGGCTGCGCTTGCGTCGGTTGCTGCGATCCGGCCTGCTGTTGCGGCGCACCCGATTGCGGCGACGCCGCCAGGATCGCCCTGAGAAGCGTCTGCGGTTGATAGCCGAGCCAGCCGGGTGTCAGGCCGAGCCGGACGACGATCAGCTTGGCGGACGGTACGATCGCCATGCTCTGCCCGTCATGCCCCGTCAGCCAGAACGTATCCTCCGGCAGCCCGAACGCGGCGTTTGAGCCACCGGGCGCGAGCCAAGCCTGGCCTTGCGTATACCGGCCGTTCGACGCCGCCGTCGGCGTGCGCATGGCGCCGACGAAACCCTCCGGCAACAGCCGCTGACCGTTCCACACGCCGTCCTGCAGTAGGAACTGTCCGAAGCGCGCCCAATCATGCGCCGTCGCGTAGAGATAAGAGCTTCCGGCAAAGGTGCCGCGCGCGTCGAGTTCGAAAACGGCGCTCGTCATTCCGAGCGGGGAGAAGAGCGCATCGTGCGGATAGGAAAAGGCCGCCTGCGCATTGCCGATCCTGTCCATCCAGATGCGCGACAAGAGCACCGCCGTGCCGCTCGAATAGCGGAAGCGCTGACCCGGCGCCGCCTCCATCGGCGCATTGGCCGGCAGCGACACCATGTCGGGGTCGAGATAGAGCATACGCGTCACATCGGCGACGTTGCCATAGTCCTCGTTGAAGGCAAGGCCGCTCTCCATGCCGAGCAAGTCGGAAACCTTGATGCCGCCGCGCCGATCGTTCTTCCACTGCGCCAGCAGATGATCATCGTCGAAGGAAATCTTGCCGTCGAGCATCAGCCGGCCGACGATGGCCGCATTCACGGTCTTCGTCATCGACCAGCCGATCAGCGGCGTCTTCGCGGAAAATCCGGGACCGTAGGCCTCGGCGACGATACGGCCATCGCGCACCACCACGATCGCTCGCATGACCAGGCCGGCAAGCCCTGTATCGTTAAGCACCGCGGCGATCCTTTCGTCCCGATCGCCGACGCTCTCGCCTTCCGGCCACGGCGCTGCGTTCGCCTCCATTTTGCCGGGCGCATCGAAAGGCACGGCATCCGCCGCCGCCTCGAAATTGCCGTCAGGCACGCTCGTGCAGCCGAATGCGCCACGATAGAGCGCATAACTCGAAGCAAACAGCCCCATGAAGCGCGCGGTCACGCGGTTGTTGTCGCGGTCGACGCTGACGCGGACGAGCCGCAGCAGCGGATTTCCTGGCGCCTGGACGTCGTTTTCAAGCACCTCGTCGGCGTTCCGGCCGGCGATGAAGACATTGGAGCAGACGATCTTGGCGGCATAGCCATCGCCGACGCGGAGCAGTTCCGGCGGCCAAACGAAAAGCCAGCCCGCGGCGGCGGTGATGACGAGAACGAGCAGGAGAGCAAGCGCCTTCAGAACACGCAGGACAAATCGCATGGCATTCCTCCAATGCCGGGAGAGAAGCAGGAATCGCGCGCGCCCGAAAGGGGCCGCGGCAAAGAAGGCTGCCGATTGCGATCACTTTCCGAGGAGGATGGCCGGTCGCTTTCCCGAGATCGCAATCTCCCGCAACAGCACCCACAGCCCGCGTCATCAAACTGTAGCAGTGGCGCGCTACACGCCCTGAACGCTAAAAAGGTGACAGACTCATGTCAGAATTTGCACCGGATGCCGGCTTCCGCAAGAACCGGAAACTCAAGGACGCCCTTCTCCGCCACAAGGCGTTTTCGAAGGATGGCTTTTCCGAGCGTCTCTTCGGCCTTCTCTTCTCCGGCCTCGTCTATCCGCAGATCTGGGAAGATCCGGATCTCGACATGCAGGCGATGGAGCTGAAGCCCAACCATCGCATCGTCACCATCGGCTCCGGCGGCTGCAACATGCTCGCCTATCTCTCCAAGGCGCCGGCCTCGATCGACGTCGTCGACCTCAACCCGCACCATATCGCGCTGAATCGCCTGAAGCTCGCCGCGTTCAAGCATCTTCCCGGCCATGCCGATCTCGTCCGCTTCCTCGCGATGCCGAACGAGAAATCGAATAGCCGCGCCTACGACCAGCATCTCGCCACCAAGCTCGACGAGGCGACACGCAGTTACTGGAACGGCCGCAAGTTCGGTCGCCGCCGCGTCACCGTCTTCGATCGCAATATCTATGAAACCGGCCTGCTCGGCCGCTTCATCGGCGCAGCCCATCTTCTTGCCCGCCTGCACGGCGTCAAGCTGCGCGAGATGACCAAGACCCGCTCGATCCGCGAGCAGCGCCAGTTCTTCGACGAGCAGATCGCACCGCTCTTCGAAAAGCCGGTCGTACGCTGGATCACCGGCCGCAAAAGCTCACTCTTCGGTCTCGGAATTCCGCCGCAGCAATATGACGAGCTCGCAAGCCTTGCCGCCGATCATTCCATCGCGCCCGTTCTCAAGCACCGCCTGGAAAAACTCGCCTGTCATTTCCCGATGCGCGACAACTATTTCGCTTGGCAGGCCTTCGGCCGCCGCTACGGCACCGAAGGGGAAGGCCCGCTGCCGACCTATCTGAAATCCGAGCACTACGAGGTGATCCGCGCCAATGTGGACCGCGTCAACGTCCACCATGCAAGCTTCACCGAGCTTCTGGCCCGCGAACCGGCCGCCTCGCGTGACCGCTATATCTTGCTCGACGCGCAGGACTGGATGACCGACGCGCAGCTGAACGACGTCTGGCGGGAAATCACCCGCACGGCGCGCGACGGAGCCCGGGTGATCTTCCGCACCGCCGCCGAAAAGAGCATTATTGAAGGCCGCCTGTCATCCTCGATCCGCGACCAGTGGGAGTATTTCGAGGAGAAGTCGCGCGAGCTGACGGCGCTCGATCGTTCGGCGATCTACGGCGGTTTCCACATTTACGGGAAGAAGGCGTGAGCAAGGTCGGCACTGAGACGGCAGGAAAGAGCGATCAACATGCCAGCCTGATGGATGGCATGTACCGCTACCAGCGCCACATCTACGACCTCACCCGCAAATATTACCTTCTTGGCCGGGACAGCTCGATCCGCAATCTCGACGTACCCGAGAACGGCACCCTGCTCGAAGTCGGCTGCGGCACCGGGCGGAACCTGGCCTTCGCCCATCGACATTTCCCGACCGCCAAGCTGTTCGGCCTCGATATATCCCAGGAAATGCTGATTTCGGCGCGCAAGACCTTCGCCACCAAGGCGACGATTCCGGAGTTCCGCGTCGCCGACGCCACGGCATTTACGCCGCGCGAATTCGGCGTCAGCGGCTTCGACCGCATCCTGATATCCTATGCTCTGTCGATGATCCCCGACTGGGAGCGCGCCGTCGACGCATCGATCGCTGCGCTCAATCCCGACGGCCAGTTGCATATCGTCGATTTCGGCCAGCAGGAAGGCCTGCCGCGCTGGTTCCGGCGCATGCTGCAGGCCTGGCTCGCGAAATTCCATGTCACCCCGCGCGCCGATCTGCGGGAGGTTTTGGAAGCGCAGGCTGAGGAACACAATGCCCGATTGTCCTTCGAAACAGTCGGCGGCGGTTACGCCTGGCAAGCGGCCATTATCAGCAGGCGCTCATAATTCGCTTGAAACTAACCGATTTTTCACGTTGATATGGTGAAAAGAGGGTTATTCCCTCTGCGGGACTCGTCTTTTTCGAAGGCCAGGCTGTGGGGCAAAGAAATCACTCGGTTCACGACGGGATACCCATGCGCCGGCTTTTGTTTTGCGTTGTGCCCCTGGCCATCCTCCTGGCAGGCTGCTCCTCTTCCGGCCAAGACTATCTCGAAACCGCTTCGATAAAGCCAAAAACGCGCTTCAAAGACACCGACCCGCAGGATTTCGGCGCAAAGCATCCGCAACAGAACCCGGTGCACGGCATCGACATCTCCAAGTGGCAGGGCGATATCGACTGGGCCACGGTGAAGAAATCCGGCGTCGCCTTCGCCTTCATCAAGGCGACGGAAGGCAAGGACAGGGTCGACCCCCGATTCGACGAATACTGGCGCGAGGCCGGTGCCGCAGGCATCCCGCACGCCCCCTATCATTTCTATTATTTCTGTTCCTCGGCCGACCAGCAGGCCGACTGGTTCATCCGCAACGTGCCGAAGGATGCGATGCGCCTGCCGCCGGTGCTTGATGTCGAATGGAACGCCGAATCGAAGACCTGTCGCTACCGTCCCGATCCGGAAACGGTGCGCGCCGAGATGCAGCGTTTCATGGACCGACTGGAGGCATATTATGGCAAACGGCCGATCATCTACACTTCGGTCGATTTCCATCGCGACAATCTCGCCGGCCATTTCCAGGATTATCATTTCTGGGTCCGTTCGGTGGCGAAACACCCCGAAGTGACCTATTCCGACCGTCGCTGGGCCTTCTGGCAATATACGTCGACCGGCGTCGTTCCCGGCATCAGCGGAGCGACCGATATCAATGTCTTCGCCGGCAGCGCGAAGAACTGGAACAATTGGGTCGCGGCCGTTTCCAAGGATGGAAATTCTTAGTAACGTCTTGCGATGTTTCTTGCTTCCGTCACATTCGTCTGTGAAAGCGACGGCAATATTTTTGATCTAAGGACCGCCTTTATGCACCGCTCGCTCACAAGCCGCTCTGCACTCGCCCTCCTGTTTGCTCTCACTTGTGCAGGCGCCGCCGCCGCCCAGCAGGCGCCCGCGGCCTCCGCCCCGTCGGCAGCGCCCTGCGGCGGCGACCTGTCCACCTTCCTTGAGCGCGTCAAGGCCGATGCGACAGCCGCGGGCGCCAGCGCTGCAGCCGCGGACGAGGCGCTCGCCGGTGCCGAGATCGATTCGAAAGTCCTGAGCCGCGATCGCGCTCAGGGCGTTTTCAAGCAGACCTTCCTTGAATTCTCCCAGCGCACCGTCAGCCAGGCTCGCCTCGACATCGGCCGCCAGAAGATGAAGCAATATGCCGACGTCTTCGCCCGCGCCGAACAGGAGTTCGGGGTTCCACCCGGCGTCATCACCGCCTTCTGGGCGATGGAAACCGATTTCGGCGCCGTTCAGGGCGATTTCAATACCCGCAATGCCCTTGTGACGCTGTCGCACGACTGCCGCCGTCCGGAACTCTTCCGCCCGCAGCTGATCGCTCTCATCGAGATGGTCCAGCACGGCGACCTCGACCCTGCCACCAACACCGGCGCCTGGGCCGGCGAGATCGGCCAGGTGCAGATGCTGCCGCGCGACATCATCGCCTATGGCATGGACGGCGACGGCGACGGCCACGTCCGTCTGAAACAAAGCAGCCCGGACGCCATTCTGACGGCGGCGAAGTTCATCCAGCATCTCGGTTTCGAGCGCGGCCAGCCCTGGCTGCAGGAAGTGACCCTGCCCGACAACCTGCCCTGGGAGAAATCCGGCCTTGGCGGCACGATGAAGGCCAGCGAGTGGTTCGCGCTCGGCGTCAAGCCGCGCGACGGCAACACGGGCTTCGGCGATCTCGAAGGCGATCTCGTGCTGCCGCAGGGCCGCATGGGACCGGCCTTCATCGCCTATCCGAATTTCAAGATCTATCTCGAGTGGAACAAGTCGTTCATCTACACGACCTCGGCCGCCTATTTCGCGACCCGTCTGTCCGGAGCTCCGACCTACCTCAAGGGCACGCCGGAACAGGGGCTCGCCAGCGACCAGATGAAGACGCTGCAGAGCAAGCTGCAGTCGCTCGGTCATGATGTCGGCGAGATCGACGGCATTCTCGGCTCCGGCACCCGCGTCGCGATCCAGAAGGAACAGCAGCGCTTGGGCATGCCGGCCGACGGCTGGGCGACGCCTGCCCTTCTCAACGCTCTCTGATCAGCGACACCCTCCCGCAGTCCGTTTGACAAGAAACGGGTGGCACCCTTTTCCGCTTGCGCTAAAGCTTCGTGGCGAATAGCCGCCGCCGGTTTCAACGAACGATCCGGCGGCGACGCGATTTGCGGAGGAAGCGGCGTGGAAAGCAGAATGAATGCCTGGACCTGGGCCTTGCTGGTTCTGCTCGGCCTGATCTGGGGCGGCTCCTTCTTCTTTGCCCGCATCGCCGTCCAGCACGTGCCGCCACTGACCCTCGTCTTCCTCAGGCTGCTGCTCGCAGCACTCGCGCTGCATGTCTATATTGCCGGCCGTTTGGACATCTATTCGACCCTTCGGGCCCGCTGGCGCGAGTTCCTGGTCCTCGGCCTCATCAACAATGCGCTCCCGCACGCGCTGATCTTCTTCGGCCAGACCCGCATCGGCGCCGGCCTTGCGGCGATTTTGAACGCGACGACGCCGATCTGGACAGTGCTCGTCGCCAATTACCTCACATCGGACGAGAAGCTGTCCTCGGCAAAACTCGCCGGCTGCCTCGTCGGCCTCGCCGGAACGATCGTGCTGATCGGCCCCGGCATTTCAGCCGGCAGCGAGGCGCCGCTCTGGGCGTTGCTGCTTCCCGTGCTTGCCGCCGTCTCCTATGGTTTTGCCGCCACCTATGGCAAACGCTTTAGGGACGTTCCCGCCCCTGTCACATCGGCCGGCCAACTGACGGCCTCCTCGCTGATCGCACTACCCCTATCGCTGCTGGCCGATCGCCCCTGGACGCTTGCCGCACCGCCGCTCGATGCGGTCCTCGCCGTTCTGGCGCTGGCGCTGCTGTCGACCGCCTTCGCCTATATCCTCTACTTCAGGATCATGGCCGCGGCGGGGGCCACCAATGCCTCTCTCGTCACCCTTCTGGTACCGCCGAGCGCCATCCTTCTCGGGGTACTCTTTCTCGGCGAAACGCTCAGCCTTGCCGAATTCGCCGGCATGGCCCTCATCGGTTGTGGACTCGTCATCCTCGACGGCCGCGCCTATCGCCGGCTGGTGAGAACAGCCTGAATGCCGGTTGCAGTTTCCTTATGTTTTCAACCGCTTGCGGCGCCGCCATGTTTTGGGCGCATAGGTAAACCAGTAATCGCCCGATTTAACGGCATGTTAAATTCTGTGAACAAAAATTAACCCGAAATTATTACGCTTCTTCAATAGCTTATCGAATCGGTTTTCGACTTATGCACTGACGGGTTCGGCACTGCAGCATAGAATCCGCTTTCCAACCGACATATTTCAGACATAATATCAGCCGGTTAACGCGAGGAGACAGACATGGGACTCACGCAATCCTTGAATGTTCTGTTGGTCAGTGCAGCGTTTGCTTTCGTCCTGTCGATGCTCTTTATCTGAGGCGAGACAACGGACCGGCAATGCTGATAGTGCCTAAACTCCCCTGATCAATCCGCCAACGAAAAAGCGCATGTCCCGCCCGACATGCGCTTTTTTACTTTTGAATGTCTGAAAAGATCAGGCCGCGGCGCCCGCGCTCTTTGGCGTCCGGCGGGAGAAGCCGAGATTGTCGAGGACGGCGGAAACCAACGGCGCGCGGTTCATCGTATAGAGATGGAACTCATCGAGGCCGCGCCGCACGAGATCCTCGATCTGCTCGGCGGCAACGTCGGCCGCGACCTTCGCCCGCTCCTCGGGCTTGTCGTCGAAACCCGCGAAGCGCTCGTCGAGGAAAGCGGGAATGACCGCGCCGCAGGCGCCGGCGAAACGCTTCAGCTGCGTCAGATTCTGGATCGGCATGATGCCGGGCACGATCGGGATCGAGATCCCGGCGGCGCGCACACGCTCCAGATAACGCTCGAAATTGTCATTGTCGAAGAAGAACTGCGTCAGCGCCCGGTCGGCGCCATTATCGGCCTTACGCTTCAGCATGTCGATATCGGCGGCCGTATCGCGGCTTTCCGGGTGCTTTTCCGGATAGGCGGAGACCGAAATCTCGAAATCGCCGACCGACTTGAGGCCCGCCACCAGCTCCGCCGCATTGGCGTAACCACCCGGATGCGGCTGATAAGGTGCACCGGCGCCCCCCGGCGCATCGCCGCGCAGCGCCACGAAATGCCTTACCCCGACCTTGCGAAACGTATCGATCATCTGATGCGTTTCCTCCTTCGTCGCGCCGACGCAAGTCAGGTGCGAAGCCGTGGCAAGCGGTGTCTGCGAAAGGAAGCGGGTGACGGCGGAGAGCGTGGGCGCCTTGGTGGTGCCGCCGGCGCCATAGGTCACCGACACGAAATCCGGATCCCAGTCTTGCAGCTTGCTGACGGTGTCCCAAAGCTGCCCTTCCATTTCCTCCGATTTCGGCGGAAAGAATTCGAAGGAGATCCCGAAGTTGCGCCCGCGTGCCTCGTTTTTCAAAGCCATGTCATACTCTCCCGGCAAATGTAGGTTCGGCGCCCTCGCTCGCCTGCGAAGCAATGAGGCGCCTTGGATCGCGCGCGAGCCAGACGGTGACCGTCAGTCCCTGCCCGCCCTGCTGACCCGGATGAAGATCGACGACCTGCTCGACATCGAGCCCGGACTTGCGCAGCCAGTCGGACATCGTCTGATGCGAAAAGCCGAGGCGTACATGAGCATGCTCGTCACGGAGATATTCGAGCGCGTGCGGCGCAAGGTCGATGACCACCAGCCGGCCGCCCGGCCGCAGCATGCGCGCAGCTTCCGCGATCGCGACCTCCGGCTGATCGAAGAAATGCAGCACCTGATGGATTGTGACCAGATCGAAATCCTGCCCTTCGAACGGCAGGTTCAGAATATCCGCGTGGCGTACGGTCGCCTTGGTGATGCGAGACTTGTCGAGATTGGCGCGCGCCACGCTCAGCATGTCGCGGCTGGCGTCTACACCGATTGCCCGCCGGTAGAGCCCGGACAGAAGCTCGAGGATGCGGCCAGTGCCGGTGCCGAGATCGAGCAGGGAATCGATCGGCTGGCTGCCGAGCAGACGGATGACGGCGGCGTCGACCTCCTCGTCGGCGGCATGCAGGCGCCGAAGCTCGTCCCATTCGGCGGCGTTGCGGCTGAAATAGGCCTGCGCCCGCTCGGCCCGCTGGCGCTTGACCGCCGAAAGCCGCTCGCCGTCGCGTAGGACGGTCGGGTCATTCTCGGAGACGTGCTTCAGCAGCGCCCGCACCAGCAGCGCCGCCTTACCGTCCTGCTTCAGCCGGAAATAGGCCCAGGCGCCTTCCTGGTAGCGTTCGATCAGTTCGGCCTCTCCGAGCAGCTTCAGGTGGCGAGAAATGCGGGGCTGAGACTGGCCGAGGATTTCGGTAAGATCGGTCACAGTCAGGTCGCCGCCGTCGAGAAGCGCCAAAAGGCGCAGACGTGTAGGCTCGCCGGCCGCCTTCAACACGTCCACCAGCCCATCCAGTCCTAGCTTCAAGGGTTCGCTCATCGCCAGCTCAATCAACATATAAAGATATCTTTATGTGATTTGACAGGCGGTGACAAGCGACAATTCGCACTCTCTGCGAAATTGCCTGCTCCCATTGCGACAGCAGCGGACATGAAAAAGCCCCGGCTGAACCGGGGCTTTTCGCAAACAAGACGGCTGCGATCAGCGCGTCAGGCGCTTGTGGGCCTGGCTGCCGGGATTGAGGGCGTCGGGGCCGAGGCGACGGACCTTGTCCTCTTCATAATCCTCGAAGTTGCCTTCGAACCACTCGACATGGCCATCGCCCTCGAAGGCGAGAATATGCGTCGCCAGACGGTCGAGGAACATGCGGTCGTGGCTGATTATGATGGCGCAGCCGGCGAAATTCTCCAGCGCATTTTCCAAGGCACCAAGCGTTTCGGTGTCGAGGTCGTTGGTCGGTTCGTCGAGCAGCAGCACATTGCCGCCCGCCTTCAGCATCTTGGCAAGGTGAACGCGATTGCGCTGACCGCCGGAGAGGTTGCCGACCTTCTGCTGCTGATCACCGCCTTTGAAGTTGAAGGCGCCGCAATAGGCGCGCGAGTTCATGTCGAACTTGCCGAGCTTGATGATTTCGGCGCCGCCTGAGATTTCCTCCCATACCGTCTTGTCAGCGGCCAGCGCGTCGCGGCTCTGGTCGACATAACCAAGATGCACGGTTTCGCCGATGCGGATCGAACCGCTGTCCGGCTTTTCCTGGCCGGTGATCATCTTGAACAGCGTCGTCTTGCCGGCGCCGTTCGGGCCGATGACGCCGACGATGCCGCCGGGCGGCAGCTTGATCGACAGGTCGTTGATCAGCGTGCGGCCCTCGAAGCCCTTGGTGATGCCTTCCATCTCGATAACCACCTGTCCCAGGCGCTCGCTGACCGGGATGATGATCTGCGCGTCGCCGGGACGCTGCTTCTCGGCGGCATCCACCAGCTGCTCATAGGACTTGATACGCGCCTTGGACTTGGCCTGGCGGGCCTTCGGGCTGGAAGCGATCCATTCCCGCTCGCGGCTGATCGCCTTCTGGCGCGAAGCTTCCTCGCGACCTTCCTGCTCCATGCGCTTGGCCTTGGCCTGAAGATAGGCCGAATAATTGCCTTCGTAAGGAATGCCGCGGCCACGGTCGAGTTCGAGGATCCAGCCGGTGACGTTGTCCAGGAAGTAGCGGTCGTGGGTAATCATCATCACGGCGCCCGGATAGTCGCGCAGATGCTTTTCGAGCCAGGCGATGGTTTCGGCGTCGAGATGGTTGGTCGGTTCGTCGAGCAGCAGCAGATCCGGCTGCGAGAGCAGCAGACGGCAGAGTGCGATGCGGCGGCGTTCGCCACCGGAAAGGCTGGTAACATCGGCGTCGCGCGGCGGGCAGCGCAGCGCCTCCATCGCCATCTCGACCTGGTTTTCCAGATCCCAGAGGTTCTGGCTGTCGATGATGTCCTGGAGCTTCGCCCCCTCTTCCGCGGTCTCGTCGGAATAGTTCATCATCAACTCGTTGTAGCGATCGAGGATCGCCGTCTTCGGGGCAACGCCCTCCATGACATTCTCGAAAACGGTCTTGTTCGGGTCGAGGCGCGGCTCCTGCTCGAGATAGCCGACAGTAGCACCCTCGGCCAGCCAGGCTTCGCCAGTATATTCCTTGTCCTGGCCGGCAATGATGCGCAGCACAGTGGATTTACCGGCGCCGTTTGGCCCGAGGATGCCGATCTTGGCATCCGGGTAGAAGGAAAGGTGGATGTTCTCCAGGATCTTCTTGTTGCCATAGGCCTTGTTGAGGCCGGACATGTGATAGATGAATTGACGTGCCATGCTGCGCTGCTCCGGGCGGGAAACTTCGTTTCGTGCCGCTATGTAGGCGAAACAGCGCCTGTGAGCAACGCCGAAACCCCGTTTAGGCAGGATTCCGGTCAGAAGCCCGCCGCATCGACAACGCCCTCATCGCAGCCAAACGAGGTTTTTCCCGCTCCTTTGATCAGATCGGCAAGGCCAGCGGTTTTCGCCGATGCCGCGCCCGCATCCGCAGACAGGCCGATCGTCAACTCGCTGATCACCCTGACATTGCCGGCCCGCCGGCAGCTCATCTTGACGCGGTCGCCCGCACCCGGCCCGAAGCTCTTGTCGAAAGCCGCCTTGATCGCCTCGGCCTTGATCGTCTTGCCGATATTGGCAGCGAAAAGATCGCGCACGGCCGATGCGTTGAGCGTACCCACGAGATGTATGCCGACGCCGAAATAGTCTTCCGCGCTCATTTTCGTGCAGGTGCCGTGTTTTATCCATTCATGCCGTTCGAGGCCGGACTGGGTGCCGGGCATCGCCTTTGCAAGCGCTGCCTGGGTCTCGGCCGAAAGCGTGACCTCCGGCAATGTGCCCCATTTGCCGTCCTTGTCGGCGGCCTTCTGGTCGTCGCTGACGCCGCAATAATCCTGCCGCATCGGCCAAAGGCCATGCAGCGAGAAGTTTGTCGCGTCATGGCGCTCGCCGGTCTGGCTTGCGCATTCGGCCTTCTTCTGGTTCGTCTGGCAGAAGGCGGGCTGCCAGCTCGCGGCGAGAATGAAACGGGTACGCCCTTCGGCCTCCTGCGCCACGGCGGCGCCTGCAAGGACCATCGACACGGCGAACGTCAAGCTACGCAACTGTATGCTGATCATTTTAACCCCCAAATAAGAACAATGCGGGAACAGATAAGCACAAAGAGTAAACAGCAGCAACCCTGAATCGCAACAAGCCCGGATTTTGTTATCGGCTGCCCGGGAACGCCCGCTTCAGAACAACGCAGGCAACGCCCTCGTAGCTGGAGTTGCTGCATAATTCCCTAAATCGATTCCGCTTTAAGGAATTATGCAGTAGCGATCTGCTCTGTTGCGCAGGGAGAATCTGGATGTTTTCTGAAACGCAGAGGCTCGCCATAGGGCGAGCGTCGCTTGCTTATCATCACGCCGAGGCGGCCGGCCGGGCACGCGGCATCCTGTTGATATCGCATGGCCTGGCGGAGCACTCGAAGCGATATCGTCGCTTTGCCGAGGTGATGGCGGCGCGCGGCTATCACGTTTATGCCCACGATCACCGCGGCCACGGCGAAACGACGGCGCCCGACGCGCCGATCGGCCGTTTCGCCCGCCGGAATGGCATCGAACGGGTGATCGGCGACGTCATCGCGATGCGCGCCCATGCGGCCTCGCGCCACCCCGGGCTGAAGGTGGTCCTGTTCGGCCATTCGATGGGCGGCCTGATCGCGCTCAATGCCGCCATCACCGCTCCGGCCGACTTCGACGCTGTCGCCGTCTGGAATTCCAATTTCGCCGTCGGCATCGCCGGCCGCGCCGCCCAGGCGATCCTGATTGCCGAACGAATGCTGAAGGGCTCGGACGTGCCGAGCGGCCTGTTGCCGAAGCTCACCTTCGCAGCCTGGGGAAAATCGATTGCGGGCCGCCGCACCGAGTTCGACTGGCTGTCGCGCCTTCCCGACGAAGTCGACAAATATGTCGCCGATCCGCTCTGCGGTTTCGATGCTTCGGTCTCGCTCTGGCTTGATCTTTTCGAACTGACATTTCGGGCGCCGCAGAAGCTTCATCTCGATCGGCTGCGGCGCGATATTCCGATCCATCTGGTCGGCGGCGCAGCGGATCCCGCAACCGAACGTGGAAAAGCCGTACTCTGGTTGTCAAACCATTTGAAAGGTCGTGGCTTCTCCCGTATCAGCACCGAGATATATCAGGACATGCGGCATGAAACGCTGAACGAGATCGGCGCGGACGCGGTTATCGCAGCCTTCGCGGATTGGTGCGACACCGTCATCGCAAGAGCCTGAGCCACAGGGATTTCATCATGCGCAGCACCCTTGTTCACCCCGCATCGCCTTCCTCCGAGGTGACGACGGGCCTTGCGCTGATGTTTCTCTCTGTCATGGTCTCGCCGCTCATCGATATCTTTGCCAAGCTTGCCGTCGTCACGGTGCCGTCCGCCGAGGTCACCGCAGGCCGGTTCATCGTGCAGGCGCTCTTCATGCTGCCGATCGTGATATGGCGGCGCAGCTTTACCGATTTCTCCTGGCGCCAGAGCCTGTTCCATGCCATCCGCGGCTTGATCATCACCGTCTCGATGATCTCATTCGTCACCACGCTGAAATACATGGCGGTCGCCGACGCGATCGCGATCTTCTTCGTCGAGCCGATCATCGTAACGATCCTCGGCGGCCTTTTCCTGAAAGAGACGATCGGGTGGCGGCGTTATACCGCCTGCGGCGTCGGCTTCTTCGGAGCAATGCTGATCATCCAGCCGAGTTTCGAAGAAGTCGGCTACATCGCGCTACTGCCCGTTGTCACCGCGCTCTGCATTGCCGTTTTCGTGCTGATGACCCGCGTCCTCTCGCACAGGGAAGACCCCTGGTCGATGCAGTTCCAGATGGGCATTTGGGGCCTGCTCTTCTGCGCCATCCTGCTTTTTATCGGCGAAGGAAGCGGCTCCGATCTCTTCGACCCCGTCATGCCGGTCGGCAGCGCCTGGTTCTACGTCGCCGGCGTTGGCGCCATGGCGGCGATCGCCGGCATCTTCGGCGTCTATGCCTATCGCGCCGCCCCGGCCTCGACGCTGGCGCCGCTGCAATATTTCGAGATCGTCTCGGCGACGATCTTCGCCTGGCTTGTTTTCGGCGATTTTCCGGATGCGCTCAAATGGCTCGGCATCATGATCATCATAGCGTCGGGCTTGTACATCCTCTGGCGCGAGCGCCGCTTTGCTTCAAATCCTGTATCCGATACATCTAAGGTGACGCTGGCGCCGTAAACATTGTCGGGAGGACCATGACCGGGACCGTGACGAAAAAGCCGCCGCTTGCCGGCATTCGGGTAATCGAGCTTGCCCGCGTGCTGGCCGGCCCCTGGGCCGCACAGATGCTCGCCGATCTCGGCGCCGACGTCATCAAGGTCGAAAATCCCGACGGCGGCGACGATACGCGCCAATGGGGCCCGCCCTTCGTCGAAGGTGCGGACGGCGAAAACCTCTCGGCCGCCTATTACCACGCCGCCAATCGCGGCAAGCGCTCCATTACCGCCGATCTGAAGAGCCGGGAGGGCCAGGATCTCGTTCGCCGCCTTGTCGCCACCGCCGACGTGGTGATCGAAAATTTCAAGCTCGGCGGCCTTGCCAAATACGGGCTCGATTACGACAGCATGCGCAAGCTCAATCCGAAGCTCGTCTATTGCTCGATCACCGGCTTCGGGCAGACTGGCCCCTATGCCAGCCTCCCCGGTTACGACTACATCGTCCAGGGCATGTCCGGCTTCATGTCGATCACCGGCGAGCCGGACGGCCAGCCGATGAAGGCAGGGGTGGCGATCGCCGATATCTTCACCGGCATCTATGCCGTCTCGGCAATCGAGGCCGCCCTGATCCATGCGCTCAAGTCAGGCGAAGGCCAGCTGATCGACATGGCCCTGCTCGACGTGCAATCTGCCGTGCTCGCCAATCAGAACATGAATTACCTTGTTTCCGGCCATCCGCCGACCCGCCTCGGCAACGCCCATCCGAATATCTCGCCCTATGAGGTGGTGCCGGCGGCCGATGGTTATCTCATTCTCGCTGTCGGCAATGACGGCCAGTTCCGTCGCCTCTGCGCCATCCTCGGCCTTGATACGATGTCAGGCGACGAGCGTTTCGCCACCAACAAGGCCCGGGTCGCCAACCGGGGCGATGTGCGCAGGCTCGTCTCCACCCAGACGCTGAAATGGCAGAAGGCCGACCTCCTGAAGGCCTGCGAGGAGAATGCCGTTCCGGCGGGCGCGATCAATACGATCGAGGAAATGTTCGCCGATCCGCAGGTCAAGGCCCGCGGTTTGCGCATCGACCTTGCCGATGCCGCCGGCACTCTCATTCCCGGCGTCAGGACACCGGTGGTGCTGTCCGAGACGCCGTTGCATTACATCAGGCCGAGCCCGCGCCTCGGCGAACACAGGGAAGAAATCCTGGCGGAACTCGCCGAGCTCGAGAGGAAGGCATCGTCATGAAGAAGACCGGCGGGGAACTGATCGTCGAGGCACTCAGGGCAAACGGCGTCAAGCGCCTCTCCTGCGTGCCGGGCGAAAGTTTCCTCGCCGTTCTCGACGCGCTGCGCGACAGTGATATCGATGTCATCGTCTGCCGTCAGGAAGGCGGAGCGGCGATGATGGCGGATTGCTGGGGCAGGCTGACCGGCGAACCCGGCATCTGCATGGTGACCCGCGGCCCCGGCGCCACAAATGCCTCGGCCGGCCTGCATATATCAAAGCAGGATTCGATCCCGATGATCCTGTTCATCGGCCAGGTGCAGCGGGAAGCGCGAGAGCGCGAAGCCTTTCAGGAGGTCGAATTCCGCCGCGCCTTCACCGAATTCGCCAAATGGGTGGGCGAGATCGACAATGCCGCCCGCATACCTGAGTTTGTCACCCGCGCCTTTGCGGTCGCTACTTCCGGCCGCCCCGGCCCCGTCGTACTGACGCTGCCGGAGGACATGCTGAGAGACGAGGTCGAGGCGCCCCGCGCCAAGCGCTATGTCGGTGTCGAGGCGCATCCCGGCCGCCGCCAGATCGACGATTTTTATCTGCGCCTCTTGAAGGCCGAGAGGCCGATGGTGATCCTCGGCGGCACGCGCTGGGATCCCGATGCCGTCGCCGATTTTCAGGGTTTCGCCGAGCGTTTCCAATTGCCGGTCGGCTGTTCCTTCCGCCGGCAGATGCTCTTCGATCATCTCCACCCCTGCTATGCCGGCGATGTCGGCATCGGCATCAATCCTACTCTGGCAAAGGAGATCAAGGAGAGCGATCTGCTGATCCTGCTCGGCGCCCGCATGTCGGAAATGCCTTCCTCCTCCTACACGCTGATCGATATCCCCTACCCCCAGCAAACGCTGGTACATGTCTATCCCGACGCTTCCGAACTCGGTCGCATCTACCGCCCGGATCTTGCCATCTGCGCCGCCCCTGCCGACTTCGTCGCAGCGCTCGCCGATCTGGAAGCGCCAGTCGAGGCGCGCTGGGCTGAGCACACGGAGCAGATGCACCAAGCCTATCTTTCGTGGTCGACACCGCCGGCGACGGGGCCGGGCGCCGTCCACATGGGACCGATCATGGAGTGGCTGGAAGCCAGTACCGGACCGGAGACGATCTTCACCAACGGCGCCGGCAACTACGCCACCTGGCTGCATCGCTTCCATCGTTTCCGCCGCTTCAATACCCAGGCCGCCCCGACTTCCGGCTCGATGGGCTACGGCCTGCCGGCCGCCGTCGCCGCCAAGCGGCTCTTCCCCGAGCGCGAGGTCATCTGCTTTGCCGGTGACGGCTGCTTCCTGATGCACGGACAGGAATTCGCCACCGCCATCCGCTACGGCCTGCCGATCATCGCAATCGTCGTCAACAACGACATGTATGGCACGATCCGCATGCATCAGGAGCGGCAATATCCCGGCCGCGTCAGCAACACCGATCTCACCAATCCCGACTTCGCGGCCCTCGCCCGCGCTTATGCCGGCCATGGCGAGACCGTGGAGCGCACGGATGAATTCGCACCGGCCTTCCAGCGGGCGCGGGAGAGCGGCAAGCCGGCAATCATCGAAGTCAAGCTCGATCCCGAGGCGATCACGCCGGCCCGCACGCTTTCGGAAATCGCGCAAACAAAAAGCCGGTGAGAGACCCACCGGCTTCAAGCATCGGAAATGACGAGACCTTAGTCGAGCGCAGCCGTGACGATGAATTCGACCTTATATTTCGGCGCGGCGAGCTTGGCTTCGCTGGTGGCGCGGGCCGGCGGATTGGCCGGGTCGATCCAGGCTTCCCAGACGGCGTTCATCTCGGCGAAATAGGCGATGTCGGAGAGATAGACGATCGTCTGCAGGATCTTCGACTTGTTGCTGCCTGATGCAGCCAGCAGGCGGTCGACTTCGGCAAGCGAGGATTTGCACTGATCGGTGACGCTTTCGCCTTCGCCGACCTGGCCTGCGAGATAAACCGTGTTGCCGTGAATGACAGCGCCGCTCATGCGCGCGCCGACGTCGATACGCTTAATGCTCATCATAGTCTCCTGAGTGAATGGAAGGTGGCAGCGCTAAAAGCGAAGCGCCGGAAAATCAGCCCAATGGCGGCTTAGCCGCGGATATGGTGCGTCTTCTGGTAGATCGCCGTCGAGCGCGCACCGGAGCGGCAATAGCCGAGCATCGGCCGCGGGAATTCGTCGAGCGCGTCGACCATGCCCTGCACCGCCTCTTCGGTCACCCCCATCGGTCCGACCGGCACATGAGCGATATCGAGTCCGAGCTCCTTGGCACGCGCCTCGATCACCGAGAATGATGTCTGGTCCGGGCTTTCGTGGTCGGGGCGGTGGCAGACGATCGATTTGAAGCCCATCGCCTTGATCTCATCGAGGTCCTCGAGCGTGATCTGGCCCGAAACCGAATATTCATCGTCGATCTGGCGAATATCCATCGTCCTGTCTCCTGCAATAGCGTGGGCTGAAGGTCTACGACGGGAGGCCGGCAAGCGTCAACAAGACTTCGCTCACAGGAAGGCAAAGGTCAGGACATAGCTGCGACTCTCGCCGGGTGCGAGCATGGTGAACTCACCGGCCGCCTGAAGCTCGTCGCGGGTGATCCAGCGATGCGACACCGGCTCGATGCCGATAATATGGGCCGGCGCTTTCTGGTTTCGCCAGACCTGCAGATAAGGCAGCGTATCGGCCCGGAAGCGCACGCGGAGCGTCCTGCCGCCGATCGCGGCTATCGGGCCGAGCCGGACTTCCGCGAAGCCCTCTTCCGTCGCCGGAGCCGGAACACAGAAGATGCCGCCCGGCTCTTCGCCGAAGGTCCAGGGAAAACCGCCATTCTCCAGCATCCGGCCCTCGAGCCGTGTGCCCTCGTCCAGCCATTTGCCGCCGATGTTCATGTGATACATCAGGAAGCTCGGCACGGTCTGGTCACTGGTATTGACGACCCGATCCTCGAGCCGGATCTCGCCGGTCGCCCCGTCGATCCGCCACAGGCGCTCGATGCACTGCGGCAGTCCCTCGACGGTCACGATGTCGATGTCGGCGCGACATTCGGCATTGCCGTTCTCGTATTTCGTCCACAGCACCTTTGCCGCATGACCGGAGGCCGATCCGTGCAGCGGATAGACCTTGCCGTCGCTCCGGCCGGCGATCGGCTGGCGATGGCGAATATGGTCCGGCCCGCAGGTAAAGAGAAAGCCTTCAAGAGAGTGATCGATTCGCAGGTCGCCGTCGTCGGGAATGGCGCGCTTCGGCGCGATGTCGACGCCTTCAACGATGCATCCGCCGATATCCAGCACCGATATTTCATCGAGCATCAGGCGCGGCCCGCTTGCAGCGGCAAATTCGATCATATCGGGTCTCCTCGGGGATTTGTCGGCCGCGGTAGCGTTAGGTTTCGCGCCGTCTTTCGTCAATCGGCCCCATTCCCCTCTTGCGCTTTTGCTGCAACCGTGGATTTTGCGGAACTGACGCCGAGACGCAAACGTTTATGAGTAAAAGGAAATCTTAGTGATTTTCATATTTTGTTCAGCACGCTTTCATAAATTCCACACTAGCGTCAAGATTCGCGGGTGTGTGTCGGCCCAGTCACTGTTCGAGGTGTGAGACGTGAATCGCTTTTTGAAGTCGGCATTTTCGCTTGCGGCCGTGCTGGCAGCCTTTGCCGTCATATCCCCTGAGGCAGGCGCACAGCAGTTCCGCGACCGCCGCCAGAGCGACATCGTGCTGGTCACGCCCAACGGCGAAATCCTCGATTATGTCCCACGCGGCTTTGCCTATGCCCGCGACCGCAGCGGCAATCGCGTGTTGATCGACGCCTATGGGAATATCGTCGCCACCGAAATGCGTGCCCGAGGTTATTACCCACCCCGCCCCGGTCCTCGCGAAGTCTACTCCGACGAGGGCGGCAATGATCCCTACTATGCCGATGACAATCCCTACGGCGATACGCGTTATTCCGAGCGGGGCGCCGTCACCGGCGGAATTCCGCGCGATGCGGCGATCGAACGCCTGCCGCTCGGCGAGGAGCCTTATCCGGACGACAACAGCATCGGCAATCCTTCGTCGGGGGACGATTACGCTTCGATCGATCCCGATCAGCAGATCCCGCCCGCCGACGCGCCGAAGGCCGCGCCTGACGAACCGGTGATCACGCTGAAGAACAAGTCGAAGCCCGAGATCGTCGCGCTGCAGGTCTTCCTCGACCGCGCCGGCATCTCTCCTGGCGTCATCGACGGGCACATGGGTTCGAACGTCACCAAGGGCATTTATGCCTATAATCAGATGACGGGGTCAAATCTCGACCCCAATGACACCGATGCCATTCTGGAAGAGCTGCGCATGAACGGCGGTCTGCCCGTGGTCAGCTACACGATCACCCCAGCAGATGCGGCCGGCCCCTTCGTCGCCCAGATCCCAGAAGATTATTCGCAGAAGGCGCTGCTGCCGTCGCTCGCCTACACCTCGACCACGGAAATGCTCGCCGAGCGCTTCCACATGGATGAGGCCTTCCTCAAGGAAATGAACCCGGGCGCCGATTTCAGCGTTCCCGGTACGGTGATCAAGGTCGTCAATCCCGGCGAACCGAAATCCGGCGAGGTTGCCCGCATCATCGCCGACAAGGGTCGCAAGCAGGTCTTCGCCTATGATGGCGCCGGCAATCTGCTGGCCGCCTATCCGGCATCCATCGGCTCCACCGACACGCCCTCGCCGTCAGGCACGGTGACAGTCGAACGCGTCGCCCTCAATCCCGGTTATACCTACAACCCGAAGATCAATTTCCAGCAGGGTGCCAACGACAAGATTCTCAACATTCCCCCTGGCCCGAACGGCCCGGTCGGCACCGTCTGGATGGCGCTCTCCAAGCCCACCTACGGCATTCACGGCACGCCCGATCCTTCCAAGATCGGCCGCACCCAGAGCCACGGCTGCATCCGCTTGACCAACTGGGATGCCACCGAGCTTGCCAAGATGGTCAAACCAGGGGTGACGGTGGAATTCGTTGATTGACGAGGACACCGGCGGGTCGGCACCCCCCGTCATTTGACACAACAATCTAGCTCGGCCCACGGCGGCAGTACAAATTTGCTTCTCGGGTCCCAAAGTTTGGAACCTGAGAACACGCCAAAATCTATTAAATCTGTAGTTTCCCTTCATAACCTTTTGGAGGGCACCATGAAATTATTTGTTCGTTTAGCTTTGAGCGCTTTGGCAGGTCTGGTCGTGGTCGGAACCGCGCAAGCCGCCGACGTCTCGGAAATTCGGGTGGACTGGGCGACCTACAACCCCGTCAGCCTCATCCTGAAGGATGAAGGCATCCTCGAGAAAGAGTTCGAAAAGGACGGGATCAAGGTTACCTGGGTCCAGTCCGCCGGCTCCAACAAGGCGCTGGAATTCCTGAATGCCGGCTCGCTCGACTTCGGCTCGACTGCGGGCGCGGCTGCCCTGATCGGCCGTATCAACGGCAACCCGATCAAATCCGTCTATGTCTATTCACGCCCGGAATGGACCGCGCTCGTCACACGCAAGGACACCGGCATTGCCAAGGTCGAGGACCTTAAGGGCAAGTCGATCGCCGTGACGCGCGGCACAGATCCGCATATTTTCCTGGTCCGCGCCCTCGCTGATGCAGGTCTGACCGAAAAGGATGTTTCGCTTGTTCTGCTCCAGCATGCGGATGGCCGCCTTGCATTGAAGCGCGGTGATGTCGACGCTTGGGCCGGCCTCGATCCGATCATGGCCTCCGCCGAGACTGAAGATGGTGACGTGCTCTTTTATCGCAAGCCCGACAACAACAGCTGGGGCGTTCTCAACGTGCGCGAAGAGTTTGCCGCCGCCCATCCCGATATCATCAAACGCGTGCTTGTCTCCTACGAGAAGGCACGCGGTGAAGCTCTGCAAGATCCGGCCAAGCTCAAAGCCGCCCTCGTCGCCGCCACCAAGCTGCCCGAAACCGTAATCGATCGCCAGCTGGAGCGCACGAACCTCGGCTACTCCGTGATCGGCGATGCGCAGCGCGAGACGATCCAAGCCGCAGGCCTCGCTTTGCAAAAAGCCGATGTCATCAAGGCAGATGTCGATGTCAGCAAGGCCGTATCCGAGCTCATCGATCCCAGCTACGCCGCCGCTCTCGGCCAGTGACGCGATAGGAAACATAGTCCCATGTCGTTGGTCGACATCGCGCTGTCATGGCGCAATACAGAAACAGCAAGGCAGACCCGGCAGCGCCGGGTTTCGCCTTTCGATCATCCGATCGTTGGGTTCCTGTTTCCGGTTGCGTTGTTTGCCGCCTGGGAAATCCTCGTCCATGAGGGAATCATCGGTGGCCGCCTGATGCCCCCGCCTTCGAAAATTCTCTATGCTGTCTATACGCTCGCGGCATCAGGCGATCTGTCAACGCATGTCGGTGCGACGCTGCGCAGAGTGGCGATCGGGTTTGCCTTCGGCTCTTTGACCGGGACGGTGCTCGGGGCGCTGACCGGCTACTCCAAACTGCTCGCGCGCCTGCTCGATCCGACGCTGCAGGCCTTGAGAGCCATTCCGTCAATTGCCTGGGTGCCGCTGTTCATTTTGTGGTTCGGCATCTTCGAGGGCTCCAAAGTCGCACTGATTGCCGTCGGGGTCTTCTTCCCTGTTTATCTCGGGGTCTATGGCGCCGTCACGGGCGTCGACAGGCGCATCGTCGAGGTCGGCCGCGTCTTTCGCCTTTCCGGCTTCGAGCTCATTCGTCTCATCCTGCTGCCGGCTGTCCTCCCGGACTTTATCCTGGCCCTGCGCGCAGGTCTGGGTCTCGGCTGGATGTTCGTCGTCGCGGCGGAATTTATGGGCGCCTCGGAAGGGCTCGGATATCTGCTTGTGGATGGCCAGCAGCTCGGAAAGCCGGATCAGATTCTGGCTGCCATCTTGATTTTTGCCGTTGTCGGCAAGGCGACCGACAGCCTGCTTCTGATTACCACCGCGCGGTTCCTGCGCTGGCGCGACAGCCATACGAGCGGGATCTGACATGCTCGATGTAAGTTCTCTATCCAAGATCTATCCCAACGGAACGCATGCGCTGCAAGACTTTTCCTTAAGCATCGGAAAGGGGGAGCTGGTTGCAGTCATCGGCGGCTCGGGTTGCGGCAAGAGTACTCTTCTGAGGCTGTTGTCGGGGCTGGAAGCCCCCACACAAGGCGACATCAGCCTGGAGGGGCGGCGCCTGACGGAACCGGACCCGCTGGTGAACATCGTCTTCCAGGAACCTCGCCTCTTTCCCTGGCTGACGGTCGCCGACAATATCGGTTTCGGCCTGCGCCATCTCCCAGGCGGCGAGCGGGATGAGCAGGTATCGGCCGCCCTGGAAAAGATCGGCCTTCGCGGCTACGAACGACGCTGGATCAAAGAACTGTCCGGCGGCCAGGCTCAACGTGTGGCCTTGGCGCGCGCCCTCGTGACAAAACCGGCCGTGCTGTTGTTGGACGAACCTTTCTCCGCGCTCGATGCGATGACGCGCGTCGAGCTCCAGGATCATTTGATCGACCTTTGGCGTGCGAATGCCACGACGATGCTGCTGGTCACGCACGACATCGAAGAGGCGGCTTTTCTGGCGGATCGCGTGGTCGTGATGCGCCCCTGGCCGGGACGCATTCTTGAGGTGGTCGATGTAAAGCTCCCGCGGCAACGCAATCGCATGTCCGACGAATTGGCTATCGTCAAAAGGCGCCTTTCCGCCCTTCTGGCTCATTCGCTCGATGATGGCGGCCGCACGGCAATCACCTGAAAAAACAAAATGCGTCGCGGGCCGACCGGACGCATTTCATTCGAGAATGCAGGAAACTGTCAGGCCGCCGTCGCCATGCGGGCGGAAGCCGTCGGCCTGACCGGCAATTTACGCATCATTTCCTCGGCAAAACAGGTTGCGTTCTCACGCGCCTTGTCGAGATTGCTGACACGCGTGGGGTCGATCGTGTGCAGCGTGCCGCCACAGTCGAAGATATCGCGGAAGGCCGAGCGTTCGATGATCGCGGTATCCAGCACCGGCACGTGCCGCTCGCTGAGCAGCGACTTGACGAGTTGCAGCGCCCGCGTCGTCACCATCGAGTTGACGCGGGTTAAAACCACCGAATGGCCGATCTTGATGCCCGCCTTCTCATCCAGATACTGCAGCAGTTCGAGCACCTGCGCGCCGCCGCGCGCATCCATCGCGCAGCCCTGTATCGGGATCAGCACGTGGTCGGAGAGGCCGACGGCGGTGGCAAGCAGCGGGTTGCGAGCGCCTGGCAGGTCGACGATAAAATAGTCGGTATTGTGCTTGTTCTCGCTGATATGCTGGGGCAGCGACGCAGTGGTCACGAAATCGATCACCGAAACATTGGGGACATGACCCGATATTTCGTGCCAGCGTGAAATCCAGTGCTGCGGATCGGCGTCGAGAATGGTGACGCGGTAACCCTTGCGAGCAAGCTCGGTGGCGAGCAGGAGAACAGCTGTCGTCTTGCCGGCGCCGCCCTTGGTGTTTGCGAATGTAATGACTGGCATGTTCGGTCCTCGGAGGGGAATGGCGCGAGCCGGTATCGCTCTTTAGCGCACTTTCGGAGCATCGTGCGGTTAATCCATCCTTTACAATCATGGTTAACAAATTCCAAACGCGCGCGGCGAAATTGCAGCCGGTATTTTTCATATCCCTAAAATTGGCGATGCGTGGATATGAAAAGGCCCGGAAAGAGAAGACTTTCCGGGCCTACCTGCAGGTCTGATTTCAAATCGTCAGAAGCAATCTCTGAAAAGCCCCTTGGTATTTTCCAGCGTCATCGGCACCGGATTGCCGCCGGCACTTGGGTCCTCGATCGCCATGGCAGACAACTCGTCGATGCGGTCGGGCGCGATTCCCATCGCCGTCAGCGTCTCCGGCACGCCGAGATCGGAGCGGAGCTTCAGCACATAGTCATAGAAACCGTCGAAACCACCTGAAATGCCGAGATAAGCAGCCGCCCGGCCGATCTTCTCCTCGATCGCGGCGCGGTTGAAGCGCAACACCGCCGGCATGACAACCGCATTGGTCATGCCGTGATGAGTGTTGTAGACGGCGCCGATCGGGTGCGACAGCGCATGGATGGCGCCGAGCCCCTTCTGGAAGGCGACCGCGCCCATGGCAGCAGCAGACATCATGTTGGCACGAGCTTCGAGATCGGTGCCTTCCCGATAGGCGCGCGGCAGGAATTCCTTGACGAGCCGCATGCCTTCGAGCGCGATGCCGGCTGACATCGGATGATAGAAGGGCGAGGAATAGGCTTCCAGGCAATGCGCGAAAGCGTCCATGCCGGTGCCGGCGGTAATGATCTTCGGCATGCCGACCGTCAGTTCCGGATCGGAGATGACGACGCCCGGCAGGAACTTCGGATGGAAGATGATCTTCTTCACATGCGTTTCGGAATTGGTGATGACGCTGGCGCGGCCGACTTCCGAACCGGTACCGGCCGTCGTCGGCACGGCGACGATCGGCGCGATGCCCTCGACGCTCGCGCGCGTCCACCAATCGCCGATATCTTCGAAATCCCAGACGGGCCGCGACTGGCCGACCATGAAGGCCACGCACTTGCCGAGATCGAGGCCAGAACCGCCGCCGAAGGCCACGACGCCGTCATGGCCGCCGTCCTTGAAAGCCTTGACGCCGGCCTCGAGGTTCTTCTCGTTCGGGTTCGGATCGACGTCAGCGAAGATCGCCCGGCCAAGACCGGCATCCTCGAGGATGTCGAGTGCATTCTTGGTGATTGCCATTGAGGCGAGGCCACGGTCGGTGACGAGCAGCGGCTTCTTGATGCCGAGGCTCCTGCAGGCATCGGCCAGTTCCTTGATGCGGCCCCGGCCGAGCTTGACCGATGTCGGATAGCTCCAGTTTGCTGTGATGTTGCTGCTGCTCATGCTGTCACTTTCTTCAGGTGGAAGGATTTCGGACGCGTCAGATTCTGGAAGCCGATGATCGACAGCGAGCCGCCGCGGCCGGTCTCCTTGACGCCGGTCCAGCAGAGCGCCGGATCGAGATAGTCCGCGCGGTTCATGAAAACGGTGCCGGTTTCGATGTCGCGGCCGAGACGCGCAGCCCGCTCGACATCCTTGGTCCAGAGCGAGGCCGTCAGCCCGTACTGGCTGTCATTCATCAAAGCGAGAGCCTCCTCGTCGCTTTTCACCTTCATGATGCCGACTGCCGGACCGAAAGTCTCTTCGCGCATGAAGGCCATGGAATGATCGACATCGACGAGGACCTGCGGTGCGAGATAGGCGCCGCCATCGTCCTGAGGGAAAAGCTTGGGATCGACAAGCGCCTTGGCGCCCTTGGAGACCGCATCGGCGATCTGCTCGCGCACCACCTTGGCGAAACGCTTGTTCGCCATCGGCCCAAGCGACGTCTCGGGATCGAGCGGGTTGCCAAGCTTGTAGTTCGACACCCAGGCAACCGATTTCTCGACGAAAGCGTCGTAGAGCGATTCATGCACGTAGACGCGCTCGATGCCGCAGCAGCACTGGCCGGAATTATAGGTGGCGCCATCCATCAGCGTGTCGACGGCCGCATCGAGATCGGCGTCTTCCATGACGTAACCCGGATCCTTGCCGCCGAGCTCGAGGCCGAGGCCGGTGAAGGTGCCGGCGGCGGCCCGCTCCATCGAGCGACCGCCTTCGACCGATCCGGTGAAATTGACGAAGTTGAAGCTGCCGGCAGCAATTAGTGCCGACGTCGTTTCATGATCGAGAAAGACGTTCTGGAATACTTCGTCCGGAACACCCGCCTCGACGAAGGCCTGTACCAGCCGTTCGCCGACGAGCAAGGTCTGGGAGGCGTGTTTCAGAACGACCGTATTGCCGGCCATCAGCGCCGGCGCGATCGTGTTGATCGCCGTCATATAGGGATAGTTCCACGGCGCGACGACGAAGACGACGCCATGCGCTTCGCGCTCGATGCGGCGTTCGAAACGGTCGCTTTCTTCGACGACGAGCGGGGCCAGCGCGTCAGCCGCGATCGAGGCGACATAGTTGGAGCGCTCGTTGAAGCCCCTGTATTCGCCGCCGTACTTCACCGGCCGCCCCATCTGCCAGGCAAGCTCCGGCACGACGACGTCCGACATCTCGTTCAGCCGCGCGGCGCCCTTCAGCACGAGCTGAACGCGCTCTTCAAGCGGCCGCCTCGCCCAGGCCTTCTGCGCCTTGCGGGCGCGCGCCACCACATCCTTGGCGGCATCGAGCGAAAGCGCCGGACGCTCCGCGTAAACCGATCCGTCGACCGGTGAAATGCATTGGATCATTGCCATGATCGATTTCCTGTCCTCGTATCATTTCAAAATTGGTGGGCGACAGCCCCTCATCCGCCTGCCGGCACCTTCTCCCCGCAAACGGGGCGAAGGGGATATGCCGCAACCTTTCGGTTCCCCCGCAACGTCTCGCATGGCAAGTCCCCTCTCCCCGTTTTTTACGGGGGAGAGGGTTAGGGTGAGGGGCAACCCCGCAAATGCCTATTAAGCTCTTTCGAAACCGCGCGCCACTTCCCAATCGGTGATGCGGCGGTCGTATTCCTCTTGCTCCCATTCGGCAGCGCGGGTGTAATGGTCAATCACCTCGTCGCCGAAGGCTTTGCGCAGCATTGCCGATTCCGTCATCGCAATCGCCGCCGAACGCAGCGTGCGCGGGATCTCCCGAATGTCCTTGCCGCCATAGGCGTCGCCGACGAAGGGGGCTTCGAGTTCCAGCTTGTTCTCGATCCCGTCGATGCCGGCGGCGAGCAGCGCTGCGAATGCGAGATAGGGATTGAGATCGGAGCCGCCGACGCGGCATTCGATGCGGATCCCCTTCGTCTCCTCGCCGCAAAGGCGATAGCCGGCGGTACGGTTGTCCTTGCTCCAGATCGCCTTGGTCGGAGCGAAGGTGCCGGCCATGAAGCGCTTGTAGGAATTGATGTAAGGCGCCAGGAAATAGGTGATCTCACTCGCATGGGCGAGAAGTCCGGCAACGTAATTGTGCATCAGCGGCGACATGCCGTATTTGCCGGTATGGTCGAAGAATAGCGGCTTTTCCTCAAGGCTCCACAGCGACTGGTGGATATGGGAGGAGCTACCGGCGGCATTGTAGTTCCACTTGGCAAGGAAAGTGATGGCTTTGCCCTTCGACCAGGCAATCTCCTTGCAGCCATTCTTGATGATCGCATGCCGATCGGCCATGGCGAGCGCATCGGCGTAACGCACGTTGATCTCCTCCTGGCCGGCCGAGGCCTCGCCCTTGGAGTTCTCGACCGGAATGCCGGCACCCTGCAGGCCGGTGCGGATCGCCCGCATCACCTCTTCCTCCTTGGTGGTCTGGAAGATGTGGTAGTCCTCGTTATAGGCGCTGGCGAGCTTCAGATTGCGGTAGCCCGAAGCATGCGCGGCCTCATAACTCTGGTCGAACAGGAAGAATTCGAGCTCCGAGGCCATATAGGCCTTCATGCCCATGTCTTCGAGGCGCTTCACCTGCTTCTTCAGGATCGCGCGTGGCGAATGGGCGACCTCTTCATGAGTGTGATGGTCGAGCACGTCGCAGAGCACCAGCGCGGTACCCTCGAGCCAGGGAATGCGGCGCAGTGTCGAAAGATCCGGCTTCATCGTATAGTCGCCGTATCCCTTCTCCCAGCTCGTTGCCTTGTAGCCGGAGACGGTTTCCATCTCTATGTCAGTCGCCTGCAGGTAGTTGCAGCTGTGCGTTTCCTTCCAGGCGCTTTCGACGAAATATTCAGCCTGGAAGCGCTTACCCATCAGCCGGCCCTGCATGTCCACCTGGCAGGCGAGAACCGTATCGATGCGCCCTTCGGCAACGTCCTTCCTGAGATCGTCGATTGTGTAGCTGCTGCTCATGATTGATCCGCCTGAGATTGGAATTGAAGAAAATCGGGGCAACGAAATCGCATACGCTCGGCCGGAACCGTGGCCCGATGCCTTTTCGTTGAACCGGTGATGGGGCCGCAGGATGCGGCCCCGCCGGTTGAGAGGGAAGCCTCGATGCTTAGCGTTCGCCGCTTTCGCCGACGGCCGCCTCGGCTGCTGCGATTTCGGCCTGGCGCTTCGCCACGTCGGCGCCGATCGGCGGTCCCTTGAAGCGGCGGCTCTCGAAGCCGAACCAGACGATGCCGGTGACCACGAGGAAGCCGACGGTGATATAGAGCGCCCATTGGTTCGGCGGCTGGATGCCGAGAATGAAGATCAGGATCATCGCTATGATCGACAGCACCGCGAAGAGCTTGAAGACGCCCTCTCCGAGGTTCCACGGGCCCACCTTGTCCCACTTCGACGTGCCCCAGGCGAAGAGGCCGAGCGTGATCGGTATCGCGAACGAGAAGAACAGGAAGATGACCGTGCACGAGACGACGATCGTGTAAACCGGCGTGTCGCCGATCGTAACCAGCGATGAGCCCCAGACGAACAGCACCGACAGGATCGAGCCCGTCCAGATCGCGGCCACCGGGGTACGGTACTGCGGGCTGACCTTTGACAGCGCCTTGGAGGCCGGCAGGCCGCCGTCACGCGAGAAGGCGAAGATCATGCGGGAGACCGAGGTGACGGTCGCAAGGCCGCACAGCCATTGGCTGACGAAGATCGCAAGATATAGGAGATCCTTGACGACCGGGTTCACCTGGCTGTCCATCGCCCAGAAGAACACGTTCCAGCCCTGTTTTGCCGCATCGTCCATGTTCGGCAGCATCAGCACGAAGGCGCACAGCATGATATAGCCGAATAGCGCTGACCACAGGACCGAGGCCACCATGCCGCGTGGGACGGAATGGGCGGCCTTGACCGTCTCCTCAGACGTATGCGCCGAGGCGTCATAGCCGGTGATGGTGTAGATCGGCAGCAGCAGGCCGAGAAGGAAGACCCAGGCACCGGAGGTGGACGGCCAGACATTGCCGCCGGCTTCGCCGGAATAGTTGGCGAAGGTGAAGAGGCGGCCGATTTCATAGGAAGGGGCCGCGATGAGGCAGACGACCGCCAGCGCGATCGAGGTCGCGAAGATCAGATAACCCGAAAAATCGGTCAGCTTCGCGGTCAATCCGATGCCCATGTGGTTTACCAGCGCCTGCGCACCGGTGATGATGATGAGGAAAATGATCCGCACCGTGATCGTGTCCGTCAGACCGAGATAAGTGGTGCCGAAGGACCCCATGAAGAAATAATAAGTGCCGACGTTGATGGCGCCGAGCACGGTGACGAGACCGAGCAGGTTGAACCAGGCGGTCAGCCAGCCGGTGAAGCGGTTGCCGAGGATCGAACCCCAGTGATAGAGGCCGCCGGCCGTCGGATAGGCGGAGCTGATCTGTGCCATGGCGACGGCGAAGACGAGCGAGATGAAGCATCCCACAGGCCAGCCGATGCCGATCGCCGCTCCGCCGGCACCGGCGGTCGCCTGCGCCAGCGAATTGATGCCGCCGGAGAGAATGCAGATGATGGAAAACGATACGGCGAAATTCGAGAATGAGCTCATTCGCCGTTCGAGTTCCTGGGCATAGCCCATCGAATGCAGGATGTGAACATCCTGCTTCTTGTCCAATTCGGTATAATCCGACATGACTTCCCCCTGTTGACGATGGCCGCGGGATTGCGGCCTGTTCAGTACCAATTGCCCGCGGCATTTTCGCCATGCGGACGTCCGCAGATAACTGCTCCCTTAGGTCTTCTTTTTATGTCAGGCTTCCAGGCTTTGTTGGAGAAGCCCTGTCAGATAGTCTGCCATGACCCCTTGGCCGCTATCGTCTGCGATGAGGTCGTTTCGGACCTCGATCATCACATTGCGCAAGCCGTTCGAAAGCCCGTGCAGGATCAGCGTGTGGGTCACGCCGTCCTCGGGCCCGTAAGGCTGGTTGCGTTCAGTCCTGTAAAGCGGCGCATCGGCCGCGGCATCAAGCATCCGGTCAGCGAGCCGACTGTCCTCGTCGTGCAATATGCCGAGTTCGACGGCGCGTTGCCGGCCATGATAGACCGGCGTGAAACTGTGCATCGTTACGATGATGCTGTCCTGTCCCCTCGCCCGCCGGTCGCGGATCAGCCCCCGAATGGCGTCGTGGAAGGGCACATATAGCGCGTCGGTGCGCGCCAAACGTTCCTCGGCAGTCAGATCCTTGTTGCCCGGAATGGCAAAGATCTCGCTGGTCTCCGGCATGGCGCCCGGTGAACTTGGCGGCCGGTTGCAGTCGTAGATCAGCCGGGAGAAGCGCTGGTAGACGAGCGTCGCGTCGAGTGCCTGCGACATGCCGCGGGCAACCGCGAGCGCACCCGGATCCCAGGCGATGTGGCTTGACAGCGCTTCGTTGGGCAGGCCGAGATCGCCGAAGCGGGCAGGAAGCGTTTTCGAAGCGTGCTCGCAGACGAGCAACACGGGGCTCCGGCCTTCGATGCGTTCTATCCCGACGCAATCGCCATCCGCTTCGCTGAGGATTTTCGGCCGGGCCAGCACCAAAGGCGCCTCTCCTATCCCTTAATAAAGGCTTTATAAGAAAAGAATTCTTCAGCTTTTGGCGACTGTCAAGCATCCGCTGAAAATTTCTTTTCATGACAGTGGTTGACATGGATTGTGACAGCGTTGTTAACTTTGGTCGGGAGAGTGGCGCCAGACCACCCCCGGGGAGCAAAGTCACGTGACCACCGCGTCGAAGACGGTTTCGGACGTCATACATTCGCATCTTGGCGTATTGACGCGTGCTGAGAAGCAGTTGGCGGAAAGCCTGCTCGACAATTATCCGGTTTCCGGCCTCGGCAGCATCACCACCATCGCGGAGAACGCTGGCGTTTCCACGCCGACCGTCGTGCGAATGGTGCAGAAGCTGGGCTTCAAGGGCTATCCCGATTTTCAGGCGCGCCTGCATCAAGAGGTCGAGGCGACGATCTCCAACCCCATCGCCAAGCATGACCGCTGGGCGCAGAACGCGCCGGGCACCCATATCCTCAACCGCTTCGCCGATGCCATCATGGGCAATCTGCGCCAGACGCTGACCGACCTCGATACCGCAACTTTCGACAGCGTCGCCTCGCTGCTGTCGGACCGCAAGCGCGGCCTCTATTTCGTCGGCGGCCGCATCACCGGCGCGCTGGCCGAGTATTTCTTCACCCATATGCAGGTCATCCGGCCGGCCACAACACTGCTGTCGTCCAATTCCAGCAGCTGGCCGCAATATGCCCTCAACATGAACGCCGGCGACATCCTGATCATCTTCGATATCCGCCGCTATGAGCAGGAAATGGTCAGCCTTGCCACCGCCGCTCGCAAGCGCGGCGCCGAAATCGTCGTCTTCACCGACCAATGGGCCTCGCCTGCCGCCAAACTCGCCCGGCACGCTTTCCGCGTCCGCATCGAAGCGCCGTCGGCCTGGGACTCATCGGTCGTCACACTTTTCATCGTCGAGGCTCTGATTGAAGCCGTCCAGAACTCCACCTGGGACGAGACGAAGGAGCGCATGAAGACGCTTGAAGGGCTGTTCGAGCAGAGCAGGCTTTTCCGCAAACCAGGTTAAGAGGGCAAGACTAAAAGAGAGGGAAAAACAATCGCGGACTTGGCGGAAGTGAACGATGCCGTCGCAAATGAAACATCAGCCACAAGCGCCTGCTATTCCGACAAAATTAACGTCATTCAACCGTCACACAAGCTTCATGCAAGCTGATTAACAGCATCGCCAGACACTGAAAACCGAAGGAGTACAACAGTGATCTCTAACATTTCTCGACTCCTGTCGCTTTCTACTGCGATGATCGTGGCTTCGACCGCGATTGCCGCCGCAGAACCGAGCGCAGAATTGATCGCCGCCGCCAAGAAGGAAGGCACGCTGACCACGATCGCTCTCCCGCACGACTGGTGCGGCTACGGCGAGGTCATTGCCGGCTTCAAGGCCAAGTACGGCCTCGAGGTCAACGAGCTGAACCCCGATGCCGGCTCGGGCGACGAAATCGAAGCGATCAAGGCCAACAAGGGCAACACCGGCCCGCAGGCTCCCGACGTCATCGACGTCGGCCTCTCCTTCGGCCCGTCCGCCAAGAAGGACGGTCTGATCCAGCCTTACAAGGTCTCCACCTGGGATTCGATCCCGGACACCGCAAAAGATCCGGAAGGCTACTGGTACGGCGACTACTATGGCGTTCTCTCGTTCCTCGTGAATAAGGATCTCATCAAGGAATCGCCGGCTGACTGGGCCGACCTGAAGAAGAGCGATTACGCAAACAGCGTCGCTCTGGCAGGTGATCCGCGCACCGCCAACCAGGCTGTTCAGGGCGTTTATGCTGCCGGTCTTTCTGCATCCGGCGGTGACGCTGCCAAGGCGGGCGAAGAAGGCCTGAAGTTCTTCGCCGAGCTGAATAAGGTCGGCAACTTCGTGCCCGTCGTCGGTAAGGCCGCTCCCTTCGCGCAGGGCTCCACACCAATCATCATAGCCTGGGACTACAACGCATTGTCCTGGGGTGAAAGCCTGAAGGGCAATCCTCCCTTCGAAGTCGTCGTTCCGAAGACGGGCGTCGTCGCCGGCGTTTATGTCCAGGCGATTTCCGCCTTCGCTCCGCACCCGAACGCTGCCAAGCTCTGGATGGAATATCTCTATTCCGACGAAGGTCAGCTCGGCTGGCTTAAGGGCTATTGCCATCCGATCCGCTTCAACGATCTTGCCAAGAACAACAAGATCCCGAAGGAACTGCTCGACAAGCTGCCGCCGGCAGCAGCCTATGAAAAGGCCGTCTTCCCGACACTCGAAGAGCAGGCAGCTGGCAAGGAGACCATTACCAAGAACTGGGATTCCGTCGTCGGCGCCAACGTTAAGTAATATCCGATCCGGCCTCCCCGCCCCAAAAGGCGGGGAGGTTTTCTCACTCCGACGCCCCTGGATGAGCTTTTCATGAGTACCGTTTCAACGCCGATGGTGGGCAGCACCCCCTTGATCAGCAAAGATCGCGTGATCGACTGGCTGGGCATTGCGCCCTTCATTATTTTCTCTCTGCTGTTTCTGATCATCCCAACGCTTTATCTTGTGGCGGGCGCGTTCCTGACGCCCGAGGGCGATTTCACGCTGAAGAATATCGGCGACCTTTTTACGCCATCGATCATGAGCGCCTACTGGATCAGTATCAAGGTCTCGGTGGCCTCCGCTCTTGGCGGCGCGCTGATCGGCTTCTTCCTGGCCTGGGCCGTCGTGCTCGGCGGACTGCCCGCCTCCGTGCGCTCGACGCTCCTAACCTTCTCCGGCGTCGCCTCGAATTTCGCCGGCGTGCCTCTTGCCTTCGCCTTCCTGGCGACGCTCGGCCGCACCGGCCTCGTGACGGTTTTCCTGCGGGAATGGTTCGGCTTCAATCTCTATGGCACCGGCTTCAACCTGCTGTCCTTCTTCGGCCTCACCATCACCTACATGTATTTCCAGATTCCGCTGATGGTGCTGATCCTGACCCCGGCGCTGGATGGAATGAAGAAGGAATGGCGTGAAGCCTCCGAGATTCTCGGCGCCACCAACCGTCAATATTGGACGATGGTCGCGCTGCCGATCCTCTGGCCGAGCCTGCTCGGCACCACGTTGCTGCTCTTCGCCAACGCCTTCGGCGCCATTGCGACCGCCTTCGCGCTGACTGGCAGCTCGCTCAACATCGTGCCGATCCTGCTCTACGCGCAGATCCGCGGCGACGTTTTGCACAATCCCAACCTCGGTTACGCCATCGCCCTCGGCATGATCGTCATCACAGGCGTGTCCAACATCCTTTACCTCATGCTGCGCATGCGCGCCGAGAGGTGGCAAAAATGAAAACGCAACGCTTGGGGGCCTGGATCGCGATCATTCTCGGCGCATCCTATTTCATCATCCCGCTGATCGGCACCATCGAGTTTTCGCTGCGCATGCGCCGCGGTGAATACAGCCTGGATGCCTATGCATCAGTCTTCTCGGACATTCAGTTCCGCGAAACCTTCGGCTACTCCATGCTGATGGCGTTGCTCACCATCGTCTTCGGCATGCTGCTGGTCGTGCCGACGGCCTATTGGGTGCGGCTGCGCCTGCCGCAGATGCGCCCGGTCGTCGAATTCATCACGCTGATGCCGCTCGTCATTCCGGCGATCGTCATCGTCTTCGGCTACCTCAGAATGTACAATTCCTCGTCGTATCTGCCGCTGACGGGTTCGACGACCGGCACTAACGCCCTGCTGGTCTTCTCCTATATCACGCTGTCGCTGCCCTACATGTACCGCGCCGTCGATACCGCCATGCGCGCCATCGATGTGCGTACGCTGACGGAGGCGGCAGAAAGCCTCGGCGCCCGCTGGACGACCATCATGTTCCGCTGCATCTTTCCGAACGTGATGAGCGGCGTGCTGTCCGGCGCCTTCATCACGCTTGCGATCGTCATGGGCGAATTCACCTTCGCCGCCCTGCTCAACCGCCCGGCCTTCGGCCCCTACCTGCAGCTCGTCGGCGCCAACAAGGCCTATGAACCCTCGGCGCTCGCCGTCATCGCTTTCTCGATCACCTGGCTCAGCATGGGCCTGCTCAACCTCGTTTCTCGCTTCGGCAAAGCCCGCCCGGCAAAGGCTTAAGGTAACCGGCTCATGTCTTTTCTCACACTGAACAACATTCAGAAGTCCTTCGGCCCGGTTCAGGTCGTCAAGAATTTCAACATGAACATCGAGAAGGGCGAGTTCATCTCCTTCCTCGGGCCGTCCGGCTGCGGCAAGACGACCGTTCTGCGCATGATCGCCGGCTTCGAGACCCCTACCGGCGGCACGTTGACCATCAACGGCAAGGATCAGAGCACGCTGAAGCCCAACCAGCGCAATATCGGCATGGTCTTCCAGGCCTATGCCCTGTTCCCGAACATGTCCGTGCATGACAACGTCGCCTTCGGCCTCAAGGTCGCCGGCGCGCCGAAGCCCGAAATCGACGCCCGCGTGAAGGAGATGCTCGGCCTGATCAAGCTCGATCATCTGGCCGACCGCTACCCCTACCAGCTGTCTGGCGGCCAGCAGCAGCGCGTCGCACTTGCCCGCGCGCTCGCCGTCAAGCCGCAGGTGCTGCTGCTCGACGAGCCTCTGTCGGCGCTCGACGCTAAGATCCGCGTATCGCTGCGCGAGGAAATCCGCCAGATCCAGCAGCAACTCGGTATCACCACCGTCTTTGTCACCCACGACCAGGAAGAGGCTCTGTCGATCTCCGATCGAATCGTCGTGATGAATGCCGGCAAGGCCGATCAGATCGGCTCGCCCTTCGAGATCTACAACAAGCCGGCCACGCGCTTCGTTGCTTCCTTTGTCGGCACCTTGAACCTCATCGAAGCCAAGGTCGTCGATCCCGACGCCAACCTCATCCAGATCGGCGATCAGAAGATCACGCTGAAGCAGTCGGTCGCAGCCCACAAGGCCGGTGAAACCATCTCGCTGGCGCTGCGTCCGGAGGCAGGCTCGCTCTCCGACACCGCCCGAAGCGATACCGCGCTGACCGGCCAGGTCGTCTCGGCCCACTTCCTCGGCTCGGTCATCCGCACCCGGATGAATGTCGGCGGCAACGTCATCTCCTTCGACATGTTCAACAGCCCCGGCGTCACCCCGCCGCAGGCCGGCGAAACCGTGACGCTGCGCTTCATGGCCGCGGATTTGCTGATCATCCGCGATTGAGTTCACAAGCACCGCTCACGCAAAAGGCGCCGCAAAACGGCGCCTTTTTGTTACTCGGAATGATGCAGGAGACTGCAGCCTTGGGACGAAGGCATGGCCGCGAATCTCTTCTCCCCAGCGGGGAGAAGGGAAAGGACACCTCACCGGATCGCCCGATCGTCCGCGTCGAAGCGATGCACACGCTCCTGATCCGGAGTCGCGTAGACGACTTCGTCCGGCTCGTACTGGTGCTCTCCGAAGAGCCGCGCCGTCAGCAGACCGCACTGCTCCGATTCCAGATAGATGATCGTGTCGGCGCCGAGATGTTCGACATGCACGACCTTGGCGGCCCAGCTCCCCTGCTCGCGCGACAGCGTCATATGTTCGGGGCGCACGCCGATCGTCTTGGCGCTGTGATCGCCGACCTTCTCGGCCGCGATGAAATTCATCTGCGGCGATCCGATGAAGCCGGCGACGAAGACATTGGCCGGGCGGTTGTACAGTTCCATCGGTGAGCCGATCTGCTCGATCGCGCCGGCGTTCAACACCACGATCTTGTCGGCGAGCGTCATCGCCTCGACCTGGTCGTGGGTGACATAGATCATCGTCGCCTTGAGGCTACGGTGCAGCCGGGCGATTTCAAGCCGGGTCTGCACGCGCAGCGCCGCATCGAGGTTCGACAACGGCTCGTCGAACAGGAAGAGTTCCGGTTCGCGCACGATGGCGCGGCCGATCGCGACGCGCTGCCGCTGGCCGCCGGAGAGCTCGGCTGGCCGCCGCCCCAGATAAGGCGCAAGCGACAGCATGCCGGACGCCTTGCCAACGCGCTTTTCGATCTCGTCCTTCGACGTTCCCGCCTGCTTGAGGCCGAGGCCCATATTGTCCTTGACCGTGAGGTGCGGATAGAGCGCGTAGGACTGAAAGACCATGGCGATGCCGCGCTTGGCCGGGGGTGTCAGCGTCTCGTCGCGGCCGTTGATCACGACGGCGCCCGATGTCACATCCTCGAGGCCGGCGATGCTGCGCAACAGTGTCGACTTTCCGCAGCCCGACGGCCCGACAAAGATGACGAATTCGCCGTCCTTGACTTCGAGGTCGACGCCTTTCAGCACCTCATGCGTGCCATAGGTCTTGCGGATGGATTTGAGTTGAAGCGATCCCACTGTCTTTCCCTTACAATCTGACCGGCTGGCCGGTGCGCACGCTCTCGTCGGCGGCAAGGCAGATGCGCAGCGACGCCACAGCATCCGCCATATGGCGGTCGAGGTTCAGATCCTCGCGGATCGCCCTCAGCATGAAGGCCTGTTCCAGGTCGCAGAGCGCCTGATGACCGGGCTCGCCAGTCATCCTCATATCCTGGTCGGGCCGGATGAATTTGCCGTCAGGGCCGGTTTCAGCCGTGTGCAGACGGATCACGGATGTCTTGGTATGTGTATCGATGTTGTCCGACTTTGCGTTCGGATCCATGACGATCGACACCGCGCCCTTCGGCGACATCACATCCTTCACGAAGAAGGCGGTCTCCGAGATCATCGGCCCCCAGCCCGCCTCGTACCAACCGACCGAACCGTCCTCGAAAAGCACCTGCAGGTGACCGTAATTATACATGTCGGGGGCGATCTCGTCGGAGAGACGCAGCCCCATGCCGCGCACCTCGACGGCCCTGGCATCGGTGATCTGGCACATGACGTCGACATAATGGACGCCGCAATCGACGATCGGCGAGGTCGTGCGCATCAGCGACTTGTGCGTCGCCCATGTCGGACCGCTGGACTGCTGATTGAGGTTCATGCGGAATACGTAAGGCGGGCCGAGCTTGCGCGCCTCCTCGATCAGCTTCACCCAGGATGGATGATGGCGAAGGATATAACCGATCGCCAGCTTTTTCCCCGCAATCTTTGCAGCAGCCACGACGCACTCGGCGTCGGCGACGGTGGTTGCCAGCGGCTTTTCCACGAAGACATGGCAACCGGCCTCGAAAGCAGCGACGGCATAATCGGCATGGCTGTCGGAATAGGTATTGATCGAGCAGAGGTCCGGCTTCAGCTCGGCAAGCGCCGTCATGAAGTCGCGATGAACGGTATAGCCCTGCAATTCGGGTTCCAGCGCCGGCGTCGAGCGATTGACGAGGCCGACGATCTCGAAGCCGGGATTGTTGTGATAGGCGAGCGCGTGGCTGCGGCCCATATTGCCGAGACCGGCAACGAGGACACGGATCGGTTTCTCCAGGTTCACTTGACGGCTCCCGACGTGATGCCGCGGATCAGCTGCCGCGAGAAGATGACGTAGAGGATGAGGATCGGCAGGATCGCAAGCGACAGCGCCGCCAGCACCGCATTCCAGTTGGTGACAAACTGGCCGATGAAGATCTGCGAGCCGAGTGTGACCGTCTTGGTGGCTTCAGAAGGTGCGAGGATAAGGGGGAACCAGAGGTCGTTCCAGATTGGGATCATGGTGAAGACGGCAACCGTCGCCATGGCCGGGCGCACGAGCGGCAGCACTAGGCGGAAGAAGATCGCATATTCGGAAAGCCCGTCGATGCGCCCGGCATTCTTGAGGTCGTCCGAAACCGTGCGCATGAATTCCGACAGGATGAATATCGCAAGCGGTATGCCCTGCGCGGTATAGACGAGGATCAGCGCCGTCAGCGTATTGACGAGGCCGGCCGCCACCATGCCCTGCAGGATCGCCACCGTGCCCAGACGAATCGGGATCATGATGCCGATCGCCATGTAGAGCCCGAGCAGCATATTGCCGCGGAAGCGGTATTCCGACAGCGCGAAGGCGGCCATGGCTCCGAAGAGCAGCACCAGCAAGATCGAGGCGATCGTGACGATGAAGCTGTTCTGGAAATAGGTGGCGAAATCGCCCTGCCCCAGCACCGTCTGGTAGCCGACCAAGCTGAAGGTCGACGGCGTCGGTATCATCAGCGGCTCGCGGAAGATCGAGGAGCGATCCTTGAACGAGTTGACGATGGTCAGGAACACCGGAAACAGCGCGACCAGCGTATAGGCGCCGAGCGCCAGATGCACGAGACCGGTGCGGATCGGAGATGTGCGTGCCTTGGACATGCGCGCTCCTCAGAACTGGTAGCGACGCATGCGCCGCTGGATGACGAAGAGATAAAGCGAGACACCGGCGAGAATGATGAGGAACATCACCGTGGCGATCGTCGCGCCCATTGAGCGGTCCCCAAGCTGCAGCTGGAAACCGAAGAAGGTGCGGTAGAGCAGCGTGCCGAGAATGTCGGTCGACATGTCGGGCCCGGCAAGCGCCCCCTGCACCGTGTAGATCAGGTCGAAGGCGTTGAAATTGCCGACGAAGGTCAGGATCGAGATGATGCCGATTGCCGGCAGGATGAGCGGCAGCTTGATCTTCCAGAACTGGGCCCAGCCAGTGACGCCATCGCATTCGGCCGCCTCGATCACCTCTTCCGGGATGCTGAGAAGCGCTGCATAGATCAACATCATCGGGATACCGATATATTGCCAGTTGGAGATCAGCGACACGGCGATCAGCGCCGACCCCGGCTTGCCGAGCCAGGGCGCGAACAGGAATTTCAGGCCGATGAGATCGAGCATCCAGGGCGCGACACCCCAGATCGGCGAAAGGATCAGTTTCCAGATGAAGCCGACGATGACGAAGGAGAGCAGCGTCGGCAGGAATATCGCCGTACGATAGAAAGCAACTCCCTTCAGCTTCGGCACCGAAAGCAGGGCGGCAAGCGCAATACCGATCGGGTTCTGCACGCACATGTGGATGACGAAGAAGATCAGGTTGTTGACGAGCGCGTTCCAGAAATCTCGCGCCCAGCGCGGGTCGCCGAACAGCACCTTGAAATTCGCAAGACCGACGAAGGCCGGCTGCCCATCGACCGTGTTGTAGAGCGAAAGCCTGAGCGTCTCGATGAGCGGCAGCACCATGACGGCGGAATAGATGATCACCGCAGGCAGCATGAAGATGACGATGTGCCAGCGCACCGGGCGCTTGATCGGGACGATTTCGGCCGCGTTGTGGGTTTCGCTCATGGCTTTTGCCTGTTCTGTCGACTGGCCGCAATTTTGCGGGCGCAGATGGAAAACATTGCGCCTCACCCTAGCTCTCTGCCGCCTGGGAAGAGAGCGAACGCGCCCTGCTGATATGCTCTGTCGGGCTGGGAGGTCGCTTTCGAGTCACCTTCTCCCCGCAAGTGGGGAGAAGGTGGTTGGCAGGCCGGATGAGGGACTGCAGATTGCAGCCCCCCGATCATATTACTTCGCCGGCTTGTACCAGCTGTCGAGGCCCTTCTGCAGCTTCTCGGCAGCAACCTGCGGCGTATCCGTGCCGTTGATCACATTGGCCGATTCGACCCAGGTCTCGTTTTCGAGGTTCGGCGTGCCGCGCGACAGGATCTGGTAGGTCGAGCGCACGGTCGACTTGTACGGGCCGCGCCAGGACACGAATTCCTGGGCGAGCGGATCGGACATCTTGACCGGGTGGGAGTTCAGGCTGAAGAAGCCGGGCAGCGCGTTGGCATAGAGATCGGCGAATTCAGCCGAAGCGACCCAGCTCAGGAATTTCTTGACTTCCTCGGGATGCGTACTCTTCGCGTTGAGCGCGACGCCGATATCAGGATGGTCGGAAATGTACCCCTGGTCGCCGGCCTTCGGAACCGGCGGCGGGAAGGCGCCCATCCTGAACTGCGCCTGCGTGTTGAAGAGCGCAATCTCCCAGGAGCCGGCAGGGTAGATGGCGGCGCGGCCGAGCGTGAAAAGGTTCTGGCTGTCCGAATAGGTCTGGGCCTCGAAACCGTCACCGAGATAGGGCTTCCACTTGGCAAGTTCTTCAAACGGCTTGACCCATTCAGGATCGGTCAGCTTCTGCTTGCCGGCGATCAGGGCTTGGCGGCCCTCCTCACCCTTCCAATAGTTCGGGCCAATGTTCTGGTAGCCCATGGTCGCGGCTTCCCATAGATCTTTCGTGCCCATGGCGAGCGGAATATAGGTGCCGTCAGCCTTGATCTTGTCGAGGGCCGCGTAGAACTCGTCCTGCGTTTTCGGCACGGAGATGCCGAGCTTGTCGAAGGCATCCTTGTTGTAGATGAAGCCGTGGATGACCGATGCCATCGGCACGCAGAAGGTCGACTTGCCGTCGTCGGTCGTCCAGGCGGCCTTGGCGACCGGCGAGAAGTTCTCCATGCCCGGCAGACTGGTGATGTCGACAAGCTGTTTCTTGTTGAAGAGCTCGAGCGAGGTGAACGGACGGCAGGTGATGATGTCGCCTGCAGAACCGGCATCGAGCTTGGCGTTCAGCGAAGCATTGTATTCGGTCGGCGCGGTCGGCGAGAAGACGATCTTGATGCCCGGGTTCTTTGCTTCGAACGCCGGAATGATCTTCTCCTGCCAGATCTGCAGGTCGTCGTTACGCCAGCTTTCGAGCGTCAGCGTGACGTCGGCGGCATGGACGAGACCTGCCGACGTCAGCAGGCTAGAGGCAAGCAGCAAGCTTTTCAGAGCAGTGTTTTTCATTTCCCTCTCCTGTTGTCAGGCGCGAATGCGCCGTTTTTCGATCTGAAACAAGCAATTGGCGCGTCTGAGGAAACACCCAATGCCCCTTGGAGGGCCGCCAGCCGGCTGCCGGCCCCGAAAGCTCGATTGACCGATAGCGGATCACCTCGGTCGAACTGCGCGCCCTGCACCGGGCGCGGCGAAATGACGGTGGGAAAGCCGATGGATCCCGGAATTCACCACTGGCCCACAAGCCGGCGGATCGTTCTTTGATCATTCTCGAAGCGGCTCCGGCTGGCTTTGCTGCCGGTTTTCGTGGGCTTCGAAACGCTGTTCCCTTTTTTCGAATTAAGGCCAAAAAAATACCAATTGTCCAGTCGAAAATTAACTTTTTGGCTTCCAAAAACTCGTTAAGGAATTTTAGCAAACAAAATCAGAATGATAAAAAGGCGAAATTTCTCCATCATTCCCACTTGGTAAATGGTATTTTTTTGGTATTGTATAGAAAACACGGGGAACGGCATATTCGGAGGGCCGATGACGGAGCTTGCAATCGGCATAGACGGCGGCGGAACGAGCTGCCGGGCAGCGGTCGCGGATAGAGACGGCAATGTTCTCGGCCGCGGCAAATCGGGCCCTGCCAATATCCTGTCCGATCTGGAAAACTCGCTTCTCAACATCGTCGAAGCCGCCCGGCAGGCGCTGCGCGATGCCGGGCTCGAGGCTGAAGCCCTTTCGTCCATCGCATCAGTCGTCGGCGTCGCCGGCGCCAATGTCATGGACTACGGCCAACGAATCGAAGGAGCCCTGCCCTTTGCCGAAGGCCGTGTCGTTACCGATGCCTTGATCTCACTCCAGGGGGCGCTCGGCGATGCAGACGGCATCGTCGGCGCATTCGGCACCGGCTCGGTCTATAATGCCCGCAGGGATGGCCGGCTGAAGGGTATCGGCGGCTGGGGCTTCGTCGTCGGCGACCAGGCGAGCGGCGCCCGCCTCGGCCGCGACCTCATGGAGCGGTCGCTGCTCGCCCATGACAGGGTGCGCCCGGCATCGCCGATCACAGAAGCGGTCATGGCCGAATACGGGGACGACCCGGAGCAGATCGTCGATTTTGCCCATACGGCACGGCCGAAGGATTTCGCCCGTTACGCGCCCATGGTCTTCAAGCATGCCGCCGAGGGTGATGCCGTCGCGGTCGATATCGTCAGGGATGCCGCAACGGCGATCGCCGAAAGCCTCGATACTCTCCTCTGGCCGGAATGCCCGTCGATCTGCCTTCTCGGCGGCCTTGCCGAAGCCTACGAGCCGTGGCTTTCCGAACGCTACAAGCCGCTGCTTGCCAGACCGAAGAACGATGCCCTGCAGGGCGCGGTGGAACTTGCCGTCAAGCTTTTGAACGGCCAGCAGAGAGGTGAGGCATGACCGACGACCTCGCCACCCTCCTGTCCTTGCAGCGCCTGCAGGCGGCCGGCACGGGCCCGCTCTACGTTAAGCTGCGCCGCACACTCGAAGAAGCCGTGCGCGCCGGCACGCTCGGCCACGGCGATGCCCTGCCGCCGGAGCGCGACATCGCCGAATTTGCCGCCGTCAGCCGCGTCACCGTGCGCAAGGCGATCGACGAGCTCGTCGCCGACGGCCTGCTGGTTCGCCGCCACGGCTCGGGCACCTTCGTCGCCAAGCCGGTATCCAAGGTCGAGCAACGGCTGTCGCAGCTCACCTCCTTCACCGAGGATATGGCGCGCCGCGGCATGTCCTCCCGCTCCGAATGGCTGCACAAGGGCATTCACACCCCCTCACCCGACGAAATGATGATCCTCGGCCTCGCCGCCGACGTGAAGGTTTCGCGCCTCTCGCGCCTGCGTATCGCCGATGACCAGCCGCTGGCGATCGAGAACGCCAGCGTCTCCGGCGAATTCCTGCCGGATCCCTCCATCGTCACCACTTCGCTCTACGCCGAACTCGAACGTCGCCAGGTTCGTCCGGTGCGCGCCGTTCAGCGTATCTCGGCAACCAATATGAAAGAAGCCGATGCCCAGCTTCTCGGCGTCCCCTTGGGTGCGGCCGGCCTGTCGATCGAGCGTATCTCCTATCTCGGCTCCGGCCGCGCCGTGGAATTCACCCGCTCGCTTTATCGCGGCGACGCTTATGACTTCGTGGCCGAGCTGACGATCGGGGTGACATGAGCCCGACAGCCTGACCATGGGAAATTATCGAGCAGCATCAAAAGCATGAAGCCGGAAAGTGAATCACTTTCCGGCTTCAACGTCTCTTGATTCATCGCATTAAGAACGGTGGCGAGCAGTCTTTATGCCGCGTCCTCGATCTCCTCGTCCGCCTTGCGCGGCACGTAGTTCAGCACCGGTCCGAGCCAACGCTCGACCTCGGACACCTCCATACCCTTGCGCTTCGCATAGTCTTCCACCTGATCCCGCTCCACCTTGGCGACGCCGAAATAATAGGAGTCGGGATGGCCGATATAGATGCCGGATACGGACGAGCCGGGCCACATCGCATAGCTCTCCGTCAGCTTCACGCCGGCCGCCTTTTCCGCATTAAGCAGCCTGAAGAGCGTTGCCTTTTCGGTGTGGTCGGGCTGGGCGGGATAGCCGGGCGCCGGGCGGATGCCGGCATAGGCTTCGCCGATGAGCTCCTCATTGCTGAGATGCTCATCTCTCGCATAGCCCCAATAGTCGCGCCGCACCTCTTCATGCATGCGCTCGGCAAAGGCCTCCGCGAAGCGGTCGGCCAGCGCCTTGACGAGAATCGACGAGTAATCGTCGTTCGACCGCTCGAAGCGTTCGGCGATGGCGATTTCCTCGATGCCGGCCGTGACCACGAAGCCGCCGACATAGTCCTGCACGCCGCTTGTGACAGGCGCAACGAAGTCCGAAAGCGCCACATTCGCCCGCCCGTCCCGCTTCGACAGCTGCTGGCGCAGCGTGTAGAAGGTGGCGAGCTCCTGTTTGCGGCTTTCGTCAGTGAAGAGGCGGATATCGTCGCCGACGGCACCGGCCGGCCAGAAGCCGATGACAGCGCGCGGACGGAACCACTTCTCGTCAATGATCTTCTTCAGCATCGCCTGGGCATCAGCCCAGAGCGCACGCGCCGCCTCGCCCTGCTTCTCGTCTTCGAGAATGGCGGGGAAACGGCCGCGCAATTCCCAGGTCTGGAAGAACGGCGTCCAGTCGATGTATCTGGCAAGCTCGGCGAGATCGTAATCCTCGAATACGCGCGTGCCGAAGAATTGCGGCTTCGTCGGCTGATAGGCCGACCAGTCGGTCTTGTGCGCATTGTCGCGGGCGCGGGCCAGCGGCAGGCGCACCTTCTCGGCCTCGCTGCGGGCATGAGCGGCCGCCACCTTGGCATATTCGGCTCTTACATCGTCGACATAGCCCTGCCGGGTTTCCGGCGAGAGCAGCGCCGAGACGACGCCAACGGCGCGGCTGGCATCGGTGACGTAGACCGCCTGACCCTTGTTGTAGCCGGGGTGGATTTTCACCGCTGTATGCACGCGGCTGGTTGTGGCACCGCCGATCAGGAGCGGGATTTCGAAGCCTTGCCGCTCCATTTCGGCCGCAACATGCACCATCTCGTCGAGCGACGGAGTGATCAGCCCGGAAAGGCCGATGACATCGACCTTCTCGGCGATGGCCGTTTCCAAGATCTTCGTTGCCGGCACCATGACGCCGAGATCGACGATTTCGTAATTGTTGCAGGCGAGCACGACGCCGACGATGTTCTTGCCGATATCGTGCACATCGCCCTTGACGGTCGCCATCAGGATCTTGCCGGCCGATTGCCGATCGTCGTCGCCGCCATTGAGGCGCTTTTCCTCTTCCATGTAGGGAAGAAGGACGGCAACGGCCTGCTTCATGACGCGGGCTGACTTAACGACCTGCGGCAGGAACATCTTGCCCGAGCCGAAGAGGTCGCCAACGACGTTCATGCCGGCCATCAGCGGCCCTTCGATGACGTGCAGCGGCCGGGCGGCCTGCCGCCGCGCCTCCTCCGTATCGGCCTCGATATATTCGGTAATGCCATTGACGAGCGCGTGTTCGAGACGCTTCTCGACGCTCCATTCGCGCCAGGAGAGATCCTGGACGCGGCCTTCCCGGGCACCCGCGCCACGGAAACGCTCGGCCACTTCGAGCAGCCGTTCGGTCGCATCGGAGCGGCGGTTCAGCACCACGTCCTCGCAGGCCTCGCGCAGCTCGGCATCGATATTGTCATAGACGGCCAGCTGGCCCGCATTGACGATACCCATGTCCATGCCCGCCTGAATGGCGTGGTAGAGGAACACGGCGTGCATCGCCTCGCGCACCGGCTCATTGCCGCGGAACGAGAAGGAGAGGTTCGAGACGCCGCCGGAGATGTGCACCAGTGGCATGCGCTGACGGATCGTCCGCGTCGCCTCGATGAAGTCGACGCCGTAATTGTTGTGCTCTTCGATGCCGGTCGCGACCGCAAAGATATTCGGGTCGAAGATGATGTCCTCGGGCGGGAAACCGATCTTTTCCGTCAGCAGCTTATAGGCGCGCGTGCAGATCTCGACCTTGCGGTCGTAATTGTCGGCCTGGCCTGTCTCGTCGAAGGCCATGACGACGACGGCCGCGCCGTAATTGCGCAGGAGCCGCGCCTGGGCGAGGAAATTCTCCTCGCCTTCCTTGAGCGAGATCGAGTTCACGATCGGCTTGCCCTGCACGCGCTTCAGGCCGGATTCGATGATCGAGAATTTCGACGAGTCGATCATCACGGGCACGCGGGCGATGTCGGGCTCGGCAGCGATCAGGTTCAGGAATTCGACCATCGCCTTTTCGGAATCGATCAGGCCTTCGTCCATGTTGATGTCGATCACCTGCGCACCGTTCTCGACCTGGTCGCGGGCGACATCGAGCGCTGCGGTGTAATCGTGATTGGTGATCAGCTTGCGGAATTTCGCCGAGCCGGTGACGTTGGTGCGCTCGCCGACGTTGACGAAGGGAATGTCCTTGGTCAGCTCGAAGGGTTCGAGGCCGGACAGCGACATGAAGGGGCGATGTTCGGGAATCGGCCGCGGCTTGTATTTGGCTACGGTCTCGGCGATCGCCCGGATATGTTCCGGCGTCGAGCCGCAGCAGCCGCCAACGATATTGACCAGGCCCTCACGGGCGAAGCTGTCGATCTGTGCGGCCATCAGCTCCGGCGTTTCGTCGTACTGGCCGAACTCGTTCGGCAGGCCGGCATTCGGATAGGCGCAGATGAACGTGTCGGCAACGCCTGACAATTCCTGCAGATGCGGACGCATCGCATTGGCGCCGAGCGCGCAGTTGAGGCCGACCGTGAAGGGCTTGGCATGGCGCACCGAGTTCCAGAAAGCCGAGGGCGTCTGGCCCGACAGCGTACGGCCGGAAAGGTCGGTGATCGTGCCGGAGATCATCACCGGCAGGCGCACGCCCTTGGCCGCGAAGCGCTCCTCGCAGGCGAAGATCGCCGCCTTGGCGTTCAACGTGTCGAAGATCGTCTCGATGAGGATGATGTCGGCGCCGCCGTCGATCAGGCCGTCGATCTGCTCGCCATAGGCGTCGCGCAGGTCGTCGAAGGTCACGGCGCGGAAGCCGGGATTGTTGACATCGGGCGAGATCGAGGCGGTGCGGTTGGTCGGGCCGATGGCGCCGGCGACGAAGCGGCGGCGGCCATCCTCGCGCTCGGCGCGGATTGCCGCGCGGCGCACGATCTCGGCGCCTTCCTTGTTGAGGTCGTAGACCGCGCCTTCCATCTCGTAATCGGCCTGGGCGATGCGGGTCGAGGAGAAGGTGTTGGTCTCGAGAATATCGGCGCCGGCCTTGGCGTATTTGTAATGGATCTCTTCGATCGCATCCGGCTGGGTCAGGATCAGAAGGTCGTTATTGCCCTTCTGGTGGCAGGCGCAGCCGATGAAGCGAGTGCCACGGAACTGGTCCTCGTCATAGCCGAGGCCCTGGATCTGCGTGCCCATGGCGCCGTCGAGAACAAGGATGCGCTCGCTCGCGGCTTTTTTCAAAGCGGCGAAAACTTCACTGCCGTCACGCTTGCCCGTTTCCGGACCAAAGAGATTGTCAAACACGGGAGGGCTCCTTGACGTCGTAAGACCAGACTTCCAGATCACATAAAGATATCTTTATGTCAATATATGCCGGTCGATTTCGTGCTTTGCGAGCCTTGCCCGATGACAGGCCCGCGCGAGCTCTATATAGGCCTTTGCTACGCTTGTGCACGAAATCGGAGGAGTATCATGGCACCCGCAACCGGCAACGGCACGCTTGGAAACTGGGCAAGCCGCGCCTACCATCGCGGCTGGCTGCTGAACCAGGCAAACAGCCTCTTCGATTTCTTCCAGCACAATTCGATCAATCCCAAGGGCGGCTTCTACGATCTTGACGACACCGGCAAGCCGCTCGATGCCGATGGACAGGTGCGCGGAATCCATATCGCCGCGCGAGCGGTCCATTGCTTTTCGATCGGCGCCCTGCTCGGCCGTCCCGGTGCAGCCGACGTCGTCGACCACGGCATGGACTATCTCTGGAACCACCATCGCGACCGGAAAAATGGCGGCTATTTCTGGTCGCTCGACAATAACGGCCCGGTCGATTCCAACAAGCAGGGCTACGGTCACGCCTTCGTCCTGCTCGCCGCCTCGTCCGCCAGGACGATCGGCCATCCGCTGGCCGACGGCATGCTCGCCGATATTACCGAGACCCTGATTACCAGATTCTGGGAACCGCGCCACGGCGCGATCGCCGAGGAATTCACCGCCGACTGGCAGCCGCTCGACGGCGGCGCCTATCGCGGCCAGAACTCCAACATGCACCTGACCGAAGCGCTGATGGCAGCCTTCGAAGCCACCGGCGACAGGGAATACCTGACCAAAGCCGAAAGCATCGCCGATCTCGTCATCCGCCGCGCGGCCGGTTCGGTCGACTGGCGCGTCGCCGAACATTTCGACGCCGAATGGAACCTCGATAAGGATTACTATCATCCGAACGAAATGTTCCGCCCGGCCGGCACGACGCCCGGCCACTGGCTTGAATGGGCGCGCCTCATTCTGCAGCTCTGGGCGCTCGGCGGCAAACGCATCGCCTGGATGCCGGATGCGGCGAAAGCCCTTTTCGAACAGTCCATGGCGCTGGGCTGGGACAACGACAAGGGCGGCTTCTTCTATACGCTCGACTGGGCGGATAAACCGGCCAAGCGCAACAAGCTGTGGTGGCCGGCCTGCGAGGGTGCGGCTGCCGCGCATTTCCTCAACGAGCACCTGCCGAGCGACTATCATGAGGAATGCTACCGCAAGATCTGGAACGTGATCGAACGCGCCTTCATCGACCACAAGAACGGCGGCTGGCACGAGGAACTGACCGAAGAACTCGTTCCCTCGCACGCGCTCTTTCCCGGCAAGGGCGACATCTATCACGCGCTGCAGGCCTGCCTCATCCCGCTCTTCCCGGCCACCGGCAGCCTGACGAAAGGCATCGTCGAAGCCGGCGGCAAGCTCTGAGGTTCAATAGCCCGGCGCCGGCAGTTCGGCGCTCGGGTTGCGCTGGAACCATTCGACATCCTCGTTGACGCGGTCGAGATCGTCCTGCACGTCGCGCTGGTCGCGGCGGATGTCGTGCATGTCGTCTTCGAGATCCTCGATCCGCCGCCGCAGTGCGGATCTCTCCTCGTCCTTGGCATTCCTCAGCTTGTCGGAAAGCTCGTCGATCTCGGTCTCCTTGGAGCTATAGTCGTTCTGCATCGCGTTGAAGCGCTCCTGCAGCCCGTGCTGCTTGGCTCCGAGGTTGAAGCCGCGCAGGAAGCCAGATGCGGTTTCCGGCGGGCAGACATTGGCGTAACCGCCGCCCGACTGGCCACGCGCCAGCCCGCTGAGCGGCGTGCAGTAGCGCACCAGGCCAGCCTGGTATCCCTGGAACCAGATCGACTGGTCGGGCACGATCTTCACCCGCTCGCAGGATTTCGCGTGCGCGGCGAAGCGCTGCTGCGGCTCGTAGCCCGCCGCTCCGTCACTCTCGCCGATCACCCGCCAGTCTGCGGCGACGCATTCCTCCTTGGACAGCGTGTTGCAGGAGGCGAGGAAAAGGCCGAAGCCGACAGTGGCGGCAAGCGCAACAAGCAAGCGGATCATGGCGTCCCGGGTAAAATGAGGAGTGCGATGCCGCAGCTTAGCCGCAGGATAAGCCCGCGTCACCGGAGCGGAGACGCGATTTTGCAATTTTCATGGCTTTTTTCTGTCAAAATTACGGCGAACGCGATTCGATCAGAGCGACCGCATCAGAGCGGCGGGGCGAGCCGCAGCGTATCCAGGTCCTTCGCCAGCATCAGCGCCAAGGCCTCGACCACGAGATTATGGTCGTCGCGTTGCGGCAGGCCGGAGACGGTGACCGCACCGATGCAACCGGTGCCCTTGACGTTGATCGGGAAGCTGCCGCCATGCGGCGCATAGTCTGCGCCGGCAAGCCCGTTATCCTCGACCGTCTTGCCGTCCTTCGCGAGCTTCAGGCCGGAGGCATAGCTGCTGCGGAAATAACGCAGCACCATGTTGCGCTTGCGGCGGACCCAATTGACGTTGTCGGGCGTCACACCCGGGAGGGCCGCGTAGAACACCGGCATCGAATGCAGGGTCACGTCGATCGCGATGCCGAGGCCGCGCTCGGTGCCGAGTTCCTGCAGAAGCTTGCCGAGCTGCCATGCCGTCGTCAGGTCGAAAGCGTCGAAGCTTAGCGCCTTCTCCTGTTCGGCGATCCGGCTGAGATCGTTCTCGATTGTCATGGGAAAGCCCTCCTCTGCCGCTTTGATCCGCAGCAGACCATTCTCACGGAAGGCAAAAAAGTAAAGCAAAAACTTGGATCTGCCCTGACGTCAGAGCTTCGGCGTCAGCATTTCGAAACGGTCGCGGATGGTGGCGCAGGTATCGCCGCCGAGCCTCGCAATGGCATCGACCCTAGCCGGATCGACATGCAGCCTTTCCGGGTCAACGACCCCGTCGCGGTAATGCGCATAGACGATCTCGCCCATGACAATCTGGCGCGAACGGCCGAGCTCCAGCGTCACGTGCCGCCGGCATTCGAAGGCGGCCGGCGCCTCGGCGATGAAGGGCGACGCCACCCTCGCGCCCGGCATTGCCGTCAGGCCCGCCTCCTTCAACTCGTCGACGCCGCGCGGATATCGGGCGCCGCAGACATGCATCGCCTCGGCGATGGCGAAGGAGACGATGTTGACGGTGAAGACCTCGGTCATGCGGATATTGTGGCCGGTGTCCTTGAACGACATGTCGGCATTGTTCTCGACGCCGATCGCCAGAATCGGCGGATCGGCCGACAGGCAGTTGAAGAAGCTGAAGGGGGCCGCATTGATCCGGCCGCGCTCGTCGACCGTCGTCACCAGCGCGATCGGCCGCGGAATGATCGTGCCGATCATCAGCTTGTAACGCTCGCGCTCCGAAAGCTGCGTAAAGTCGAAGGACACCGCCATCGGTTAACCGGCCCTCGGCACCGGCGAAAAGCCGCTCATCGCGCCTGTAAAGGGCTTCGGCAGCGGCGAGGCATAGGAGCCGCGCTTGCTGGTGGAAAGGCCGAGCGACAACAGCGCCTCGGCCTGCTTGACGGCGGCCGCAACACCGTCGACGACCGGCACGCCGTAAGTCCCCTGCAATTCCCTGGCGAGATCCGTCATGCCGGCGCATCCGAGCACGATCGCCTCGGCGCCGTCTTCTGAAAGCGCCCGCTCGATCTCGGCCCCGAGCTTGCCGATCGCGCCCGAAGCCGCATCCTCCAGCTCCAGCACCGGAATGTCGGAGGCGCGCACCCTGGCCCGCTCCCCCATGCCGTAGCGGCGCACCAGATTGTCGATCAGCACCCGCGAGCGCTCCAGCGTCGTCACCACGGTGAAACGCTGCGCCAGGAAGCCCGCCGTCGCGATCGCGGATTCGCAAAGCCCAAGGACCGGCACATCGGCGAAACTGCGCGCCGCTTCGAGCCCGGTATCATCGAAACAGGCGATGACCGCTGCGTCATAGCCTGATGCCTGCCGCTCCCTGAGTTCAAAAAGCAGACCGGGGATTGCAAGCGCACCGTCGTAATGGCCTTCGATGGAGACAGGCCCCATACTCGATGTGGCGGCGATGATCTCCGTGCCCGATGCCGCGACCGCGCGCGCGGCGGTCGCGGCCTTCTCGGTCATGGAGGCCGTGGTATTCGGATTGACGATGAGGATGCGCATGTCAGCCTGTCTTTGCCTGCCATCGCCCCAGCATCGTTATGATGCCGAGAGCGATGAGAATGATCGTGAAGGAAAACAGTGTCGTCACTGTCCCGAGCGCATAGAGCACCGGCGTTGTGACGTTGGTGGTCATGCCGTAGATCTCGAGCGGCAGCGTATTGTAGCTGCCCGACGTCATCAACGTCCGGGCGAATTCGTCATAGGAAAGCGTAAAACCGAACAGGCCGACGCCGATCAGGCTCGGGGCGATCATCGGCAGCACGACATGGCGGAAGGTCTGCCAGGAGGTGGCGCCGAGGTCGCGCGCAGCCTCCTCGTAGACCGGCGAGAAACGGTTGAAGACGGCAAACATGATCAGCACGCCGAACGGCAGCGTCCAGGTCAGATGCGCGCCGAAGGCCGAGGAATACCAGGCGGGCTTCAGCCCGCCCTGCTGGAAGACGACGCCGATGCCGAGCGAGATGATGATCGACGGCACGACGAGGCTTGCGACGGTAGCATAAAACAGCGCCGTCGAACCGCGGAAACGGCGGCGGAAAGCAAGGCCGGCAAGCAACGACACGACGACGGTCACCACCATCACCATCAGCCCGAGGGTGAAGGAGCGCCGGAACGAGGCGCCGAAATCGCCGACCGCCTGCTTTTCGAACAGGTTGAAGAACCAGTGCGTGGAAACGCCGTTCATCGGGAAGGTCAGGCCACCGTCCGGCCCCTGGAAGGAGAGGATCAGGATCGCCGACAGCGGGCCGTAGAGAAACAGCACGAAGATCAAGAAGAAGATCGCCAGCAGATAGAATTCGAGGCCGCGTTTTTCGTGGCTCATCTCAAAGCTCCTTGCGGATATCGACGACGCGCAGAATAGCGGCGACCATCAACAGCACGACGGCGAGCAGCACCACGGCATTGGCGGCAGCGGCCGGATATTGCAACAGCGACATCTGGTTCTTCATCATCAGCGCCACCGAAGCGCTCTGGCCGCCGGACATCACCTGCACCGTGGAAAAATCGGCCATCACGAGTGTCACCACGAAGATCGTGCCGATTGCCATGCCCGGCTTGGAGAGCGGAATGACGACGTTCCACAGCACCTGCCAGCCCGAGGCGCCGGCATCGCGCGCCGCTTCGAACAGCGAGCGGTCGATGCGCATCAGCGTGTTGAAGATCGGCGTCACCATGAACAGCGTATAGAGATGCACCATGGCGAGCACGACGGCGAAGTCGGAATAGAGCAGCCATTCGATCGGCTGCGGGATCACGCCCATCTTGATCAGCGCCGAATTGACAAGGCCGTTGCGTCCGAGCACCGGGATCCAGGAGATCATGCGGATGATGTTCGACGTCATGAACGGCACCGTGCAGACGAGGAAGAGGATCATCTGCGTCGAGGTCTTGCGGATATGGAAGGCCAGGAAATAGGCGACCCAGAAGCCGATGACGAGCGTCAGCGCCCAGACGATGGCGGTGAATTTCAGCGTATTGAGATAGGTCTTCCATGTCACCCATGAGCCGAGCGTGTCGGTGTAGTTCATGGTGAGAAAATCGGGATAGAGGCCGGCGAAATCATAGTCCCAGAAGCTGACGACAGCGATCATGGCGATCGGCAGCAGGAAGAAGAAGCCGAGGATGGCAATGAGCGGCGTGGCCTGGAGGTAGGAGATGGCGGATGGGGAGAGGTGCAGACCACGCCTGCCGCGCATGCCCTGGCTATTCTCCTCCGTTTCCGCTGCGATGGTCGCCATGATCCAGTTCTCCGTTGTGATTGCGTCAGGTTGACCGAGGGTGGATGCCGCCCCCTCATCCGCCTGCCGGCACCTTCTCCCCGATGGGGAGAAGAGAATCGTGGCAACGTCTCCGCCACCACAACTCCACTGTCGTCATGCGGCCCGGCCGCAAACTCCCGCTTCTCCCCAGCGGGGAGAAGATGCCCGAAGGGCAGATGAGGGGGCGGAGCGAAGCGACGTCTTGAGCGCTAGCGAAAGACAATCCTGCTCATCCGCCCCCTTGACGATCAAGCCGCGATGAACTCGTTCCAGCGGCGGACCATGTAGCGGTCTTCGTCCATGACCGAGTTCCAGCAGGCGACCGCACCCATGCGGGCCTCGAAAGCGCCGCCGTCGCGCACCGCACCGGCCTTTTCCATGACCTTGCCTTCGGGAGACAGGATGTCCCCCTGCGCCGGCTTGCCTTCGATCCAGTAGCCCCATTCGTCTGCCGTCATGAAGTTCTTGGCCGTCTCCATGCAGGCGGAATAGTAGCCCTGGCGGTTGAGATAGCCGCCGACCCAGCCGGACGTATACCAGTTGATGTATTCATAAGCCGCATCGAGCTGTGCGCCCTTGAGATGCGAGGCAAGGCCGAGGCCGCCACCCCAGGCGCGATAACCTTCCTTGAGGGGTTGGTATTTGCAGGCGATGCCCTTGGAGCGGACGGCGGCGACGGCCGGCGACCACATGGACTGGATCACGACCTCGCCCGATGCCATCAGGTTGACCGACTCGTCGAAGCTCTTCCAGAAGGCACGGAACTGGCCGTCGCTCTTGGCCTTGATGAGGAATTCGATCGTCTTGTCGATCTCTTCCTTCGTCATGTTACCCTTGTCAGCATATTTGATGTTGCCCATGGCTTCCATGATCATCGCCGCATCCATGATGCCGATCGACGGGATGTTAAGGATGGAGGTCTTGCCCTTGAACTTGGGATCCATGATATCGGCCCAGGTGGTAATGTCGCGACCGACGAGATCGGGACGGATGCCGAGCGTATCGGCATTGTAGATGGTGGGCACCATCGTCATCCACTGCGTCGGTTCCTTGGCGAACTTCTTGGCGTCCTGTGCCTCGACGAAGCCGACGGTGTGCGGCGCCGTGCCCTGGGCGATGACGCTGTCCGGCTTCAGCTTGCCGTTGATGAACAGCGGCACGATCTTGTCGTAATATTTGAGCTTCTTGACGTCCATCGGCTGCAACACGCCTGTTGGAAACACCTTCTTGGCGATCCAGTATTCGATGTCGGCGATATCGTAGCTGTCGGGCTGGGTGACGGCACGCTGGGCGGCGGCGTCGGAATCGGTCGCCGTCATCTCCAGCGTGATGCCGAGGTCGGCCTTGCACTTCTCGGCGATGGCGTTGATGTTCGAAACGCCGGTACCGAACTGACGAAGTGTGATGTTGGTTTTCGCCCAGATGGTGGGAAAGCCGGTGATGGCGCCGGAGCCGGCGATCGCGCCGACGGCGGCGGCACCGGTTTTCAGGAGCGTGCGGCGGGAAAGACCCTTTTCCGCCTTGGTCGATGTTGTCTCAGTCGTCATGTCAGTTCCCCTTTTCTTGATGTGGAAGTTCATGGTTCTCGATTGGTCATGCCGAGGCGCGGCCGAGGAGCACGGCATCGTCGAGCGCCCAGCTGAGCGAAACGGTGTCGCCGACGCCAACCGGCCGGGCGAAATAGTCGCCGTCATCGGATATGACGGTGAAATCGTCGCTGCCGGCGCCGAAAACGGTGATCTTCACCGAAGAGCCGCGATATTCGATGTTTGAGACGATGCCATTGAAGCCAAGCGTCCATTCGGTCGCGACCTGCAGGCGCACGCGGTCGGTGCGGATGCCGATATCGACAGGCTCGCCGACCGCCCTGCCCGTTCCGCGCACCGAAAAACTCTGTCCCTCCGGCACGGTCATGACGATCACGCCGTTCTCGCTCGACGTCACCCGGCCGGACAGCACGTTGTGATCGCCCATGAAACGCGCGACGAATGCGGTTGCCGGCCGCTCGAAGACTTCGCGCGGTGCGGCCGCCTGCTCGATCCGGCCGTCATTCATGATGACGATGACGTCTGCGAGCGCCATCGCCTCTTCCTGGCTATGGGTGACGTGGACAAAGGTGATGCCGAGCGACTTCTGGAGCTTCTTGAGTTCGGCGCGCATGCGGATCTTGAGGAACGGATCCAGCGCCGACAGCGGCTCGTCGAGGAGCAGCGCCTCCGGATCGGTGATCAGCGCGCGCGCCAGCGCCACGCGCTGCTGCTGACCGCCGGAAAGCTGGGCCGGGCGCCTGTCGGCATAGGGTTCCATCTGCATCAGCTTCAGCATCTCGAGCGCTTTGGCCCGCCGCTCCGCCTTGTCGACGCCCTTCATCTTCAGGCTGAAGGCGACGTTGTCGACCAGGTCGAGATGTGGGAACAGCGCATAGGACTGAAACATCATCGCCGTGCCGCGCCGGGCCGGCGGCAGATCGGTGACGACCAGATTGCCAAGCCTGATATCGCCCGACGAGATACTCTCATGGCCGGCAATCATGCGCAGCGTCGAGGTCTTGCCGCAGCCGGAGGGCCCGAGGAAGCAGCAATAGGAGCCGGCCGGAATCTTCAGGCTGATCGCATGGACCGCCGTCGTCATGCCATAGACCTTCGAAACGGATACTATATCGATCTCTGCCGCTTTCGACATCATGCCTTCCCCTGTTCGGACAAGACAATGCATCCGCCATGCCAGATTCCGCTCCGGGGCCTAAATCCTTTTGATTCAAGGATTTTATCGGAATTAAGCCAACCGGAGCAAATTATGAGCATCAAGGATTATGCACATGATTTAGGCTATTGTGCCCAATTCGTGCAAAAAATCGTATACAATTTCGGCCGGCTTTCGCTCACAAATTCCGTTTAACTTTTGCAGCAAAGCCGGTTATGGTCTGCCGATCATCAGGAAATCGATTTTCATGAAGTCCGCTGCCAAGGCCACGCCGGCTGAAGATTCCGCTGAAACCAGCGCACAACTCATCCGCGACTCCATTCGTGAAGCAATCGTCGAGCGCAGGCTCTCGCCCGGCACCAAGCTTTCCGAAAGCGATGTCGGCAATCTTTTCAACGTCAGCCGCACGCTTGCCCGCGCAGCTCTGCAGGCGCTCTCCTATGAGGGCCTCGTCAGCGTCGAGAAGAACCGCGGCGCCTTTGTCGCCTATCCCTCGCCCGACGAGGCGCGGCAAATCTTTTCCGCCCGCCGCCTTGTCGAACCCGGCATATTGCGTGAGGCAGCGGCACGGATCACGCCTGACGATATCCGGCATCTCAAGCAGCTGCTCTTGGAAGAAGGCCGCCTGATGAGCGAGCGCGGCCAGACGGCGCGCCGCGCCGAGATCAAGGCATCCGGCGATTTCCACCTGACGCTCGCGGCAATTTCCGGCAATGCGATCATGCAGCGTTTCATGGAAGAACTCGTCGCCCGCTCCTCCCTGGTGATCGCGCTCTACGGCCAGTCGACGGCGTCGAGCTGCGGCCATTCCGAACATGGCGAGATCATCTCGGCGATCGAAAGCAACGACCTCGACCGCGCATGCCAGCTGATGCTGCATCACATCGCCCATATCGAGGCCGACCTCGACCTGCGCGAACGCAAGAGCCTCGGCCTCAAAGAAGCCTTCGAACTCTGACCGGTCAGCGCGTGCCGCCGGACGCGGCGCCCGCAGCTACCACGGGGTCTTTTTCGGCAGGTTCTCCAGCGCAGCGAAAACCTCTTCCGCCGTGCGCGGCTCGCTCGAGCGCAGCTTCACCGTGCCGTCACGCCCGATCAGGATCAGCCCGAATTCGCCGGACGGCGGCCCCTGCAGCCGCTCGCGAATATCGTCGGCATCGAGTTCCCAGGCGTCGTCGAACAGCGAGAAAGCGCCGCCGCCGGCGATGATGAACACTTCGACGTCTTCCTCGATGAGACGCATATGCGCGTTGCGCAGCCATTCGTCCTGGATCACCGCACGGTCATCCTGCGCGTCGGCAAAGATGATCAGCACCCGCTTGATCTCGCGAAACTGCTCGAGTGATTGGGGAAGTTCCGGCTCACGCCGCGGCGTGCCGATGATTTCTTGAACGATGGATTTCAGCATGATGCTATTCCTCGCCCGTCATCTTGCAGCGGGCTGTATCTGGCGCCTTCAGCGCCGCGCGTGTCAAAACGCGCAGAAAGCTGTAGCGCGCTGAATGACTGAATAATTCCAGTTCGGTGTGAATTGGGATTATGCAGTAAACGGCTGGGAATGGGGGAGGTTCCGCCGCAGCAGAAAAGGATCGCAGACGCCAAGGCCGCGATCCCATTTCCCTGTCAGTCGCGGCTTTGATCTTCGGCGGCATGCGCCGAGACGGCGACGAGGTCGGCCGTGCCGTTGGCGAGAAGGCGTTTGCGCACCAGCACGCGCATGACGCGCGCCGCCGTCGAGAAGGTCATCTGGTCGAGCGGACCTTCGCCCTCCCACGGCTTGGTCAGCCGTTCAGTGACGGCGCCGACGATATTCATCGGCACGATATCGGTGCATTCGCGCATGGCTTCGAAAACGAAACTGATCGGGATGACCCGTCCTTCATGGGTCACGATCGGTTCGGTCAATTCGCTGTCCCATTCCTCGAAGGCGTAAAGTGCTTCGCGAAACAGCTGCTGGAGGGTGAACGGCGCGTGGCCGTTATGAAGTGGCGGCAGGGCATTCATCATGTCTGTCTCCTCTTGATGGATTGAAGCCAATTTCCTCCTGGATCGGTCGGCAACGAAGCGGGGAAACGCAGCGTTTTTTCCCCCTGCGGACCGAATAACACGATTGATTCTATAGAGTAACGTGCCGGGGATAAAGCCCATTTCTCGATCTGGCGGGCAACCGATTTCTTAAGGGCATGAAATTCCTGCATGTTTTAGGCGAAATTTTCTCAGTGCGCGCTATTCTTGAAAATCCATGCCAGCCGCGCCGAATTGGCACGAGAGGCCGAAAAAACCCTGAAAAATCACGGAACTTTTGGGACTGTAATCTGTTTTGTTCGCACACTTCGTAAAAGCATATGGGGTTAGCATCAATGACGCAGATCCGCGAACCGGAGCGGCGGACCAGAGTCCTGCGCGGCCGTCCTTACAGCCTTGACGAATTCGCTTCCAAATATGGCCTGCGCAGCGACCAGGCCGAGAGCCTGTTCACCCGTTTCGGGCCTTCCTCGATCGAACTTGATCTACTGATGGCGGCCAAGCGCCGCGCGCCTGTTCTGCCGGACAGAATTGCCGAATGACGCCTTTCACGAACGGAATCGATCGATGAGCGACACACGCCACGAGTGGATCAGCAAACGAGCCTATTCAATTTGGGAAGAACAGGGCCGCCCTGACGGTCGGGACGATGAACATTGGCGCCAGGCGGTTGCCGAGCGCGACGCGCTGGAACGCACCCAGGCCTCGATCGACGGACGCGAGGTGCTGCTGAAGTTTCGCCCGAAGCCGCAGCGCCCGGAACTGCCGCGCGGCGGCTGGGTCACCCCACCGGCGAAGGCCGGCTGACGCCATGTGGTGCTGGCTGCGCTGCGGTCGGTAAGCATACAACAAGCATACAAGATGAGGCGGCCGCCAGGTGGCCGCCCTCCACCTCGAGGCCCCTGCGGGTCGCCTCAGGATGAGGGTGGAGAGGAGCGTACAGTATCACGGAAAGGTCTGGGCGTGCCAACACTGCGTGGCGCCGCTGCTCAACAACCACACCACATAGCGATCAGCCACCACCCACACGGCACTCCGCCCGCCCATCGGCCATACGGCACGCCGATCGGCACCCGGCACACGCCAGCCCAACCGCTGTGCACAGCGATGAGTCCCATCAGCCACACGGCGCACAGATTGGCCGTCATCCTGAGGCGCTCAGGCCGCAGGCCGGAGCCTCAAAGGACGGGAGCGGGGATGACCATCCGCAGGGCACCTCAGGATGAGTAGGAGAGAGCTGCGGGTTATCTCACGGGAAGGTCAACAATGGCACAGTCCAACCCCTTCCCCGAAGGCGGCTGCTTCCGTCTGATACGTTTCGTCAACCATATTGGCACAATTCCATGGAGGACGGGATTTTCTCCCGCCCGACCGTTAGATTGCCGCTCGACACGCTCTTCGCAAAATCGGAAACGGAATGGAATGAAAACGTGCTGATGCGCGAAGCGCGGATTTCGTCTCGCCACGGCGCTGATCGATCCCGGGCCGAGCCTGTTATACCGGGGAAAACCTCAAACCGCCCGCCGGGGCGGGCCATGTCAGAAAGCGTTGTTTTCCTGGGAAAGCGCCCGGTGGACCTCGGTCCAGAACAGCGCCAGCGGGGTGTCGCCGTTGCGTTCGGCAACAAGGGCGCGGATCAACGCTTCGGAACCTGCCATGTCCTGCCAACTGGATTTCAGGCCTTTGGCGGCCTGTCGGCATTCGGCAATCTCGAATGATCTCTTGCTGTCCATATGAGGTCTCCTCATGAAGGCGCTAGCAGGTGGTGCCCAGATTGTCATTCCCCGCATATGTGGGGATGCCTTGTATTTTAGATGGTCCTCACGGTAGGATTGAGGGAATTGGGACAGTGGAAATGATCGAGAATACCTACAGCGACAAGTTCGAACCCGCTTTCGAAGGGATCAAGGCTGCGGCCAATGTGGATGCCGCTATCCGCGTTCTCCAGGCGGAATACGGCCTCGATTTCGTGACCTATCATCTCGCCCAGACGATCGCCAGCAAGATCGATGCGCCCTTCGTGCGCACCACCTATCCGGATGCCTGGGTCTCCCGCTACCTCCTGAACAGCTATGTGAAGGTCGATCCGATCGTCAAGCAGGGATTCGAGCGCCAGCTGCCCTTCGACTGGAGCGAGGTCGAGCCGACGCCGGAAGCCTATGCCATGCTGGTCGACGCCCAGAAGCACGGCATCGGCGGCAATGGCTATTCCATTCCCGTCGCCGACAAGGCGCAGCGCCGCGCCCTGCTCTCGCTGAACGCCCGCAAACCGGTCGAGGAATGGAACGAACTTGTGCGCCGCTGCCGCAACGAATGGATCGAGATCGCCCATCTGATCCACCGCAAGGCCGTCTATGAACTGCATGGCGAGAATGATCCGGTGCCGACCTTGTCGCCGCGCGAGATCGAGTGCCTGCACTGGACGGCGCTCGGCAAGGATTACAAGGATATCTCGGTTATCTTGGGCATATCCGAGCACACCACCCGCGATTACCTGAAGACCGCCCGCTTCAAGCTCGGCTGCGCCACGATTTCGGCCGCCGCCTCGCGAGCCGTGCAGCTGCGCATCATCAATCCCTAGCGCATCGTGCTTTCCGAAAATCGGAATCGATTGTCGGAGCGGAGGCGTCGATGCAATTGCGCCAGTGCCGGGGCGCGACCCAATCCATCATACCTTTGGGTTAATTCGTCATACTTTTGGGCTAATCCCCTCATCTGGGGGGGCCTATCTGAGGGAATTTCCGATCCGGCCCGCCTGAACCATTCTGCTCTCCACGAACTTGAAAACGCTGGAGGGCAAAATGTTCGTTATCATTCAGGCACACGAATATCAGAAATACGCTGCCGTACTCGACCAGATGTTCCGTCTGCGCAAGAAGGTGTTCGCCGACAAGCTCGGCTGGGACGTTCCCGTTATCGGCCCCTACGAGCGCGACAGCTACGATTCGCTCTCTCCGGCCTACCTCGTCTGGTGCAACGACAACCGCACGCGCCTTTACGGCGGCATGCGCCTGATGCCGACGACCGGCCCGACGCTGCTTTACGACGTGTTCCGTGAGACCTTTCCGGCCGCGGCCGATCTCGTCGCCCCCGGTATCTGGGAAGGCACGCGCATGTGCATCGACGAAGAGGCGATCGCCAAGGACTTCCCCAGTATCGATGCCGCCCGCGCCTTCTCGATGATGCTGCTTGCGCTGTGCGAATGCGCGCTCGATCACGGCATCCATACGATGATTTCCAACTACGAACCCTATCTCAAGCGCGTCTACAAGCGCGCAGGCGCCGAAGTGGAAGAACTCGGCCGCGCAGACGGCTACGGCAAGTACCCCGTCTGCTGCGGCGCCTTCGAAGTGTCGGACCGCGTGCTGCGCAAGATGCGCGCCGCCCTCGGCCTGACCCTACCCCTTTATGTCAGACATGTTCCGGCCCGCTCGGTCGTGACCCAATTCCTGGAGATGGCAGCATGAACCGCCTCGCTGAAACCACAACGCAGACCGCAATCCAGAAAGACATCAGCGCATTGGAGCGCCACGTACTCGCATCCCGCGACATCGCCACCCAGATAGGAGATCCCTTCCTCTCCTATCTCCTCTCGATGGCGCTGTTTACGATTTACGAGAAGAAGGCCCATCACGAGAATGAGGCGCTGAAGAGCAGCTTCAGCTGAGGGCGCGGTTCCCCTCCGCCGCGCCTGAAGAGGGGGCAAGTCTCCCGGCGCCTCGCGCAGCCGCAAAACCTGTCCCCGTTTTGCGGCTGCGCGCCCCTGGTTACGTGATCAAGGTCGTCACGCCATCAGGGAATCGATCGTCGAAATCAGCGTGTCGTGCATATAGGGCTTTGGCAGGAAGGCAGTGTTGGCGGGCAGCGCCATCGGATCGAGCCGCACCATCCCTGACGTGATGATGATGCCGATATTCGGCCGCATCGCCCTCACCCGCTTGGCAAGCTGGATACCGTCCATCGATCCGGCCATGTTGACATCGGTGAACAGGATATCGACGTCCTGCCGGCCCTTCAGCACCACCAGCGCCTCATCGGCATTGGCAGCTTCCAGTGCCACATGACCCACATCCTCCAGCACATCGAGGATATTGAACCGGATCAGCGGCTCATCCTCCACGATGAGCACCACGGCACTGTTCGAAGCCACCATCTGCAAACGCCCTTTTCATGCGGAATATGATTCGCATAAGTGGATTCCGCGCTGGAAGGTTCCAGTGTTTTTGCCCGCGAAATGGGCCTCATCCACAGATGTTGCCCTGCCCGCTTGTGGCTCCCTGCAATTTGGGCTAGAGCGAAACCGATGCTGCGGGAACCATTGCCCCGGCATCACGGTGCCGGCCTCCGGCACCCAGGTGCTGTCATCGCGCCAAGGGCCTGTAGCTCAATGGTTAGAGCCGGCGGCTCATAACCGCTTGGTTGGGGGTTCGAGTCCCTCCGGGCCCACCATTTTATTTTTTCAAGCTATTGTTTTTCCTTCTGATTTTGGCTTCCCAGTCCCACTCTTTCAAGCTTGATCACCAAGTGGGATACTTTTGTTCTCGGGATGAGGCTAACAAGGCGGCCGAGCGTCTCAAGAAATAGCGAAAGCGCCGAGCTCAACCCGAAGGGAGCCCGGCGCAGGACTACCTGTCGCGAGAGTTGGCGCGCCAGATAATGGGAATGGAACAGGAACTGCCGCCACACATTATGTGCTTGCAGACTGACTCATACCATTTTGAAGGAGATTCAAATGAATAATCTTATCTGGCTCGTCGGCGCCGTAGTCATCGTGCTCGCTATCTTGAGCTTTTTCGGCTTCCGTTGAGAAGAAGTGCGGCGGCTCAACTGCACCATCCATGAACGCAGGAGCACGCCGCTACGCCGGACGAAGAACCCGACCGGCGCAGCGTGATATATGGGGAAAATTAGCAGTGACTTAAATGTCTGCTATCGTACCCACTGTGGGATTGAGGCTGTCCTGCCGAACTCGCGAGCTTACAGTGGCCATGCATTCGCCGCCTGCCTGGTCACCATTAGCACTCGGCGGCACCCTTTGAGCAAGGCGTGGCCGGACCCAGCCGGCAAAGCGCGTTATCGCATCGTCGGCCTCAGGCGCAAAGCCGGCCATCATCTGGAACGAGTGCAGCATCTCAGGAAAGATGTCGATGCGAGTTTCCACGCCGGCCGCCTTCAGCGCCTCGGCGAACCTGACGCTGTCGTCCAGCAATGCCTCGTGCTCCCCCACCTGCAGGTACGTGGGAGGCATGCCGGTGAGATCTGCGAAAAGTGGGCTGGCTTCGCGGGCGTCGAGGCCGTCCAGCACCAATGAGGCGAGGAAATCGACCGTCGGCTTCTGGAAGAACGCATCCCGCTCTCGGTTTGTCTGATACGATCTGCCCGATTGGGTGAAATCGACCCAGCCGGAAATCGACAGCGCCGCAACCGGCATGGGAAGGGCACTCTGCTTGGCGAGAAGCAGGCCACCAAACAGAGCGCCCACGCCGGCGGAGTCTCCTCCCACAACGATGCCCTCGGCCGGACACCGTGACGCCGATGAAGCGCCACGGTACCCCGGATGAGGGTGGCGCGCGCAGTTCTGTTTCTAGTCTTCGACGCTACCTTCACCACAGGAGAGCGCATCAAGGTATACGGCGGCTTGGGACAGCGGCTGACCGAATCGATGGGGGAGCCGCAGTGCTCAACTGTTTGTCATTGCCGTAAAGACTATCTAGTGCCCGCCCAAGCGGGCGCTATAGCTGACGATCGGGACCAATGACTACTTCGTGCTTTGGGCCACCGAAGGACGCGAACAGATGAACGATAACTGTGGTTATATCTCCGCGCTTTCGAAAATAGAACTTGTGTAACCGCAGCATTGCGAGATGCTCATCTTCAACCGGTCTTCCAACAAAGTTGAAGATATCATCGCGACGCCCCATCAGAAGGTCGAGCAAATCCGTCGCATCGAACGCGTTTAGCCCTCGCTCAGCTATTGCATAGCAGTAAGCCATCTTTGCGACCACCATCTCAGTGAGTCCCATGATCATTGGCATTCTCGTCTGTAAAGGAGTTGGCACGATGTTTTTCGAACCTAGGTGGAGATCACCCAGTATTAAAGACGAAGCTCCATCACGCTCGACACCGACCAATCTTCCTGCGGGCTCATGAACTACGAAACTGTAAACTGGTGGATAGCTCTTTGCAGGAAGAGTGTCGATAAAGGCGTGCGGTGGTTCAGGAGAAGATGATTGCCGAAACGACACCTTCGGCATTCGCCGCTCACCCTTTCGACGCCGACTATTCTGTTTCAGCTCGAGAATGTGGCGGACCCCCACGAAATCATTCTCCCACGCCTTTTGCTCGTAGGTTCTGTTGGCATAGCTATTACATTCCTTACAAGAAGCGTCCTCAAAGATCATTTCGCCTGTTCCTGACAACGCCCTGGGAACTATGTGCTCGTCAGTGAGATTTGATGAAACGCCGCAGAAGATACATCTACCGGGGGATGGATATCGCCTTGCTTCGATAGCTTTTGATCGCAACACATAATGCCCCTTGTCACCGCTCATCTAACCATCTGCTTCATTCGGCGCCGGCACCAAAAACAGCTAAGTATCTTGTGATGCCCTGCGAGGAGACCTTGTTGATAAAGCTGAGGCCGGTCAATCGCAATAATTGCAGGTTACCTAAACCGCAAGCAGCGTTAGCAGAAACGGGTGATGGTAACGCCGGTAGATCGATTCACAAATTTGAATGTCCCCGCTATTTCAATTATCGCGCTATCAACGGCCGCGGCCGCTTAGAGAGCTGCGATATGCGGGGCTTCGTGGTAGCGTACGGCTACAGCAGCAAAATTGCCGCTGGTAGAGTGGAATCGCTGAAGGCCGTGGGGCAATTGAAGGAACTTCGCAGCCGCGAGATTGGTAGTAAGAATTGGACAGTGGACGATATACGCTCCAGAATTATTAGAAGCCATTGAGAACTCTAAGAATATACCGAGTTTTCCATTTTTTTCACCAAGAAATATTTGAAAAGTTCTTATATATCTATAATGCGTCTCCTCAAGTCCCTTCTTGTTTATTATAGTATACTGATCGTCCTTCACGTGTTTTGGGTATGCCTCATTCAGTACTCGAATGTTGCACCTGTGCATCACCGTCAAAGAAAACAGAACTAGTGGCTCATAGGCCGAAGCGAGGGCATCGTCATCCTCCGGTGTTAGTAGGCCACCGTCAATTAGTCCCTGTCGGAACTCAAAGTGAAGGATTGCGGCATCAAGTGGGTCGGGAGGAGGTTGCTGAGTCAACAGCAGTGATAGCAATTTCTGCTGGAGCTTGTTCAAACCTAAGTCAGAAATTGAATATAGACCGGAGCTATCTTGGTTGAATTGCTCTAAAATGGACCTTAATAGCCCTTTACACCTTTCAAGCGTCAGCCTGCGATCAACTTCAAAAAATCTGTCACCGAGAACCTTAAGTCGCTGTCTCGCAACGATTGGAAAGTCCTGTGGAAGATCATACTGATCTAGAGGCCGATCGAGTTGATAAAATAGGTAGCCGATTAAAACTCCTAGCCGATCTGACGACAGCCCTTGATCCCGCGTTGGGTGAGCCAGGAAGTCGGCAATTTCCCTTACTGTGGGCAGGCGCCGCTCAAACGTCTCGCGAAGCCAAAGGAAAATATAACAAAAATTATCAAAGCTAAAATCGCCTTGGGTCAAGAGCTTAACCCGACGTCGTATATCCTCAATGTCACCCATAGTCTCGGACAACCTCCGCCAAGCGATTCTAGTAACTAGAAGAGCGTCTTTTTCCTTCGGAGGGTACGGCTCTGGTCCAAGCCCTCAATCCAGCACGGCATGGCGGTAAATGGCGGAATTTGTGGTGATCGATTGCCCCGGTTCCCGATGCCAACGTGGTCGCCTTCGCGCATTTGCGCTTGCTACCGCTGATTTCGCTATGCAGATTGCATGCGGCGCACATCGGTAGAGCCTAGTTGAAATTGGCATCTTGGTGCCGGCGTTGTCATGAAACACAAAAGCCCCGCAATCCCAGGCGAGGCTTCTCATTGCTGATCCAACCAACAGTTCCTAGAATTTCACGCCAATTCCGAACTTGAGTTCGTGCTGGTCGAGGTCGACATCAACACCGAGAATATCTTTCTCGCCGAAGTCATTATACCGATACTCGCCACGGGCGAAGATGTTGTTGGTGATGGCAAAGTCGACACCGGCCCCGACGGTGTAACCGTTGAAGGTCTCCGTTTCTTTGTCGAATCCCGGCAGGTCCACGTATCCACGCGTGGCGGTCCAACCGGCTGCGCCATAAAGGAGCGCTCTGTCGAAGGCGTAGCCAACACGACCGCGAACAGCGCCGGCCCAGTCGGTGCCGACGTCCGCTCCCAGCGCTTCCTCTTCGTTCCAGTTGTATTCGAGGTTGCCCTCGACACCGACAACGAAGTTGTTATCGAACTGGAAATTGTAACCCGCAAATCCACCGAAGACGCCGCCGTTGAAATTCTGAGAATCGCTGGCGCCGCCGATGCTGAAGTCACCGTTCAGCCAGCTGGCGCCGCCATCGAGACCGAGATACGGGCCTGACCAGGTGAAAGCTGGCGCAGCCGCAACGGGTGCGGCCGGGACGTCCTGCACGGCATCCGCTGCAACCGCGGTCGTTGCGACAAGTGCTAGAAAAGTGGTGGCGATCGTGAGCTTCATTTTCGTTACCCCATATCTTGCAACACAACTAGAGGATACAGCCTAACTCAACAAATAGCTGTAACACCAAAGACACACTCGCAGGACTGTACGATAGAGAACTTATCCGCGGAAACGATGATGGCAAGTGTCGCGTCGTCTAATAACTGCAAGACCGCCCATCACTCGGCCTGAACCCATCCGCGCAGGCCGGGTTGAGCGGACGCGCTTCGTGATAGTAACCGCCGTCGATCGACGACGTGTAATCGAGGTTTCCGGACGACGTGCAGGCTGAAAGGATCGTGACAAGGCTGACCAGCGTTCCGGCTACGACAAATGCGAAAAATCGGGTCATCTGAGCTTCTCCTTCGCAAGGGCATGTCTTTACCCCAAGTGCGCAACTTACCACGACGCAGCAAATATAAGCGAGAACTCATACAAGAAGACCACCGTGACAGGCTGCTCCTAACGTCAATGTGATCGAATTGCACACGTGCGCATAGCTGTCATGCCAAAATGCCTATTGTGAAGGCAGGGTGGGCAAAATATACGCCGCCGGCTAACAAAAAAAAGAATGAGTGAACTGCCATGAGCATACAGAAACTTTTCAACCGCAATCTCCTGACCCGCTTCGTCGCCGGCCTCGGTGCGGTTCCCCAGCGCATTCGCGGCGCACGCGAAGAACGCAGGCCCGCCATTCATCCATCCTTCATGGACGATTTCGGCGCATAGGCTCCCATGCGTCCGCCGGCTGCCGGGTGAGATAAACGGCCTCGCCCGGCCGGCGCGCTGTTTGAAAGCCCTTCAAAGGTCCTAAATGGCCGGCGTCGTGTCGCCTTTTATTGTGCCCGGTTCCCGTCGGCCTTCCAGCCTTCGTTGAACGGGACATGCTTTTACAGATCCTGGCGGATAGAAAACACGTAGTTATAAGGCATTCCGGAAGAGCCCTTTTGGACCTCGTCGATCGACAGGGGCCGAAGTACTCGATCTTTCAGGCGATATACGGAATAACCAAACGGTTTGAGATAGTCGATCACGCTGGCGACAGCATCGGGTCGATGTCGCTCTTCCGCTTCGATGAGCAGGTTTGGGCGATCCCGATTCAATATAGCCTCCGCGCCCTTGAGTACTTTGAGTTCGTGCCCTTCAACGTCGATCTTTATGAAGCCGACCGCCCCGAACTGATAGCTGTCCAAGCGCCGGGTCTGAACGGAAATTTCCTCGACATTCTGCATCGAAAGCGTGTTTTGCTCCTCAATCGTGGCACAGCCATCCATGAGTTGATCGCTGGGGATTCGCATCGTTGCAACGCCGGCGCTGTCGGAAAGGGCGACCTGCTCGACCCGAACCGACGAACCAAGCGCAGCCTTCAGAAAAGCGACCATATTTGGCTGAGGTTCGAAGGCGACGACATCGCGTGCATATTTGGTCAAGTACCAGGAATAGACACCGTAGTTCGCCCCTATATCGATCGCAGTCTGGCTTCGCCGGCATAATCTATCGAGGATCCGAAGTTCTGGCTCACCACGGCGCCATTCTCGTGACGCGCGCGTCCATAACCTGAACCGAGGTGGCGCAATATTGGCGATATGAAGCATGAAGTCCCCCAGCAATTCGAATGCGTGCGCTATCCGCTCTTCGAGCGGCCTGCCCACTAGCTCTCCATCCTCGGTGAATTGGCAACCAGTGGCTAGATCATCGATAGTTGGTGCCTGGCGCGACCGTTTCGCCAAGCCTAGTTCTTTAGGTGAAGCCGACGGGGTTAATTCTGTCCGGCGCTCAGCCGTCAATGCAGCCGCTGGCCACCCGCTAAGGCAAACGCCTCAGTTCACGACAGGTGCAGCCGGCTCGCCCCAGCTGGAAATGGGCTGGCCGCCCTTGGTCGCCACCCTGATGTCGTAAAGTGCAAGCGAGGCCTGGAGCTGGCGCGTATCATTGCAGCGGTTGATGATGCCGCCGATATATTGCACGCAATCGCTGGCGCTGCCCTGCACCGAGCCCGTGGCCGAATCCTTGACCATCCCGTCGGCGTCCACCAGGAAATAGGAAAGCCGATTATTCTCAGAAACGGTGGAGTCGCCGACCAGGCCGGCGAAATTCGTGCCGGTCTCGGTCCTGGCGGCGGGCGCCATATGCCGGTAGATCGTCATGCCGTTTTTCAACGGCGTCGCACCGATCATCGACCCGAAGGTCGCTTCGGAACCGGAAAGGCGCCACATCGGCGATTGGCCGAGATTGGCGATCTCCGAGTAGGATTTGCCCAGCGCATAGCTGGTGTAAGAGCGGTTGGCGGCGTTCTCCGCCTTTTCCGCCACTTGAGAGCAGCCCGCCAGGCCGATGGCGAGGCCGATCGAAAGAATCGCTCCGCGCCCGACGCACCTATCCCTCACATTTTTCTCTTCATCCGCCCGCGCCCTTCCCTTCCGCCGCAATAGCTTCACAATCAACCGACAGAAAGTTCACCCGGGAAACGACAACTAGGGAATGAAACATGGCGCCGATGCTTTCCAAGACTCTTCTGATGACTGCCCTTCTGGCCCTGCCGCTCGGCAGCGCCGCGCCCGTATCGGCGCAGGAGGCAAAGCCGCGCGAGCCGGTGATCTCGGTGACCGGCGACGGCGAATCGGCGCTGGCGCCGGATATGGCCGTCGTCACTCTCGCCGTCGTCAAGCAGGCGAAGACCGCCCGCGAAGCGCTCGACGAGAACAACAAGGCGATGACCGAGGTGCTGAAGGCGCTGAAGGAGGGCGGCGTTGCCGAGCGCGATCTGCAGACCTCCGGCTTTTCCATCCAGCCGCAGTATAACTATCCGCAGCCCGTCGACGGCCAGCAACAGCAGCCCCAGCTGATCGGCTACCAGACGATCAATTCGGTCACCATCCGGCTGCGCGATCTGGCCAAACTCGGCCAGGTGATCGACCAGTCGGTCAGCCTCGGCATCAACCAGGGCGGCGATATTCAGTTTACCAACGACAAGCCGGAAGCAGCGATCGAAGAGGCGCGCAAGAACGCCGTCGCTGAGGCCGTCAAGAAGGCGAAGACACTGAGTGAGGCGGCCGGCGTCAAGCTCGGCCGGATCATCGAGATCACCGAGAATGTGCCCCGCCCGCTGCCGCAGCCTGCCTATCGCGCCACGATGATGAAGGAAGCCGACGCTGCCGTTCCCGTCCAGGGCGGCGAGAACAATTACACCGTCAGCGTCACGGTGACCTTCGCGATCGAACAATAGAAATGAAGGCGCCGCGTGTCTTTCAGGCGCGCCATGGCTGCGGGATCCTCGGTATAGGTCGATGCTGTTTGCGCCGGCGGCTACCCGAGACTCTCCCCAACTCCTCCCCACAAGGGGGCGGGGCCGCACCGCTTCAAATAACCCGTATCCTAGCAATCCGTAGGGGAGACAGCCGTGAGAACCTCTGCTTTTGATCGCCGCCGGGAACCAGAGCTTAGCCCTCCCCCTGATGGGGAGGGTTTGTATCCATACAAGGGCCTGGGAAAACACCGGAGGAAAGAGCGCAGTCAAACCGAGCGCAAATCAATCCCACAAATGAAAACCGCCCTTGCCGATCGGGGAGACTGGCAAAGGCGGCTTTTTGCACAACACTTCGGTCAGACGTGCAGGCGGTATTCTATTAATATCCGCGGCGCAGCGCGGGGCAGCCGCGCACGTTGCCGAAGCTCATCTCGTCGGGGCCGCGGCGGGTCCAGCCCTGGACGATGACGCGGCGCGGGGTGATATCGACGACGCGGGGGCGGCGGAAGCCGTAATCGCGGGCGAGATCTTCGGCAAGACGCGGATCGCAGCCGCGCGGCCGGCGGCCTTCGAAGCCCGGAGGCGGACGGCGATAATCACGCGGCGGCTCACGATCCGGATCGCCGATAATGATATTAAACTGGGCGGCAGCCGGAACCACCGTGCCGGCAAGGGTGCCGGCGGTCAGCATGGCGGCGAGACCCGCCTTTGCCAGAAACTGCATCTTCAAAAAACCTTTCGTTTGATAGTCGGTGCGGTCGAGCCGCCCTCCCAACTCTCCGCGTCACGCCGAAGCGCCATTGGGAATCACTCATACAACCAGAGAAAAAACGGCTGAAAGTATCGCCGTCAAGGCAAAACAGGCGGCAAGCGCTTGTCGGCGCTTGCCGCGCCTTTGGTCAGCGGCGGATCAGCGGGCAACCGCGGACATTGGCGAAGACCATCCTGTCCCAGCCGCGACGATCGCGCCCGGCAACGACGACGACGCGCGGCGACATGCGGGTGATATGGGCTCTGCGCAGGCCGTAATCGCGCGCCTTGCTCACGGCATGCATCGGCGAGCAGCCGCGGATCGGACGATGATATTGCGCCTCGACGATGAAGTTCGTCTGCGGGCCTGCGGCGGCTGCCGTGGAAACAGTGGCCGGAATGGATGAAAGGGCGAGCACTGCGGCAAGGCAAGCCTTGGTGAGGAAATGCGTCATTGAGTGTCTCCGTCGATCGGTCTTTTAAGCTCTCCCTTCAGGGATTGCTTCGACACTAACCGGGGCAAGCTGAATGCTGTTCGAACCGGCCATTCAGTTTGCATTCACTGACGATGAGCGGCTTTCGACGGCTCTTGCTTTGATCGGATTCGCACGATCGTCTTGACATCTCGTCCGATGAATACCGCTCATCACCCGTCCCCGTCTTTCGAGGTTCCGGCCTATGACCTACGCGCCTCAGGATGATCGTTCGAGGCGATCCTGCGGATCGCACCTCTGCCGTGCGGCTGGTGGTTTGATCGGGGCGTCATGTGGCCGGTGGCCGACCTGTATGACGTATGTTTCCTGAGCGGCTGAGCGGTACCGCACAGGACCTTGTGGTGAGGCAAACCGCGCCCTCTCTCTCCGCCCTCATCCTGAGGCGCCCTGCAGGGGCCGCGAAGGGCGAGGGCGGCCGCTGCCCCCTCCTCAGGCTCCGAGATGCAGCACGATTTCGCGCCGGTGCGGCCGGTCGCGATGTTCGAAGAGATAGAGGCCCTGCCAGGTGCCGAGCATCAAGCGCCCGTCGGCGACGGGAATGCCGATCGACACCTGCGTCAGCGCCGCCTTGATATGCGCCGGCATGTCGTCCGGCCCCTCGGCCCTATGCACGACCCAGCCCATCGACAAATCGGAGGCCGGCGGCACCAGGCGGCGGAAGAAGGAAAGAAGGTCGGTTTGCACGTCGGGATCGGCGTTTTCCTGGATCAGCAGCGAACACGATGTGTGGCGCACGAAGACGGTGAGAAGCCCCTCCTCCTGCCCCGAGGCGCTGACGAAAGCTTCCGCCTGATCGGTGAATTCGTAGAGGCCCTGGCCGCGCGTGGCCAAGGTGAGGATTGTCTGGGGCACCGGCGCTCTCCATCTGGCAATGACATTGCCCGCGAGTTGGCGCGCCATGACGGCCAAGTCAATGCCCTGGCGAAGATGCGGCTGCGCCGGCTTCAGAGCTTCAGCAGCGTCTCGAACCCGCCATAGATCATCCGCTTGCCGTCGAACGGCATCTGCCATTGGTCGCCCTTGAGCCGCGGATCGGCCATCACCTTGGCATTGATGTCGTCGCGTTCCTGCCGCGACCTGTAGGTGATCCAGGATAACACCACCACCTCGTCCTCCTTGGCCTGCACGGCGCGGGGAAAAGAGGTCAGCTCTCCATAGGGCACGTCGTCGCCGATGCATTCGACAAATTCGAGCGCGCCATATTCCTTCCAGAGCGAGCCGGCAAAGGTGGAGAATTTCTTGTAGGCGTCGATATTCTCCCTCGGCACCGCCACGACGAAACCATCGACATAAGACATGGCACGACTCCTCGATCCATCCTCGTCAGCGGAAGAGATAGGCGGCCGGCGGGGCAGGTCCAGGGATGAAACGGCGGCCAAGCTCTTTCAGGCAATCACGGCCCGTTCACCAGCTTGAGCACGAGCTGCTGGATGTTGCCGCCGTCGCCCATTTCGACCTTATCGAAGTCGCGGCCGCGCTGGCGCTGCCTTGCCGAAATCTCGCCGAGGCGCCGGGTCAGTTCGATCCTGATCTTCTTGCACTCGGGATCGTCGGCAACGGTGAGGCCGATGCTCATCGTCTCGATTTCCTTGACCATGTCCTTGATGGTCTCGCCATGCACCCGCTCATGCGACGCAACGCCCGATATGAAGGCCTCCCAGCTGCTTTCGACAGCGGCCGGCAGCGCACCCGCCGGCTTCGGCAGCGTATAGGTGATGATGAGCTTCGGCCGGTTGGTGACGATCACGCAGGCATTGCCCTGCGACTCGTATTTTCGGGTCCAGGTGAGCTTGAACGTGGTATGCGCGATGACCCGGCCGGTCACCCCGGCCTTGGGGCCATGGGCTCCGATCGATTCATAAAGTTCGGCGCCGGTCTTGCCTGTAATCGAATAGGGCCGCACCTCCTCGACCGCCTGCCATTCGGTCTGCGCCACAGCCGGTACCGCCGCGAAAACCACCGCCAATACGTAGAGTAGAGAAGTCTTCGTCACGCACCGCCCCGTCAAGTGATTCCCGCCAGCCTAACGGCGCCGTTCCTCCCTTTCAACGCATGCGATGCCGCTGATATCAGCGCGGCTCCCGGGAGATGCTGAGATAGGCGGGGTCGAATTCGGCGATCTCCTGCAGACGTTCCCAATCGACGATGGTGATCGTTCGGTTCTCCCACGTGAAGACACCCTCGCGCCTGAGGGCCTGCAGCGTCTTGTTGAGGTGGACCACCGATATGCCCAGCACGTCAGCCATCTCGATCTGCGTCAGCGGAAACTGAAAGCTTTCGCCCCGGGTCCGCCTGACGACCTTCAGCCGCATGAAGAGTTCGCAGACGAGATGGGCGATCTGGGCGCGTTTGGAGCGCCGCCCCATGGCGACGATCCATTCTCGGTGAATAGCGCCATCGACCAGCGTGTCGAGCCAAAGCAGCCGCGTCAAATGCGGCATGCGCTCGGTGATCGCCCTCAAGTCGGCATGATCGGCCAAGGCGACGTGGCAGGGTGAGAGCGCAACGATGCCATGATCCATTACCTTGACGGGAAAAGCATGAAGGTCGACAAAGTCGCCGGCAACATGAAGAGCGGTAATCTGCCGGCTGCCGTCCGCCATCACCTTGTAGCGCGCGGCGAACCCATCGAGCAGCAGCGTGCTGAAGGGCGGCCGGCTGCCTTGGGAAACGAGATCTTCTCCGACGGCGAATTGCCTGTCCTTGACGAGGATCGACCGAAGAAGGTTTTCCTCTTCGCTCGACAGGAGATCACGGCTTCCAAGGTTCAGCAACAAGGACTCAATCACGGTCCTGTCTCCCGCTATCGCGAGGGCTGGGGACCGTTTCGGTGCGAACTGTATTTTCTATAGGAATCAACGCCTAGCCTCGGGAACAATTGTCTTCACTGGTTATTTCTTCTCTGACGCGCAGGAAAGAACATGGCTCGCTACTATTTCGATCTACACAACGGGGAAGGTCCGACCCGCGACGAGCACGGCACCGAGCTCAAATCTCGTGATGACATCCCCAAAGAGGTGACCCGCATCCTGCTGGACGTGGCCCGAGACGAGTTGCCCGCAGGTGACCGCATGACGATTGCAGTCACCGTCCGCGACGAGCGCGGCGATCCTGTCACAGTCGCCAGTCTCGTCTTCAGCAATGAATGGCTCGACGTCATCCGATGACGGCCTCTGGTTGCCGCCGGGTCCCATATACGCATCAATTCGACTCGGTCGATGGATGCGCTCTAGCTCCTTGCTTTCATGCATGTCGTCATCCGCACACTTCCGGGCGACATGCATTAAGACCCCGCCCCGGCAGGCGGCAATTAAATTTGACATAGTTCCGCGATTGCCCGGGACGCGTCGACAGGCATTCCTCCGGTCGAATTCCGATCGCTTCTATTTCGCGATCTCTTCCAGAATCAGCCGAATTTCCGCGAGCGGTTTGCGGCTTTCGTCGAAAAGTTCGACCGAAAGCATGTTCAAAGGCGCAGTCGGCAGGCCTTCGGCTGCCATTTCCGCGAGGACCCTTCGCGCCTCTGCCTTGGCAGCCTCGACGGATTCGAATTCGTATCCGGTCTCGGTGCCAACACCATCGCGATCGAAGAGCTGGAAGTGGAATTTCGGCACGGCATGCTCCTTCGGTGATGCCCCTAACGAAGCTGGAGGCGACAGGTTCCGCCCGAACGATTTTCAGCGCCCGCCGTCAGGCGATCCTCAGAAGGCGCCGGCCTCGGGCGAAGCCAATTCCTCGATTGCGTCGACACGGTCGGGATAAAAGGCGAGATGGTCCTTGATGTTGCTGACGGCGGCATGAGGGGTTTCGTAGGTCCAGGCCGCGTTCTCAGTGCGTTCGCCGCCCAAACCAATGCTGTAATAGGAGGCATCGCCCTTGTAGGGGCAATGTGTGGCGTGATCGGTGCGCTGAAGCAGCGACATGTCGACATCCCTGCGCGGAATATAGTGGACCGGCGGATAGGAGGCCTCGCGTAGCGTCAGCGCGTTGCGGCTATCGGCAATCGTCCTGCCGGCGACGGTGACGACGACGCGGCAGGGATTGTGCTCGACGGTGATCGGATGGTCCGGCCCGGGAATCTTGATCGACTTGTCCAACATGGGTTCGTCTCCAGAAGATAACGATGCCCCTGAGATAGGGCGCGCATGCCGCCGGCCCAAGCCTCGAACCTTCCTCCACTCACGCCTGCAATTCGAAGCGCGATGACGCGCGGCTGAGAGCAGCGGTCGCCACCGTCACCGGCCAGTGATGCGCGAGCGCTTCGGCGAACGTCGCAACCAGCCTGGCGGTATCCTCGCCGGCGCCGGCATGCAGCGCCTCGGCAACGATCAGCACCGAGCGCGTCGTCTCCCGCACCGCTGAAAGCCCGCTCTGCCGGTTCGTCCAGCGGCGCGCATGGGCTCTGCCTTCGCCATCAGCGAAGATCACTTCGTCAGGCTCCGGATGTTCGCTTTGACCGCCGAAGGTGAGATAGGTCTCATGCCCCGTTGCGTGCCGCACCTGCAGATCGCCGGCAATTTCTTTCGTGTCGAAGACGGCGACAGGAATGGCAAAGGCGAGTGAAATCGCATTGCAGAGATCGACGAGCGGATGAAGGCGCGGCAGCACGCATTCCTGGCGGAAGCGGCGCAGCAGCGCCTCGGAGGCCGAGCGATACTGCGTCGGCTTCAAGCCCATGCGGGAAAAACCGCGCCGCCAGGCCTGGATCTCCGGGAACTCGCTTTCCTGGGCTTCAGCCAGGCGGGCCCCGGCAATCGCGCTGAAACTTGCGACCGCCTCTTCGACATCGGCCGCCGCATCAATGCCATCGGCACAAAGCGCGCCGGCGCGAAGCTCCGGAAAAGCCTGCCATATCGCATCGGAATGGCTGAATTGCATGGTCATTTCCCTTCGATGAATTTCCTGTGGTTTCCTGCAAAGGCAAGCCCGGACACGGCCGCCAGCACGCAGGCGATGCCGGCAATCTGGTTGAAGCCAACTGGCTCGCCGAGGATGACGAAAGCGAGCATGACGGCCGAAACCGGAGCAAGCGCCGTGAAGAGCGCGGCTTCGGTGCCGCTCACCCTCTCCGCTCCCGCATACCAGAGCAGGAAGCCGCCGACAGTCGGCACCAGGGCGTAATAGACGACGGCAGCGGCAGCGCTTGCGGAAAATCCATGCACGAGGGGCGCCTCGAAGATCGCCGGAACAATCGAGACGACGAAGCCGATGCCGGTCATCAGCGTCGACTGGGCAAGCGGCGGAATGTCAGCCGCCAGCCGCTTGTTCAAGAGAATGAATAGGCCCTCGCAGATGACCGCGAGGAAAATCAGCAGATTGCCGGCAAGCGACCCGCCGGTCGCCTCCGGCTTGAAGGCGATCGAAAACACGCCGGCACTTGCCAGCGCCACCGCCAGCAGCAGGGCCCGCCCCGGCCGTTCGCGCAGCAGCAGGATCGAAACCGCCGCCGAGACCACCGGCAGCGTGCCGATGAGGACGCCCGCATCGGCGGCCGAGGTCAGGCTGAGACCCGATATCAGCAGAGTCGTATATCCGACACTGCCGGCGCCGGCCTGAATGACGAGGATGAGGCGGTCATGGCTGGAGAGTTTCGGCAAGCGGGTTCCGATTACCCGCATGAGCAGGAAAAAGACGGGAAGAGCGACGGCGAAGCGTAAGGCGGTGGCGGTAAACGGCGGCAGCTCCGAAGCAATGATCTTGCTCGCGATGACAGTGCTGCCGACCGTCAGCATGGCCAGCGCCAGATAGAAATAGCCTTGAACCTGTCTCGACATTCCGCGCCTCCGATTGGATGCGCCGAAGAAACAGCAGGGACCGGTCGGGGTCTTGAACGAAATTGCAGGGCGTCACCCACGAACAGCCCTCATCCTAAGGTACGCAGGCCGAAGGCGGAGTCTAGAAGGACGAGGGCGGGTGGCTGGAAATCGAACCTCAGAGAAAAGCATCGGCGTAAAGCCGCGGCGACAGGCCGTATTTGCGCACGAAAACACGCGTCATATGGCTCTGGTCGGCAAAGCCGCTGGCAAAGGCGGCTTCCGCAAGCGGCGTACCCTGCGCGATCAGCCGTCGGGCGATATGGATGCGGGCCTGGATGAGATAGGCATGCGGCGTCAATCCGGTTGCCCTGGCAAAACCGCGCAGCACCTGAAAGCGGCTGAGCCCGCTCCCCCTGGAAAGGTCGGCAAGCGAGACGGCGGCAAGAGGATCGTCGTCGATCAGATCCCGCGCCGCACGGATGGATGACGGCACCGGCGGCCTCTCTTCGCTGCCGCCGCCTTCGCGCATGACATCGGCGACGAGTTGCAGCAGCAGTTCCTCGCAAAGCAGGCCGTCGGCAGCACTCGCGGTCGCCGCGTAAAACAGCGTTTCGAAGCGGCCGGCCATCGCCGCATCGCGCATGACAGGATGCGGGATTTCCGAGCGCCCTGGACCGATCTCCTGCGAGAGGCCGGTGACGATCTCGGGGTCGAAATAGAGGATGCGCCAGGATCGTCCCTCGCCGATCGGCGCGCCGTCATGCACCTCGTTCGGGTTGACGGTGATGATGTCGCCGGCCTCGGCCTCCACCATGCCGCGACCGCTGAGCGATTTCTGCGCCCCCGATGAAATGAGCCCGATGCCGAACTGCTCATGCGTGTGCCTGGCGAAGCTGTGATGCGTCTCCGCTTCCACCGCTTCGACGCCAGTGAGCGTCGAGCGCAGCATTCTGAACTGGTTTTTCGGCATGTCTGGTCCGCAGGTCCGGTCCCCGCCACTTTGCCAGCCGGACGGACAGGACGCAATCATTGCTGCCTAGAAGAACTCGTCGAGCAGCTGATAATAGTCGAGCCGCGCCGGATCCGGCGCCGGCAGGCCGTAGCGATCGAGAAAAGGCTGCACCAGCGCCTCGCCGAAATTATCGGCGATGCTGCGGCAGGCAAGCGCGATATCCTGATAGCGGTCGGCGACGCCGAGGCGGCTGCAATCGATATAGCCGGAGAACCGGCCGTCAAGGGCGATGAAATTCGGCAGGCAGGCATCGCCATGCGTGACGACGAGATCTTCGTCGCCAGGCTTCAGACGCTCGAGATCGGCGAAAAGCGCGGCAGCACTTTTGCCTAGCCGGGCCGCATCAAAAACGTCCTCGTCGACGAACCCAGCCTCCATGCGCGCCTTCGCTGCCGGCAGGCGTTTTTCCAGTCGGTGATCGAACGGGCAGGAGGCGATCGGCAGGCGATGGAGATCGAGAAGCGCCTGCGCCAGCAGCTCGACGCGCGCCAGCGGCGTCAGCGCCGCAGCGCTGGCAAGGTCGCTTCCAGGCAGCGCACCGATCAGCAGCCAGTTGCGCCCACCGTCGCCTTCCCGCGCAATCACGTCGGGGCACGCCAGGCCGGCGGCCTTGAGCCAATCGAGCCGGGCCGCCTCATCGGCAAGCTCGCCGAACGGACCTGCCTCCTCGATCTTCAGATAGAGCGCCGGCAAGCCCTCGCCTTCCAGGCGGAAGACGCGCGCCGCCGACCGGCCCAGCGCATCGCGCTCCATGCGGTAGCCGGACAGACGTGCTGTCAGCGGTCCAGCCGGCAATGTCCCGAAAGATGTCAATGAAGCGTTTCGGCGGGCGCAGATTCGAGAAGGATCTCGAAAGCCTCTTCGAGCGCCGCCACCAGAATATCGGTCAGCTCGTCGCCCTTGTTTTCCAGAAACAGCGCGCTGACGGCTTCGTCCTGACGTTCCAAAAACTGCTCGATCTCGTTCGACATATCATGTGTCCTCTTCTTCACCGTGCCATCACGGCCATGAAAAGAGGCTAGGTGTGGTTCCTTGCGTGTGGCTTGTTGCCGGTACGACGGGATCCGACCGCGAGGACTTAGTCGCGAATTTCATACTTCGCATACTGACCGCGGGGGATCAAGCCGCCAACCTGGTGGGCAAACGACACGACTTTTGTAGCTCCCTGATCCACTTCGCAACGGAAGCGAACCTGGAACCAGCCCTTGGCTGTGCCGAACGCCGCATCCCTCACATCAAGAACGGTACCGGTTCGCAACCCGAAACTCGGCAATGCGAGTGGGAAATAGGCCGGTGAACCGTGAATAAGCTGGCCCTGAAGCTCGGTGGTGCAAAGCGTCGCCACCCGCTGTTTTCGTGAAAGCCCATCCATTGCAGTTTGCGCAAATAAACTGCCATCTGCCATTCGTGAAAACAGCGTTTTCGCCTCGCGCAGATCGTTGCTGTCAGGCAGCGTTTTCGGCTTGTCAGCGGTCTTCTGCTCAGGCAGTTCGCCCTGCTCGATAGTTGTATTGGCTTCGTCAGACGCTTCTGTCGGCGGCCCTTTAGCCTCCGGAGAAACGGCCATCGCGGCCACCTCCGGGAGCTTCACATCGTCCGGTACGGGTTTGGATGGAGGCGCCTCAGTTTTCGACTTCGCCGCAGCAGCCCTTGTTGGCATTTGCTCCGATGCATTATCGCGTTGCGGCGTAGTTGTTGCGGGTTTTCTTTCACCTTGGGAAGAATTTCCGGCCATGAACTCGTCAGGACCGCTATTCCTGCTTCCAAACTCGGTGACAGGGTTCAGGGTCGGCATAGGTTTCCACTTGGCTTGCTCAGACGGCTTCTTGGCCGGCGGTGGCGGAGGTGGTGGTGGCGGAGGCGATGCCTTCTTGGCCTCTTCAGGCGGCTTCGGCTCCGGCGGCTTTTCCTTGGGCTTGGGCTCCGGCGTTTTCTCCTCCGGCGGGGGAACGAGTTCCACCTTAACGGTCTCGTCTTCCGGAGGCTTCAGCTCCATCTTCGGCAGGCCGAAAATCAGAAGGGCAACGATCGGCACATGCAGAAGCACCGACGCGGCAACGCCCCAGCGGATTTCAGGCCGCCGTCTTGCCGTTTCGTGAGTCGTCTCTGCCAGGTCCACGTCGTCTGTCACAGCAGCGATGTGGCCTTTAAAGTCGGCAGCATCAAGCCGCAAAAGCAAAAAACCTCGTGATCGCGCCGAAGCCATCCGCTGGCCGGTGCGCCATCCGTTCTCTCCTCAGACGTGGACAACGGGTCACCGGCCAGCGGAGCCGAGGCCGCGCCCTTGACAGGAAGAGGCGCTAAACCTCCGCATGCGTTAGCCGAGCGAACCGATGATCTCTCGATAGGCGGCCTCCGGGAATGCCTTCAGTGTCTGGGTGCGGACGTTGCCGGCCATCGCCAGCGACAGGCCAAACCGCGCCATGACGGCATCGTCAGGCGCTTCGCAGACAGCCACCATGTCGTAGCCGCCCATCGTCAGAAAGAACTGCTTGAAGGAGCCGCCCATGTCGCCGAGCAGTTTCTTCGCCGCATCCAGCCGTTTTGACGAGTCGCGAACAGTGCGCACACCTTGGTCCGTCCAGTTGATCAAGACAATGTAAGTGGTCATTTCGCACCTCCCAACGGAGGATTCACCCGACACGGGCATGCGTCGGTCCTCGCTCGCGCATGGCGATCGATTTCTTCCCCCGTGGCCCAAACTATAATCTTGTCACCATAGAGGGACAAGAAAGCCGCCGGGATCATTGGTATTAATCCCAAAAGCAAAAACCGGGCACGAAGCCCGGCTTTCCAATCATGACGGCAATTGTCGAAGCCTCAGCTGTCGAGGCACGAGCGCAGCTTGCAGTTTCTTAGCTGTCCAAAAAGCTTCTCAGCTTTCTGGAGCGGCTCGGATGCTTGAGTTTGCGCAGCGCCTTCGCCTCGATCTGGCGGATACGTTCGCGGGTGACCGAGAACTGTTGGCCGACTTCTTCGAGCGTATGGTCGGTGTTCATGCCAATGCCGAAGCGCATGCGCAGCACACGCTCTTCGCGCGGCGTCAGCGAGGCGAGAACGCGGGTGGTCGTCTCGCGCAGGTTCGCCTGGATGGCGGCGTCGATCGGCAGCAGCGCGTTCTTGTCCTCGATGAAATCGCCGAGATGCGAATCCTCTTCGTCGCCCACCGGGGTTTCCAGCGAGATCGGCTCCTTGGCGATCTTCAGGACCTTGCGGACCTTTTCGAGCGGCATGGCGAGCTTTTCGGCCAGTTCTTCCGGCGTCGGCTCGCGGCCGATCTCGTGCAGCATCTGGCGCGATGTGCGGACGATCTTGTTGATCGTCTCGATCATATGCACCGGAATGCGGATCGTGCGGGCCTGGTCGGCAATCGAGCGAGTGATCGCCTGACGGATCCACCACGTCGCATAGGTCGAGAACTTGTAGCCGCGGCGGTATTCGAACTTGTCGACCGCCTTCATGAGGCCGATATTGCCTTCCTGAATGAGGTCGAGGAACTGCAGGCCGCGGTTCGTGTACTTCTTGGCGATCGAGATGACGAGGCGAAGGTTCGCTTCGACCATTTCCTTCTTGGCGATGCGGGCTTCGCGCTCACCCTTCTGCACCATGTGCACGATGCGGCGGAATTCCGAGATCGAAATGCCGGTTTCCGTTGCGAGATTCTGGATCTCCTGGCGGATGTCGCGGATCGTCGTATTCTCGGCCTTGGCGAATTCCTTCCAGCCGCGGGCAGCCAGATTGCCGATCGACTTCATCCAGTTCGGATCGAGCTCAGCGCCCTGATACTGTTCCAGGAAGCTATCGCGCTTGACGCCGTAGGATTCGGCCAGACGCAGCAGGCGGCCTTCGTTCTGCACGAGGCGCTTGTTGATGTCGTAGAGCTGCTCGACCAGCGCGTCGATGCGGTTCTGGTTGAGCGACAGCGATTTGACCGCCTTGATCAGCTCGTCCTTGAGCTCCTTGTAGCGGCGCTCCTGGGCGGACGACAGCGTGCCGGTAGCCGCCAGGCGCTGCTCGACCTGCTGGTCCTGCAGCTTGCGCAGCTTCTTGTAGGTCTCGGCGATGATGTCGAGCGTTTCCATGACCTGCGGGCGAAGCTCGGCTTCCATTGCCGCCAGCGACAGGTTGGATTCGTCCTCGTCCTCTTCCTCCTCTTCGGGAGGCAGGCCCTCGCCGCCGACATCGGTGATGTCGTCGTCACCCGAGCGGGCGCGCCGGGTCTTTTCCTTCTCCTCAGCAGCCTTGCGGTCTGCCTCGATCTTTTCGGGGCTCTGGAACTGCGGCGCAGCCTTGGCTTCCGGACCGGAATAGGTCGTTTCGAGATCGATGATCTCGCGCAGCAGCGTGGTGCCTTCGTTGAGTTCGTCGCGCCAGATGATCAGCGCCTGGAACGTCAACGGGCTCTCACAGAGGCCTGCGATCATCGTCTCGCGGCCGGCTTCGATGCGCTTGGCGATGGCGATTTCGCCTTCGCGCGAGAGAAGCTCGACGGAGCCCATCTCGCGCAGATACATGCGCACCGGGTCGTCGGTACGGTCGGTCGGTTCTTTCTTCTTGGCGGTCGCAAGCGCGGTGCCGCCCGAAGGCGCGAGTTCGCCGCCCTCGCTTTCATCATCGCCGCCGGCGTCGTCGTCATCGCCGCCGCCGGAAGCACCAGCTTCCTCGGCTTCCTCGTCTTCGATGACGTTGATGCCCATGTCCGACAGCATCGACATCGTGTCTTCGATCTGCTCTGATGTCACTTCCTCGGACGGCAGGACGGCGTTCAGCTCGTCCATCGTCACGTAGCCGCGCTTCTTGGCGGCCTTGATCATCTTCTTGACCGCGTCGTCGGAAAGATCGAGAAGAGGGCCGTCGCTTGCGCCGTCGCGTTCGACTTCCGCGTCTTCGTTCTCTTTGACCTTGGTTGCCATTTATATCGTCGCCTTCCTGACGCTATCCAATCTCGCTACGGTGAATGGGCCGTCTCAGGGCCTTGACGCGCCGCTCGCGTCGCCCTTCAATCACCTGAGCCCACCTAACGGGATGACATTTAAAGTCTGATTAACCACGATCGCCGGTACCGGACAGCAAAGCTTTCTTGCTTTTGGATTTCCGGCCATGGTTGCGCGATCCGCCTTGACCCTGTTCACCGTTTCAACAAGTCGAACGGTGATTCCCACATTTTTTGTTCTCGTCAAGCTTTTCCAGAAAAAAAGCCGACGAAAAATCGGAAAAAGCCTTATCCACAGGCTTTGAACCGCGGCTGCGATTGCGAACCTTATTTAAGAAGCGGCGAACAAAAGACAAGGGTGGCAAGGATTTTGCCCGCCGCGCCCGTTGTTTCGACCTTTTGCCCGGTTGCGGCGGCGGCATGCCGCCCTCTTTCCGGGCAAATATCGGACGGACTAACGCGACGCGCCGTCGTAGGCCGTCACCTTCAACGCGCCGAGGTCGAGCGCCGGAAGGCAGCGCAGGTTGATCGAGGCCATCGCCGATCCATCAGGGGCGACGCCTTCACCAAAGGGCGCGATGCCGCAATTGGCGCAAAAGTGATGGCGAATGACATGCCTGTTGAAAGTATAGGTCGAGATATTTTCTTCGGGCGTCTTCAGTACCGCCCCGTCTGCGGCAGAGTGAACAGTTGCAATCGAGCGCTTCGGTGAATTCGCCTTCGACCTCGAAGGCGACGTTGCCGCAATGGCAGCTTCCTTCATAGAGCATGTGGTCTCCCTTACATCCAGTCCATCACGACCTTGCCCGAATTGCCCGACCGCATCGCCTCGAAACCGTCGCGGAAATCGTCGATCTTGATGCGATGGGTAATAATGGGCGAAAGATCGAGGCCGCCCTGAACGAAGGCGATCATTTTGTACCAGGTTTCGAACATCTCGCGGCCATAGATGCCCTTGAGATTGAGCATTTTGAAGATCACCTTGTTCCAGTCGATCTCGAAACCCGCCGGCGCGATGCCGAGAATGGCGATCTTGCCGCCATTGTTCATCTTGTCGATCATGTCGCGGAAGGCCGGCGCCGCGCCCGACATTTCGAGCCCGACGTCGAATCCCTCCGTCATGCCGATCGCCTTCATCACGTCGGCAAGGTTTTCCTTGGATGCATCGACGACGTGGTCGATGCCGAGCTTGCGCGCCAGCGCCAGCCGGTGCGGATTGATATCGGTGATGACGACCTTGCGGGCGCCAGACCGCTTGGCGACCAGCGCCCCCATGATGCCGATCGGCCCGGCGCCGGTGACGAGCACGTCCTCACCAACGAGATCGAAGGAGAGTGCGGTATGCACGGCATTGCCGAACGGATCGAAGATCGCGGCGATCTCGTCGGAAATATCATCCGGGATCGGAACGACATTGCTTTCGGGAATGCAGACAAACTCGCCGAAGGAACCTGGCCGGTTGACGCCGACGCCGAGCGTATTGCGGCAGAGATGCCCTCTGCCCGCCCGGCAATTGCGGCACTTGCCGCAGACGATATGGCCTTCGCCGGAGACCCGCTCGCCGACATGGTAGCGCGTGACCGCCGAACCGATCTCGGCAATCTCGCCGGAGAATTCATGGCCGACTACCATCGGCACGGGAATGGTCTTCTGTGCCCACTGGTCCCAGTTCCAGATATGCACGTCGGTGCCGCAGATCGCCGATTTCTTCACCCGGATCAGCACATCGTTCGGCCCCACTTCCGGCACCGGCACATTCTCCATCCAGAGCCCGACTTCCGGCTTCGACTTCACCAGCGCCTTCATCATGTTCGACATTCAACTATCCCACCTTTGCTTGGCGCAGACTTCGCTATTCCCTCTTCTCCCCAGCGGGGAGAAGGTGCCCGTAGGGCGGATGAGGGGGCCACACGGCACACCGCTCAAATCCAATATTGTTTCTCGCTTACCGCTCGAAACCTCGCTTCGCTCACCCCCTCATCTGTCCTGACGGACATCTTCTCCCCACTGGGGAGAAGAGGAAGCAAGCCCCGCTCAAATCACACCCAATTCCCGCCCTGCCTCGGCAAAGGCGGCGACCGCCCGCTCCACATCGGCCTTAGAATGTGCCGCCGACATTTGCGTGCGGATGCGGGCCTGGCCCTTCGGCACGACGGGGAAGGAGAAGCCGATCACATAGATCCCCTTCTTCAGCATCAGGCTTGCCATGTCCTGCGCCAGCTTGGCGTCACCCAGCATGACCGGGATGATTGGATGCCCCTCGCCGGCGAGCTTGAAGCCGAGCTTGGTCATCTCGCTGCGGAAGAGATCGGCATTGTCGGAAAGGCGCTTGCGCAAGGCATCGCCGTTTTCGATGAGATCGAACACCTTGAGCGAGGCGGCGGCGATCACGGGCGCCAACGTATTCGAAAACAGGTAGGGCCGCGAGCGCTGCCGGAGCCATTCGACGATCTCGGCCTTTGCCGAGGTATAACCGCCGGAAGCACCGCCGAGCGCCTTGCCGAGCGTGCCGGTGATGATGTCGACGCGCCCTTCGACGCCGCAATGTTCCGGCGAACCGCGGCCGTTCCTGCCGACAAAGCCGACCGCATGGCTGTCGTCGACCATGACCATCGCGCTATATTTTTCGGCGAGATCGCACACCCCTTGCAGATTGGCGATGATGCCATCCATCGAGAAGACGCCGTCGGTGGCAATCAGCTTGAAACGGCTGCCTTCGGCTTTTTTCAGCTCTTCTTCCAGCGCCGCCATCTCATTATTGGCGTAGCGGAAGCGCTTTGCCTTGGAGAGGCGCACGCCATCGATGATCGAAGCGTGGTTCAAGGCGTCCGAAATGATCGCATCCTCTTCACCAAGCAGCGTCTCGAACAGGCCGCCATTGGCGTCGAAGCAGGAAGAATAGAGGATCGTGTCTTCCATGCCGAGGAAGGCGGAAATGCGCGCTTCAAGCTGCTTGTGCTCCTCCTGCGTGCCGCAGATGAAGCGCACCGAGGCCATGCCGTAACCGTAGCGGTCGAGCGCCCTCCTGCCGGCCTCGGCCAGCTCCTCATTGTCGGCGAGGCCGAGATAGTTGTTGGCGCAGAAATTCAGCACCCGCTCGCCGGAAACAACGGCGATTTCGCCTGATTGCTTCGAGGTGATGACGCGTTCGGACTTGTAAAGGCCGGCATCCCTAAGAGAGGCAAGCTCAGCTTGCAGGTGGGAGAGAAATGCTTTTGTCATTGTAAACGCCCCTTTTTCCCCAAACGTCCTCCGATGGGCGCTGCAATTAACACAAAGCAAGTGCAGATGTCGCCGATCCGGTACGAAATATTTTCAGAAGGGTCCGCAGCGAGAGAAGCAGCGAGAGAAATTCAAATGAATATTCAAAAATGATATCTGTATATGCAGAAGGAATATCAACATGGCGCTTTACATTCGAGACCCTGAAGTAGACGAGCTTGCGAATGAGCTGCAGCGACTGACCAAGGCTGCGACAAAAACCGACGCCGTGCGAACGGCCCTTCATCATGAGCTGACGCGCGCGCGGCAAAGCCGTCCACTGCATGAACGCCTTGCGCGCGCAAAATCGCTGGCGGATGCGATGGGAGCAAACGACCCGTCATTCGACATGAAGAAATTCAGCGACGAAATGTGGGATACCTGATGTTTATCGACGCATCGGCGATCGTCGCCATTCTTGCGCGAGAGCCCGGCCATGAAGAACTGGAGAAGTCTCTGGCGGCCTCGGGCGATCCCATCACGCACATCTCGCCGCTAGTCCGCTTCGAGGCAATCCAGGCGCTCGCACGCCAGAAGACGCCGACGGGCAGGAAAACCACACCCGACCTTCTAAGGGCATCAGCCGAGGCGGTCGACGCATTCGCCGAAGATCTGGGTCTCGAAGAGATTTCGATTTCGCAGGAGATCGGCGAAGATGCACTGTCTGCAAGCAGGAGCTATGGAAAAGTCATTGGTCATCGGGCAGACCTGAATTTCGGCGATTGCTTTGCATATGCTTGCGCCAAAGCGTTGAAAACGCGCCTTCTCTACAAAGGCAACGATTTCCACCACACAGACCTCGCCTGACCAACAGCTCCAGGATCGGGACCGTCGCCAATCTCCGCGGACTACCGGTCGTGCGAGAGAATGATCTCAAGGAAGGCATCGCCGTAGCGCTCGAGCTTCGACTGGCCGACGCCTGATATGCCGAGCAGTTCCTTGCGGCTGCGCGGCCGTTCCGTGGCGAAGGCAATAAGGGTCGTATCGGGAAAGACGACATAGGGCGGCACGCCGAGCGATTTCGCGATCGACATGCGCTCGGCCCTGAGCGCTTCGAAGAGCGTGCCGTCGGCGCCGGACAAGCCGGATTTGCGCTCGCTGCGCTCGGCTTTCTTCGTGCGACGCTCCGACGCCGGGCGGTCCTTGCGGAAGAAGACCTGCCGCTCGTGCTTGAACACGGCGCGCGCCTCCGGCTCCAGCTTCAGTGCGCCATAGGCTCCGTGATCGAGGCGGATTAATCCCATGGCGAGCAGCTGGCGATAGACGGATTGCCATGTGCGCGCCGGAATATCCTTGCCGGCGCCGAAGACCGGCATGTCGATATGCCCGAAACGCTCGGTCTTCTCGTTGACGTTGCCGACCAGCACGTCGATGACGTGGCCGGCGCCGAACCGTTCGCCGGTGCGATAGACGGCGGCGAGCGCCTTGATCGCCGCCTCCGTGCCCTCCCAGGTCTCGACCGGCTTCAGGCAGGTGTCGCAATTGCCGCATTGGCCGGCATGCGCCTCGCCGAAATGGGCAAGGATCGCCTGCCGGCGGCAGGAGGCGGTTTCGCAGATCGCCAGCAAGGCGTTGAGCTTGGCGCGCTCCACCCGCTTAATCTCATCGGCGGCATTGCCCTCATCGATCATCCGGCGGCGCTGGATGACGTCGGCCATGCCATAGGCCATCCAGACCTCGGACGGCAGGCCGTCACGACCGGCACGCCCGGTCTCCTGATAATAGGCCTCCACCGAACCCGGCAGGTCGAGATGGGCGACATAACGCACGTTCGGCTTGTCGATGCCCATGCCGAAGGCGACGGTTGCGACCAGGCAGAGGTTCTCTTCTTTCAGGAAAGCATCCTGATTGGTGTCGCGCAGCCGCCGGTCCATGCCGGCATGATAGGGCAGAGCGCGGATACCCTGCCCGTTCAGCCACTCGGCCGTATCCTCGACCTTGGCGCGCGACAGGCAATAGACGATGCCGCTGTTGCCCTTATGGCCGGAGAGGAACCGCAGGAGCTGCTGGCGCGCCTGGTCGCGCTCGACGATCTCATAGGCGATGTTCGGGCGATCGAAGCTGGTGGTGAAGATTTCGGCATCGTTGAGCCCCAGCCGCTCGACGATATCGTCGCGCGTGTGCGGATCGGCCGTTGCCGTCAGCGCTATTCTGGGCACACCGGCATATTGCTCGCCGAGGCGGCCGAGCTCGCGGTATTCCGGCCGAAAGTCATGACCCCATTGCGAGACGCAATGCGCCTCGTCGATCGCAAACAGCGCGATCTTCTCATGGGCGATGAGCTCGCGGAACCCGTCGGTCAGGATCCGCTCGGGCGTCACGTAGAGAAGGTCGAGCTTTCCCGCCGACAGCGTGCGGCGAACCTCGACGAACTCTTCGCGCGACAGCGAAGAATTCAGCGCCGCGGCCCTGATGCCGAGCTGCTTCATCGCCTCCACCTGGTCGCGCATCAAGGCGATCAGCGGCGAAACGACGATGCCGACGCCCTCCCGGCAGAGCGCCGGGATCTGGAAACACAGCGATTTGCCCGCTCCAGTCGGAAACAACACCACCGCATCGCCGCCGGACACGACGTGCTCGACCACCTGCTGTTGTTTGCCGCGGAAGGAGGAATAGCCATAGATCTGCTTCAGCACATCGAGCGGCGCGCGGCCGGCCGAAAACAGCGCGTCGGCAGCGGAAAACCCCGGTTCATCGCGTTCGCTGAGCGGCATCAGTGGTTCGCCGCCCCTTTGACGCGGCCGGAGAGCACGCCGAAGCCGTCGATGATCGCCTCCTGATTTTCGAGGCGCACCCCTTCGAAATGCACTTCCTGCTGTGCCCGCATCAGCTGGGCTATCGCCTCGCCATCGCCGGCTTCGGTCGCGAGCGCAATCTCGCGCTCGAGCTCGATCTTCTGGCGGCGCAGCGCTTTGGCCCGTTTATGGAAGGCGAGCGCCTGGCGATAACCCTCGCGCGCATCCTCCATCGCCGCCTCCTCGGTCGCCGTCCACAGCCGGGCATTGCGCACCTGCTGGTCGAGGCTCTTGATGAGTGGGCCGAAGCCCTCGAATTCCAGCCGTTCGGTCAGATATTCCCGCGTCAGATGCGGACCGGCGACGGCAGCGGCAGCCCCGAGCATCGCCGACCAGAGCCGCTGCAGCGGCTTGCTGTCATATTCGATCGCGGCGATTTCGTCATAATCGTCGATCATCAGCGACGGATGGTTGACGATCGTCAGCGCCAGCACGCTTTCGCGCAGCGCCGTATTGTCCTGATGGCCGCGCACCAGGCCGGAGCGGGCAAGCCGGTCGGAAATGACGTTCGGGCTTTTCGGCCCTTCCTTGCCGGCATTGCCGCGGCCTGTCCGCCCGTTGAAGCCGCGTCGCTCGCCATTGCCGCGGTTCAGGAACTGCGGTTGGAAGAAGGCATTCAGCCGGTCGCGAATATCCTGCTGGTAGTGGCGGCGCACATTCTCATCGGCGATGACGGCGACGAGCTGTTTCAATCGCGCTTCAAGCTCGGCGCGCGCCTCGGGCGTGTCGAACTTGCCGGTATTGATTTCCCGGCTCCACAGCATTTCCGAAAGCGGCTTTGCCTGGCTCATCACCTTGTCGAAAGCCGCCCGCCCGTCATCGCGCACCAGATCGTCCGGGTCCTTGCCATCCGGCAGCAGCGCGAAGCGGACGGAGCGGCCGGGCTTCAGGTGCGGCAGCGCCAATTCGGCGGCGCGATTGGCGGCGCGAATGCCGGCGCCGTCGCCGTCGAAGCAGAGCACCGGCTGCGGAACCATCTTCCAGAGCAGCTCGAGCTGGTTTTCGGTGAGCGCCGTGCCGAGCGGCGCAACGGCGTTCTCGATCCCCGCCTGATGAAGCGCGATCACGTCCATATAGCCTTCGACGGCGATGATAGTGCCGGCCGCATTGTCATCCTGCGGATCGCCACGGCCCGGCCCCTGGATTGCGCGACGCGCGCGGGCGAAATTGTAAAGGACATTGCCCTTGTGGAAGAGCTCGGTCTCGTTGGAGTTCAGATATTTCGCTGGCGCATCAGCCGACATGGCGCGGCCGCCGAAGGCGATGACCTTCTCCCGCGACGACAGGATCGGAAACATGATGCGGTCGCGGAAGCGATCGTAGGACACTGGCACGTTTTCATGCACAACGAGACCGCAGGCCTCGATCTGCTCCTTGGTGACGCCTTTGCCGGCGAGAAATTCCTTCAGCGCATTGCGGCTGTCGGGTGCATATCCGAGACGGAAGGTCTCGATGGTGCGTCCCGTCAGCCCGCGATCGCGCAGATAGGCGCGCGCCTTTGCGCCATTTGCCGTCTGCAGCTGGTCTTGGAAGAAGGCCGTCGCCATTTCCATGACGTCGATCAGCGAGCCGCGTTCCTTCTCGCGCTTCTCCATGACAGGGTCAGCAAGCGGCATCGGCACACCGGCCATGTCGGCAATCTGCTGCACCGCCTCCGGAAAACTCAGCCCCTCGAGCTCCGTCAGGAAGCGAAAATGGTCGCCGGTTACGCCGCAGCCGAAGCAGTGGTACCGGCCCTTCCTGTCCTCGCAGTGAAAGCTCGGCGATTTCTCGCCGTGGAAGGGGCAGCAGGCCCAGTAGTCGCCACGCGAGACGTTGGTCTTGCGCTTATCCCAGCTGACGCGGCGCGCGATCACGTTCGAAATCGGAACGCGGTCGCGAATCTCATCGAGAAAAGTGTTGGAAAAGCGCATTTATACCTCTTGGCCAACCTCCATATAAGCTGCTTTGCCGCTCCATGCCACGAAACTTGTCGCGAAAACCCGCTATTCACAGGCAAGTGCAGCTGTCGCCGGCGGTGGCGCTTATTCGATCAACAACGCGTTACCGCACCTGCGACAGGGGTGCGACATTATTGTCTTCACCGGTCGAAATTCCACCGCGGCGAGTCCTGCGCCAAGAACCTCGTACTTAGAAGAAGGAGGAATGAAACCGCCGCTAAAACAATTCCTTATCGACTTTGTCAATTGAGCATCATCGTCGTTTGGCCGCCTCCGCGCCCATCGCTTCGAAGCTTCCCCGACCGCCTTTTCCGGCAATCATTATTTTTTTGTAATTTGAACAAGCAGCCAGCCCGCAATAGGTTCGATCTCAACCAAGCGATCCCCGAGCGAAGCACCATCCCTACCCCCGGCGCCGCTTCGCAAGGGTGCCTTTGCAAAGACCCTCCGGTTTGGGCTTCGGCCCTGCGTGCCGGCGGAAGCAAAGAGCAAGAAGGCAGGAGCGCCCCCAGCTCCTGCCTTCTTAATTTTTGGCACGCCCCGAGAGAGTTTCCCCTTTGAAATTAACAGTTTGTTAACAAAGGCGTTGACAGGCCGCGTCGGCATGAAAGATGTATGCGCCGACATCCTGGACCCTTCCAATGGCCTTCACCGCCGACAATCTTGCAGCAGACGATCGCTTTCTGGCCGCTATCCTGCATTGCGCCAATCAGCTGCTTGCGATCTATCGCGAGAGCCCGCGCATCGCCTCGATCTTCGCCGCGCAGCAGCGCTGGCTGATGGCCCATGCGGGCTTCGCGCTTCATTACGGCCATCCCGACGACGGCCAGAACGTCGGCCTCTACTCCGGACGCTTCATCGATTTCGCGGTCAAGAATGACATCGCCAGCCGCAACACGGCTGCGGCCTTCATGCAGGAAATGCTGGCCTATCGCTTCCTGCGGCCGGTCCCCGGTCCCGACAAGCGCACACGCTATCTGGAGCCAACCGAAAGCGCCGAGCAGCATTTCACCCGATGGCTCGTCACCCATATGATGATCCTCGACAGCCTCGACGGGGGTGAACGCGCCAACCGGATCACCGCCGATCCCTCCACGATGATGGCAGCCATTCAGCCGCGGATCGCAAGGGCGATCATTGGCAGCGAAGCCGTTCGCAGTCCCGGGCCTACTTTCAACCTCTTCAACTGGGCGAATTCCGGCGGGCTGGTGATGGATTATCTAATCTCGCGCCTTCCGGATTTTTCCCGAACGGCCGAACGCGTCGTTCTCGGTCCCCTGTCGCTCAGGGAGCTCCGCGAACAATTCATGATATCCAATACGCACCTGAAGCGGCTTCTGACGCAGGCAACAATCATGGAAAGCGTCGGCTGGACCGAGCCTGCCCGTAGGGGCGACTTCTGGCTGTCGGGCCGCTTCATCTGCGAATACCGGAATTATCAGGCGGCGAAATTCGCCATTGTCGACGCCGCCGCCGAGGCGGTGCTCGGGCCTGCGGTCCAGGACGAACCGCAGGCAAGACGGGTCATTTGAGCGATCAGTTCAAGAGTTCCTTGACGGTCGCCGATGCCTTGGCGAAATCCATCTGGCCGGCATAACGCTCCTTGAGCGCCGCCATCACCTTGCCCATGTCCTTGACGCCGGCCGCACCAGTCTCCGCGATGATTGCCGAGATGTTGGCGCGCACTTCGCCGTCGGAAAGCTGCTTTGGCATGAAATCCTGGATGACGGTGATTTCCGCACGCTCCTTGGCGGCAAGCTCCGGCCGGGAATTCTCCTCGTAGATCTTTGCCGATTCGTCGCGCTGCTTCACCATCTTGGCGAGGATCTGCAGGATCTCGTCGTCGCTCGCCTGCTCCTTGCCGGTGCCGCGATTGGCAATGTCGCGGTCCTTGATCGCGGCCTGAATCAGCCGAACGGTCGACAGCCGCTCCGCATCCTTGGCCTTCATCGCCTCTTTCAGCTGGGTGGCGAGTTGATCGCGCAGCATGTCTTCACTCCTTTTTTGATGCCGCTTCATAAACCACGCCGATGCGGGGGATCAAATAAATTGCGCGATCGGCGCGATAAAGCGCAGGAAAACGGCGGCAATCCAGGCTACAAAGATTGACGCTAGGCAATTGCGTGGCTATTTACCGCCACCTGCACCAAAATTCGTGATCAGGCCAGAAGCGCGCGCCATTGCAGTGCCTAGACGCCTGGGAGATCAAATGGCGACGCGCGCGGCAACGCGCCGGCTGCCGGAAACGGGATAAAGATGACCGCGACAGCACCCTGGACAATTGAAAAGCCGACCGCCCTGCTCGTCCTTGCCGACGGCACGGTGATCGAAGGCAAGGGCATAGGCGCCACCGGCAAGGTGCAGGCCGAGGTAGTCTTCAACACGGCGCTGACCGGTTACGAGGAGATCCTGACGGACCCTTCCTACCTCGGGCAGATCGTCACCTTCACCTTTCCCCATATCGGCAATATCGGCACCAATGATGAAGACATCGAGGATCTGACGCCTGCCGCCCGCCACGGCGCCGTCGGCGTCATCTTCAAGGCTGACATCACCGAACCCTCGAACTACCGCGCCGCCAAGCACCTCGACCAGTGGCTGAAGGCGCGTGGCGTCATCGGCCTCTGCGGCATCGATACCCGTGCGCTGACCGCCTGGATCCGCGAGAACGGCGCTCCCAACGCGGTGATCGCCCACGATCCGAACGGCGTCTTCGACATCGAGGCGCTGAAGGCCGAAGCCAAGGCCTGGAGCGGCCTCGAAGGTCTCGACCTCGCCAAGATCGCCTCATCGGGCCAGTCCTCGCAATGGACCGAAACGCCGTGGGTCTGGAACCAGGGCTATGGCGAACTCGGCGCGGCGGATGCGAAATACCACGTCGTCTGCCTCGATTACGGCGTCAAGCGCAACATCCTGCGCCTGTTTGCCGGCCTCGACTGCAAGGTGACCGTCGTGCCGGCGACAACGAGCGCCGAAGACGTTCTCGCCATGCAGCCGGACGGCATCTTCCTGTCGAATGGCCCGGGCGATCCGGCGGCAACCGGCGAATATGCCGTGCCTGTCATCAAGACGCTTGTGAAGACGGATATCCCGGTCTTCGGCATCTGCCTCGGCCATCAGATGCTGGGGCTGGCGCTCGGCGCCAAGACCGAGAAGATGCATCAGGGCCATCACGGCGCCAACCATCCGGTCAAGGATCACACGACCGGTAAGGTCGAGATCGTCTCGATGAACCACGGCTTCGCGATCGACTCGAAATCGCTGCCGGATGGCGTTGAAGAGACTCACATTTCGCTTTTCGACGGCACCAATTGCGGCCTGCGAGTCCTTGGCAAGCAGGTCTTCTCGGTCCAGCACCATCCGGAAGCCTCCCCCGGCCCGCAGGACAGCCACTACCTCTTCCGCCGCTTCATCAACATGGTGCGCGAGAAGAAAGGCGAACCGGCGCTCGCCGAACGCTGATTTCAAGACGTGTGGTTTCGCAAGGCTCCTTAAGCCGGCGCCCACCAACTTGATCTGGTCTCTCTTGAATTTTGGGAGGCAGCAAGGAGGGGAAGGACCGCTATTTGCGTAAGCGGTCTTTTTTCGTTGTAGAAGGATAACGCTGCTTTGCGACCTCCAGCCAGCCGTTCCGGCGGCTATGCCTAATCCCCGAAGGCAAACGTTGGGCTCGGGCCTTCTCGACATCCGATCTGGGGTGGAGAGCGGCCACTCGCCAAGGTGGATGGGGACGACTCGAGCATGGAGCGGAAGTGCTGGCGAACGGCTTCGGACTTCGGGCTTCGGGAGACTTGCCAAACGCGGTTCATTCCGGAAGCCCCGCTAGGCGATAGCCAGCCACGATATGCTGGCGCACGTCTTCCGCCGGGAAAGGCTGCGATGCCGACCAGTGCCGGGTGGTGAAGTGCGGGTTGCTTATCATGAACATTTTCGCCTCCCAGCGCGCCTCCTCCAAGCGGCCAAGCTGCGCCAGGCTCGCTGCCAGCAGGCGTCGTGAAGTCGTGCGATAAGTTTCGGGCCTGCGCAGCGTTTGGACCGCTGATTTGTAGTCGCCGATGGAATATTGAGCCTGGCCCAACATCCAGTAATACCAACCGGGCGGGTGAGGATTGAGCCGGAGCGCCTTCCGCACCTGCTCAATGGCTTCCGCAGGCCGCCCGTTTTCGGTCGTCAGTTCAGCCTGCATCGCCCATGCGTCGGCGTGGTTGGGGTCCAGCCTGTGGGCGGCGTTAAATTCGGCATCCGAATCCGCCCAGCGGCTCTCGTGGCCCAATATTACGCCCAATACCCAGCGATTCCCTGCATCGTTCGGATCGAGTTCTACCGCGCGCTGTGCTTCGGCAAGGGCTTTTGCGCGGTTGGGATCCATCGGTTCGTCCCAGAACTCCCAGCCCAGCCAGAGGTTCAGTGCCAGCCAACGGTGCGCCTCCGCGTAATCCGGATCGAGTTCGATTGCCCGGTTCAGCAGGAAAATAGCTTCCTTCGCGGTGAGCGCCGTTTGCAGGCCAAGGGCCCGCGCGCGTACACAGAGGTCGTAGGCTTCCAGGTTGCTTGGTCTGTTGCGCGCCGGCGCGGCGATCAGGCGGCCCACCAAAGCTTCGACAATTTTGCCGGTCACCTCGTCCTGAACAGCGAAGATATCTTCAAGGCTCCGGTCGAATCGTTCGGCCCAAAGATGGTCACCCGCGATCGCGTCGATCAGTTGGGCATTTATACGCACCCGTCCCGCTGCCCGCCGTGCACTCCCTTCAAGAAGATGGCGCACTCCCAACTCGCGCGCGACGCGACGCACATCCATATGCCTGCCCTTGTAGGCAAACACCGAGTTGCTGGCGATGACAAACAACTCACTGGTTCTCGACAGATCCGTGATCAGGTCTTCGGTGAGGCCATCGACAAATGCCTCCTGCTCCGGATCGTTGCTCATGTTCGTAAATGGGAGGACGGCGATGGAGGGCTTGGTGGGGAGGGGCAGCGGCGCTTTGTCCGCCGGCACGCCACCTTCCGATGCGGCCGACAACCGAATCCGGTAGACGGACACCGGTTCGGCGACGTTTTTGATCGATTGCGGACCAAGTTCGTCGAAGCCGCAATCAAGCTTCCGCTTGACCTGGTCGTAGATGCCGCCGGAGACACAGATATCTCCTGCCCCGGCCATCGCCTGAAGTCGCACGGCGACAACGACGCCATCGCCGAACAGATCGCCGGCCTCGACAACGACGTCACCCAGATTAATGCCGATATGAAGGTTGATTTGCCGGTCGGCAGGCATACCCTCGTTGGCGGCCGCCATCCGCTTCTGGAGTTCGACGGCGCATAACACAGCGTTCACAGAACTTCCGAACTCCACGAGAACGCCATCACCCATCACCTTTACGACACGGCCTTGGCGGTCGCGGACCAGCGGTTCAAGGATCTCCTTTCGCCGCCCCCTTAACGCGGCCAGTGTTCCCTGCTCGTCCTGGTCCAGAAGTCGACTGTAACCCACCACGTCGGCCGCCAATATGGCGGCAAGACGGCGCTGGGCCCGTTCTTCGGACATTTCACATTGCCTTCCTAGAACGCAGAGATCGGATTGTAAGACGACTATTTCAAAAGTCTATCGCGACTTCGAGGTTCCTGCGTTTGGGATTGCTCCGAAGAAGGTCCTCAATAGTTTCAGGCGTCAGGTGAGTTGAGCGAGGATGTCGTCGACAACACTTTGGACGGTACCCGTGGTGTCGATATCGATGCCGATGGGAAGATATTCCCGGGTATGATGGTAACGGAGCACCAGCGCTCGCTCGGCCGGCTCGAAGCCCGGCTCATTTGGCCGCCCATCCAACCGCCGGTTCAAGGTCTCAACGTCGATATCGAGCACGAAAACCTTGTCGAAAAGCTCCAGGAATTTGTGGAAATTGCGCGAGCCGCCACAGAAAAAGGTGGCAGGATGGCTGGTGTCGGCAGCAATAGCGCGGACCTTGTCGACACGCCAGATCCAGTGGGCGTATCCCCAAACGATGCGGTCCGCGCCTTTGGGTGGTCCTGCGAGTGCCTGGCCCGTCTCGGGGTCGCCGACATAGGCCAAGACCCGATCACCATGGACGACATGGTAGCCCCGCCGCTCCAATTCGGTCGCGACAGACGTTTTCCCAGTGCCGGAACCGCCTTCGATGAGATAGTTCTTGATTCCCATAGGCACCACCTATCATGGCCTTCGATCTGGTGAGAAGACACTCTCACCTACGTCAAGGAACCAGCTGCTGAGGAATTTCGGTATGCTGGCAAAGATGACGGAGCCCAATGCCGAAATGAACCGGGCAATGGCAACGGCCACGGCCACGAACATCAGAATTGGACCCGCTCCAGGCTGGACGATCAGAAAACGAAAACCTAAAAGAGATTAGGCCCATCCCGCCTCTTGAAGGAGGAGAAAAGATGAAACGCATCGAGATGGAGGTGAGCGGCGGCTGCCAGTGCGGTTCCGTGCGCTACCGCGCAACCGCTATGCTCGACAATTCGCATCTCTGCCACTGCCGCATGTGCCAGAAGGCCTCGGGCAACATCTTTGCGGCGCTCGTCGCCGCGCCCGATGATGCGCTCACCTGGACACGCGCCAAGCCAAGCGTCTGGAAGAGTTCGGAACTCGTCGAGCGCGGCTTCTGCGCCAATTGCGGCACGCCATTGTTTTTTCACCACCTCGAAAACGGCCGCACCAACCTGATGATTGGTTCGCTCGACAATCCGCACGCCTTCCCGCCGCTTGCCAATACCTGCACCGAGAACATGGTGGGCTGGTTCGAAACGATCACGGGCCTGGAAAATACCGGGGCGACCGAAACCAACGGCGCTGATTGGGCGGCGGCGATCAAGGCGAGCAACAACCAGCACCCCGATCACGATACCACCTCATGGGCGGTGAAAGGGCGTGACGGCTGAGTTCTATTCCGGCTGCCGGTGCGGCGCTGCCCCGTTGCCGCTTTTTCGAAGAGCGGCGCCCCGGACCCCAACGAGAGCAACGGCTTTATTTTCAGGATGCGCGGAAGGGTGCCTGAAGAACGACTGGGCGTTCAACCGGCCCCATTTCTTTGATTTTCATATTGACCTCAACCAAGCTTGAGGAATTACACAAGTGCCTGCAGATCCGATGCAGGAGAAATAGATGAATGTAGCTTTCTATCGTGTCGACAAATTCGTGGTGCCGGCTGCAGCACGGGAGGAATTTCTCGTCAAAGTGATGATGACCCACAAGGTGCTGGAGGCACAGGAGGGCTTTATCGATCACAAGGTGCTGGAGCAGGTCGCAGGTCCCGGCGAATTCAATTTCGTCACCATCGCCGAATGGGAAAATACCGAGGTGGTCGAGCGTGCGCGGGCAGCCGTGGCGGCCGCGCATAAGGCAGCAAATTTCGATCCGCAGGAAATGTTCGCACGTCTCGGCATTCGAGCCGATATTGCCAGCTACAAGCCGGTCGCTGCCTGAGGATAAGACGGCCGGCTCAGGCGCCGGCCGCTGTCCCCTCGCGGCGAAGCAGAAGGTAGAACCTTCCGCAGAGCATTGTCGCGGCAGCCGCCAGCCCGACGAGGAAGCCGAACCAGATGCCGATGCCGCCGAAACCCAGCGGGAAGGCAAAGGCCCAGGCAAGGAAGAAGCCGATCGGCCAGTAAGCAATCAGCGCCATGATCATCGGCACGCGCGCGTCCTTCAGGCCGCGCAACAATCCGTTGGCGATAACCTGCAGGCCGTCGACGAGCTGGAAAAGCCCGGCAACGACGATCAGCGGCCCGGCATAGGCAAGCACCTCGGGCGCCTCCGGCGAGCTGACGTCGAGGAACCAACTGCCGAGGAATTGCGGCATAGTGGCGAAGATAACCGATCCGACCGCCGAGATGGCGCAGGCGATGACAACAACCATGATCGAAGCACGCACCAGTCCGTCATAATCGCCCTGCCCGTGCGCGACGCCGATGCGCACCGTCGCCGCCTGGCTCAGACCGAGCGGAATCATGAAGGCGATCGAGGCCCATTGCAGCGCGATGCCGTGGGCGGCGAGTTCGATGGTGCCGATATAACCCATCAAGAGCGACGCGACCGTAAACAGACTGACCTCGGCAAGCACGGTGACGCTGATCGGAAAACCGAGCCGGATGACCTCCAGCAGAGCGTGCCAGTCCGGCTTCCAGAACCGCACGAAGATCTCGTAGCGCCGCGTCTCTTCCCGCCGCTGGACGAAGACGAGGATGAAGAGGAAACCCGCCGTCTGTACGACCACCGAGACGATCGCCGCCCCCTCGAGCCCCATTGCCGGAAAGCCGAAATGGCCGAGCACGAGGGCGTAGGCGAAGATCGCATTCATCACCAACGTGACGATCGTGACGTTGAGGATGATGCCCGCCTTGCCGATGGCGCTGACGAGGGCCCGCATCACGTTGAAAAGAAGAGCCGGCAGCACGCCGAGCTGGCCGATCAGAATATAGCTATGGGCGAGCCTGGCTACCTCCGGCTTCTGCTGCGCAAAAAGCAGGATCTGTTCCGCATTGAAAAAGGCCGGTTGCGCGATGATCCAGAATCCGATCACCACCCAGAGCCCCATGCGCAGCGATCGGCGCACCGAGACGACGTCGCCGCGGCCATAGGCCTGCGCCACCATCGGAATGACGGCAATGGAAAAGCCCGAGCCGAAGATCAGGATCGTGAACAGGAACTGGGCCGACAGCACCATGGCCGCCAGTTGCTCGGCGCCAAGGCGGCCGATGATCATTACATCGGTCGTATGGATACCGAGCTGAGCGAGCTGGGCGCCGATCAGCGGAATGCCGAGCGCCAGCGTCGCACGGAAATGTGCGCCCCACCGATTATCGTTTGTCGGCGCAAGGCTGTGCGCGTCGATCGACGTGTCCATGACACCAGTCCTGTGATTGAAATATGTGGTCGTCGCAACTTGCGGCGAAATATCATTCGGACTTAGATCAAAGTCCGGACAAGAACTACCCCAAAACAGGCAGATGATGAAAAATTCATCATCGCATCACCATTTCTAATCGATCAGCCAGCGACTTCCAGCGCCTCGGCCGGCTCCCTCGCCCGAACCCGTGTGAGGAATACCCCGGCGGCTAGAAGGATGAGCACGGCGGCCGTGAGATACGGCGCGCCGGCAAAAGTGACCGGCGCCTCAGGCCTTGTGAAATAGCCGAACATCTGCGTGAAGATCAGCGGGCCGACTATGGTGGTGATGCTGCTGAGGCTGGTCAGCGCACCCTGTAACTCGCCCTGCGCCGACGGCGGCACCATGCCGGCGGCAATGCTGCGCAGCGGCGGATCGGCGACATTTTCTATGACGGTCGCGACGATAACGACGTACACCACCCAGCCCTCCCAGGCGAAGGCATAGCCGGTCAGTCCTGCGGCGGAGAAGCAGAGGCCGAGAAGCGCCGTCTTCCATTCGCCGAGCAGAGGCACGACACGCGGCAGGACCAAGCCCATGACGAGCGCCGCACCGATGCCGTAAATGCCGAGCGACAGGCCGATCTGGCCCTCGCTCCAGCCATAGCGGTAGGTCGAGACAAAGGACCAGACCGACGGATAGACGGCATGCGCCAGGAAGAACAGGAACATGACGAGGCTGACCCAGCCGATGCCGGGGTAATGGCGCATCTGGCGCAGCGCGCCGAGCGGATTGGCACGTTTCCACTCGAAGCGGCGTCGGTTCTTGGCTTCCAGCGTTTCCGGCAGCAGGAAGCAGGCGGCAATGAAATTGAGAAGCGACAAAGCGGCTGCGCCGAGGAACGGCACACGCGGGCCGAATTCCCCGAGGAACCCGCCGATGACCGGGCCGATAGTGAAACCGACCCCGAAGGCGATGCCGATCAGCCCGAAGTTCTTTGCCCGGTTCTCCTCAGTGCTGATGTCGGCGATATAGGCCGAGCAGGTGGCGAAGCTGCCGCCGCTGATGCCGGCAAGAACCCGGCCGACGAACAGCATCCAGAAGCTGGTGGCCACTCCGCAGATGAAATTGTCGATTGCGAAGGTCAGCACCGACAACAGAAGGATCGGCCGGCGGCCGAAACGGTCGGACAGGTTTCCGAGGAACGGCGCGAACAGGAACTGCATGCCGGCATAGACAAGCATCAGCCAGCCGCCGTCGATCGCCGCATCGCTGATGCTGCCGCCTGTCAACTGCTCCAGATAGGCCGGCAGCACCGGCATGATGATGGCGATGCCGATAATGTCGAGGAAGAGGATGACGAAGACCAGGAACAAGCCGCGGCGCACGAATTTCGGATCAAGCATGACGCATCTCTACAGCGGTTGTTTCTGAAAAGACGATCTCGTCGCCAGCCATGTGACATAGCCTAGAAAAGGGACCGAAACAATCCGTGAACATTTCACTAGCTTCTGATGAGTTGTACGAGAAATTCAAAAGAGCTTCAACCGACGGGCGCGCTGCCGTTCCAGCGTATCGACAGGCGACGCGGTTCCCTTGCAATCGCCGGGAGGCATTCAGATCAAAGCCAAGGAAACATCGCTCATTGTGCATTCTTACGCACAGGCTGTTCGATGTCGTCCGATTATCGCCCGGATGCGAACGCGGTAAAACGGCATCGATCGCGCCGCTCGGGCGCGGATGCCGGTCGCGCTCGGCGGCGCAATGAAGGAGAAAGAGAATGCAGACCTATCGTTTGGGAAAGACCGGACCCGAAGTCTCGGCCATCGGCCTCGGCTGTATGGGCATGTCAGGCATGTACGGTCCCGCCGACCGTGCAGAGAGTATCGCAACGATCCATGCAGCGCTCGATGCCGGCATCAACCTGCTCGACACCGGCGACTTTTACGGCATGGGCCATAACGAGATGCTGATCGGTGAAGCTTTGAAAGGCCGCAGGCGCGAAGACGCAGTCATCAGCGTCAAGTTCGGCGCGCTCCGTGATCCAGCAAGTGGCTGGAGCGGTATCGATGCCCGCCCCGTCGCCTTGAAGAATTTCCTCGCCTACACGCTGCAGCGGCTCGGCGTCGATTACATCGACATCTATCGCCCGGCCCGCCTGGATCCCAACGTGCCGATCGAGGACACCGTCGGCGCCATAGCCGATCTGGTCAAGGCTGGCTATGTCAGACATATCGGCCTGTCGGAAGTCGGCGCAAACACAATCCGCCGGGCCGCCGCCATCGCCCCGATTGTCGACCTGCAGATCGAATATTCGCTGATCTCGCGCGGGGTCGAGGATCGCATCCTGCCAACCACCCGTGAACTCGGTATTTCGATCACCGCCTACGGCGTGCTCTCGCGCGGTCTGATCAGCGGTCACTGGCAGAAAGACCAGGGCACGTCGGCAGGTGACTTCCGCACCCATAGCCCGCGCTTCCAGGAAGGAAATGTCGAGCGGAACCTCGCTTTGGTGGAAAAGCTGCGCGAGATCGCCGAAGCAAAAGACGTCTCCGTCGCCCAGATCGCCATCGCCTGGGTCGCCGCCAAGGGCAAGGACATCGTTCCGCTCATCGGCGCCCGCCGCCGCGACCGGCTGACCGAGGCACTCGGCTCACGCGCAGTCGAGCTGTCACCTGAAGATTTCGCGGCTATCGAACGCGCCGTGCCGAAGGATGCGGCGGCCGGTGGGCGCTATCCCGAACATATGCTGCAGCATATGGACAGTGAGAAGTAAGCGGCGCGTTCTGCCGTGCAGTCCTCAAACCGGCCCCGAAAACGTATCGCAGGCCGTTAGCTGTCCGCTGTCGAAGCCGCGCTTGAACCACCTGACGCGCTGCGCCGAGGTGCCGTGGTTGAAACTCTCAGGGACCACATAACCCTGCGAGCGCTTCTGCAGCGTATCGTCGCCGATCTGCTGGGCGGCATTCAACGCCTCTTCAAGGTCGCCAGCCTCCAGTATGCCCTTCTGCTGGGTATATTTGCCCCAGATGCCGGCGAAGCAATCGGCCTGCAGCTCGACGCGGACTGACATCTTGTTGGCTTCTTCTTCGCTCATGCGCTGACGGGCCTGGTTGAACTTCGGCAGGATGCCGAGCAGGTTCTGCACGTGGTGGCCGACTTCATGGGAGATGACGTAGGCCTCGGCGAAATCGCCGGATGCGCCGAACCGCTCGGAAAGCTCCTGGAAGAAGGTCGTGTCGAGATAGACCTTACGATCGCCCGGGCAATAGAACGGACCGGTGGCGGCTGAGGCGAAGCCGCAGGCCGACTGCGTCTGGTCGGAGAACAACACGAGACGTGGCTCTTCGTAGGTCTGGCCCCGTGCCTGGAAAATGCCGTTCCAGGTATCCTCGGTCTCGGCAAGTACTGTGCGCATGAAGGCGGTCATCTCGTCATTGGCCGGCGTGCGGGTGTCCGATTGGCTCTGCTCGTAGCCTGGGCCGCTCGACATGCCGCCGGTTTCGAGCACCTGCAGCAGATCGACACCCATCAGCTTGAAGATGAAATAGATGACGATAAGGAAGATGATCGTTCCGATGCTCAAGCCGCCGCCGGCGCGGCGAACGCCGCCGCCAGAGGGAAAGCTGAAACCGCCCCCGCGGCCAAAACCGCCCCCTGTGCGACCGCCGCGACGATCTTCGACATTGTCGGACTGACGCCGGCCTCTCCATTCCATTCTCGTTCTCCCCGGCAATGCTCGTGCTTGCACTAAAGGATTTATATAACCGCTGGCCGGAGGAATTCCAGCGGCTCCATCCGTCCGCGAGACAGCCGGTTGAACGGCTCACTTTTTCCTAGGGCTTGGGCCTGGTTGCGCCGGTCCCTTTTGACCGTCGCTTTTGCCGGCGCTGCCGTGCGATTTGCCCTCCCCCTGACGTGCCAGCTCCTTATCCACAGTCTCCCGCGAGCCTTCCGCCGGGTCCTTGTCTTTCGGATCAACCATCACAACCTCCAGCTTCTCGACCGCAAACCTGAAGGACGTGATATTGTTCCCTTGACGGAGCAAGCGCTCGCTCTTCCGATCGTGACGGCCGCGAGGCGCCGATCGGCCGCGACCATGCCTCACATTTGTCTTCCGATGCGTAAAGAAGATGCGTCAAGCGCTTGACGAGACTCCCGCTTTCGCTCTTCCTGAAAAGAGGAGAATGCGGGAGGAGATGGCGATGAAGGCGGTGCGCCTGCAGGCAACAGGACAGCTGCAGCTTTGCGAGGTCGAAAAACCGGCGCCACGCCCGGGCGAATTGCTCGTCCGGATCGAGGCCTGCGGCATCTGCGGCACCGACCGCCATATCTTCCACGGCGATTTTCCGTCGAAGCCGCCGGTGACACTCGGCCATGAATTTGCAGGCATCGTCGAGACGGTCGGACCGGGGGTGACCGATTTCCGTCCCGGCATGCGCGTGACCGGCGATCCGAACATTTCCTGCGGCGGCTGCGAGGAATGCCGGCGCGGCCGTGTCAATCTCTGCCGGAAGTTGCAGGCGATCGGCATTCACCGCGATGGCGGTTTCGCCGATTATGTCTGCATGCCGCAAAGTCAGGCCTTCGCACTGCCGTCCGATCTCGATCCGCTGCACGGCGCCTTCTGCGAACCGCTCGCCTGTTGTATCCACGGCGTCGATCTCGGTGGACTGCAAACCGGCTCATCGGTCATCGTGCTCGGCGGCGGCGTCATCGGACTGCTCACCCTTCAACTGGCGCGGTTCGCCGGCGCCACCCGCGTCTTGCTGGTGACGCGCAGTTCCGAGAAACGCCGGCTGGCCGAAAGCCTTGGCGCCACTGCGACGGCCGATCCCGGTGGAGGCGACATTATCGCGCGCATCACCGCTGATGATGGACTGCTGCCGGGTGGCGCCGATGTCGTCTTCGAATGCGCCGGTGTTGCCGAGACCATGCAGCAGGCGCCCCGGCTTGCCCGGCGCGGCGGCACCGCCGTCATTCTCGGCGTCATGGCGCAGGGCGCAAAGATCGAGATCGAACCTTTCGACCTGCTGTTTCGCGAAATCCGGCTGATAACCTCTTTCGTCAACCCATTCACCCATGGCCGCGCCGCCGATCTGATCGCCTCCGGCGAGATCAGGGTCGAGCCACTGATCTCCCGCCGGATCGGGCTCGCCGAGGCCCCCGAAGCGATCGTCAATCCGGCGCGCAGCGGCGAAATCCGGGTGCTCGTCGTGCCCGACGGGAAATAGCTTTCGCGCCATGTCGGGATTCCTGTCGATTCCGCGATTTATGGGGTTCCGTTTGCAAATACATTTGCCTATAAGCCGCTTCTAGCCTGAAAAAACCTCAATGCGCGACCCGACCCGGTGATCTCCCACCCTGGCCGGCTTTTTGCGCAGCCAGACAATGGATATCGCCCATGCCGAAGCGCCAAGACATCAAATCGATCCTCATCATCGGCGCGGGACCGATTGTCATTGGCCAGGCTTGCGAATTCGACTATTCCGGCACCCAGGCCTGCAAGGCGCTCAAGGAGGAAGGCTACCGCGTCATCCTCGTCAACTCCAACCCGGCGACGATCATGACCGATCCAGGCCTGGCCGACGCAACTTACGTCGAGCCGATCACCCCCGAGGTCGTCGCCAAGATCATTGCTAAGGAGCGCCCCGATGCGCTGCTGCCGACCATGGGCGGCCAGACAGCGCTCAACACCGCGCTTTCCCTGAAGCGCATGGGTGTGCTCGACCGCTACAATGTCGAGATGATCGGCGCCAAGCCCGCCGCCATCGACATGGCCGAGGATCGCGCGCTGTTCCGCGAGGCCATGGCCCGCATCGGCCTGGAAACGCCGCGCTCGATGCTGGCGAACGCCACTGACATCAAGGATCTCGACCGCAAGACGCACGAGGCCGAACGCAACAAGCTGCGCGAAAGCCTTTCCGGATCCGATCTCGACAAGGCGCTGGATGAGCTGGAAAACCAGTGGAACCTCGGCGAAAGCGACCGCAAGCAGCGCTACCTGAACCATGCCATGGCGATCGCCGCCCAGGCGCTCGACCATGTCGGCCTTCCCGCCATCATCCGCCCCTCCTTCACCCTCGGTGGCACCGGCGGCGGCATCGCCTATAATCGCTCGGAATTCTTCGAGATCGTCGGCGGCGGCCTCGATGCCTCCCCCACCACTGAAGTGCTGATCGAAGAATCGGTGCTCGGCTGGAAAGAGTATGAGATGGAAGTCGTCCGCGACAAGGCGGACAACTGCATCATCATCTGCTCGATCGAGAACATCGATCCGATGGGCGTCCACACCGGCGACTCCATCACCGTCGCTCCGGCCCTGACGCTGACGGACAAGGAATACCAGATCATGCGCAACGCCTCGATCGCGGTGCTGCGCGAGATCGGGGTGGAGACTGGCGGCTCCAACGTGCAGTTCGCCGTCAACCCGAAGGACGGCCGCCTCGTCGTCATCGAAATGAACCCGCGCGTGTCGCGCTCCTCGGCACTCGCCTCCAAGGCCACCGGCTTCCCGATCGCCAAGGTCGCCGCCAAGCTCGCCATCGGCTACACGCTCGAGGAACTCGAAAACGACATCACCGGCGGCGCAACGCCGGCCTCCTTCGAACCGTCGATCGACTATGTCGTCACCAAGATCCCCCGTTTCGCCTTCGAGAAATTTCCCGGCGCTTCGCCGGTCCTGACGACCGCGATGAAATCCGTCGGCGAAGTCATGGCGATCGGCCGCACCTTCGCCGAATCGCTGCAGAAGGCGCTGCGCGGCCTCGAGACCGGCCTGACCGGCCTTGACGAAATCGAGATTCCCGACTTCGAGGAAGGCGAGTCCAGCCAGAACGCCATCCGCGCCGCCATCGGCACGCCGACGCCGGACCGCCTGCGCATGGTCGCGCAGGCACTGCGCCAGGGCCTCAGCATCGAAGAGGTGCATGAAGGCTGCAAGATCGATCCCTGGTTCATCGCCGAACTCAAGAACATCGTCGACATGGAAGCCCGCATCCGCGAGCACGGCCTGCCGAACGATGCCGCCAACCTGCGTATGCTGAAGGCGATGGGCTTCTCCGACGCGCGCCTCGCGACGCTGACCGGCAAGCGCCCGAAGGAAGTCGCCGAACTGCGCAACGGTCTCAACGTCCGCCCCGTCTTCAAGCGCATCGATACCTGCGCGGCCGAATTCGCTTCGCCGACCGCCTATATGTATTCGACCTACGAGACGCCGTTCGTCGGCGCCGCGCGCTCGGAGGCCCAGGTCTCCGACCGCAAGAAGGTGGTCATCCTCGGCGGCGGCCCGAACCGCATCGGCCAGGGCATCGAGTTCGATTATTGCTGCTGCCATGCCGCCTTCGCGTTGAAGGATGCAGGCTATGAAGCGATCATGATCAACTGCAATCCGGAGACTGTCTCGACCGACTACGACACGTCGGACCGCCTCTATTTCGAGCCGCTGACCGCCGAAGACGTGATCGAGATCCTGCGCGCCGAACAGGAAAAGGGCGAAGTCGTCGGCGTGATCGTCCAGTTCGGCGGCCAGACGCCGCTGAAGCTTGCCGAGGCGCTCGAAAAGAACGGCATCCCAATCCTCGGCACCGCACCTGATGCGATCGACCTCGCCGAAGACCGCGACCGCTTCCAGAAGCTGCTGATGAAGCTCGACCTCAACCAGCCGAACAACGGCATCGCCTATTCGGTCGAGCAGGCCCGCCTGGTCGCTGCCGAAATCGGCTTCCCGCTGGTCGTGCGCCCCTCCTACGTGCTCGGCGGCCGCGCCATGCAGATTCTGCATTCGGAAGGCCAGCTGCAGACTTACTTGCTTGATACGGTGCCCGAACTGGTACCGGAAGACATCAAGCAGCGCTATCCCAACGACAAGACCGGCCAGATCAATACCCTGCTCGGCAAGAACCCGCTGCTCTTTGACAGCTATCTCACCCATGCCATCGAAGTCGATGTCGACTGCCTCTCCGACGGCACCGACGTCTATGTCGCCGGCATCATGGAGCACATCGAGGAAGCCGGCATCCACTCCGGCGACTCCGCCTGCTCGCTGCCGCCGCGCTCGCTGCCCGTCGAACTGATCGACGAACTGGAGCGCCAAGCCAAGGCGATGGCCAAGGCGCTCAACGTCGGCGGCCTGATGAACGTCCAGTTCGCCATCAAGGACGGCACCGTCTACGTGCTCGAAGTCAATCCGCGCGCTTCGCGCACTGTGCCCTTCGTCGCCAAGACCATCGGTGCGCCGATCGCCAAGATCGCCGCCCGCGTCATGGCCGGCGAGAAGCTCGACGCGACCTTCGCCGCCTATGGCGAAAAGCCCGATCCGCGCAACCTCACCCATATCGCCGTCAAGGAAGCCGTCTTCCCCTTCGCCCGTTTCCCCGGCGTCGACACGCTGCTCGGCCCGGAAATGCGCTCGACCGGCGAAGTCATCGGTCTCGACACCGATTTTGCGCTGGCTTTCGCCAAGTCGCAGCTCGGCGCCGGTGTCGAACTGCCGCGTGACGGAACGGTCTTCGTCTCCGTGCGCGACGAGGACAAGCCGCGCGTGCTGCCGGCGATCCGCATTCTCGTCGAGGAAGGCTTCAAGGTGCTGGCAACCGGCGGCACTGCCCGCTTCCTCGGCGAAAACGGCATCACTGCCACCAAGATCAACAAGGTCCTTGAAGGCCGCCCGCATATCGAAGACGCAATCCGCAACCGCCAGGTCCAGCTTGTCATCAACACCACCGACGGCAACAAGGCGATCTCGGACTCCAAATCGCTGCGCCGTGCGACGCTGATGCAGAAAGTGCCTTACTACACGACGATGGCCGGCGCCGAAGCCGCAGCCCAGGCGATCAAGGCGTTGAAAGCAGGCAATCTCGAAGTCCGACCGCTGCAGAGCTACTTCGCCTGAGATGAAAGCAATTCCAGCAAAACTGTGCCGTGGTTTTGCGCCCGGGATTGCGTAAAAACAAAGAGACAGCGCCATCGCTCGACAGGCGGTGGCGCGAACCCAGCCGGAATCAGTTTATCTACCTGACACCATAAGCCGCTGAATTTTCAGCATGTCCTCGCGAAACCGCGCCATCTCCTCCGCCTTCAGTTGTTCGTCCGGAATACGCAGGAGATAGGACGGATGCACGGTCACGAAAAGCGTGCGTTCGCCGTCGATCGCCATCGCCTTGCCCCTGACATCCTGCAGGCGCTCCTTCACATCGGTCAGCGCCGCAAGCGCGGTCGCCCCCATCGCGACGATCAGCTTCGGCTTGAGGAGCGCCAACTCCCGATCAAGCCACCAGCGGCAATGCCTTACCTCGCCCATGTTGGGTTTCTGGTGGATGCGCCGCTTGCCGCGCGGCTCGTATTTGAAATGTTTGACAGCATTGGTGACATAAAGCCTCGAACGGTCGATGCCCGCTTCCGATATCACCTGATCGAGAAGCCTGCCGGCGGGGCCGACGAAGGGACGCCCCGAAATATCCTCCTGGTCACCCGGCTGCTCGCCGACGAAGATGACCTGTGCATCCCGCGGCCCCTCGCCGAACACCGTCTGCGTCGCATTGGCATGAAGCGGACAGCGGGTGCAGACGGCGGCTTCCGCGCGCAGCGCTTCCAGCGTTCCCTTCGGTGCCTGCGGTTCGGCGGGCAGATGGCGCGCGGCCTGCTGCAGCCGGTCGTGAAAGGGCAGCGCTTGCGTCGCCTCCCGCGCCGCCATCTCCCGCACTTTGCTCTCGGCCGAGGCAATCAGGCCAGGAATGAGATCGGCTTCCGGCAGGTTCTTCCAGTATTTCTTCGGCATCTCCGCCTGCATCGCCTTCACCTTCAATCGCGCCGGATTGAAGATGCTGGAATAGTAGGTCCGCCAAAGCTCGTCCGTCGCATCGCTGAGGTTGGGCCTTTCGCATGCCTCATCGGTGATCGTCAGTCGCTCGCCGTCCCAGGCTGCCGATCCCTTCGGGGTTGCGATCAGCCAGTCCATGTCGTTAAAGCGCCGCTGAAAAAAGGGAGCGGTGCGCCTGACGATATGATGATCCGGCTCGAACCAGGCGAGGAATTTTCGACGGCCTGCCGACGCGGCATCGATTTCCTTGAAACGGACGAAAGCCGTCATCTTGTGCGCGTCGCGCCGGACGTTCTTCGCCATCAGCCTGGCCCGCACGACATCCTCATCGGAGGTCACCTCGAGCAACTGCCGGTCCAGTTGCAGCCGCCAGAGCAGGCGGTAAAGCAGGGAAAACCGCGCCGGGTCGGAATGGCAGAGAACGGTTTCGGCAAGCTCGATGAAGGCAGGCGGCACCGTCATTGGCTTGCGCGATGTTGCAGGCACCGGCGGCATGGCGTCGCGCTGAAACGAAAGATCCGCCTCCGCGGTCTTCTCGCGCCAGTCGATTTCCTCTGGCAAAATGCCGGCAGCCGCAAGCGCGCGTGCCGCATCGCGCCATTCGGCAAGGTCTCCGCGTCCTGCAAGCACGACGCGGCGCATCACAGCAGCGACAATTGTTCGGGCTGCGGCTCGAACATGGCGCGCAGATCCGGGCGGTCGATCAACCGACGCGGCGACCAGCCTTCCGCTGAAATGAAGGATTGAACCTTCTTGATCGAAACACCGAGCCGGGAGAGGTCGTCAAGCCGCAGACGGCGGAAGCGCCGCGCCGAAACGATCCCCTTGACTGTCTTGGTGCCGAGGCCGGGCACGCGCAGCAATCGTTCCCGCTCGGCCTTGTTGACGTCGACGGGAAATTCGCCCCGGTTGGCAAGCGCCCAGGCAAGCTTCGGGTCGAGGTTGAGATCCAGCATGCCGCCGGCCTGGTTTGCGGTGATCTCCTCGACGCCGAAACCGTAGAACCGATAGAGCCAGTCGGCCTGGTAGAGCCGGTGTTCGCGCATCAAGCGGCGGCTTGATCAGCGGCAGGTTCTTCGAGGCGTCGGGGATCGGGCTGAAGGCGGAATAATAAACCCGCTTCAGGCCATAACTGCTGTAGAGCCGGCCGCTACTCGCAAGGATCGTCGCGTCGCTGGCTCCGTCTGCACCCACGATCATCTGCGTGCTCTGCCCGGCCGGAATGAAACGCTGGCGCTTTTTGCTTTGCAGCGTCGGCTCGCCGGCCGCCTCGATCTTCAGCCTCAGATCAGCCATCGACCGCCGGATATGGGCCGGCTTCTTTTCCGGCGCCAGGCGGGTGATGCCGTTGTCCGTCGGCAATTCGATGTTGAGCGACAGCCTGTCGGCATGAAGCCCCGCCTCCTCGATCAGATGCGGCGATGCTTCGGGGATCGCCTTCAGATGGATATAGCCGCGGAAATTATGCGTCAGGCGCAGCTCGCGGACGATCCGGACCATCTCCTCCATCGTGTAGTCGGACGAGCGAATGATGCCGGACGAAAGGAAGAGCCCTTCGATATAATTGCGGCGGTAGAATTCCAGAGTCAGCCAGACGACCTCCTCCGCCGTGAAGCGCGCGCGTTCGACATTGCTGGAGGAGCGATTGACGCAATAGGCGCAGTCGTAGATGCAGAAATTGGTCAGCAATATCTTCAGAAGCGAAATGCACCGCCCGTCCGGGGCATAGGCATGACAGATGCCCGACCCCTCGGTCGAACCGAGCCCGCCGCTCGCGGCCGAATCGCGTTTCTCCGTACCGCTGGAGGCACAGGAGGCGTCATATTTGGCGGCATCGGAAAGAATGGCCAAGCGTTCGGCAAGCGACTTCTTCATCCCTATGTTCGCTATATGTTCTTGTCGGCAAAGTCAATATGGCCGACCCCGCCCCTGTCCATTTTTGGGGCGCATCGCCCGGTGTCGCAGTGGGTAGCGTTTCATTTATGCGAATTTTCTGGAAATCGGCCTTACCGATCTGCTATAAGCACGCGACTAGGATTGTGGCACGGTTCCGAAGTTCCCTTCGGGACCTGTTTTCTTTTGTGTGTGCCTAACTGTGCTGAAGCAAGACGGGCGGCCACAAGGAGTGAAGGACAGAAAAATGGTTGATAAGGTACCGATGACACAGGGTGGTTTCGTCAAGCTGCAGGAAGAACTGCGCTGGCGCCAGCAGGAGGAGCGTCCTCGAATCATCGAGGCGATCGCCGAAGCCCGTGCCCACGGCGACCTTTCCGAAAATGCCGAATACCACGCCGCCAAAGAAGCCCAGAGCCACAACGAGGGCCGCATCACTGAGCTGGAAGATCTGACAGCACGTGCCGAAGTCATCGACCTCACCAAGATGTCGGGCGACAAGATCAAGTTCGGCGCCAAGGTGAAGCTCGTCGACGAGGACACCGAGGAAGAAAAGACCTACCAGATCGTTGGCGACCAGGAGGCCGACGTCAAGGCCGGCCGCATCTCGATTTCCTCCCCGATCGCCCGTGCGCTGATCGGCAAGGCAGTTGGCGATTCCATCGAAGTCAATGCACCCGGCGGCTCCAAGGCCTACGAAATTCTCCAGGTTTCCTGGGGCTGATCGCCCGCCAGACACGAGATCCCTTCCTTGCCTGATATGCGTGACGTCGAGATCATCGCGCCCAATTTCAAGCGCCGGCTCTCCGGCGTCACGTCGACCATCGTCCAGCTCATTCCCTGCCAGAGCCGGCTCGGCATCAGGATCGCGACACTGGGTCCCGGCCTGCCGGAGGGCTTGGCGAAACTCCGATGGCCGCAGCTTCTTGGCCTGTGGCGCCCGCCTGCGCGTCGGCGCCGCCGCGTATGGCACGCCCGCCGCAACAATGAGATGGCCGTCGGCATCCTGCTTCGCCATGTCCTTCGCATGCCGCTGAAGCTGCTCTTCACCTCGGCCGCGCAGCGCCGCCACACCGCCTATACGAAATGGCTGATCCGCCGCATGGACGCGGTCATCGCAACCAGCGACCGTTCCGGCTCCTTCCTTGAGGTGCCGCACACGGTCATCCAGCACGGCGTCGACCTTTCCCTCTTCCACCCGCCGGAAACGGCCGACGACGGCATTGCCGCCACCGGCCTGCCCGGCCGCTATCTCGTCGGCTGCTTCGGCCGCGTCCGCCACCAGAAGGGCACCGATCTCTTCGTCCAGGCGATGATCGAGCTGCTGCCAGACCATCCTGAATGGACGGCCGTCGTCTCCGGCCGAGTGACCGTCGAGCACACCGGCTTCGCCGACAAACTCAAAGCGGATGTTGCCGCCGCCGGCCTGAGCGACCGGATCGTCTTCCTCGGCGAAGTGCCCGATATCAAGGTCTGGTATCGCCGTCTGACGCTATACGTCGCCCCGTCCCGCAACGAGGGCTTCGGCCTGACGCCGCTCGAGGCTATGGCCTCGCGCACTGCGGTGGTGGCCTCGAATGCCGGCGCCTATGCCGAACTCATCGCCGAAGGCGAGACCGGCACGGTGGTGGCCGCCGGCGACGGCGAGGCGCTGACGCGGGCCATCGCGCCCTACATCGCAAATCCCACGCTGGCGATCGCCCATGGCGAGAATGCGCTGCGCCATGTCAGGGCGAATTTTGCGCTGGAGAAGGAAGCAAGCGCGATCGGCGCTATCTACGATCGCCTTCTCGGTGAGAACCGCGGCTGAGCGAAAAGAGAAACGGCCGATTGGATAAGGGGCGCAAGGGCCACTAAAGAAGTCCGCCACCCCCTCCTCCACCATGCTCGGGCTTGACCAGCACAAGGCCGAGGATGACGATGGTAGAGAACGAAATTACCATAAGCAAACGGCCCGCTGAAAAACGGGCCGCTGCAAAGATTGCCAAAAATCAAACCTTGTTATTCCGCCGGCTGAAGTCCCGCAGCCGGAGCCGTCTCTTCCGTCTGGCCGCCGAGCGCCGCCGCGAGCTGCGCCGTATCCAGTTCTTTTTCCCAGCGCGCCACGACGATCGTCGCGACAGCATTGCCGACGAGGTTCGTCAGTGCCCGGCATTCCGACATGAAGCGGTCGATGCCGAGGATGAGCGCCATGCCGGCAACCGGCACGGAGGGCACGACGGAAAGGGTGGCGGCAAGCGTGATGAAGCCGGCGCCGGTGATGCCTGCGGCACCCTTCGAGCTCAGCATCGCCACGAGCAGCAGCAGGATCTGGTCACCCCAGGAGAGCTGGATGCCGGTTGCCTGGGCGATGAAAAGTGCGGCCAGCGTCATGTAGATGTTGGTGCCGTCGAGATTGAAGGAATAGCCGGTGGGGATGACGAGGCCGACGACCGAGCGCTTGCAGCCAGCCTTTTCCATCTTGTTCATCAGCCCCGGAAGGGCGGCTTCGGAAGACGAAGTGCCGAGGACGAGCAACAGCTCTTCCTTGATGTAGCGCAGCAGCGCCAGGATCGAGAAGCCGTTGTAGCGGGCGACGGCGCCGAGAACGACAAGCACGAAGAGCAGCGAGGTGATGTAGAAGGTGCCGATCAGCATGGCGAGGTTGGCGATCGACCCGATGCCGTACTTGCCGATGGTGAAGGCCATGGCGCCGAAAGCGCCGATCGGGGCAGCCTTCATCAGGATGCCGACGAGCTTGAAGATCGGAGCCGTCAGCGCATTGAGGAAGGTCACGACCTGCTCGCCCTTTTCGCCGACCATGGCGAGCGCGATGCCGAAAAGCACCGAGAAGAACAGCACCTGCAGAATGTCGCCGTCGGCAAACGCGCCGACGATCGTCGACGGGATGATGTTGGTGAGGAAGCCGACAATGCTCTGCTCATGCGCCTTTTCGGCAAAGGTAGCAATGGCCTTCGGGTCGAGCGAAGCCGGATCAATGTTCATGCCGGCACCGGGCTGAACGACATTGGCGACGACCATGCCGATGACGAGAGCCAGCGTCGAGAAGGTCAGGAAGTACAGCATTGCCTTGCCGGCAACGCGGCCGACCTTCTTCAGGTCGCTCATGCCGGCAATGCCGGTCGCCACCGTCAGGAATATGACCGGCGCAATGACCATCTTCACCAGCTTGATGAAGGCATCGCCAAGCGGCTTCAGCTGCGTGCCGAGCTCGGGATAGAAATGGCCGAGCAGGATACCCGCGGCGATGGCAGCGAGTACTTGAACGTAGAGATGGGTGTAAAAGGGCTTCTTGCCCTTGCTGTCTGCGACTGCGTCGAATGGGGCTGCGATCATGATGTCCTCCTAAAGGCTCGTCCGGAACGAACTCCGGCCTCCCGAGCCGTCCGCTTCAAGTCCAACAGCTCAGCCGTTGTTGCCGTCCCTCTTCGCAATCGCCGTGCCAGTTTTGACAATATGAATTAAACTATTGATTTGTAAGTGTAAAAAATTTTTGGACGTGTCGCGCTCCGCCGAGAAATGCGGAAATCCGCACAAACTCATTTGCATCTCGTGCAGAAACATGCACAAATCCGCCATGTCCTTATCCGTCTCGAAAAAGCTGTGGCCGTCCCTGCCGCTGCATCATCGCATCCGGCGGATGTGGTGGGCCTATGCGGCGATCGCGCTTCTGGCTGTCGTCGCGAGCCTGTGGGCAAGCGGCGAAATCGGCCGCGAGCAAGCCGAGAGCGCTCTCGAGGAACAGGCCCGCATGGATGCCAGGCTGAATGTAGCTTTGCTGCGCACTGTCCTCGAAAAATACCGGGCGCTTCCCTTCGTGCTCTCGCAGGACGCCGCGCTCGCAGCCGCGCTGGCGGAAAACGACGCCGGCACGTTCGAGCAGCTGAGCCAGAAGCTGGAAATGCTGGCGGCAGGCACGAAGGCTGCGGTCATCTATGTCATCGACAAGGACGGCATTGCGGTTTCGGCCAGCAACTGGCGCGAACCGACGAGCTTCGTCGGCAACGACTATCGTTTCCGCGAATATTTTCAGGGTGCGGTGGCGAATGGCCAGGCCGAGCACTTCGCGCTCGGCACCGTCAGCAAGAAACCCGGCCTCTATATCTCCGAGCGGATATCAGGCAGCAACGGCCTCCTGGGCGTCGTCGTCGTTAAGCTTGAATTCGACGACGTCGAGGCGGATTGGGATGCCACCGACGCCCCCTCCTACGTCGTCGACGAACGCGGCATAGTCCTCATAACAAGCATCCCCTCGTGGCGGTTCATGACGATCGGCCGGATCGCCGAGGACCGGCTGACCGCGATCCGCGAAAGCCTGCAGTTCGGCGATGCGCCGCTTCAGCCCCTGCCGCTCGACACCGTCCGAAACCTCGGCGACGGGCTCGATGTCGTCGAGATCGTCATGCCGGGAGGCGCCGGAAAGACCAGGTTTCTCGATATCGGCACCCCGGTTCCCGGGACCCGATGGGTGCTGCAGCATCTGGTGGCGCTCGGGCCGGCCGTCGATGCAGGCATTCGCGAAGCCCGCATGCTGGCATTGCTGATACTCTTGCCGCTGCTTGCTGGCGGAGCCTTGCTGTTGCGGCGCCGCCAGGCGGTCACTTTGCGAATTTTCAGAGAACAGCAGGCACGCGAGGAGCTGGAGCGGCGGGTGGCCGAGCGGACGCTGGATCTCAGACAGGCGCGGGACCGGCTGCAGGCCGAAATCACAGGCCACAGGAATACGGAACAGAGGCTGCAGGCGGTGCAGCAGGATCTGGTGCAGGCCAACCGGTTGGCGATCCTGGGCCAGGTCGCCGCTGGCGTCGCCCATGAGATCAACCAGCCGGTCGCAACCATCCGCGCCTATGCGGATAATGCCCGCATCTTCCTCGATCGCGGCCAGACCGTACCTGCGGGCAAGAATCTCGAGAATATCGCGGCGCTGACGGAGCGCATCGGCGCGATCACCGAGGAGTTGAAGACCTTCGCGCGCAAGGGCCGCGGCAGCGCCGAGCCGACGGGCCTGAAGGATGTGATCGAAGGGGCGGTGATATTGCTGCGGAGCCGCTTTGCCGGGCGCATGGATACGCTCAACATCGATCTGCCGCCTGCCGAGCTGCAGGTCATGGGCAACAGGATCCGCCTGGAACAGGTGCTCATCAACCTGCTCCAGAATGCCCTGGAGGCTGTGGCGCCGAAAGCCGATCAGGCCCGCGTCCGAGTCAGGACCTCGGCCGATGCGGAGACCGTGACGCTGACGGTCGCCGACAATGGTCCCGGCATTTCGCCGGAGATCCGCAAGGGCCTCTTCACCCCGTTCAACACCTCGAAGGAAAAAGGTCTCGGCCTCGGGCTCGTGATCTCCAAGGATATCGTCAGCGATTACGGCGGCCGAATGGAAGTCGAGAGCGATGGCGAGGGAGCCCGGTTCATCGTTCATCTGAGGAGGGCTTGATGTCATGGACACACTGAGTCCCGTCGCGCTGATCGACGACGACAGGGATCTGCGCCGCGCCACCGCCCAGACGCTTGAACTCGCCGGCTTTTCGGTTTCGGCCTATGACGGCGCGCAAGCGGTGCTGGCGGAGCTGACGGCCGATTTTGCCGGCCCCGTCGTCACCGATATCCGCATGCCGGAGATCGACGGGCTGCAGCTCTTCGCCACGCTCAAGGACATGGATGCCGACCTCCCGGTAATCCTGATGACCGGTCACGGCGATATCCCCATGGCCGTTCAGGCGATCCAGAACGGCGCCTATGATTTCATCGCCAAACCCTTTCCGGCCGATCGGCTGGTGCAGAGCGTGCGCCGCGCGAGCGAAAAGCGGCGGCTCGTTCTGGAAAACCGCGCATTGCGCAAAGCGGCCGAGAATGCGCAGGAAACCCTGCCGCTGATCGGCCAGACACCCGCCATGGAAAACCTGAGGAAGATCCTTCGCCATATCGCCGATACAGATGTCGACGTGCTCGTCGCCGGCGAAACCGGCAGCGGCAAGGAAGTCGTCGCCCAGATCCTGCACCAATGGAGCTACCGCCGGAAGGGCAATTTCGTCGCATTGAACTGCGGAGCGCTCCCCGAAACCGTCATCGAAAGCGAGCTGTTCGGCCATGAGGCCGGCGCCTTTACCGGCGCCCAGAAGCGCCGCATGGGCCGCATCGAACATGCAAGCGGCGGCACGCTCTTCCTCGACGAGATCGAAAGCATGCCCGTCGCCACGCAGGTCAAGATGCTGCGTGTGTTGGAGATGCGCGAAATCACGCCGCTCGGCACAAATGAGGTGCGCCCGGTCGATCTGCGCGTCGTCGCCGCCGCCAAGATCGACCTCGGCGATCCCGAGTTGCGCGGCGATTTTCGCGAGGATCTCTATTACAGGCTGAATGTCGTGACGATTTCCATTCCGCCGCTGAGGGAGCGCCGCGACGATATTCCGCTGCTGTTTTCCCACTTCGCCGCCCGCGCCGCCGAGCGCTTCCGCCGCGATGTCCCGCAGCTTTCAGAAAATGTTCGCCGCCATCTCGCCTCCCATGCTTGGCCGGGCAACGTCCGCGAGCTCTCCCACTATGCCGAACGCGTTGTGCTGGGCGTGGAAGGCGGCGGCGTTGCGGCGGTCCCTCCGCAGCCGGCGGGCGGCACGCTGCCCGAACGGCTGGAACGCTACGAGGCGGAGACCATCCGCGAGGCTCTGACGGCCAATGACGGCGACGTGCGCCGCACCATCGAAGCGCTCGGCATCCCCAGAAAGACGTTTTACGACAAGCTCCAGCGCCACGGCATCAGCCGCGGCGGCTACATCAAGGGCAAGTGAGCCGAACCGGCATTGAACCGCGCTGTCAGAACGGCAGACGCGCATCCTCCTTGACTTCCTTCATGACGAAAAATGTACGGGTCTGCCTGACGCCGGGTAGCGCGATCAGTTTTTGCCCGTGCAGCTTGTTGAAATCAGCGATGTCGCGAACCCTGATCTTGAGAAGATAATCGAAGTCACCGGCGACGAGATTACAGTCGAGGACTTCCTTCAATTCGAGCACCGCACTTTCAAAGGCTGCAAAGCTCTCCGGCGTGGAGCGGTCGAGCACGACACCGACCATGACGAGTGCCCCGAGACCGACCGAGGCGGGTGCCACCTCCGCTCTCACGCCCGTGATGTAGCCATCGTCGAACAGGCGCTGCGTGCGCCTGTGACAGGTGGCGGGACTGACGTTGACGCGTTCGGCAAGCTCGGCATTCGTCAGCCGGCCTTCGGCCTGCAAAGCCCTCAGAATCTTGACGTCGATCCGGTCCAGCGGCTCCATGAAAGAATCTTTCATATTTCGAGTATTCACCTACTGAAAGCTTCATTCGACTACAATAAATTCGCGGATCACAAAAGCTTTACTCGCAAAATAGAGAGCACCTCTCACGCCGTTTGCCTTAAAATCGGCGCCGATGCCACACGACGGAGCCGCCTGATGTCCCTTCTCGAAAAATTCGAACGCTATCCCCTCACTTTCGGCGCGACCCCGATCGAGCATCTCCCGCGGTTGACGGCAGCGCTCGGCGGAAAGGTGCAGATCTACGCCAAACGCGACGACTGCAATTCGGGCCTCGCCATGGGCGGCAACAAGCTCAGAAAGCTCGAATATATAGTGCCGGACGCAATCGCCTCGGGTGCCGATACACTGGTTTCCATCGGGGGCGTGCAATCCAACCATACCCGCATGGTCGCCGCCACTGCAGCCAAGATTGGCATGAAATGCGTGGTAATTCAGGAGAAATGGGTGCCGCACTATGACGCCGTCTATGATCGCGTCGGCAACATCCTGATGACGCGGCTGATGGGCGCCGACAGCCGCCTTGTTGATGACGGTTTCGACATCGGCATCCGAAAGAGCTGGGAAGATGCCATCCAGTCCGTGAAGGATGCGGGCGGCAAGCCCTATCCCATCCCCGCGGGCGCCTCGGTGCATAAATACGGCGCCCTCGGCTATATCGGCTTTGCCGAAGAAGTGGCAAAGCAGGAAGAAGAGCTCGGCTTCAGATTCGACTACGTCGTCGTGTGCGTCGTCACCGGATCGACGCAAGGCGGCATGATTGTCGGCTTCGCCGCGCAGAACCGCGCCGATCGCGTGATCGGCATCGATGCATCGGGCACGCCCGATCAGACGCGAGCCCAGGTCCGCCACATCGTCGACAACACTGCCGAGCTGGTCGGGCTGGGCCGAGCCATTCGAGACGACGAAATCGTCATCAATCCCGACTATGCCTATCCGGCCTACGGCGTACCGTCAGAGGAGACCAACGAGGCCATACGCTTTGCCGCCCGCACCGAGGCGATGATCACCGATCCGGTCTATGAAGGAAAATCCATGCAGGGCCTCATAGACCTGACACGCAAAGGCTTCTTCCCGGAGGGGTCGAAGGTTCTCTACGCCCATCTTGGCGGCGCCCCGGCGCTCAATGGCTACAGCTACTATTATCGAGAGGGATAGGTCCCCAAGGAATTGGAAGGAGAGTGCCGCCGTCGGATGCGATGCTCTCCTCGATCAGACAGACGGCGTCGTTTCCGGCCCAGGCCGATCGACCGTCCGTTCAGATGGCGCCGGAAACTAGGTTTCGAGCAGGAAATCGCGCTTTGCAGATCCGTTGGGGCTGAATGTCGCCTTGCCCTAGACTTCGACCAGTCCCAGCTTTTTCACCTGCCGGATCGTCAGCATGGTGCGCACGGTATCGACATGTTCGTTCGCCGTCAGCACTTCGATGACGAAATCCTGGAAGTGGGTGAGATTTTCAGCCACGCAATGCAGCAGGAAATCGCTGTCGCCCGACACCATCCAGGCCTGGCGCACCAGCGGCCATTCGGTGGTGGCGGCGGCGAACGCCTTGAGATTGCCTTCCGACTGGTGCTTGAGGCCGACCATGCAGAAAGCCACCAGATCGAAGCCGAGCTTCGGGCTGTTTAGCATGGCGTGGTAGCCTTCGATGATGCCGGCTTCCTCGAGCTTGCGCACCCGGCGCAGACACGGCGGCGCGGAAATGCCGACGCGGTCGGCGAGCTCCACATTAGTCATGCGGCCGTCGGCTTGCAGCTCCCGAAGGATCTTTATGTCGATGACGTCGAGCTCGGTCCGACCCACATCCTTGCCTTTCTTTAATTCGCAGCGGCGAGCTTCTATATAAAGCGGCGGAATACGCAAGAAAGTTTCAAGCTGATGACGGATTCTTGCACATCAAGGCGATTTGCCTTGTTGGTAATGCAAGGCTGCCCTTGAATAAAAGCATTGGACGTTCATAAATGGCGCATGGACCGCGAAACGGCCGCAATCGCATTTTAGCCGCCGCCCTCCTGCCAGTCGAAAGGAAATGACATGCCCGCCCGCCACACAAAGGTGCTCATCATCGGTTCCGGACCCGCGGGTTATACTGCCGCAGTCTATGCCGCGCGCGCCATGCTGAAGCCGGTTCTGATCGCCGGCCTCGAACAGGGCGGCCAGTTGATGATCACCACCGATGTCGAGAATTATCCGGGCTTTGCCGATCCGATCCAAGGCCCCTGGCTGATGGAGCAGATGCTGCAGCAGGCACAACATGTCGGCGCCGAGATCGTCAATGATCTGGTGACCGAAGTCGACTTGAACCAGCGCCCCTTCGTCGCACGTACCGACAGCGGCCAAGTCTGGACCGCAGATACGCTGATCATCGCCACCGGCGCCAAGGCTAAGTGGCTCGGTATCGAGAGCGAGCAGCATTTCCAGGGCTTCGGCGTTTCGGCCTGCGCCACCTGCGATGGCTTCTTCTATCGCAACAAGGATGTGATCGTGGTCGGCGGCGGCAACAGCGCCGTCGAAGAGGCGCTCTATCTCTCCAATATCGCCAAGTCGGTCACATTGGTGCACCGCCGCGACTCCTTCCGGGCAGAGAAGATCCTGCAGGAACGCCTGTTCGCCAAGGAGAACGTCAAGGTGCTGTGGAACACCGAGGTGGCCGAGATCACGGGAACGCCTGCCAAGCCGCCGATGCCGCCGTCGGTATCCGGCGCGCGCCTGCGCGATGTCAGAACCGGCGCGATCACCGAAATGGCGATCGACGGCGTCTTCGTCGCGATCGGCCATGCGCCGGCAACCGAGCTTTTCAAGGGCAAGCTGAAGCTGAAGGAGAATGGTTATCTCTGGACCGCGCCGGATTCGACTGCGACCAGTCTGGAAGGGGTCTATGCCGCCGGCGACGTGACGGACGATACGTTCCGCCAGGCTATCACCGCCGCCGGCCTGGGATGCATGGCAGCGCTTGAGGCCGAGCGCTATCTGACGGGTCACATGCCCGTCGCCGTGGCCGCGGAGTAAGATCGGCATGAGGGGCGGGGGAATGCCATTGGATTGGGACAAGCTGCGTATTTTTCACGCAGCTGCCGAAGCGGGTTCGTTCACGCATGCGGCGGACAAACTGCATCTGTCTCAATCCGCCATCAGCCGCCAGGTCAGTGCGTTGGAGCAGGATGTCGGCACCAAGCTGTTTCACCGTCACGCGCGCGGGCTGATCCTGACGGAACAGGGCGAACTGCTTTACCGCACCGCCCATGACGTGCTGCTCAAGCTCGAAACCGTGAAGATGCAGCTCACCGAGACCACCGAGACGCCGTCCGGCAAGCTGCGCGTCACGACAACGGTCGGCCTCGGCCAGGGCTGGCTCACCGACAAAATCCAGGAATTTCTGCAGCTTTATCCCGACGTGCAGATCCAGCTCATCCTCGACAATGAGGAAGTGGATGTGAACATGCGCCATGCCGACTGCGCGATCCGGCTGCGCCAGCCGCAACAGTCCGACCTGATCCAGCGCAAGCTCTTCACCGTGCACATGCACGTCTATGCGGCCCCCTCCTATATCAATCGCCACGGCGAACCGCAGAAGATCGAGGATCTCGACAATCACCGCATCATCACCTTCGGCGAACCGGCGCCGAGTTATCTGCTCGACGTCAACTGGCTCGAAGTCGCCGGCCGCTCCTCGGACAACAAGCGGATCCCGCATCTGCAGATCAACAGCCAAACCTCGATCAAACGCGCCTGCCTGCTCGGAATCGGTGTCGCCTGCCTTCCGGATTATATCGTCGGCCGCGATCCCGGCTTGATTCAGCTGGCGATCAACGCCGATGTGCCATCCTTCGACACCTATTTCTGTTATCCGGATGAGATCAAGAACGCAGCCAAGCTGAAAGCCTTCCGCGACTTCATCGTCAGCAAAGCCAGAAACTGGAACTTTTAAGCCAGTTTTATGGAATGATTTCCATACTATGCAGAGAGCGCATAACTGGCATGCACAAATGTGGGTTGCCGTTTGCCCATTAAACCACCATATCGCACATAGCTGATGCACATGGTGGCTTTTCCTCCCAGTTCCACCGCATTAGCTGTTCCCCTCTGGAGGTTTTTAACCTTCACACTTATAAGGGCCCTGGTTTTCCAGCGGCCCTCTTTTTTTGCCTTGGCTCAGCGGAAAATGCCGCACCGCAAAAAAATTGTGCGGCGCATAGCAGGCATGCACAAAAAAGCATTGAAACCTGCCTAAGGAAGCACCATATCCCTTTCAGCTGATGCATTTCGTGGTTTCTCTCCCAGTACCACCGCATTAGCTGTTCCCCTCTGGAGGTTATTGACCTTCACAATTCAAAGGGCCCTGGTTTTCCGGTGGCCCTCTTTTTTTGCCCAAAATTTGCGCACGGGCAAAAAGCAGCCGCCTCACGTCACCGTGATTTGCATATCGAAGCTGGCCGATCGATATATCGATCAAAGACGATTTATAGTTCGGCAAACGACGATGGACAAAGACGAGATCATTAAGGCGCTCGCCCATCCCACCCGGATGGACATTCTGAACTGGCTGAAAAATCCCGAGCAGCATTTTCCAACGCAGGAGCATCCCTTCGAGATGGGCGTCTGCGCCAGCCAGTTCGAACGCTGCGGCCTATCGCAATCCACGGTCTCGGCCCATCTCGGAACGTTGCATCGCGCCGGCCTCGTCACCACCAGGCGCGTCGGTCAGTGGATCTTCTACAAACGCAACGAAGAAACGATCGCCGCTTTCCTCAAGCAGCTAGCCCAGGATCTTTAGAATGCCCGTCGCTCTTCTCGTGCTTGCCTTGAGCTCCTTTGCGATAGGCACAACGGAATTCGTCATCATGGGTCTGCTGCCGGAGGTCGCCGCCGACCTCTCGGTCACCATCCCTGAGGCCGGATGGCTGGTAACCGGCTATGCGCTGGCGGTCGCGATCGGCGCACCCGTCATGGCCGCTTCGACTGCGAAGCTGAAGCGGCGCACGGCACTGATTGCGCTGATGGCCTTCTTCATCGCCGGCAATCTGCTTTGCGCCCTGGCGAGCGATTATTGGGTGCTGATGGTCGCCCGTATCGTCACCGCACTCTGCCACGGCGCCTTCTTCGGCATTGGCTCGGTCGTCGCCGCTGGCCTGGTCGCCGAAGACCGCAAGGCCCGCGCCGTCGCATTGATGTTCACCGGCCTGACGCTCGCCAATGTCCTCGGCGTGCCGCTCGGGACCGCGATCGGCCAAGCCTATGGCTGGCGCGCCACCTTCGGGGTCGTGACCGTCATCGGCATCGTCACCATATCGGGCCTGATCGCCATCCTGCCGCGTGACCGGCAGCAGGAAAGCGGCAGCATTCTGCGTGAAATCGCGGCCCTCAGGAATGGGGGTCTGTGGCTGGCGCTCTCCACCACCGTCTTCTTCGCCGCCTCGATGTTCGCGCTCTTCACCTATATCGCGCCGCTGCTGCGCGATGTCACCGGCGTTTCGCCGGAAGGCGTCACCTGGACGCTGTTCCTGATCGGGCTCGGGCTGACCGTCGGCAATCTCGTCGGCGGCAAGCTTGCCGATTGGCGGCTCGGCACGACGCTCGCCGGCGTCTTCGCCGCCATCGCCATCACCTCCCTCGCTTTCAGCTATACGAGCCGTTTGTTCATCCCGGCTGAGATCACCCTCTTCCTCTGGGCGACCGCAAGCTTCGCCGCCGTGCCGGCGCTTCAGGTCGGCGTCGTCGGCTTCGGCAAGGACGCGCCGAACCTCGTCTCCACGATCAATATCGGCGCCTTCAACACCGGCAATGCGCTCGGCGCCTGGGCAGGCGGCCTGGTCATCGATGCCGGCTTCGATCTCACCCGCGTTCCTCTCGCCGCAGCCCTGATGGCCCTGATCGGCCTGGGTGCTACGGCGCTCACCTATCTCTCCGCCAAGGGCCGGGCCGCCCTTGCCCCTGCCGAGTGATCCTCCCGCAAAAGAAAGGACCATCATGGCCAAGCTTTTCGAACCCACCAAGGTTGGCGACATCAGTGTCAAGAACCGCATCGTCATGGCGCCGCTCACCCGCAATCGCTCGCCGGGCGCGATCCCCAATGACCTCAATGTCGAATATTACCGCCAGCGCGCCACATCAGGCCTGATCATCACCGAAGCGACCCCAATAACCCATCAGGGCCAGGGCTATGCCAACGTGCCAGGCCTCTACACCAAGGAAGCGCTCGACGGCTGGAAGCGCGTGACCGATGCCGTTCACGCGGCAGGTGGCAAGATCGTCGTCCAGATGTGGCATGTCGGCCGAATCTCGCACACGACGCTGCAGCCGGACGGCGGAAAGCCGGTCTCCTCGACCAACCGCGCCGCAAAATCCAAGACCTATCTGGTCAATCCCGACGGCAGCGGCAGCTTTGCGGACACCTCCGAACCGCGCGCGCTCGAAACCGCTGAAATTCCCGGCATCGTCGAGGACTACCGCAAAGCGGCGCGCGCCGCGATCGATGCCGGCTTCGACGGCGTCGAAATCCACGGCGCCAACGGCTATCTCCTCGACCAGTTCATGCGCGACGGCATCAACGACCGAACCGACGAATATGGCGGGTCGATCGAAAACCGTGCCCGCCTGACTTTCGAGGTCGTCGATGCCGTCGTGAAGGAAATCGGCACCGGCCGCACGGCAATCCGCATCTCGCCGGTTACGCCGTCGAACGATAGCTACGATTCCAATCCGCAGACGACCTTCACCTACGTCGTCGAGAGGCTGGCCAAATACGATCTCGCCTATATCCACGTCGTCGAAGGCCAGACCGGCGGCGACCGCGACTACAAGCAGGGCGACAACCCCTCCTTCGACTACGAGGCGCTGCGCCAAGCCTATGAAAAGGCCGGCGGCAAGGCCAGCTGGATGGTCAACAACGGCTATGACCGCGATCTCGCGATCGATGCTGCCGAAAGCGGCCGCGCTGATCTCGTCGCCTTCGGTAAGCCCTTCATCGCCAATCCGGATCTCGTCGAACGGCTGGCAAAGAACCTGCCGCTCAACACGCCGGATCAATCGACCTTCTATGGCGGCAGCGCCAAGGGCTATATCGATTACCCCACGCTCGAAAAGGTCGCTTGAACCCTCAGGATACGAACCGCAAAATCCCGCCGAGAGGCGGGATTTCTGCGTTCAAGATCCCTATATAAGCCGCCATGTTCGCTCCCTATCTCGATCGCTGGTCGCTCATCTCAGACGGCGAGCCCATCATCACCCATTCGAGCCGCCTGCTACCGGTCCTCTGGCAGGATCGGCCCGCCATGCTGAAAGTCGCGGCCGATATCGACGAACGATACGGCGCGCTGTTGATGCAGTGGTGGGAGGGCGACGGCGCAGCCCATGTCTATGCCCATGAGGGCGACGCCGTGCTCCTGGAACGGGCGCTGGGAAAACGCTCGCTGCTTTCCATGGCGATGGACGGCGAAGACGATGAGGCGAGCCGCATCCTCTGCCGCACCGCCGCACGGCTGCATGCGCCGCGCCAAAAACCGCTTCCCAATCCTATTCCCCTCACCCGCTGGTTCCGCGATCTCGAACCGGCCGCCGGCAGATATGGCGGCACGCTAACCGATTGCTCGGCAATAGCCAACGCCCTCCTTGCCGACCCGCGCGAGCCCGTCGTCCTCCATGGCGATATCCATCACGGCAACATTCTCGATTTCGAGGCCCGCGGCTGGCTGGCGATCGATCCGAAGCGGCTCCATGGCGAGCGCGGCTTCGATTTCGCCAATATCTTCGCCAATGAGGAACTGCCGACCATCACCGATCCCGCCCGTTTCCGCCGCCAGCTCGCGATCGTCTCGGCGGAGGCCCGGCTCGAGCCGAAGCGGCTGCTGCAATGGATCGCCGCCTATTCCGGCCTTTCCGCCGCCTGGTTCCTTGGTGACCCGAATATGGAGCAGGCCGAGACGGCCTTGACGGTTGCCCGGATCGCCCTTTCGGAACTCTCGGCCTAGTGCGCCTTCTGCAGCGAATGCCCGACGAAGGCGGTTGCCGTGTCCTGACGCGGTTCAGGCAGGCAGCCGAGCGCCACGAGTGAGGCTCTCACCGCCTCGTCGATCGGCGTCTGCGGCTCCCGGCCGAGTTCGGCCACAAGCTTGGCGTTGCTCATCCTTAGCGGCACCTTCCAGAGATAGCGCATCTCCTGGATCTCCCGCATGATCGGCATAAAGGGTGCCGCGAGCGGCACGATCCACCAGGGAAACCGCGCGATCTTTGCCTTGCCGGCGGAAACGCGCTTGATTGCTTCCGCCATCTGCATGCCATCCGCATCCCAGAAGCCATCCATATGATAGACGGCAAAGGGCGACAGCCGATCGGCCCGCTCGACGAGCTGGGCGATGGTTTCCGCCATGTCGGGCAGATAGGCCCATTGATGGCCGACGCCGCGCCGCCCGGGATTCTTGATCGTGCCGACCGGTTTTCCAGGTGTCACGAGTCCCGATGAAAACCAACTGTTGGCTGTGGCGCCAGGACCGAAGAAATCGCCGGCACGAACGATGATGGCGCCGGCGCCCGATCGCGACGCAGCCTCCAGCCGCTTCTCCATCTCGACGCGGATCACCCCCTTCTTCGTCACCGGATGCTGCGGGCTTTCCTCCGTCGGCGCCAGCAGGGCATCGGGGCCGAAGTTGTAGACGTTACCCGGCAGCACGATGCGCACACCGACGGCGAGAGCCGCAGCGATGCTATTGTCGAGCATCGGCAGCACCAGCCTTTCCCAGTCGCGATAACCCGGCGGATTGACGGCGTGGACGATCAAGCCGACGCCTTCGGCCGCCCTCAGCACATCGCCGGCGTTCATTGCGTCGCCCTGCACCCATTCGAATGCCGGCTCGTTCTTCGATGCTTTGGCAGCGTCGCGGTTGAGCGCCCGGATGCGCCAGCTTCGCGCCAGAAGCTTGCGCGCGATCGCGCCGCCGATACCGCCCGTCGCGCCGAGAACCAGTGCCGTCTTCTTGATATCTCCACTCATCACAATCATCTCCTTCGATTGCATGAGACGACTATGCTCCCGACTTAAGATAAACGAAATTGACGAAAAAAGTGCATTGGCTATACAAAAACATATGACTTTCGAACCGAGCTGGGATTTCTACCGCAGTTTTTTGACCGTGCTCCAGCAGGGATCGCTTTCGGCCGCCGCGCGCGAGCTGGGGCTGACCCAGCCGACAATAGGCCGGCATGTCGATGCTCTGGAACAGGCGATCGGCGCCGAGCTCTTCATCCGATCGCCGAACGGCCTGCTGCCGACCGACGCGGCGCAGGCGCTGAAACCCTATGCCGAGACGCTGGCGGCAACCGCCGCCGCCCTTTTACGCACCGCATCCGGCGAGCGCGAGAGCGTGGCGGGAACGGTCAGGGTCAGCGCCAGCGAGGTTGTCGCCGTCGAGGTCCTGCCTGGGATTCTCGGGCCGCTGCAGGAAACCTATCCCGAGCTCCAGATCGAGCTCTCGGCATCGGATACAATCGAGGACTTGGTGAACCGCGAGGCCGATATCGCCGTGCGTATGGCCGAGCCGCAACAAGACGCGCTCGTCGTGCGCCGCATCGGCGATATTCCGCTCGGCTTCCATGCTCATCGCCACTATCTCGAACGCCATGGCATTCCGCAGACTATGGCGGATCTCGCCACCCACCGGCTGATCGGCTTCGACCGGCAGACAGCCTATGTTCGCATGGTGATGAAACGCTACCCGGCACCCGAGGGCATCAAATTCGCCTACAGGACCGACAGCAATCTTGCTCAGCTTTCCGCAATCCGTGCCGGCGTCGGCATCGGCATCTGTCAGATCGGACTGGCGCGAGACAATCCCGACCTCGTGCACGTCCTGCCCGATGCTTTCGTCATACCGCTCGGCACATGGGTTGTGATGCATGAGAGCCTGAAGACCTCGCCGCGCTGCCGGGCCACGTTTGACGCACTGGTCAAGGGCCTCCAGACCTATCAGCGTTATTCCACCGGCACATAATGAAATCACTGCCATACCGGGCATGACCGCCAAGCCGCTCATCGATGTCGATATCGTTCTTCCCAGCCTCGAGCATGTCGAGGATGCGACGCGGGTACTTCTGGCAGAAGGTTACGAACCGCGCGGCAATCGCTATGACGACGAAGTATGGGCATTCATGTCGAGAGGTTCGGTGCCGGCGGAACGCGTCTATCTTTGCCCGGCCGGCAACCACACGCATCGAGACAGACTGGCTTTCCGGGATTATCTCATCGCGCATCCTCAGTCGGCGAGCGATTATGCCGCGCTCAAGCGCGAGCTGGCCGCCGAATTCAGGATGGATGGCGATCGCTATACCGCACTTAAGCGTGAATTCGTCGATACGGTCGTCGCGCGGGCATTGGCGGGCGATAATTAGCTTCGAATGCCTTGCGAGGCCTCGGCCGCACGGTCCTTCCACAGGGCGTCAACCACTTCGGTTTCCGGCCGATCGCCGCCCTCGGCATATTCCTCATGCCATTTTCCGTTTTCGTCCTGCCAGCTGATCTCGGCGGAATCGCCGCCGACCTGCTGTTCGGCCGCAACGATACGCGCAGCCTCGAGCGCCTCGGCGTGGGTCGGGAATGCCTCGGAATAAACGCCTCCCAGTCTGTAGGCCCAACCGCCGTCATGCGGCACGACTTCGTAGACCACCTTGACCATGCATCCGTCTCCTCATCTTCTTGTTGCACATACGCGCGCTTCCGGACAGGATCCGGATCATCGCGGCCGCTAGACGAGAATACGAGGACGCCGCGATCTGCTTTCCGGCCCCGATAATCGTCAGTATTCCATTAAACGCTGAAGACTGCAAATAGGACGAGTATCGGAGCATGCTGCCGTCGCGAGATCAAGGGCTTGTAGCGGACGCGTCCACGGCGACAGGAGCTGGGTTTGAGCATCGTTTCACGCTTTGAAGAGGAAAAGTTTCTGATCGCCGCACTGATCGTTGCGATGATCGCCTATCTCTTGGAACACGCTGTGGTCGAATTGGGACGCGGCGTCGCGTTGCTCGCCGCCGGCGTCCTGGTCGCCACCATCGTACTTGCTTCGATCCGTGTTGCGCATCATGCCGAACTGCTCGCCGTCAAGGTCGGCGATCCCTATGGCACGATGATTTTGACGCTTTCGGCTCTCGCCGTCGAAGTCATCATCCTCGCCATCATGATGGCCGGCGAGAGCTCTCCGACACTGGTGCGCGACACGATCTATTCGGCCCTGATGATCGATATCAACGGCATTCTCGGCCTCGCCGCCCTTCTCGGCGGCCTCAAGCACGGCGAGCAGCCCTACAACGACAATTCGGGCAAGACCTACGGCGTGATGATCCTTACCGCCATGGGCATTTCGATGATCGTGCCGGAATTCGTGCCGAGAGATAAGTGGCATTATTATTCCGCCTTCACCATCGTCGCGATGATTGCGCTTTACGGCCTCTTCCTGCGCATGCAGGTCGGCCAGCACAGCTATTTCTTCAGCTACAGCTATCCGCGGTCCGACCGGAAGAAGGAAAGTCACGATGAACAGGGCGCCGACAGACCGGCCGTCGTCTCAATCGCCACCATCCTCGTCGGCGTCGTCATCATCGGCCTGCTGGCGGAGTTCATGTCGGCCTTCATGAGCGAAGGCCTGCGCGACAGCGGCGCACCAATCGCCGTCACCGCCGTCGTCGTCGCGGCGATTTCCGCCGCACCCGAGATCCTGACCGCATTGAGGGCGGCACTAAGGAACCGCATGCAGGCGACGGTCAACATTGCGATGGGCGCGTCGCTCTCGACAGTGATCCTGACGGTCCCCGTGATGGAGGCGATCGCGCTCTACACTGGCCAGCCCTTCATCATGGCGATGACCCCCGTGCAGACGGTGATGGTGGCGATCACGCTGATTGCCGCCGCAATCAACCTCAACGACGGCGAGACCAACGCCATCGAAGGCATGACGCATTTCATCCTCTTCGCCACCTTCGTCATGCTGACGGCGCTGGGCCTTTGAAGACGGCGCGCTGAGACCGGCGTGCGAGAGAAGCTCTCGGCAGGTCACGCCTGAAAGGCGACAGTCATTGCTTCGATTTTTCGAGGAAGCGCTCTTTACGGGTTTTCGGCTTGAAGCGCCGGAAGAAGTTTTCGATGGCGCGAATGGATTTGGTGACCGACATCAGCCTATCGATCTGGCCGTTCGCATTGTGGAGGCGCTCGGACAAGACTTCGGCCGCCGTCATCGCGATCTCGATCGGCGGCACCTGTGGAAACCGTTTGGCGAGCGCGGCATAGGGGCTGGCATCGACGCCGCCCATCATCGAGATCGCACCCATGCGGGCAAAGAGACGCAGGAAGATCTGTTCGAACGTCCAATCATGCACGTCGAAGACCTTCCACTTCTCGCTTCTCTTTGCCGAAAAGCCGGCCAGCAGGATCTTGCCCGGCAGCTGCAGTTCGGCGAGCCAGAGCGCCATCGCAAAGCCGCTCGTCGCAATCTTGCCTGCGGGATAGAGATCGACGAGCATTTGCGTCAGATCGAGGTGGCGAGTTTTGGCGCCTTTGAAGCCGCTCTCCTCGCTAAAGTTTTCCTCAGGCGAGACGCGAATGTTGACGACGCCCAGAAAATCGTCGCCGGCAAAAAAACGCAGGACATCCCCCACCTCGCGCCGGTGAACGATATTGGCGCCCATCACGCCGCTGCGGGCAACCAGCACCGCATGGCCGGCAAAGGGTTCGTCGAGCACTTTGTAGACATTGTTGAAGAAGACGTAGAGCGCCGACTCCGGCAATTCGCTGAGCAGCCGTTCGAAATCGACCGCTTCGCTGTTTGCCACCAGCACGATGTGCGAATAGCGTGACAGCAGCGCCTTCCACGCGTCCGGCGTCAAGACATTGAAACCGTCATCTGCGGTGGCCATGGTTTGCGTCTCGCTGGGAATTGATTCCATATCGGCTCACATGCACTTTCCAAGGACGATGCGCTCGGCCCGCCCCACTAGCTGTTGCTGAAATAGGCGCGCATCCGTGCAAGCCGCGTCAGCCCGCCGATCTGCTTTCCCACATGCGAGAGGAAGCCCGCGACTCGGCCTGCCGTCGACGGCTGCCTGCTGAAGGAGGCCCAGGACGTGTCGCGGAGATCCTCGGCGTAACGCTTGGCCATCCGCCGGTGCACCCAGGGAACGGTCGCCTGCCACGGCTTCTTGCGGCCGGTGAAATGAAAGATCGCGGGCCGATCGACGAAAGGCAGCAGGCCCGTCTGCGTATTCCAGCGCGGATCGAGCACCAGCCAATCACCGTCGAAGGTGACATTCAAAGCATCCTGATCGTTGTTCTCGAACAGATGCGACCGCTCCTCGAAGATGTCCCGGGTCCTGGCGAAAAGCCCCTTCGCCCGGCAGGCCGACCAGTCGAACAGCAGCACGCCAGCATTGAAGTAGCGGCCGCCCTCACCCATGCCGATCTTGCGCTGCCGCGCGCCTGATTTCTCGGGGAAAGCCATGACGTAATCGTCGACGGCGGCAAGCGCCTTGCCTTGAAAATCAAGATTAAAGAGTTCATCGACAGGCGCGACCGCCAGTACGTCGGCATCGAGGTAAAGCAGGCGCTCGATATTGCCGGGTATATCACGATCCATGTAGAGCCGCGCCAGCGTGGCGCCGGACCAGCGGCCCCGCGCCTGGAGGCCGGTGTCGGGCGTCTTATAGGGCAGCACCCTGATCGCCATACCGTGAAGCCGCCCAAAATTGTCGACCTCGGAGACCTCGTTCGGCTTGAGGTCGATGCCGAGAAGCAGGAACTCTACACCGGCGTTGGCGAGATTGCGCTTGACGGAAAGCAGGGTGCAGCAGGCGGCCGGCAGCATGTTGACGTCAGAACAGACGATGACGGCACTCTGCTGCAAAATCCGGCCTCCCGAAGCGGCAATTGAACTTGATGCCGGATATCTAGTTGGTTTGGTGTCCGCCCGCAACTACAGACCGCCCATCCCACCGGCACTCGCCCTCACGTTTTGAATCGGAATTCAACGACTTGCGAGGCAAAGCGGATTCAGATGCGGAGCATGTTGAATCGAAACGTGAACTTAGAGCCCCTGCAGTTTCTGCTGGGCAATCGCGACCATCCTGTGCGTATCGAGCAACACACCCACATAGTCACGGCAGTGGCTTGAGAAGGAAATCTTTCGGCAAAGGATCGTCGAAGTCATCGGCGATATACATCTCCGTCCTCTTGATCCCCTTGGAACGAAGATAGGCCTCGCCGGCCTCCAGATTCAAACCACCGCGTTTCTGATGCGGCACGAGATCGAATACCGGCCGGCCGTTCCGCGTCACGACAACGGTCTCGCCTCCCTGATCTCGCGGGCGAGCTCGGTCAGGTGTTTTTTTGCATCGCGGATCGAGACGGTCTTCATGAAATTCGATGTAGCCACATGCCGCTACACCATCAACATCACAACAAATAAAAAGGCCCGCCGTCACCGGCAGGCCTTCGATCAATACAATCGCAGTCCGCTTAATTGCAGGCTGCGCAGAAGCGCTGAATGCGGCGGCAGGCTTCTTCGAGTAGCTCTTCCGACGTTGCGTAGGAGATACGGAAGTTCGGACCGAGGCCGAAGGCCGAACCGTGGACGACGGCAACACCTTCGGTTTCCAGCAGTTCGGAAACGAAATCCTCGTCCGTCTCGATGACCTTGCCCGACGGCGCCGTCTTGCCGATCAGGCCGGCGCAGGACGGATAGACGTAGAAGGCGCCTTCCGGCACCGGGCAGACGATGCCCTTGGCCTGGTTCAGCATGGATACCACGAGGTCGCGGCGGCCTTCGAAGATTTTCTTGTTCTCGGGGATGAAGTCCTGCGTGCCGTTCAGCGCTTCGACAGCCGCCCACTGGGCGATCGACGTCGCACCCGAGGTCTGCTGGCCCTGGATCATGTCCATCGCCTTGATCAGCTGGATCGGGCCGGCTGCATAGCCGATACGCCAGCCGGTCATCGCATAGGCCTTGGAGACGCCGTTCATCGTCAGCGTGCGGTCGTAGAGCTTCGGCTCCACTTCGACAGGCGTGACGAACTTGAAGTCGCCATAGGTCAGGTGCTCGTACATATCGTCGGTCAGCACCCAGACATGCGGATGCTTCATCAGCACATCGGTCAGCGCCTTCAGCTCGGCATGCGTATAGGCAGCGCCCGTCGGATTGGACGGCGAGTTGAAGATGAACCACTTGGTCTTCGGCGTGATCGCCTTTTCGAGATCGGCGGCCTGGAGCTTGAAATTGTGCTCCTGCGTGGCCGAAACGAAAACCGGCGTGCCGCCGCAAAGCGCCACCATCTCCGGATAGGAAACCCAGTAGGGCGCGGGGACGACGACTTCGTCGCCGGGGTTCAGCGTCGCCATGAAGGCGTTGAACAGGATCTGCTTGCCCCCGGTGCCGACGATCGTCTGCTCCCAGGAATATTCCAGACCATTTTCGCGCTTGAACTTGGCGGCGATCGCCTTGCGCAGCTCAGGGATACCGGAAACAGGCGTGTACTTCGTCTCGCCGCGGTTGATCGCGTCGATGGCGGCCTTCTTGATATTGTCGGGCGTATCGAAATCCGGCTCACCTGCGCCGAGGCCAATGACGTCGCGTCCTTTCGCTTTCAGCTCGCGCGCTTTCTGGGAGACGGCGATGGTGGCTGAAGGCTTCACACGGGAAAGAGCATCGGCAAGGAAGGCCATGATATCGGTCCTAATGGTTGAAACGGGCAGAAAGCCGGGACCGGAGTTCTGCGGTTAGCTCTATGTCCAATGTATGACGGCATTTCAAGCGCAAAGGCGTGATGGGAGCAATGATTCTTATTGATCGCTTTGCCGCACCGGCAAGCCGGCCCGCCGTCCTTTCCCGCAAGGCTTGCGGCGAGCGGTTCAAGGGATGAGGTCACTAATCATTCTGGGCTAATTGCTTTTCGAGGCATTGTTGGTGAACTGCCGTCATGACAAAGCCGCCTCGCAAGTCTTTGAAGCCGCTGCTCAGTGATATCGACGCGCCGCTCCCCGCAGCCGGCCGCGCCGGCGGTGAAATCACGCCCAGCCCAATCTTCCGCTCGATCCGATTGGATGCGGTTTCAGATGACTGATATCCCGGAATTGAATCAAGCCGAAGGCCAGCAATTAGAGCCGCAGACGACCCGCCGAAGTATAGCTGTTCGCAGCTACCTGAACCTCGATACGGCGATCCTGCTGGGGATCCTGCTTATCGCGATCGTCTTCAGGTTCTACAAGATCACCTTGCCGCTGGTCGACGGCTTCAGCTGGCGTGAGACCAGCACCGCAATGATGGCCGACAATTTCCAGCAGCGCAGCTGGAACATCTTTTTTCCGGAGGTCAGCTGGACCGGGCCTGGGCCCAGTTATCAGGGCCGCGAATTCCAGATCGTCAGCTATCTCACAGCCCTGCTCTATCAGCTCTTCGGCTGGCACGACTGGTTCGGCCGCGTGGTTGCGGCCTTCTTCGGACTGGTGACGTTGTTTTCACTGCACCGGCTGACGGCGCTATGCTGGGGCGAGATGCACGCTCATGCAGCGGCACTGGCCTACGCGCTGATGCCGGCGGCGATCATGATCGACAGCTCGTTTCTTCCCGATCCCGCAATGCTGGCCTTGGTGACACTTGGGGTCTGGCTGTTCGTCAAATACTGGGCCGGCGGAAGCCGCTGGCTCTTGCCGCTGGCTACGGTCAGCTTCACGCTCGGCGCGCTGTCAAAGCCGCCAGGCCTCGCCGCCGGCGCCGTCATCTTCTATCTGATGATCTGTTGGATCCTGGAGAAGAGGTGGAAGCATGCGACCTCAGTCTTACTGTCAGGGCTTTTGAGCCTGGCCGTCATCGGCGCATATTTCGGCTGGGCGATTTATCTCGGCCGCAGCTATCCGCCGTTTCACGTCGCCGGCAGCGGCGGCTATATCTGGGATTACGGCTTCTGGGCATACGTCAAGGACAGGTTCTACTTCAATTCAGCATGGAATACCTCGGTCTTGTGGTTCTACGGCTATCCGTTCCTCATGCTGCTCGCGGTCGGTTTGTGGATGCCGCCGAGAACCGCTCAAGATCCGAAACAACGCATCCTTTCCGCCATTCCCTTTGTGTGGCTGGTTGCTGCCATGATCATCTATCTGGCGGCGGCGGGCGAGATCACCAGCAATGTGTGGAACTTCCACATCTTCCATGTGCCGGCCGCAATGTTCTGCGGCCGCGGCGCGCTTCTGCTGGCAACGCTCGCATCGGGAACCGCTCTGACGCCGGCGGTCGTGCTTCGCGCGATATGCATCGTGGCCGTCACCCTTTCCTGGTCGACCCTTCCCCTCGTCAGGACGATGAAGAAGCCGATTGCCATGAAGGGCAAGCTGCTGGGCGAGGAAATGGCGCGGTTAGCGCAACCAGGCGACCTCGTGGTCGCTATCGCGCCCGAGGTCGGCGATCCCGTAGCAGTCTATTATAGCAGGGCGCGCGGATGGGTGTTCCCGCCTGGCGGAGGGGATTCCGAATGGTCGAAATTCGTCGCGGACGACGCCACTGCGATCGCGCAGCTCGAGGAACTGCGCGCGCAGGGCGCGGATCTGTTCGGCGTGGCCAAGAACGCCACCGACAAACAGGATCTGCTGTTCGTCGAGCATCATGATGGGGTCATCGACCATCTGGACAGGACCGCAACCAAACTTGTGGATTCGGATGATTTGCTGGTCTACAGGATCACCCGTCCCTGAGCCGACGATCACGCGTTTTCGTCACCTATATCTTTTAAAATCAGACAGATCGTCGGATTTCGTCATCGCCACGAATAAGCCGCAACAAATGCCGCACGCCGCCTTAATTCGGTCGCGAGCGCGCCGAGATCGAAGCCGCATCATTCCCTCATCCAAAATTGGTTATTGAGGGTAGGCCAATGTTTCTGGAAGATGAGTTCGCCATCGGCCGCATACGCATGCGCCGGATCTCCATTTCATTCCTTGTTGCTATCACCGCCTTGGTCGCCTGCATCGCCGCGATGTTCGGGCTTGCCTCCGCCGCTCGCGCCGAGACGGCGCAGGCATCCAGCCAGCTCGCGGCCCTTGTCCGGCCGAACGACGTGAACAGCGGCTCACTGCTCTTTCCGTCGAAGGAGCCGGGCTTCTTTGTCGAAGCGCCGCGGGTGAAATCCGATGTCGCAGTCGGTGTCTCCGGTCCGATCGCCAGGGTGAAGGTGACGCAGCGCTTCCGCAACCCGAGCCAGGGCTGGGTCGAGGGCACCTACGTCTTCCCGCTGCCGGACAATTCCGCCGTCGATATGCTGAAGATGCAGATCGGCAAGCGCTTCATCGAAGGCCAGATCAAGCCGCGCCAGCAAGCCCGCGAGATTTACGAGCAGGCCAAGGCCGAGGGCAAGAGGACCGCACTTCTTGAACAGCAGCGACCGAACATCTTCACCAACCAGGTCGCCAATGTCGGCCCCGGCGAAGAAATCGTCGTGCAGATCGAATATCAGCAGACGGTCCGCCAATCGGGCGGCGAATTCTTGCTGCGCTTCCCGATGGTCGTCGCGCCGCGCTACAATCCGGCGCCGATCGTCCAGACCGTCGAATTCAACAACGGCGCCGGTTTCGCGAAACCGCGCGACCCGGTGGAGAATCGGGAGAAGATCGAAGCCCCGGTGCTCAATCCCAGCGAAAACGCCAGGATCAATCCGGTCTCCCTGACCGTCGACCTCAAGGCCGGCTTCCCGCTCGGCGACGTCAGATCCTCCTTCCACGACATCGATATCCGGCAGGACGGCGAGCAGGCGAGGACGATCAGCCTGAAGGGAGATGCAGTTCCCGCAGACAAGGATTTCGAGCTCACCTGGAAGGCCGTTGCCGGCAAGACGCCGAGCGCCGGCCTCTTCCGCGAGGTGATTGATGGTAAGACCTATCTTCTCGCCTTCGTCACCCCGCCCACGGCGCCCGATGCCGCAGCCCCGCCAAAACGCGAGGTGATCTTCGTCATCGACAATTCCGGCTCCATGTCCGGCCAGTCGATCGAGCAGGCAAGACAGAGCCTGGCGCTTGCCATCTCCAGACTGAACCCGGACGACCGCTTCAACGTCATCCGTTTCGACGATACGATGACCGATTATTTCAAGGGCCTCGTCGCCGCCACGCCCGATAATCGCGAAAAGGCCATCGCTTATGTCAGAGGCCTGACCGCCGACGGCGGCACCGAAATGCTGCCCGCCCTCGAAGAGGCGTTGCGCAACCAGGGCCCGGTCGCAAGTGGCGCGCTGCGCCAGGTTGTGTTCCTGACGGATGGCGCGATCGGCAATGAACAGCAGCTGTTCCAGGAAATCACCGAAAACCGCGGCGATGCCCGCGTCTTCACCGTCGGCATCGGCTCGGCGCCGAACACCTATTTCATGACCAAGGCCGCCGAGATCGGCCGCGGAACATTCACCCAGATCGGCTCGACCGACCAGGTGGCAAGCCGCATGGGCGAGCTCTTCGCCAAGCTGCAGAACCCCGCCATGACCGATATCGCCGCAAATTTCGAAGGCATCGCGGCCGAGGATATCACGCCGAACCCAATGCCCGATCTCTATAGCGGCGAACCTGTCGTGCTGACGGCGGAACTGCCGCAGGACAAGCCTGCCGGCAAGTTGCAGATCGTCGGCAAGACCGGCGATCAGCCCTGGCGCGTCGAGATGGCTATCGCCAATGCCGCCGACGGCAGCGGCATTTCCAAGCTATGGGCGCGGCGCAAGATCGACGATTTCGAAGCCCGCGCCTATGAACGCCATGATCCTGCGGCACTCGACAAGGACATTGAGGCGGTCGCGCTCGCCCACCACCTCGTCTCGCGCGTCACCAGTCTTGTCGCCGTCGACGTCACGCCGTCGCGACCGGAAAACGAGGCGCTCGGCTCGGCGAAGCTACCGCTCAACCTGCCGGAGGGCTGGGATTTCGCGAAGGTCTTCGGCGAAAATGCTGTTCCGCCTGGCGGCGCAGAGCGCCACGGCGCAGCCACGCCTGGTGGGAGCGCGAAACCGGAACAGGCCGCAGCGGCAACGCCGGAGATCGCGAACATGATCGCCGCGGCGCCGACGGCGAAAGCCGCCACGCTGATCGCGCAGAAGAGCGCGACCGTGAACCTGCCGCAGACGGCGACCCGCGCCGACGAGCAGATCATGCGCGGGCTCACCATGCTGCTCCTGGCGCTGGCGGCCGCAAGCGGACTCGCCGTCTGGCGTCGCCGCCTCAAGGGCCTCATGACTGGAGCCAAGCGCAATGGCCTCTAGCCTCTCCGGCAACCAGATCGAGGAGGCGGCTGAATTCGAGCCGCTTCCGACCTATCTGGAGCTCGCCATGGCCGCCGCCACGGCCCACGACATGCCGAAGGCGCGTGGGAAGAAAGGTTTCTTCCTCTGGCGCCTTTCGCCGATCGAAAAAGGGGTTGCATTCGCCATATCAGCTCTTGCCCTCTACGGTCTGGCGCTGATCGGCGACGGCTTCCTGCTGAAGGCGAAGGCGGAAGTCTCGCAGGTGCTGCTGAAGCGCGCCTTTGCCGCCGAATTGAGCGGCAGGGAAGCGAAACCATGGCCCTGGGCCGATTTCACCACCGAAGCCAAAGTGCGCGCGCCGCGCCTCGGCAAGGAGGCGATCGTGCTCTCCGGCGCCTCCGGCGAGGCGCTCGCCTTCGGTCCGGCTTGGCTCGCCAACACACCGCAGCCGGGAGAGCAAGGCACGTCCGTCATCGCCGCCCATCGCGACACGCATTTCCGCTGGCTGCAATATGTAAAGCCGGGCGACACGATCGAAGTCACCCGCCGTGACGGCAAATTATTGACCTTCAAGGCCGGCGAGGGCCGGATCGCCGCCTGGGATGCGAGCGGCATCGACCCCGCCTCGGATGGCCGCCGACTCGTGCTGACCACCTGCTGGCCCTTCGATGCGACCGAACGCGGGCCGCTGCGCTACATCCTCGAGGCGGAACTGGTGGACGATGAGGCGACCGGCTCCGTTCAAGCGCCGAACACAAAGCCGTTATTGAAGGGCGAATAAGGCTTGAAGCCGCCCCCTGCCCGCTCCACGTTCAGCATGAAAAGACGACGGGAGCAAAGATGAAGAGAATATCCGCCTTGCATTTCGCGGCGGCGCTGGTTCTGGTCAGCGCCATATCGGCCAACGCGGCAGATACCGTGAACACGCAAGGCCCAACCGTCCGTGTCGAAAAACTGGCCGATGGCCTCGAACATCCCTGGGCGGTCGAGGCATTGCCCGACGGCGCCTATCTTGTCACCGAGCGGCCCGGCCGCATGCGCATTATCCGCGACGGCAAACTGTCCGATCCGCTCGGGAACGTGCCCAAGGTCAGTGCCCGCGGCCAGGGCGGCCTCCTGGACTTGGCGCTCGCCCCGGATTTTGCCACGAGCAGAAAACTCTATTTCACCGCCGCCATCGCCAATGCTCAGGGCTCCGGCACCGCAGCCTTCAGCGCGACGCTTTCCGCCGACGAAAAGACGCTCGAGGCCGTGAAGCCTGTCTTTACCATGCGGCGTTTCACATCAACCAACATGCATTATGGCTCGCGCATCGCCATCGCCCGTGATGGCACGCTGTTCATCAGCGTCGGCGACCGCGGTGACCGCGAGCGTTCGCAGGACTGGCAGGACAATGCCGGCGCGATCATCCACATCAATGCCGACGGCAGTATTCCCTCTGACAATCCGTTCAAGGGCGGCGGCAAGGCGTTGCCGGAGATCTGGTCGAAAGGCCACCGCAACCCCCAGGGCATCACCTTCGATGCCAAGGACGGCAAGCTCTACACCGTCGAACACGGCGCGCGCGGCGGCGACGAGATCAATCAGCCCGAAGCCGGCAAGAACTACGGCTGGCCGATCATCACCTATGGCCGCGACTATTCGGGCGCCGAGATCGGCGAAGGCACCGCTAAGGAAGGACTGGAGCAGCCGCTGCAGTATTGGGACCCGTCGATTGCGCCCGGCGCGCTCGCCGTCTATCGCGGCGCCATGTTCCCGGAATGGGACGGCGACTTCCTCGTCGCGGCCCTGAAATTCCAGCTGCTCTCGCGCATGCAGCGTGATGAGAGCGGCGCCTTCGTCGCCGAGGAACGCCTGTTCGAAGGGGAATATGGGCGCCTGCGCGACGTCGTCGTGGCACCCGATGGCGCACTGCTGATGGTGACGGACGAGGATGACGGCGCACTGCTCAGAGTCTCGCGGGCGCAAGCCAACAATGGTTGAGCGGTCACAACGCGCCGCGCAATTCCTTGCGAATGACGAATTTCAGCCCGGACCAGATCTCGTCGACTGCACAGACCTTGATGTCGACCAGACCGATAGGCAGTAGGATTTCCCGCAGCACGTCTTCGGTGATATCGGTCGGCACGCGTGAACTCTTCTTCGGCCAGGAGATCCAGATCATGCCGTCGGGCTTCAGAGCACGGAAAAGCGTGGGCCCGGCTGCTTCCAGGACCCTGCGCTCAGCCACAAAGAAATGCACATAGTCGAAGGCCCGCAGCGTCTCGGGAAGCACGCGGACGACCGAGGCAAAACCGTCGAAACCATTGATGTCTTTGATCGTTTCGGGAACACCGAGAAGAGCGGCAGCCTGCCCCTGCGCAAGCCCGAGCTTCCTGGCGAGCGGCGTACCGGAATAGCCTGCCGTGACCGGTGCCTCCGTGTTGCTGGCCGGCTGCTGCTTTTCGCGTTGCATGCCCTCGACTCCATCATCAGGCGCCAAGTCTTCGCCCTTGCTTACAGGAAACGCAACTGCTAACCGCTTGGACAATCTCCCTTCTCCTTTGAGGACGACATGACACGCATTCAGGCGAACCTCCTCCTGTTGCTTGCAGCCGCCATTTGGGGCGGCGGCTTCGTCGCCCAGTCGACCGCGATGAAGGCGATCGGCCCCTTCTGGTTCATCGCCTTGCGTTTTGCCGTCGCCGCATTGGCCGTGCTGCCTTTCGTTCTTTTGGAAGCGCGTAAACCGAGAGAGAAGACGAGCGTCCGCCATGCGAAGTTTTACATCCTCACCGGTCTTGCCCTTTTCGGTGGCGCGGCCACCCAGCAGATCGGCCTGCAGACGACAACGGTGACGAACTCCAGCTTCATCACCGGCCTCTATGTCGTCTTCGTGCCTGTTATCGCCGTTTTCTTCCTGCGTCGTGCCCCGCATTGGATCATCTGGCCGGGCGCGCTGATGGCGCTCGCCGGCATCTATCTCCTGTCCGGCGGCCATCTCTCGGCGCTCACATCAGGCGATCTGCTGACCGTCGTCTGCGCCGTCTTCTGGGCGATCCAGATTACCCTTGCCGGCACGACAGTTTCCAAGACTGGAAGGCCACTCGCCCTGTCGGCCACGCAATTTTCCGTCACCGCGGTCTGCGCGCTCGCCATTGCCGCGGCCGTCGAACCGATCAGTTTTTCGGCAATATGGGCCGCAGCACCTGAAATCCTCTACGTCGGCATCTTCTCGTCGGGGCTGGCCTTCGTGCTGCAGGTGATCGCCCAGCGCTATACGACGCCCTCCCAGGCGGCGATCTTCCTCTCTTCGGAAGCACTCTTCGGCGCGTCGCTTGCAGCCGTGCTCCTCGGTGAGTCGATGCCGGCGACGGGATATACAGGTTGTGCGCTAATGTTTACCGCTATGCTTGTAGTCGAACTCGTGCCTGGATTCGCCCGCCGCCGCTGCCCCCGGCCTGAACACGCGTCCAAATATGGGTGAATGCCGGATTCTAAAAAAAAATTAGGGAACCCGGAAAGCCCGTTTACGTTGCATTTTTGGGAAAATCTGCTCGCAACTTAGATTGCAGACGATATAAAACGTTAATCATTCGCCATTCGCGAAGGAAATTTTGCGTTTTTGCGCCAAATCGGATAGCGGCGAAAGTGTGCCCGGAAGGACACGTTAAAAAACTTTTGCTTGCCAAAATCCCCTAAACGCAGCACTCTCGGCGCGTTCGGGCATTTTGCGAGCATGGGAAGTCCTTAAGTATTTGCGCGCCGGGAACGCTAATATTCCGGTCAGCCGGTTCCAAATAAGGCAGGCGAAAGTCCTGCTTGGAAAAGGCCGAGGTAGAGGGGACCTTTTTCTCACATTTCAAGACTTGCCTGCCAACACCTCCCGCAAGGAGGCAAATGCTATGATGCTGCCCGTGTGGATGGCGGGCAGAGAGAAAAGGACCTGACGCATGGCCGAGACTGGCACTGTAAAATTCTTCAATACCGACAAAGGCTTCGGCTTCATTAAGCCGGACCGGGGCGGCGCCGATATCTTCGTTCACATTTCTGCCGTTCAGGCCTCTGGGCTGGCCGGTTTGACGGAAAACCAGAAGGTAAGCTTCGACACGGAGCCGGATCGCCGCGGCAAGGGCCCCAAGGCCGTCAATCTGCAGATTGCGGGCTGAGCGCTTAACAAGGCTGTCGAATTCGAGTTGAAGCCCGGCAGCAATGCCGGGTTTTGTCGTTCAGCCTTCGTTCAGCTAGAAATCTCTAGGACTGACACCATCGAGAAGGAGCCGGCGTTCGGCTTCCGGGATTAGGACTTGATGGTTATGAACAGGCTCGCCAAGACTCTTCTGCTGACCGCAACGGCTGCTGCGCTTACTCTCTCCGTCATCGGCGAGGCCTCGGCCCGCGACCGCCACTGGCGCCATCATAACAACAACGACGCCCTCGTCGGCGGCGCTGTCGGTCTTGCCACCGGCTTGATTGTTGGCTCGGTTATCGCCAACGCCAATAACGGCCCTGTTTACGACGAACCCCGCTACATCGACCCGCCCTACGGGTCGGACTACTATGAACCCGCTCCTGTCTACCGCGCCCCGCGCCGCGTCTACGTTGAAGAGCCGCGCTATGTTGAGCAGCCGCGATATTATGCGCCGGTCCGGGCGTCGGTTGAGCCTTGGACACCGCAATGGGAGCGTTATTGCTCGTACCGCTACCGCTCCTTCGATCCGCGCAGCGGCACCTATATCGGCTATGACGGCCGCAGCCATTTCTGCACCGCCGGCTGATCTTCCAACCCATGCATCGCAAGGCGCCGCTCTTCCGCGGCGCTTTGTTTTTGGCTCATTTCAGCCGGCCTTCTTCTCCCAGGGCATCGCCTGCACCTCCGCATCAGGCTCGAAATCTGTCGAGACGCTGACGGCGCGCCATTCGCGATCGGCCTCGATGCGTGCCGCGTCCGCCTTCTCGACATTGCGCACGGCGTCGCTGCCGAGCAGCAACCGGAACGGTGGTGCGTCGAGACCGGCAATGTGGATGATGACCGAAGCCGCTTTGGCGGGATCGCCAGGCTGACGGCCGTCATATTCACGTTGGAAGCGCACCGTAGCGCCGACCGTCTCCGCATACTCCGCCCGCCCCTCGGCAAGCACCGTCGAGGCGCCAGCGAAATCCGTCCTGAAGCCGCCGGGCTCGATCACCGTCACCTTGACGCCGAATGGCGCAACCTCCTTCGCCAGCACCTCGGAAAAGCCCTCGACGCCGAATTTCGCCGCTGAATAGGCTCCACGCCCGGCAGGCCCGATGCGCCCGCCCACGGACGAGAGCTGGATGATATGTCCCGCCCCCTGTCCGCGCATCAGAGCGATGACCGCTTTGCTCATGATGATCGTGCCGAACAGGTTGGTCTCGATCTGGGCTCGGAAATCGGCAAGACTGGTATCCTCGACCGAGCCGACATTGCCGTAGCCGGCGTTATTGACAAGCACGTCTATGCGTCCGAACCGTTTCACGCTGGCCTCCACCGCCGCCGTTGCCGCCGCCTCGTCGGTCACGTCGAGCGCCAGCGTCAGCACCTGGCCGCCATAACGTTCGGAAAGATGGGCAAGCCGGGCGGGATCGCGGGCCGTCGCCACCAGATTGTCGCCGGAGGCGAGGACTGCCTCCGCCAGTGCGCGGCCGAGACCACGCGAACTCCCCGTAATCAACCATACCTTCGACATCGGAAACCTCTCCTTGATTGGCTCCCGGACCATGTATGTACTATTGTTTCCAATCGAAAGAAGGTACCAGAACGATCTATAGACACCTCGAGGTAACCGAGTGGCCGATGACATATTCGATTTCTGCTGCAACATGACGGATGAACAGGATGCACGGGCGCGCGCGTTGATCGAGCGGGCGGCGGCGAAGTGGCCGCTGCGCATCCTGCACGTGCTCTCCGATGCCGGCGCGCCCTTACGCTTCTCACGCGTGCTGGAACGGGTCGAGGGCATCAGCCAGAAAGTGCTGACGCAAACGCTGCGCACGCTCGAGAACGACGGGCTCGTCATTCGTACGCTCTATCCCGAGATTCCACCGCGCGTCGAATATGAATTGACGCCGCTCGGCCGCGACCTCCTGATGCAGGTCGTCACCCTCTGGCGTTGGATCGTGGAGCGCCTGGATGATTTCGATACGCGCAACGCCGTAAAGTTGACGGCAAAGAGTTAAGCGGGAATACGGATCGTTGCCCGCAAGCCCCCAAGCGGGCTGTCACCGAGCGTAACGTTGCCGCCATGGCTGCGGGCAATATCGCGGGCGATGGCAAGACCGAGCCCGGTGCCCGACGCATCGAGATTGCGGGCCGTGTCCAGCCGGAAGAATGGCTTGAACACGTCCTCGCGATTCTTTTCCGGAATGCCCGGCCCGTCATCGTCGAAAATAACCGTCAACCACTTGGCATTGTGTTTGGCCTCGATGTCGAGCCTATCGGCATAACGGCGCGCGTTCGAGGCAAGGTTTGTGACGAGCCGCATGAAGGCATTCGGCCTGACGGAAATGTCGTCGTCGCCCTCGATCGAATAGGCGAACTTTTTGCCGTGCAGGACGAAATCGGATTCCAGCTTGGCGAAAATCTCGCTGAGCTTCAGCTCGCCGACATCCTCTTCGACTTCGCCGCGGGCGAAGGCCATGTAAGCCTCCAGCATCGTCTGCATATCATTGACGTCGTCGTTCAGGCCATGCAGGTCAGGATTGTCGCCGGCGAGCGCCAGTTGCAGTTTGAAACGGGTGAGGATGGTGCGCAGGTCGTGGCTGACGCCGGAAAGCATCGCCGTGCGTTGCTCGATCTGCCGCTCGATGCGTTCGCGCATCAGGATGAAGGCAAGGCCGGCGCGCCTGACTTCGTCGGCGCCGCGCGGATAGAAATTGTCTGGCTTCTGCCCCTTGCCGAAGCTTTCGGCAGCCCGCGCCAGCGTCAGGATCGGCCGGATCTGCCCGCGCAGAAAAAGGATCGAGATGCCGATCAGCACCAGCGATGTGCCGACCATCCAGACGATGAAGATATGGGTGTTGGAAGCATAGGTCTGGCTACGTTTGGCCAACACCCTGAGGATCTTGTTCTCGAGCTTGATGCGGATCTCGACAAGATTCGAGTTGCCGACCGTGTCGATCCAGAAAGGCCGGTGGATCTCGTTGGTGATCTCGTCGGTGAGGATGCCGTCAAGGATCGAGAAGAACGGCTTGACGCGCGGTGGCGGCAGGTCGCCGTCCGGCTCGATCGAGATCTGCAAGTTGAGCTGATCGCGCGCGATGCGGGTGATCTCGCTATAATCCGAATTTTGCGGATAGGTCTCGACGATCTCAATGATCGCGGCGATGTCGCGGGTGACGGCGAGCGACAGCCGCTCGGTCACCATTTGCCAGTGACGCTCCATGAAGACGGCGGCGACGACGGATTGCAGCAGCACCATCGGGATGATGATGATCAGCAGTGAGCGGGCGTAAAGTCCTGTGGGCAATCGGCGCCGCAGCCAACGGACGAACCAGCGCCAGCCCGCCGCAGGAGCGCGGTCTTCCCGCCGCAAGCTGTCCATTGTCGCCATCAGCGTCCGTCCCGGCCGTTCAAAGCATAATGCCGGAAAGTGCGAACCGTAATCGGCATTATACTCCACTTCCTCAATTCTAGTCGATGCTCAGCCTGTATCCGATGCCGCGCACCGTCTGCAGCCAGACGGGGTTGGCCGGATCCTCCTCGATCTTGCGCCTCAGCCGGTTGATCTGCACGTCGATCGTCCGCTCGCCGACTTCGGTGTCATTGCCGATCAGCTCGTGGCGGGGGATGGTGTCACCGGCGCGCCGCGCAAAGAGCAGCATGATTTCCTGCTCGCGGTCGGTAAGCCGGATCACCTCGCTGGCTTTTTTCAGCTCCTTGCGGGTCAAGGAGAAGGTGTAGGGTCCGAACATGACCTGTTCGATCTTCAGCCCCTCGCCGCTGGCGTTGCGGCGTAAGATATTGTTGATGCGCAGCACCAGCTCGCGCGGGTCGAAGGGCTTGGAGAGATAGTCGTCGGCGCCGGCCTCGAGGCCTTCGATGCGATTGCCCGATTCCGCCAGCGCGGTCAGCATGATGATCGGCACGTTCTTGATCGCCCGAAGCCCACGGGTAACGTCGATGCCGGATTCACCGGGCATCATCACGTCCATGATGATGAGATCGAAATCAAGACCCGCGAGCTTACGCTGCGCCTCGGCGCCGTCGGCCGCAACAGTGACGCGAAAACCGTTCTCGGCGAGATAACGATTGAGCAGTGCGCGGATGCGGGAGTCATCGTCGACCACCAGCAGATGCGCAGCATCGTCGGAAATACCTGTCTTGACCGCCATTCAATCCGCCTTCTTCCTGTCCCGCATGCCGCTGAGGAAGGCCTTCACGCCCTCCCGCACCGGCGCAGAAGCTCCTTCGAATGCCCGCTCAATGCGGCGCGATTGCGGCTCTGCAAGCGCAAGCGCCAGCTCGCGCCCCGATTTCGTCGGATAGAGCTTGCGTTGCCGACGGTCCTCGGGACCGGCCACCTGGCGAATATAGCCTGAATCGATCAGCTGTTTCAGCACCCTTGCGAGACTCTGCTTGGTAATCTTCAGCGTGTCGAGAAGATCGGCCACCGTCATGCCGGGATTGCGATTGACGAAATGCACGACGCGGTGATGCGCCCGGCCGAAGCCGCTCTTTTCGAGGATGGCGTCAGGATCGGAAACGAAGTCGCGATAGGCGAAGAAGAACAGCTCGATGATCTCGAAATCGATACCCCCTGCATCTTCCATTGGCGTTGCCAGCGGCTCCGGCTTGGCTGCTTTCGGACCGGTCTGTCGTGACACTCGGCATTTCCTTTCTCTTTCCGCGCATTCCGGGAAACGCACCGCGACGGTATGTCAGTTTTTGCGTCGCTGTTAGCTTCCCGGAACTCTGCGGGAGCCCCGCCTGGACTGTATTTCCCCACAGTGCTGCAGTCTTTCAGACGCACAAGAAGCTGTAGCACCTTGAATTACTGCATAACTTCATTCTCAAATCGATTCCGATTTGAGGAATTATGCAGGAGAAACCAAGGCCTGCCCGGAGCTCCGACGCAATACATGATTTCCTCCTGCGTCTGTGGATAAAACGTAATTGGGACAACAATCAACAGGCATGGCGCGCGAAGGGCCGGAGGAGCTTTGGGATGGCTTAGTTATGATTCCCGATTATCGCGACCAGGTCGCCGAAGCCACGGGCGCCAACATCTTCTTCGTCAAGGATGGCGTCATTGATACGGCGACCCGGGACCAATTCCTGAAACGGCATCACCCGCCAGCCCGTCATCGAACTCGCCAGGCGCCGCGACATCTGGTGATCGAGCGCGCGATCCTGCCGGAGAAACCACCTGTGTTCAGCAAGTGTTTCTCACCGGCTCGGCCGGCGACGATCTCCCAGACTCTGATGAACGACTATATGAAAAACGTTTATCCGGCGGCGGTCGCCGCCGGATAACGGTTCCCACGCGATCGGTCCGGCGCAGCAAACGCCCGTCGGACTTTACCTGTGTGCCCGCGCCATCACCAGGCCGGCGAGCGTCGACAGGATACCACCGCCGATCAGGCCGCCGATTCCACCGGCGATCAGGCCGGCCATCGTGGCGTCACCACCGACCATGCCGAGCAGCATGCCGCCGCCGACACCGCCGATCGCACCTGCAATCGTCCGGCCGACGACGTTGATCGCATGCTGCTTCAAGGCGGCGCTCGCAGCGTTGCCGCCGATGGCACCGGCAATCAGTTGGACGATGAACGGAAGTAGCGCTTCCATGATTTCCTCCTCTGGCAATCTCCCCGATCGCCGTTCTATGCCGAACCCTCGGCATATCTTTATTTTAGCATATCCTAAAAGAAAGAGTGAGGAAAAATCAACCCATACGGGAGGGAAGAGTGGACGGGGTTTTGGCAGGAATGAGGCGGCCGGCGGCCGCCTCATCTCGAGTGATCGATCCCGTCATTCATAGACATAGACGATCCGCCGCGTGCCGGGATCGACCAGTACCGGACGGTCATTGATCCTTGCATAGCGGTATTCATAGTCGGGAATGGTCTGGAAGGTGACATCGCCGGGCACTTCCGCACCGACGACAACGTCACCGCCGAGCCGCACAGTCTGAGCCGGATTGGTCTCGATATAGGTGCGTACCGTCTCCGGCGGCGTGATGGCGTCGACAGCCCCGACCGGGCCGATCAATTCATCGCCCGGCGCCGGCTGCGGGTCAGCCGGGACAACGCTGGCGGTCGACTCGTAGGTCACGACGGGAACGCCGATCTCGGCACGATGCTGCTCGACGATAACCTGGTTGCCGGCGTATTCCATCTGCAGGTAATCCGCATAGACCCAGCCGCGCATGCCGTTGACGTCGACACGGCACCAGCGGCTGCCTTCGATACAGCCATCAAGCACCGCGGTCGAGCCGCGGGTTGCAAGACCGACGGCCGGATATTGCGGGCCCGGACCGGCACGCACGTTGAGATCGTTGACCGCGGTCGCTACCATCTCCGCCTGCGCCAGACCGCTGCTCGCCAGGAGCACGGCTCCAGCCAGCAAGATGTTTCTCTTCAAGGTCATTTGAGCGTCTCCTTGGTTTCGATGGCCGGACAACGCATGGGGTTCCACGATGTTCCCATGCGCCCCGTCCGCCAAAACGACAACTGTAGACACATCCGCACAAGCCTTTGAAAAAATAGAATAAAGTTTGATTTTATCGATGTCGGGACGGCGGAGAAGCTCTATAAACTTGTGTTGCAGCCGGTCTTGTTGCCGTGAAACACCCGTCAAAAGCAGAAGATTTCGGCTGTCCTCGCCGCCGTTTCGGACTATACCCTGAGCACCCGAGACACCCAAGCGAGGCACCCATGGGCATGCTCCAGGCCGGCATCATTCCGGTGACCCCCTTTCAGCAGAACTGCACGGTCTTCTTCGACCCCGAGACTCAAGAAGGCGTCGTCGTCGATCCGGGCGGCGACGTGCCGCTCATCCTGCAGGCGATCGAGAAAAGCGGCCTGACCATAAAGGAAATCTGGCTGACGCACGGCCATCTCGACCATGCCGGCGGCGCCCGGGACTTGAAGGAAGCCCTGGGCGTCGACATCGTGGGGCCGCATCAGGACGACCTGCCGCTGCTGCAGCGGATCGAGGCACAGGCGGAAAAATACGGCATACCGGGATTGCGCAACGTCCTCCCCGACCGCTGGCTGAAGGACGGCGACAAGGTCTCCTTCGGCGCCCACGACTTCGAGGTCTATCACGCGCCCGGCCATGCGCCCGGCCACGTGATCTATTTCAACCGGGCGCAGAATTTCGCCCATCTCGGCGATGTGCTCTTCAACGGCTCGATCGGCCGCACCGACCTGCCGGGCGGCAATCACCAGCAGCTGTTGGATTCGATCCGCGACAAGGTCCTGCCGCTCGGCGACGACGTCGGCTTCATCTGCGGCCACGGTCCCGGCAGCCGCATCGGCGACGAACGGCGGAGCAATCCGTTTCTGCAGGAAATCAGAACCGGTGGAGCTTCCAGCGCCAAGGCGTCAGGCGAGACTCATAAAACGATGTGAGCCCATGCTCACATCATCTTCCTGCCGTTCGGCACCGGCTGCTCGACCGCCGCAAGCACGATCGCGCCGTTCTCGTCCTCGAATCCCAGCGTCAGCACTTCCGAGCGGAACGGCCCGATCTGCCGCGGCGGGAAATTGACGACGCCGAGCACCTGCCGGCCGATCAGTCTTTCCGGCGTGTAATGTACGGTGATCTGCGCCGAGGATTTTTTCACGCCGATTTCGGGGCCGAAATCGATGACCAGCTTGATCGCCGGCTTGCGCGCTTCCGGAAAGGCGTTGGCCTCGACGATTGTGCCGACCCGGATGTCGACACGCTCGAAATCGGCATAGGTGATCTCTTCGGCCATAGGGGCTCCCCTAGCGCATGTTTAAAGTAGTAGCGCTTCTTATGGACGCGCGGCGCTCTAGCCGGCCAGTTCCTCGGCCCGCTTGCGCGCCGCAGCGAGCGCCGCGTCGAACAGCGGCTGCATGCCGTTCTCGGCCATCAGCACGGCAAGTGCGGCCGCCGTCGTGCCGCCGGGAGAAGTTACATTCTGCCGCAGCCGCGCAGCTTCGTCGGGGGACTGGTGCAAAAGCTCACCAGCCCCCGCGACAGTTTCCCGCGCAAGACGCATGGCGAGGTCCGCCTGCAGGCCGAGTTTGCGGCCTGCCTCCGCCATACATTCGACGAGATAAAACACATAGGCCGGACCGCTGCCCGAAAGCGCCGTCACGGCATCGATATCGGCCTCCGCAGGCACCCATTCCACAGGGCCGGAGACGCGCAGGAGGGAATCGACGCGCTCGCGCTGCTGATCGCTAACCGCTGAATTGGCAAAGGCTCCAGTGACGCCGCGGCCGACCATCGCCGGCGTGTTCGGCATGGCCCGCACCATCGCGGCCTTACCAAGGTGCTTCTCGAGATAGCCGAGCGTTTTGCCGGCGGCGACCGAAACGACGACCGTTTCCGCTCCGACGGCGCTCTTCACCGCTGGCAACACCGTCTCCATCACCTGCGGCTTGACCGCCAGGAACAGCACGCTTGCCTTCAGCTCGGCCGGAACTGCTGTCAGATGCCTCGCCCCAGCCTCGCCGATCGTTGCAAGCATCGCCGGTGACGGGCCGGGATCGACGACGATGACGGCCGAGCCGGGCACGCCGCTTTTCAGCCAGCCGGAGAGCATCGCCCCGCCCATGTTTCCGGCGCCGATCAGCACAACGGGATTCCTGGAGGAGAAAGCCTTCGCCGGCATCTTATGCCTCGCCGACCGTTTCGAAGAGCACAGCTTCCATCGCCTTCGTCGCGTCCATACCGGACCAGACGACGAACTGGAATGCCTGGAAATAGGCTTCGCAGGTATCGAGCGCGCTGGAAAGCAGCACCTCTACCTGACGGTTGGTCGGCTCCGCGCCGCCGGCAAGCAGCAGCGACTGCCTGAAGATGACAACATCTTCCTGACGCCAGAGGTCGAAATGCCCCATCAGCACCTGCCCGTTGATCGCTGAGAGCAGCTTGACCACTTCGTTGACCCGGATGTCGGGCACCTTGATATCGAAAGCACAGCCAAGATGCAGCGCCTCGAATTCCTCCATCCAGGAGAAGGACACATGATAGTCGGCCCAGCGCCCCTCGACCGTCATCGCGATCTCGTCCTCGCCGGACCGCTCGAACGACCAGTCATTGTTGGAGGCCACGTACTCGATCATATCGACCGGGTTCGACTGACGCTCGACTTCCAATTCCATCAGGTTCATGCAGCACCTTCTTGACCGGAACGAATGCGACTTAGCTTGGTATACGAACACAAGAAAGACACACGCAAATACCGGAAACCACCACCGGATGATCGTTGAACCGCTGCCAGACTTAACGCAGATAACCTGCCCGGAGCTTACCAAGTCACTTCGAATCATCATTTAAAATCAGTGTATAATGACCCTTGCCACCTGCCAGCCCCCCGAGAGGAAAATACGGTCGGGCCGTTGTGGAAAGCTCTTCGAAACTCAATTCAGAAGGGAGAATAAGCGACTCTGCGAATTGGCTTTTTTGGCAGTGTCCACAGGTGGAAAACTCACCTGGAATTTTTTATGACAGGTGCGGCGTGTGACATGAAGGCAACGCCGCATCTGCACCCTACCGGGATTTCAATTGCTCTCGCCGGCAAGCTTGGCCTCCAACGCCGCGATACGGGCGGCAAGCGCCTCGTTTTCGTCGCGCGCCTTGATCGCCATTTCGCGCACGGCCTCGAATTCCTCGCGCTTGACCACGTCCATGCTGTTCAACCAACGCTCGGCCTGGGCGTTGAAAGCCGTCTCGATCTCCTTGCGGACTCCCTGCGCGGCACCTGCCGCGTCGGTCATCAGCTTGGCGAACTCGTCCATGATGCGGTTCGTTCCGGTCGTCATGGCGTTTTTCTCCTTCGCATAAGGTGAATTCAGCCCTTCAGGGCTTCGAAGATTGAGGTAGGGCTTCGCCACCCGCGATGCAAGCGCTTTGCGCCGGCTAGCCTTGTCCGGACGCGGGCGCGCGCAGGAGCGATCACGAACAATGCACTTGACCGTCCGGGATCGCGGCGGCATGTTCCGCCGACCTCAACGGATGGGAAAACCTTGCCGACAGCAGCCAATCTCCTTGCCATCATGCCTTTCCCTGACATCGATCCGATCGCTTTTTCGATCGGTCCGCTGGCGATTCACTGGTACGGCCTGGCTTACGTCGCCGGCATCCTGCTCGGCTGGGCCTATGCGCGTCGCATCGCTGCCAATGACAGTCTCTGGCCCGGCAATAGATCGCCGATAACGAAGACGCAGCTCGACGATTTCATCGTCTGGGCAGCCCTCGGCGTCGTCCTCGGCGGCCGTCTCGGCTATATCTTTTTCTACGACCTGTCCGCCGTCCTGCGCAATCCCATCCGCGCAGTCGAGATTTGGAACGGCGGCATGTCCTTTCACGGTGGACTGGCCGGCACGACGATCGCCATGATCATCTTTGCTAGACGCAACGCGATTCCGATCTGGAGCCTGTTCGATATTGTCGCCGCCGTCGTTCCCTTCGGCCTTTTCTTCGGCCGCATCGCCAATTTCATCAATGGCGAGCTCTGGGGCCGGCTGACCGACGTCCCCTGGGCTGTGGTTTTCCCGACCGGCGGCCCCTTCGCCCGCCATCCGAGCCAGCTTTACGAGGCCGGCCTGGAAGGCATCGTCCTGCTTCTGGTACTGGCCGCCTTCGTCTACGGCATGCGCGCGCTGAAGAGCCCCGGCTTCGTCACCGGCGTCTTCGTCTGCGGTTATGCGCTGTCGCGCATCTTCGTCGAATTCTTCCGCGAGCCCGACGCTCAGCTCGGTTACCTCCTCGGAACGAGCTGGCTGACCATGGGCATGGTTCTCTCCTCCCCGATGATCCTGCTCGGCCTTTGGGCGGTCCTTCGCGCCCGCCACCAGGCTGCGCCGCAGCTCTGACCATGGCAGGACGCGCGACATGACCACCGCTTTAGGCGAAAAGATCAAGGCGATCATCCAGGCCAACGGCCCGATCAGCGTTACCGACTATTTCTCCCTCTGCCTCGCCGATCCCGAACATGGCTATTACCGCACCCGCGAGCCGTTCGGCCGCTCCGGCGATTTCGTCACCGCGCCTGAAGTCAGCCAGATCTTCGGCGAGATGATCGGCGTCTTCATCGTCCATGCCTGGCAGCGCCACGGCAAGCCGACAGAGGTGCGCCTCGTTGAGATCGGCCCCGGCCGCGGCACGATGATGGCGGATATGCTGCGTGTCATCGCCCGCATCGCCCCGCCGCTTTTCGACACGATGAGCGTTCATCTCGTCGAAACCAGCGAGCGCCTGCGCGACGTCCAGAGCCAGACTCTCGAAGCGTATGGCGAAAGAATCTTCTGGCACGACGGTTTCGACGAAGTCCCGCCCGGCTTCACGCTGATCGCCGCCAACGAATTGTTCGACGCGATCCCGATCCGCCAGTTCATCCGCACGCAGACCGGCTTCCGCGAGCGTATGGTTGGGCTTGACGCCGACGGCGAGCTGACCTTCGCAGCCGGCGTCGCCGGTCTCGACCCTGCGCTTCTTCCCGAACCGGTGCAGAATCTGGCGCTCGGCACGCTTTTCGAGATTTCGCCGGCCCGTCAGGCGGTGATGATGGCGATCTGCGAGCGGCTGCGCGCCTTCGGCGGGACGGCGCTGGTGATCGACTACGGCCATCTCGTCACCGGTTTCGGCGATACACTGCAGGCGGTGCGCATGCATGAATTCGATCCGCCGCTCGCCCATCCCGGCGAAGCCGATCTGACAAGCCATGTCGATTTCCAACAGCTCGCCGAAACGGCGCTCTCGGCCGGCCTGCATCTGAACGGTGCCCTGCACCAGGGCGATTTTCTGACTGGCCTCGGCATTCTCGAACGCGCCGCCGCCCTAGGGCGTGACCGCGAACCGCAGACCCAGCAGGTAATCCAGTCGGCAGTCGACAGGCTTGCCGGCGCCGGTGAAGGCCGGATGGGCGAACTCTTCAAGGTCATGGCAGTCTCCCATCCTGCAGTCGATCTCATGCCCTTTCGCCCAGTGGATTGACAGGGCGCACGCGGCTGAGCCAACATCCGCGCCAAACAGGAACTTGAAGCGCGCCGTGGATGCGATGCGCTCGGGACAAAAACAAACCCCTCGAAAAACCCGGAATTACAGATGCAGGACGCGGCCTCTCCCGCACCGATCCAAAGCACGCTGCTGAACGAAGCGACGGGCGGCACTATCCGCCACGGCTATTTCACCCGGACCGGCGGCGTTTCCGAAGGGATCTATCGCGGTCTCAATGTCGGCCTCGGCTCCAACGACGAGCGCGGAAACGTCATGGAAAACCGCCGCCGCGTCGCTGCCTGGTTCAATCTGCCGCTCGAGCGGTTGGCAACCGTTCATCAGGTGCATTCGTCCGACGTCGTGACCATCGGCGCTGATTACGACGGCGCCCGCCCCGACGCCGACGCGATGGTGACGGCGGTTCCCGGCATTGCGCTTGGCGTGCTGGCCGCCGATTGTGGTCCGATCCTCTTTGCCGACCCCCAAAATCGCGTCATCGGCGCTGCCCATGCCGGCTGGAAGGGTGCGCTGAATGGTGTTCTCGAAAACACCATTTCGGCCATGGAAGCCTTGGGGGCCGGTCGCGCCAGCATACTGGCCTGCCTCGGCCCCTCGATCAGTCAGACGAGCTACGAGGTCGGACCGGAATTCGTCGATCGCTTCGTCGCCGAAAATCCGGAATATGAGCGCTTTTTCAAGCCGTCCGCAACGCCGGGCCGCGCCATGTTCGATCTGCCGGCGCTGACGATCGACAGGCTGACGCGGGCTGGTGTGCAGGCCGAAAGCCTCGGCCTCTGCACCTATCCGGATAGCGAGCGCTTCTTTTCCTACCGCAGGACGACACATCGCAACGAGCCTGACTACGGCCGCCAGATTTCAGCGATATCAATCAGGGAGACTTGAGCAGAATGGCACTGCATTTCGAAAAGGCCGAGTTCGCAAGCCGGCTTGCACGCCTCACCGAGAAGATGAAGGAAGAAAAGCTCGACGCCCTGCTGCTCTTCGCCCAGGAAAGCATGTATTGGCTGACCGGCTACGACACCTTCGGCTACTGCTTTTTCCAGACGCTGGTCGTCAAGAGCGACGGCACAATGGCGCTGATAACCCGCTCGGCCGATCTCCGCCAGGCCAAGCACACGTCGATCCTCGAAGACATCCACATCTGGGTCGACAGGGTCAATGCCGATCCGACGCTCGACCTGAAGAACCTCCTGGTCGAGATGGATCTGCTCGGCGCCCGCATCGGCGTCGAATATGATACGCACGGCATGACCGGCCACGTCGCCCGCCTGCTCGACGCGCAATTGACCACCTTCGGCCAGATCGTCGATGCCTCCTATCTCGTCGGCCGCCTTCGTCTTATCAAGAGCCCGACGGAAGTCGCTTATGTCGAGCGCGCTGCCGATCTCGCCGATGACGCACTCGACGCCGCAATCCGGCTGACGAAACCGGGGGCAGACGAGGCCGACATCCTCGCCGCCATGCAAGGTGCGATTTTTTCGGGCGGCGGCGACTATCCCGCCAACGAGTTCATCATCGGCTCCGCTGCCGACGCCCTGCTCTGCCGCTACAAGGCCGGCCGCCGCAAGCTTGACGCCAACGACCAACTGACGCTCGAATGGGCCGGCACCTACGCGCACTACCATGCCGCCATGATGCGCACGATCGTCATCGGCGAGCCGATGCAACGCCACCGCGAGCTCTACAATGCCTGCCGCGAAACCATTGAGGCGATCGAGACCGTGCTGAAGCCCGGCCACACCTTCGGCGACGTCTTCGACATGCATGCCCGGATCATGGACGAGCGCGGCCTCGCCCGCCACCGGCTGAATGCCTGCGGTTATTCGCTCGGCGCCCGCTTCTCTCCCTCCTGGATGGAGCACCAGATGTTCCATGTCGGCAATCCGCAGCCGATCGAGCCGAACATGTCGCTCTTCGTGCACATGATCATCGCCGATTCCGATACGGGTACGGCGATGACGCTCGGACAGACCTATCTGACGACGGCAGATGCACCGCGCACGCTTTCCCGTCATCCGCTCGATTTTATCGGGCTTTGAAGACCGAGATTAACCGGTGAGAATCCGGAATTGACAGACGACGGTCGCCGCCCGCATAAATTCGGGCGGGCTGATGCGATTGCGGGAAGGACGGATGACGGATGACGCGAGCTGCGACTGTGCCCACTCTCCTGTCCGTCATGGCTCTGCTGACCGCTTGCAACACCACCGACGCGCTGACGCCGCAAGTCGGCATCGGCGATTCCTCCGCACCCCCGCCGTCGAGCCCGGTCACGCAGGGCGAGGCAGAACGTTTGGCGGGCGCCCGCCAGCCGGTTTTCGCCGGAAGCGCGCAGCCGAGCGGCTATCACCCGGCCTATAATCAATCGCAGCGGGCCTACAGGCCCGGCAGCGGCGCGCCGCCGACAACAATGCAGGAGCAGGCAGACGCCCTGTCGAGGAGCGGCTCGTCGCCCGCCGCCTCCGCCCCGATCGTGGGCCAATCGCTGCCGCCGGCTGCCGGCGTCGGTGAGCCTGCCGCTCCGGCGGCCGAGACGCGGCAGCCGCAGCAGACCGCCGCGCTCGACCCCGGATCCTCGTCCGCCCGTGGCAATACCGTGCGCTTCCTGCCGATCATCGGCGCGCCGGTTCAGGTGGTGACGCCCCTCTCGCGCCAGCTCGGCTCCGAGGCGCGCTCGCACGGCCTTTCCATCAAAAGTTCGAACGACGCGAGCAGCGACTACATCCTCAAAGGCTATCTTTCCGCCTTCAGCGACGACGGCAAGGTTACCGTCGTCTATGTCTGGGACATTCTCGACAATGGCGGCGCTCGCCTGCACCGCATCCAGGGCCAGGAAAGCGTACCCACGGCGGCGGCCGATCCCTGGGCGGGCGTTCCGGCCTCGGTGATGCAGCAGATCGGATCGAAAACCATCGCGGAATTCACCTCCTGGCGGCAGACTCAGGGCGGTTAGTCACAAACTTTTTGCAAATATCAAAGCCTGTGACGCCTTTGCCCTTGCATTCACGGGGAAGCTGACTAAAAAGCGCGGCTATCAGCGCATAACAGGCGGACCAAAATGAAGGTTTTCGCAGGCAATTCGAACCGGCAACTCGCCGAAGCGATCTGCAACTATCTCAATGTTCCCTTGGGGAGAGCCAGTGTCCGAAGGTTTGCCGACCAGGAAATCTTCGTGGAAATCCAGGAAAACGTGCGCGGCGAGGACGTCTTCCTCGTGCAGCCCACCGCCTTTCCCGCCAACGACCACCTGATGGAACTGCTGATCATGATCGACGCCATGCGTCGTTCGTCGGCACGCCGCATCACCGCTGTTCTTCCCTATTTCGGCTATGCCCGTCAGGACCGCCGCGCCTCCGGCCGCACGCCGATCTCGGCAAAGCTGGTCGCAAACCTGATCACCGAAGCCGGCGCCGATCGCGTCATGACGCTCGATCTCCACGCAGGCCAGATCCAGGGCTTCTTCGATATACCGACGGACAACCTTTTCGCCCTGCCCGTGCTGACGCGCGACATCAAGAGCCATTATGACCTCAGCAACGTCATGGTCGTCTCACCCGACGTCGGCGGCGTGGTGCGCGCCCGTGCGCTCGCCAAACGGCTGGACTGTCTTCTGGCCATCGTCGACAAGCGTCGCGATCGGCCAGGTGAATCCGAAGTCATGAACATCATCGGCGACGTCACCGGCAAGGACTGCCTGCTGATCGACGACATCGTCGATTCCGGCGGCACGCTCTGCAACGCGGCCGATGCACTGCTCGCCCAGGGCGCCTCCAGCGTCACCGCCTATATCACGCATGGCGTTCTCTCCGGCGGCGCGGTCACCCGTGTCACCTCCTCGAAGCTGCGCGAACTCGTCATCACGGATTCGATCCAGCCAACCACGGCGGTGCTCTCCGCGCACAATATCCGCGTCGTGACGACGGCGCCGCTGATCGGCGAAGCCATCAGCCGAACGAGCCAGGAAGAGTCCGTCTCCAGCCTATTTGATTGAAAGGAGCCGGCATTTGACCGGCTCTTTCCATTTTCGCATCGGATGAACCAAGCACCGGGCATGCTCTCCGAGCCGCATGAATCGCGACTCGGTTTGAGCCAACGGAAAAGGCCGGCACAAGGCCGGCCTTTCTCTTTCATTTCTGATCCCAATTGATATCGCTCAAGGCTGCTGCTGCGGCGCAGGTACCGCGTCCTGACCTTGATCTGGTTCCTGCTCCTCATCCGGCTCCAGCCCCTGATCCTGATCCGGGCCATCCGGTCCCTTGATCTGCTGGCCATTGACCGCCACGGAACCATCGCGGCTGATGCTGACGTCCCAGCGCGAACGGCCGTCGGGGTCCGTCTTGGCGAAGCCTTTAACCATCATGATGCCGAAGGAGACCTGGTTGAGATCGGGATCCGTCTTGGCCAGCTCCTGAACTGCCGCGATCGTCTTGTCGAGATCGCGGGCAAGGATCGTCGCCTCCATCGAATAATCCTTCTCGGTGTCGACCCGCCCCTCGATCTTGCCCGTCATATCGACGTCATAAACCGGCGACTTGGCGCTGATCCTCGGAAACTCGACGGCAAGCCGGCCGTCGCGGAAGAGCTTCTTGGCCATCTCTTCGCCGGTCTTCTCGGGTGCCCCATCCTTGAAATCCACCGCCATGAGGGCATCGCCGAAGCTTGCGAAATCAAGATTCGGTATAGCGAGCTGAAAATCGAAGTTGGTCGGCATGAAGGTGGCGTAGTTTGCCGGCATCAACGGCGTGTCGAGGCTGATCTCCTGGGCATTCATACCGAACCCAAAACGCATGGCGTCGCTCGGCCCGTTGATGGCCAGGCTATAGCCGAGTGCTTTGGCGCCACCCTTGCCCATCTCGCTGCTGATGGTCAAATTGTTGACCCCGATCGTCTCGCTGAACAGGGTAAGAAGCGGGAATGCTTCCTTTACTATTCCCTTTATTTTGTCACTGTTTTCAGGGCTCAATTCCTTTTCGTCGACGTGATCGAGAACGAAGAAGACCATCTCGCGGATCTGCTTGGCCGGCAGACCATTCACTTTGGCGTCGACATCGATCGAATCGGCACGGATTTCGACGGGCGGCATTTGCAGGCCGGAAACCTTCTCGACGAAATTCCTCATCGAGCCGCTGCCGGCAAAATCGATACGTCCGTTGCCGCCTGCGCTGTCCGTCGAACTCAGCTTCTGGTCCATGCTGGCGATGCTGGCATGGACCTCCTCGGTTTCGGATTTGCTGGCCATCTTGATGTCTTTGGCCCCGAAGGTGCCGGAGCGCAGATAGCTGATCGCCGGGTCGAAGACGCCGGTATAAACAAGCGACGCGATGGAATAGGTAAAATCCGTCGGCTTCTGATCCGGACCCTTGAAATGGCCGGAGACGTTGAAGCTGTTGTCGCCTTCGATGTTCCAGAGCCCGCTGTCGAGCGGCGTCGCGAACGTCGAAAGCGGCGTCAGCCCGTTGATCGTAAAGGTCGTCGGATCGCCTTTCGTGAGCAGCTTCGCCAGATCATAGATGATCTCGTAGCGCGTGCCGGCGGGATTGACGGTGATAAAGCCGCTCTTCGCCAGATCATCGGGAAGCAGCTTGGTCAAAGTCTCCTTGACCGCATCGGCGCCGTCCTGGTTAATCTCCGCGCTTTCGGCCGCGGTAAAAAGGCAAAGGGCAAGCATGCTCGTTGCCGTGACAAGTTTAAGACGCATAGTCCAGTTTCTCCTCAGCCGCTTTTTTGATTGCGGCCATCCAAAGATGCGAAGCGCGCCGATGTCAAGCCAAGTGGCGGCAGGCACTGACAAATTTGCTTTTGAACAGGCGCAGATCGCGACTGATTTAAGAATAGTCGCGTTGAGACCGGAGGGCGGATGCGATCTCGGCAGGTTGCCAGGACTCGATAATTGAGCGCCTCGGCGAATGCCTACATACCATCGGAAAGCCGCAGCAATCCGCAACTTGCCTTTACGGCCGACTTATAATATAGGCCACCGGTCCGCGTAGACACCCTTGGAGGCAACGCGGATGAGGATGGGGAAACCCGCCTCCGGTTCGACGGAACAAGGCTTCCCGCCGCCGCCGAACTCTCCAAATAACCTCGAAAGGAATAGCCATGAGCCAGGAAACTTACGAGCTCAAGGCCGAGGCGCGCGAACGGGTTGGTAAGGGGTCCGCCCGTGAACTTCGCCGCAACGGTTTGATTCCCGCTGTCATCTATGGTGACAAGCAGGCCCCCATTGCCATCGCTCTCAACACCAATGAGGTGACGAAGCGCATTCACGCCGGTGGCTTCATGACCACCGTAGCGACCATCGAAGTCGGCGGCAAGAAGTACAAGGTTCTGCCGAAGGACTATCAGCTCGATCCGGTCCGCGACTTCACGCTGCATGTCGATTTCCTGCGCGTCTCCGGCAATACCCAGGTGACCGTCGAAATCCCGGTCCACTTCATCAACGATGCCAAGTCCCCGGGCCTCAAGGTCGGCGGCGTTCTGAACATCGTTCGCCACGAAATCGAAGTTCATTGCCCGGCCGATGCGATCCCGGAATTCTTCAACATTGACCTCAGCGGCAAGAAGATCGGCGACAGCATCCATATTTCGGAAGTCACCCTGCCGAAGGGTGTCACCACCGTCATCGACCGCGACTTCACGATCGCGACTATCGTCGCTCCGGCTGCCGGCGTCGACGACAGCGCCGCGGAAGCTGAAGGTGAAGCCGAAGCCTGATCGCTTCGACCACTTGTAAAGCATATGGCCCGCCTCCCCTAGGGAAGGCGGGCTTTTCATTGCCCGACAGCCCCCCGTTTCAGCAACATTTAACATATTCGTGAAAGCATGTGCCGTCAGCTGCGAAGAAGCCGGCCCAAACGCGCGACAGCAAATATGGCCGGCCTGGGGGAGTAGACGGAACCATGAACAATTCCGTTGAGAACAGGTTTTTTGGGATTGTTTGCGGAGCGCTGCTTGTTTTTGTCGCTCCCCTCTTTGTTCTCTTTCTATTTCTATCTTCGGAGCGCGCCGACAAGGAAATACGCGATCATATTTCCGTTCTTCTTGTCGCCAACGCCCAAGCGCTGGCAAAACCCCTCTGGGACCTCGATGAGGACAGCGTCACCCAGATCAGCGCGACGGTCGTTTCCCAGGGCGCCATCGTCAAGGTCGAAGTGCGCGACCAGTCGGGCCAGCTCGACGTCAGCCAGTCCACCATTCCGCGCTCCTTTGACGGCAAGCTCGAGCAGGTGTCGCGCGCCATCATCTACAACACCGTCGACGGCCCGAAGAACCTCGGCAGCATCAGCGTCTACTATCCCGCGCTGGGTCTTTTTTCCGGCCTGAAACAGGAAGAGGTCGTCTTCATCTCGATCTTCATCTTCGCGGTTCTGGCCGTTTTCGGCACGGCGCTGATCGGCAATCGCTTCTTCGTCATCCAGCCGCTGATGCGGCTGACGGCAGCGATCGAAGCCACCCGGCAGCTCGGCTCCCGCCACCACGTCGACTGGCAGTCGAACGACGAGATGGGGCGGCTTGCCCGCAGCTTCAACGAGATGCAGACAAAGCTCGAAAGCGAGGAGAAGGAGCTGAAGTTTGCTCATCGTCGCGCCACCGACATCTATAATCTGACGCCTGCCATGCTCTTCTCGCTCGACGAGGAGGACCGCATCACCGCCGTCAGCGACTACTGGCTGCTTGCCACCGGTTACACGCGCGCCGCCGTCATCGGCCGCAACTTCGCCGATCTGGTCACTCCTGCCACCCGCGACAAATTCATCAAGCGCCGCCAGGCCGAAAGCGGCATGACCGTCACCGTCAAGTTCGTCTGCCTGGACGGCCGCATCATGGACGTGCTGATCATGGAATCGGAAGCGGATGCCGAGGCTCACGACCGCCTCTCGCTATCGGTCATGACCGACGTCACCGAACTCAAGGCTTCCGAAGACCGCAACCACCGCCAGGCCATCACCGACCATCTGACCGGGCTGCTCAATCGCCAGGGCTTCGAAGCCGTTCTCGACAGCAAGATCGCCGCCGCCGACGCTGCCGGCCAGGAACTCGCCTGCCTCTTCGTCGATCTCGACCGCTTCAAGTGGATCAACGACAATATGGGCCATGCCGCGGGCGACACGGCGCTGATCGAGCTCGTCGAGCGCCTGAAGACCCACCTTGCGCCTTCCGACGAGGCCGCCCGTCTCGGCGGCGACGAATTTGCCATCCTGCTGCCGGCAAAGGACGCCGAGAGGCGCGCCAAGGCGATGTGCGAGCAGATCGCCTCGATCTTCGAAACGCCGTTCGCCCCCGACATGCATCTGAGTGCTTCCGTCGGCATCGCCATCTATCCGCGCCACGCCGCAACCGCGGCCGAGCTGCTGCAGAAATCCGATATGGCGATGTATGCCAAGAAACGCGATGGCAAGAATGGCGCGCAGCTTTTCAACAGCGCCATGCTCGACCGCGCCCGCAGCCGCGCCGAGACCGAGGCCAATATCGAAGCCGGCCTTGCCGAAAACTGGTTCGAGGCGTTCCTGCAGCCGATCGTCAATCTGAATGGCCGCGGCATTGCCGGTTTCGAGGCGCTGATGCGCCTCAACCATCCGCAGAAGGGGCTGATGCCGCCGGCCGAGATCATCAACGTCGCCGAGGAGACGGGAAAAATCGTCCGCATCGGCAACGTCATCATGGAGAAGGCGATCGCCAATGTGGCGAAGATTTCCCGCATTCCAGCCATGCAGGATACTTATCTCGCCATCAATTTCTCGCCGCTGCAGTTCGAGGCGACGCTGCCGGCCCGCCTTGCCGCCATCGTCGGTCGTCACGGCATCCGCCCCGAGCGCATCGTCGTCGAAATCACCGAAGCCGTGCTGATGCACGACAACCCGCAGATCCGCATGATTGTCACAGAGCTTCGTCGCTTCGGCTGCCGCATCGCGCTCGACGATTTCGGAACAGGCTATTCGTCGCTGAGCTACCTCAACCGCTTCCCTGTCGACATCATCAAGATCGACCAGTCCTTTACCCGCGCAATCAACGACGGCGACGACGACGTGCGCCAGAAGAGCCGCATGCTGATCGAAGGAATCACCACGCTCTCCCACAAGATGAACTGCACCGTCATTGCCGAGGGCATCGAGACCGAAGAGGAATGCCGCACGCTTCACCTGATGGGGCTGGACTATGGCCAGGGTTATCTGTTCCATCGTCCGCAACACGCAGCCACGCTCATCGAGGAACTGACGGCCCCTCAGCCTGCAGTTGCACGCGCCTCGTAAACGAAGAACGAAGGAGATGATACGATGAAAAAGCTCCTGTTTCTCGCATGCCTGGCGCTGCCCTGCGTCGCCCAGGCGCAAACGGTGGCCTTCACCACCGAGGATTATGCCCCCTTCAACTATCGAGAAGGCAAGGAGATCAAGGGCGCGACCGTCGAGCAGGTCGAAAAGGTCATGGCGGCGATCGGCGTTGACTACACGATCGAGGTTCTGCCGTGGGCGCGCGCTTTCGGCCTCGCCCGCACGGCGCCGATGACCTGTGTTTTTGCCACCGCCCACAACGGCCAGCGCGATCCGCTGTTCAAATGGGTGGAACCGCTGCTCGTCGACCGCAATATCCTGATCACCCGCAAGGGTTCGGGCGTCACCGCCGGCACGCTGGAGGAAGCGAAGAAATATACGATCGGGACCCAGCGAGAGGATTACACCGAGACGATCCTCAAGGAGAAGGGCTTCACGAAGCTCGATGTCGCCAGCGACTTCAATGCGACGCTGCGCAAGCTTTTGAGTGGCCGCATCGATATGATGCCGATCTCCGAACTTTATTTCGAAAAGCTGAAGGGCGATCAGCCGCTGGAGATGGTCACCGTGCTCTCCTCGCAGCCGATGGGCATCGCCTGCGAGAAGAGCTTTCCCGAGGACCTGCGCGCCAAGATGCAGGCCGCTCTCGATGTGCTGATCGCCAATGGCGAGCAGAAAAAGATCTTCCTCAAATACGGCATGGACCTATCGGAGTAATGCTGCCGGCGGGCCTGCCCTTTCCGCTTGACATCGCCCTCGTTTCCGGGTGGTGAACAGCGAGACGCTCTAAAGCGCGCCCGCGATCTTTTTGCATTCGCGCCTCGCGCTTTAGCTCTTTTATTCTTACGCATGTCGTTTCGCAAAACCGCCGCATGCTTTTGCGCGACATGCTTTAGCGAGGAAAACAGGCCATGCTGATCATCGCGGGTCTCGGCAATCCCGGCGGCAAATACGCCGGCAATCGCCACAATATCGGCTTCATGGCCGTCGATGCCATTCAGCGTCGCCACAGCTTCTCGCCGTGGTCGAAGAAGTTCCGGGCCGAGATCGCCGAGGGCGAACTCGGCGGCGAAAAAGTGCTGCTGATCAAGCCGCAGACCTTCATGAACCTGTCCGGCGAGGCCGTCGGCGAAGCGATGCGCTTCTACAAGCTGCAGCCCGCCGACCTCGTCGTAATCTATGACGAACTCGACCTTCCTCCCGGCAAGGCACGGCTGAAAACCGGCGGCGGCCATGGCGGCCACAACGGCATCAGGTCGCTGGACGCTCATTGCGGCAAGGAATACCGGCGGCTGCGCCTCGGCATCGGGCATCCCGGCGTCAAGGAAATGGTGCAGCATCATGTGCTCGGCGATTTCGCCAAGGCCGACAACGTTTGGCTCGAGCCGCTGCTCGACACGCTCGCGGACAATGCCGACATGCTGGTGCGGAACGAGGATTCGCAGCTGATGAACAAGATCGCCTTGGCGCTCGGCGGCAATGCGGAGGAGGAGAAGCCGCGGAAGGAAAAGAAAAACAGCGAGAAGAAGCCGGCCGCTCAGTCGCATATTCACCAGGCTCGCAACCATCAGACGAAACTGCCCGCCAGCGGTCCGATGGCCGACATGCTGAAGAAGATGTTCGGCAACAAAGGGGAATAGACCGATGCCGGATCAGGATTTCATCATCCGCCCCGCCGTATCAGGCGATCTCCCGGGGCTGACCGTCCTCTACCGGCATTTGAACCCGACAGACCCACATCTCGACGAAACCGTGGCCGAAGAGCGATTCTCCGCCATACTCGCCCAGCCGGGCATGACTGTTTTCATCGGCTTTGCCGGCGATCTGGCTGCTGCCACGGTGACGCAGATCGTCGTGCCGAACTTGACCCGAAACGGCGCCTCCTATGCCCTCATCGAAACCGTCGTCACCCACGCCGAGCACCGCCAGCGCGGTTATGCCGGCGCCGTCATCGCCCATGCGGTGGCCGAGGCCTGGAAAGCCGGCTGCTATAAGGTAATGCTGCTGACCGGCTCGAAGAATCCGGCCACGCTGCGCTTCTATGAAAATTGCGGCTTCACGCAGGACAAAACCGGCTACCAGATCCGCCGGTCCTGATCCGAAGGCCTATTCCTCCGGCTCGGTTGTGAACATCAGCGGGAAGCCCATCTCCTTGGCAAGGTCGATACCCTCCTTGGCCTTGGTCTCGGCAATGTCCTTGGCGCAGACCACGACCACGCAGGAGCCGAGCTTGTGCGCGGTCATCATCACCCGGTAGCCGGTCTCCTCGCTCATGCGGAAGACGGCCTTCAGGATCAGGATGACAAATTCGCGCGGTGTGTAATCATCGTTGACGAGAATGACCTTGTAGAGCTTCGGCTTGTCCAGCTTCGGCTTCACCTTGGTCTTCGGTTTCAGGGCAACGTCATTGTCACTCATCGGAAAATCCACCCGTTGATGACATGAAAAGGCGGAGGAACCCTCCGCAGGACTATATTGCACCGTCAGCACGGCAGTTCAATGACGTAAATGTCGCTATGGACAGCAGAAGTTACCATCGCTTCTCTTAAATCACTGCACCCGCTTCCGATCGAAGGCGGCGAGTATGGCGAGGCCAACTTGCGGCATGGATCGCCGTTCGCGCCTCAATGCCTTTCCAATTCATGCCGCAAACCCTTGACCCGAGGCGGCCATTCCCGCATAGGCAGGGCAAAGTTACCAATAGAATGGATTAAGCCATGGGCTTCAAATGCGGCATCGTCGGTCTGCCGAACGTCGGCAAATCGACCCTCTTCAATGCGCTCACCAAGACGGCGGCCGCACAGGCTGCGAACTATCCCTTCTGCACGATCGAGCCGAATACCGGCGAAGTCGCCGTGCCCGATCCGCGCATGCGCAAGCTGGCCGATATCGCCAAGTCCAAGGAGCTGATCCCGACCCGCATCTCCTTCGTCGATATCGCCGGCCTCGTCCGCGGCGCCTCGAAGGGTGAAGGCCTGGGCAACCAGTTCCTCGCCAATATCCGCGAAGTCGATGCGATCGTCCATGTGCTGCGCTGCTTCGAAGACAGCGACATCACCCATGTCGAAGGCCGCATCAATCCCGTTGCCGATGCCGAGACGATCGAAACCGAGCTTATGCTGGCCGATCTCGAAAGCCTGGAGCGTCGCACCGAACAGACGCGCAAGCGCGCCACCGGCAAGGACAAGGAGTCCATGGCGATGCTGCCGATCATGGAAGCCTCGCTGAAGCTGCTCAACGAAGGCAAGCCGGTGCGCACGCTGCTGTCGACGCTCGCGCCTGACGAGATTGCCATCCTCAAGGGGCTCAACCTCCTGACCTCGCATCCGGTGCTCTATGTCTGCAATGTCGCCGAAAGCGACGCCTCTACCGGCAACGAATTCACCGCGGCCGTCGCCGCCATGGCGAAGGAGCAGGGTGCCGAAACCGTCATCATCTCGGCGGCGATCGAAGCCGAGGTCGCCCAGCTTGCCGAGGAGGAAGCCAAGGAATTCCTCTCCGCCCTCGGCCTCGACGAGGCGGGTCTCGACCGGCTGATCCGCGCCGGCTACAAGCTGCTCGACCTCATCACCTATTTCACCGTCGGCCCGAAAGAAACGCGCGCCTGGACGATCGAGCGCGGCACCAAGGCGCCGCAGGCTGCCGGCGTTATCCATTCGGATTTCGAGCGCGGCTTCATTCGTGCCAACACGATCGCCTATGACGACTACATCAAGTACAACGGCGAGGTCGGCGCCAAGGATGCCGGCAAGGCGCGCGACGAAGGCAAGGAATACGTCGTCCAGGACGGCGACGTCATCCACTTCCGCTTCAATACCTGATCGGAATAAGCTGCCGCTCAACCGGGCGGCAGTCTCCCTGAAATCGCGGCAGGCAGCGCGCGCAGCACGAGGCGGCGTAGCGGCATCCATCCCGTTCCGATAATGAGCACGATCGCGCCGACGACGATCAGCGTCGTATAGATGTAGGTATCGACAGTCGCACTTCCCTGGCGGAAGACGCCGAAAATTGCAACGCCGAGCGACAGCAGCCCTGAGGTGACGAAGGCGCGGCGGTCGATGACAAGACCGATCAGCATCAGCGCTGCCACCGTCGCGACCACCACAGGTGCCCGCGACGACATGTTCCCCACGAAAAAAATATTGCCGCCTTCTCCGAAAGACAGCAGGGAGACTGTGCTGTAGAGCAGCGCAGGGGCCGCGCCTAAGTGCAGCCAGAAAGCGATATCCGAACGCGTCGTCCGCCGCAGCCGGTCGCCGAGATCGAAATAGAGAGCCATAGCGAAGAGGCCGAGCGCGCAAACGAGGCCCACCGCAGCCAACATGGCGGGATGATCGACGAAAAATGCGGGATTGCCGCTGCGCCATTGCACGAAACGCAAAAGCAGGGTGAGCACGACGGCAAGCCCCGACATGATGGAGAGCGCCAGCGACAGAGGCACGCGATAGCGGACATAATAGGCGCCGAGTAGAATCGGGAAGCCGGTGACGAAGTGCGTCACCGCCGGGCCGAAGGAACTGGAGGGTGTCCAAGGCGGGAAGAAATGGGACATCAACAGAGATGTCCAGCAGAACAGCGCGATCGTCAGGCTGACGGCCGGCAGGGCGAGCCGCTGGCGGCGCACCAGAATTTCCGAAAGGACGATGATGGCAGCCGGCACGGCGTAAAGCGACGCAAGCCCCCAGAGGCCGATGATCGCGACAATAACGCCGATGGTGATCAGCACATCGTGGAAGCCGCGCACGAAACGCGGCGTCTCCGTATCCGACCACGCCTTCCCCTCGGCTGCGGCTGCCGGCCGCGCTTCGGCGACAGCCACGCCGCGCTCGATAAGGAACGGCAGAAGCCGCCCTCCGGCCTCCGGCGAAATCAGCCCCTGGCGGGCGGCCTCGTTGAGTATCGACCTCAGATCAGTCATGCCGGTTTGTCTCCCCGGAATCATTGAGCCCGCGTGGATGCTATTGTAAGCACTAGAGCATGATGCCGAAAAGTGTAAGCGGTTTTCGGACCACATCATGCTCTAACTCTTTAATGTAGAACGGGATTCGGCCGACCGGCCTAAAAACATCCTGTTCCAGGCGCTGCATATGACGGAGGGGCGAATGTCGGCAGAAAAGCTTTCCTTTGAGGATTTTGAGCCGGGCCGTCGCTTCGCCCTCGGCCCTAAGCCGGTGCTCGCCGAGGAAATCATCGAGTTCGCCCAAGAGTTCGATCCGCAGCCGATGCATCTCGATGAGTCCGCCGGCCGCGCCAGCATCCTTGGCGGGCTTGCCGCCTCCGGCTGGCATACCTCCGCGATGCTGATGCGCATGATGGCCGACAGCTATATAGTGAGGGCGCTTTGCGAGGGTGCGCCGGGCATCGATCTGATGGAATGGCGAAAGCCGGTGTTGGCAGGCGATACGTTGCAAGGCCACTCCACCGTACTCGAAGCCCGGCAGATGCGCTCGCGCCCGGGCATGGGCATCGTCAAATTCCGCCACGCTTTGGAAAATCAGCGCGGGGAGGTCGTCTGCCTCTCCGAGAATTCGGTAATGATCCGCATGCGCCTTCCACCGGAGGGCGCCAATATGAGCTCGGAGCTGCCGGCATGAGAATGTCCGAACTTTACGCCGTTGGAGAGAAAGCCGAAATCGGCAGCTACACCTTCACCGAGGAAGATATTGTCCGCTTTGCCAGACGCTACGATCCGCAGCGTTTTCATATCGACAAGGAAGCTGCGAAGGACACCCTCTTCGGCAGCCTCTGCGCCTCGGGCTGGCACACCACAGCGGCCTGGATGCGCACCTTTCTCGCTTTCTGGAAAAAGCAAAGCACCGCCCTTAAAGAAAGAGGCCTGACGGCGCCGAACCTCGGCCCCTCACCCGGCTTCCAGAAGCTGCAATGGCTGCGGCCGGTCTTCGCAGGCGATGTCGTGACCTATTCCGTCACGCTTCTCTCCAGCCGGCCGCTCGCTTCGCGGCCGGGCTGGCACCTCAACACCATCCTCTGCGAAGGCGTCAATCAGAACGGCGATCCCGTCATGCGCTTCGAAAGTGGTGTCCTGGAGTTCGACTGACGCCGCCGGCTCAGTGCCCCGAGAATTCGACCAGCGTATGCACCACGACGCCGAGCTCTTCCAGCTTCCGGCGGCCGCCGAGGTCAGGCAGGTCGATGACGAAGCAGGCGCCGACCACCTCCGCGCCGATCTGGCGCAGAAGCTTGGTGGCCCCAACGGCCGTGCCGCCGGTGGCGATGAGATCATCGACCAGGATCACCTTTTCGCCGGGCTCGATCGCATCACGATGCATCTCCATCTCGTCGACGCCATATTCCAGGCTGTAGGCGATGCGCACGGTTTCGTGCGGCAGCTTGCCCTTCTTGCGGATCGGAACGAAGCCCGAGGAAAGCTGGTGCGCCACCGCACCGCCGAGAATGAAACCGCGGGCCTCCATGCCGGCGATCTTGTCGATCTTCGTCCCCGCATAGGGCTGCACCAGCTCATCGACCGCCCGGCGGAAAGCGCGGGGATTGCCGAGCAGCGTGGTGATGTCGCGGAAAATGATGCCGGGCTTGGGATAGTCGGGGATGGAGCGGATGCTGGCTGCGAGCTCCGAAATCGTATTGTTCATCGAAAATCCGTAGTAGCGAGCGCAGGAAATTGGCCGCACCCTATCAATTGCCAAGGATGGAACCAACAAAAAAGGCGGCTCGCAGGCCGCCTTTCGGAGTCAGGCAAGGAACGCTCAGTGCTCCTTGTTGGCGTAGACCGAACGCTTCGTCAGGTAGATCAGCACCGTAAAGATCGCCAGGAAGACGATGACCATGAAACCCGTGCGCTTGCGCTCTTCGAGATGCGGCTCGGCAGCCCACATCAGGAAGGCGGAGACATCCCTGGAATACTGGTCGACGGTCGCCGGCGCCCCATCGTCATAGGTCACCTGACCATCGGAGAGCGGCTTCGGCATGGCGAGAACGGCGGCGGCATTGAAATAAGGGTTATAATGTCCACCCTGCGGCACCTGGAAACCCGCCGGCGGCTCTTCATAGCCGGTCAGCAGTGCATGGATGTAATCCGGACCGCTTTCCTGATACTGGGTGAAGATGTCGAAAACGAATTGCGGGAAGCCGCGGGTGACGGCGCGGGCCTTGGCGATTAGCGAGAAATCGGGCGGAGCCGCGCCATTGTTGGAAGCAGCCGCGGCTTCAGCGTTGGGGAAAGGCGACGGGAAGTAATCGGAAGGAACCGCCTTGCGGGTAAACATCTCGCCGCTGGCGTTGGGACCGTCCTGGACCTCGTAATTCGCCGCGAAGGCTTTCACCTGCGCTTCGGAATAGCCGAGTTCGCCGAGCATGCGGAAAGGCACGAGCTTCATCGAATGGCAGGCTGCACAGACTTCCGTGTAGACCTTGAGGCCGCGCTGGAGCTGGCCCTTGTCATAATGGCCGAACGGACCGGCGAAAGACCATTCCTCCTCCTTCGGATGCTTCAGCGGATAATGCGGCGTCTCACCTTCCGCGTGATGAGCCGGAGCCGCACCGTTGGCGGGCGCCTCCTCGGCCAGAGCAGCGCTGCCGAGACCGACGACAGCGAGCGAGAGAATGCTTGCAACAAGCGTTTTCATGTTTCTGTTCCCTTCCGTCGCGCGCTTACGCATTGGCCGCTGCGCTGGCGGCAGCTGTCTTGTTGCGCTTCTCGAGCACCGCTTCGGTGATCGAGTTCGGGATGCGGCGCGGCGTCTCGACGAGGCCGAGCACCGGCATGGCAACCAGGAAGAAGGCGAAGTAGAGGAGCGTGCAGATCTGCGAGATGATGACGAAACTCCCTTCCGCCGGCTGAGAGCCGAGCCAGCCGAGGATGATCGCGTTGATCACGAACAGCCAGAAGAACAGCTTGTACCAGGGACGGTAGACCGCAGAGCGGACCTTGGAGGTATCAAGCCAGGGCAGGAAGAACAGCACGATGATCGCGCCGAACATCACGAGCACGCCGCCGAGCTTGGAGTCGATCGGGCCGATGTTGAAGGTGATCGAACGCAGCATCGCGTAGAAGGGCAGGAAATACCATTCCGGGACGATGTGGGCCGGCGTCTTCAACGGGTCGGCCGGGATATAGTTGTCGGCATGGCCGAGGAAGTTCGGCATGTAGAAGACGAAATAGGCATAAACCAGTAGGAAGACCGATACGCCGAGCGCATCCTTCATCGTCGCATAAGGCGTGAAACGCACCGTGTCCGTCTTCGTCTTGACCTCGACGCCCGTCGGGTTCGTCTGGCCGGTGACGTGCAGCGCCCAGATGTGCAGGACGACGACGCCGGCGATCATGAAGGGCAGCAGGTAGTGCAGCGAGAAGAAGCGGTTCAGGGTCGGCTGTTCGACCGCAAAGCCGCCGAGCAGGAACTGCTGCAGCGATTCGCCGATCATCGGGAAAGCAGAGAAGAAGCCGGTGATGACGGTAGCGCCCCAGAAGGACATCTGGCCCCAGGGCAGAACATAGCCCATGAAGCCCGTCGCCATCATCAGGAGGTAGATGACGACGCCGAGGATCCAGAGGATCTCGCGCGGGGCTTTGTAGGAGCCGTAGTAGAGGCCGCGGGCGATATGCAGGTAGACGGCGACGAAGAAGAACGATGCGCCGTTAGCATGCAGGTAGCGAAGCAGCCAGCCGTGGTTGACGTCACGCATGATCTTTTCAACAGAGTTGAAGGCGATCGTCGTGTCGGCGGCGTAGTGCATGGCGAGCACGATGCCCGTCAGGATCTGCACAACCAGCATCACGGAGAGCATGGCGCCGAAGGTATAGGCATAGTTCAGGTTTCTAGGAACCGGATATGCCACGAAGCTGTCATAGACCATGCGCGGCAGCGGCAGGCGCGCATCGACCCATTTCTCGAAGCCGGTTGATGGTTCGTAGCTGGAATGGCCACTCATGAATCAGTCTCCCCTCAACCGATCTTGATTTTGGTATCGGACACAAATGAAAAGGTCGGGATCGCCAGGTTCTCAGGCGCAGGACCCTTCCGGATGCGGCCGGCCGTATCGTAGACCGAGCCATGGCAGGGACAGAACCAACCATTGTATTCGCCGGCCTGGCCGAGCGGGACGCAACCGAGATGGGTGCAGGTACCGATCATGACGATCCAGTTTTCCTTGCCTTCGCCGCCCGAGCGGTCGGCGCCCGTTGCCTGAGCGTCGGCAGGAAGGTTTGCATTGCGGGCCACCGGATCCTTGAGATCCGACACCGGGACATCGGCTGCGGCCTTTACTTCTTCCGGCGTGCGGTTGCGAATGAAGATCGGCTTGCCGCGCCACTTCACCGTCAAGGACATGCCGGGCTCAAGGCTTGCGACATCGACTTCGATGGAAGCCAGCGCCAGTGTCGACGCGTCCGGGCGCATCTGGTCGATAAACGGCCATGCGAACGCTGCGGCGCCGACGGCACCAGCCATACCAGTGGTGAGATAAAGGAAATCACGGCGAGTGGGCTCTGTCGAAGCCTCGCTTGTCGTTTCGTGTTCGCTCACGGCTTAACCATCCTCTGCGCAATTATCGCGGAATTCCGCCCTGCCCCCTCTGCTGACGAATCGATCTGGACACATTTCGGCCATAGATTCCCCGGCAATCCGGCGCGTTCTAAGCTTGATCGCAAATTATGTCCAGCCTTGACAAGGGCACGAGGGCACAATGTCGCGGGAAATTTCCGATGAATTTATTAGGGCAAACACGCCCCTGCAGTTATGTTGCATTGCAACAAAAAGGCCGCCGTGATAGGCGCAGTCGCAATCACGCCAGCGAGCCGGACCGGAGCGGATGAGAGACACGATTTTTTGCGTATTCAGCGTCCTCACGACTCTCGTCCTCGCCGTCGTCTCGCTGCGCTATGCCAAAGATTTCTATCTGCTTTCTTTCTTTTACAGCTTTCAGATTCATCTGGCCGCGGCCGCGGCCGTGGCGTCCGGCATAGCCCTCCTCGTCAAGCGGCATTGGTACGGACTGCTGACGCTCGGCGCATCGATGGTGCTCGTCGTCCACGGCATCGTGATGACGCGTGAATTCGTCGAGCCCGCGCTCGACGACGGCCGCCCCGCTCTCTTCAAGCTGATGTCCTTCAATATCGAGAACGACAATTTCGCAAACGGCACCGCGATCGCCGACATGGCGATCACCTCGGGCGCCGATGTCGTCAACATCCTGGAAGCCGAACCGTTACTGTCCGAACTGCCGCGGCTACTAGAGGTCTACCCCTACTACATCGGCTGCGGCGTCGGCATGGAGCAATGCGATACACTCGTCCTGTCGAAGCGCCCGCTGATCGAGCCCCGCATCCGCAACCTTGGGCTGCTCTGGCGCAACCGGCTGACGATCTCGACGATCGACTTCGACGGCCAGAAGGTCAATTTCCTCGCCGCGCACCTGACCAAACCCTATTATGACGAATTCCACGGCCTGGAAATCGGGGACCTCGCCGAGATCATCCCTTCTCTGCCGGGACCGCTCGTGCTTGCCGGTGATTTCAACACGTCGATTCTGGCGCCCGACATGCAGTATCTTATGCGCAGCCAGGGCTTGGGCACGGCATCGCTGGAACCGGCGACATGGCCGATCGCCGCCGGCCCGCTCGGCATTGCGATCGATCACGTCTTCAGCAAAGCGCCCTTGCGCCTGAAATCTGTCCGCCGCATCGAGAATAGCTTCGGATCAAACCATTTTGGCCTCATGGCGGAATTCGTCGTCGATCCTTGAGTCTGCATCCTCGTCGGCCGGGAGAAAACCGCCGGACTGACGCGCCCAAAGCCCGGCATAGAGGCCGCCGCGACGAAGCAGCTCATCGTGGCTTCCCTCCTCGATCATCCGGCCGAGGTCGACGACGATCAGCCGGTCGAGCGCGGCGATCGTCGACAGCCGGTGGGCGATCGCCAACACCGTCTTGCCCTCCATGATCCGATGAAGATTGGACTGGATCGCTTCCTCCACTTCCGAATCGAGCGCCGACGTCGCTTCGTCGAGAACGAGGATCGGTGCGTCCTTCAGCATGACCCGCGCAATGGCGATGCGCTGCCGCTGGCCGCCCGAGAGTTTGACACCGCGTTCGCCGACATGCGCGTCGAAACCTCTGCGGCCCTGCTGATCCTGCAGCCGGGCGATGAAGTCGATCGCTTCGGCGCGCCTGGCCGCCTCGATCAGCCGCCCCTCGTCGGCATCGGGCCGGCCGAACAGGATATTGTCGCGCACGGAACGATGCAGCAGCGAAGTATCCTGGCTGACGACGCCGATCTGCATCCGCAGCGATTCCTGGGTCGCTGCCGATATATCCTGACCGTCGACGAGAATGCGGCCCTCCTGAATGTCGTAGAGACGCAGCAGCAGGTTCATCAACGTTGATTTTCCGGCGCCCGAACGGCCGACGATCCCGACCTTCTCGCCTGGACGGATGGTCAGGGAGAAGTTCTCGACCACTGGCTCCTGATCCTTGCCGTAGCGGAAAGAAACATTGTCGAAGCGAATGCCGGGATGGCGGATCACCAGGCTCTTGGCGTCAGGCCGATCGACGAGTCCCAGAGGCTGGGAGATCAGTTCAGCAGCATTCTGGATGGTGCCGAGATTGCGCATGATGCCATTGAACTGCGTCATCAATCGGCCGAGCAGGAAATTCAGCCGGAGCACCAGCGCCAGCGAGAATGCCACCGCACCAGAACTGATGAGGCCGCGCAGCCAGAGATCGACGCTCAAGCCCGCCATCGTCACGATCATCAGGCCGGAGAGCAGCGCCATGGAGGCCCTCACACCGGTGATGAACCGGGTGAAGCGAAGCACCGTATCCTGATAGATATCGAAACCTTGGCGCATGTAGCGGTCGCTCTCCTCGTCGCGTGCGAACAGCTTCAGCGTCTGCATGTTGCTGTAGGCGTCGACCATCCGGCCGTTCAGCATCGATCCGGCCTCCGCCGTTTCGCGGGAATGATGACGGATCCGCGGGACGAAATGGCGGGCAAGCAGGCTGAAGGCGCCAAGCCAGAACAGCACGACGGCGGCGAGTGAAAGATCGAGCCGGGCGACGAGCACCAGCGTCGTTACGGCATAAATTCCGACGAACCAGACGCTTTCCATCAACGAAGTAACGAGATCGCCGGTTGCCTGGCCGGCCGACCAGACCTTGGTGACGATGCGCCCGGAAAAATCGCTCTGAAAGAACGACAATGATTGTCTTGAGACGTGGAGATAAGATTGCCAACGTGCTAGATTGTAGAAGCCCGGCGTGATCACCTGCTGATCGACGAGGGCAATCAGGAAGGCGACGACGAAACGCACGAGCCCGATCAGAGCGAGCATGCCGAACAGCTCGCCGCCATGGGCCGCGAGAAGGCCGCTCCAGCCGGCGCCGGGCGTAATGCTTGCGAGAATATCGACAAGGCGTCCGACAAACCAGAAGAGCGCGGCCTCGATGGCTGCCGACGTGCCGCCGAGAATAAGCATGGCGATGAACGGCATTTTCGCCTGGCCGATATAAAACCAGATGAAACCGAGCGTTGCGCGCGGCGGCTGCAAGTTGTCACGCGGGCGGAACGGATCGATCCAGGTTTCGAACAGGCGGAAGACAGGTCGCAGGAACATGGAAGCGATATAGGCGGATTGAGGGGAGCGGCAAAGGGAATGAAAACGGACGCAACCTAATATTTTGGTAATAAACGATAACATCGGCGGCATCGCCATTGATTGCCCCCGAACCCGTCACAATCTGACGATACGATCGCGCTTCACCGGAGACAACGTCCATGGAAACGAAAATGCTCGATACGCATATTCCGCTTCCGCTTGCAGACAGGTTGGATGCCTTGGCTCTCGACCTGGCGCTGCCGCGCGACGTAATCGTCACCGAGGCCATCACCGCCTGGCTCGACAGCGAGGAGCGTCGCCGCATCACCACACTGCGCACGCTCGCCGCCGCCAACACCATCGTCGTTGTCGCACACGACCGCGTGATCGACTGGGCCGACAGCCTCTGAACGGCACGCCCGCCACCGGTCTTCCGCAACCGTCTGGCGAGCCCAGATCGTCGTGGTGAAAAGGCCCTCCCCGCTTGCGCCGGGAGGGCCGATCATTATTCCGCGGCCTCTTCTGCCTCCTCGGCGTGATCGGAGAGGAAGCCGCCGGACTGGCGGTTCCAGAGGTCGGCATAGATGCCGCCGCTCTCGATCAGTTCGGCGTGCGAGCCGGCCTCGATGATCCGCCCCTTGTCGAGCACGATCAGCCGGTCCATCTCCGTCAGCGTCGAAAGCCGGTGGGCGATCGCGATCACCGTCTTGCCCTCCATCAGGGCGAAGAGGTTTTCCTGGATTGCCGCCTCGACTTCGGAATCGAGCGCCGAGGTCGCCTCGTCGAGCACCAGGATCGGCGCGTCCTTCAGGAAGACGCGGGCGATCGCGATGCGCTGCCGCTGGCCGCCGGAGAGCTTGACGCCACGTTCGCCGACCTGGGCGTCGAGCCCCCCGCGGCCCTGCATGTCGACGAGCCCCTCGATAAACTCCCAGGCATTGGCGCGCTTGGCGGCCTCGATCACCTCGGCATCGGTCGCCTCCGGCCGCCCGTAGGCGATGTTGTCGCGGATCGACCGGTGCAGCAGCGAAGTGTCCTGCGTCACCACGCCGATCAGCGAACGCAAGCTCTCTTGCGAGACGCCTGATATATCCTGCCCGTCGATGGTGATGCGGCCGGCCTCCAGGTCGTAGAAGCGCAGCAGCAGGTTCATCAGCGTCGTCTTGCCGGCGCCGGAGCGACCGACCAGCCCCACCTTCTCGCCTGCCTTGATGTCGAGCGACAGGTTGTCGATGACGCCTTTGCCTTTGCCGTAGTGGAAGCGGATGCGGTCGTAATGGATCGCCCCCTTCTTCGCCGTCATCGCGGGCGCCCCCGGCTTGTCGACGATATCGTGCTGCTTGCTCATCATCTCCATGCCGTCATAGACCGTGCCGATATTCTCGAACAGCGCCGAGACTTCCCACATGATCCATTGCGACATGCCGTTGACGCGCATGGCAAGGCCGATGGCGATGGCGATCGCGCCGACCGAAATCGCCCCGTTCAGCCAGAACCAGATCGACAGGCCCGAGACGACGAAGAGCGCGACGCAGTTGTTCAGGTAGACGCTGATATGGAAGAGCGTCACCTTGCGCATCTGCTTGTGCACGGTCTGCAGGAACTCATCCATGCCCTGCTTGGCGTAGATCTCCTCGCGCCCCGCATGGGAGAACAGCTTGACGGTTGCAATATTCGTATAGCTGTCGACCACGCGGCCGGTCATCATCGAGCGCGCATCCGCCTGCGTCGCCGCGATCTTGCGAAGCCGCGGCACGAAATAGGAGACGATGCTGACGTAGATGACGAGCCAGACGAGGATCGGGATCATCAGCCGCCAGTCAGCCGCCGCAATCACGATGATCATCGTCAGGAAATAACTGACGACATAGACGAAGACGTCGAGGATCTTCATCACCGTTTCGCGCACGGCAAGCGAGGTCTGCATCACCTTCGTTGCGACGCGCCCGGCAAACTCGTTGGCGAAGAACGACATGCTGTGGCGCAGCAGGAAGCGGTGCATCTGCCAGCGCGCCATCATCGGATAGTTGCCGAGCAGCATCTGGTGCATGATGAGGGAATCGAGCCCGGCCGCCAGCGGCAGGCCGACCAGCACCAGCGCCGCCATCCAGAATAGCTTGTGGCCTTCCGTCTCCAGGAAGGTGGCCCGGTCGGCCTTGGTCAGCCAGTCGACGATGTCGCCGAGAAACTGGAAGAGCGCCACTTCGCCGACTGCGATCGACGCTGTCAGCACGGCCATCAGAGCGAGCCAGGGCGCGGCCGGCTTGCTGTAATGCCAGCAGAAGGCAAAGAGACCTTTCGGCGGAGCCACCGGCTCCTCGCTCGGAAAGGGATTGAGTCGCTGTTCGAACCAGCCAAACATGAATTTGCTCCGAAACATCAGCGTTCCGGCTCCCGGCTTCGCGCCATCTGGACGCCATGCAAGCACATATGGGAGCCGAACGTTCAAGGGGCGAGGCTCAATCAGCCGCGCAATGGATCAAAAGGGAAGTTTTAGAAAGAAGCCCGCTCTAGCGGTGCCATGTCACCTTGATCGGCATCACGGCGGGAAAGCGCATAATGAGCAAAATATTCATGTGGCCCTCCCTGCTGGCGTTCGAAGACGTGCATGCATAACGCGAAAAACGCGAAATTTCCAGCCCTGAACTGGCGCGAACGGAATGTTTCTGGGCCACACCGCGCCCTGTTGCGCCGAAATCACAGTTGTATTAGGCCTGCCGCGTCGAAACGAACAAGCAGCGCTTGAATGACCAACCTCAGACTGGCACTCTACCAGCCGGATATAGCAGGCAATACCGGCACGATCCTGCGCCTTGCCGCTTGCCTCGGCTTCGCCGTCGACCTGATCGAGCCCGCCGGCTTCGACGTCTCCGACCGCAATCTGAAACGCGCCGGCATGGATTATATCGCGGCCGCCGCACTGACCCGCCATGTCAGCTGGGACCGTTTCGAGGCCTGGCGCGCCACGACCGGCCGCCGTCTCATCCTCGCCTCGACCAAGGCCGCCGATCGCTACACCGACTTTACCTTCCGCCCCGACGATGTGCTGCTTTTCGGGCGCGAAAGCGCCGGCGTACCGGACCAGGTGCATGAGAAAGCTGACGCCCGCATTCTCATCCCGATGGTCGAGGGCCAGCGCTCGATCAACGTCGCCGTCTCGGCCGCGATGATTGTTGGCGAGGCCATGCGCCAAACGCTTTGGACCTAGAGCACGCCGCGCGAAAGTGTGCAGCGGTTTTGCGATGACGACATGGGTAAATACGAGACCTGAAGCGCGAGGAACGGATCCAGAGAGACGCGCTTCGGACGACTTCGGTGCGAAATCGGACATAGGCGCGGATTCGCAAACAGCTACGCCCCGTGTCGGAAAAGGACATTGCCAAGTCCTCGAACTAGGCTATATTCTTTAGCCGAACAATAAGTTTTCTGACTGACCTCATTTAATTCCAATGACTTGGAAGGTCATGCCTGGAAGTTTCCCTCCTGAGATGAAAGAAGAACAATAACAACAAAATGGCCTCGACAATCATCATGATCAACCTGCTCGGTGCCGTGGCCCTGCTGCTGTTCGGCCTCGCGCAGGTGAAGGACGGCGTCTCTAGGGCTTTCGGTGCCCGGCTGCGAACGGGGTTGGCGACCGGCACGCGCGGCGGCCTTCGCTCATTCCTGTCAGGGTTGCTGGCGACCGTCGCACTGCAGAGCTCGACGGCAACGGCGCTGATGACCGCCTCCTTCGTCGAACGGGATCTGATCAAACCTCGCATGGCACAGATCGTCCTGCTCGGCGCCAATGTCGGCACGGCGATAACCGCATGGATCGTCGCCACCGGCATCGAATGGCTCTCCCCACTCCTGGTCCTCTCCGGCATCGTGCTTTACCGCGGCCGTTCCAGCACCCGCCAGGGCGGCGGCGCAGCGTTGATCGGGATCGGCCTGATGCTGTTGTCGCTGCATCTCCTCGGGCTTGCGACGGAGCCGATGCGCGCCTCCCCTGCTCTCGCCGCCTTCATCAGCCTGCTGGACGACGCTCTGCCCGTGGCGCTCCTCTTCTCGGCAGCCCTCGCCTTCGTCTCATCGTCGAGCCTGGCGGTTGTGGTCCTCATCTTGTCCCTCGCCTCAGCCGGCCTGATCTCTGCCGAGCTGGTCATCGTGCTCGTGCTCGGCGCCAATCTCGGCGGCGCGATACCGCCTGTCGTCGCCACCATGTCCGGCCCGGTCTCGGCGCGACGCGTCACGTTCGGCAACCTGGCCGTCCGTGCGCTCGGCTGCATCATCGCCTTGCCTCTCGCCGGCTACGGCGCGCAATTCATCCAGATGCTGCCCTTCGGACCGTCAAAGCTCCCGGTCGACGCGCATCTGCTCTTCAACCTTCTGCTCGCCGCCCTCGCCTGGCCATTCTCCAGGCCGCTCGCCGCCCTGATGGCCCGGCTGGTGCCGGACCAGCCCGAGCCCGACAACGGGCCGAAATATCTGGATGAGCATGAACTTTCGACGCCGGTCATTGCCCTGACCAGCGCCACTCGAGAAGTGCTCGGCATCGGAGACCTTATCGAGCGCATGCTGATCCGGGTTTCCGATGCTTTCGAACACAACGACGCATCCAAGCTTACCGAGATCCCCTCTCTCGAAGAGCGCGTCGACCGGCTGCAGCAGGCAGTGAAAGTCTATCTTTCGAAGCTCGGCCGCGAAGGCCTCAGCGACGAAAATGCCCGCCGCTCGATCGTCGTCATCGACTATGCCATCAATCTCGAACATATGGGCGATATCATCGAGAAGGGCCTGCTGGAGCAGGTATCGAAGAAAATTTCGCTCGGGCTCAAATTTTCCGATGACGGTCATCAGGAGTTGCGCAAACTGTTCGACCTGACGATCGACAATCTGCGCGTCGCCCAGACGATCTTCGTCACCCGCGATTTCAAGCTCGCGCGCCAGATGATGGAGGTGAAGGTCGAGGTGCGGCGCATGGAAAAGCAATCGGCCGAACACCATCTTGAACGCCTGCGCGACGGCCGGGCCGACAGCCTGCAGACGAGTTCGCTGCATCTCGACATGCTGCGCGACCTGAAGCGGATCAACGCCCATATCGTGTCGGTAGCGCATCCGATCATGGATGAAAGCGGTCTGCTGATCGAAAGCCGTGTAAGGACCGCTGCGGAGTGACGGTCAGTCGGCCGAAGGCAGGCGGCGCATGGTGAATTCGATCCGGTCGCCCTCGAGCTGGCGCCAGCTTTCCACCTCGGTCCAATAGGCTGCCTTCGGATATTCGTCGAACCATTCGCGCGCTTTGGCGCGTGCGTCGAGAAGACCGAGGCAATATGTCTCACGCACGAAATGGTCTTTCTTACGGGGAGGATTTTCCGCCCGGTGTCTCGCCATTCTGCGCTTCAGGCCGTCGAAGGACGGAGGTCCCGGTATTTTTGCCATTAAACCTACCTCTGCAGAGGAAAGGTAGTATCGAAATACTTGATTTGCGAGTCGAATCTTATGCCCCAAGCCCAGCTTGGCGAGATACCGCGCCGCCTGCTAGATGTGGCCGGCAACCAGGAATGAGCGAGTCGCCTCCGCAAAGGAAGCCGGCCGCGGAGGCGTGACATGGAAAGACCGGAACTGCCGATCGGCTTGCCTGACGATATCGAGGAGAAGAAGGAAGCCGCCCGCAAATGGTTCGAAGGGCTGCGCGATACGATCTGCGCCTCTTTCGAGGCGCTGGAGGATGAGCTGGAAGGCCCGCTTTCCGATCAGGAGCCCGGCCGCTTCGTCGCCAAGGATTGGTCGCGTGAAAACGGCGCCGGCGGCGGTGGCCGCATGTCGATGATGGAAGGCCGCGTCTTCGAGAAAGTCGGCGTCCATACCTCTACCGTCAATGGCGAATTCTCTCCGGAGTTCCGCACACAGATTCCCGGCGCCAAGGACGATCCGCGGTTCTGGGCCTCCGGCATTTCCCTGATCGCCCATCCCGTCAATCCCAACGTTCCCGCCGTGCATATGAATACCCGCATGGTGGTCACCACAAGCCGCTGGTTCGGCGGCGGGGCAGACCTGACGCCGGTGCTCGCGCGCCGTCGAACGCAGGAGGACGAGGACAGCCAGCTCTTCCACAAAGCCATGGAAATCGCCTGCCGCAACCATGCCGTCGCCGATTACGACGCCTACAAGGCCTGGTGTGACGACTATTTTTTCCTGAAGCACCGCAACGAGCCCCGTGGCATCGGCGGCATCTTCTACGACTGGCTGCATTCGAGCGAGGAAGCCGGCGGCTGGGACGCCGATTTCGCCTTCACGCGCGATGTCGGCCGGGCCTTCGCCATGGTCTATCCGAAGATCGTCCGCTCCAACTTCAACAAAGTGTGGACGGAAGCCGATCGTGACGAACAATTGATCCGCCGCGGCCGCTACGTCGAGTTCAACCTGCTGTATGATCGCGGCACCATCTTCGGCCTGAAGACCGGCGGCAACGTGGAATCCATTCTCTCCTCGTTGCCGCCTGTTGTGCGCTGGCCGTGAGACTGTAAAATCTCATCGATTATTCGAGCTGAGGGACCTTCATAAAAATTCAGTGAGTCCTAACTTTATATGTACGTGCGTAACAATCGGAGGAGGATTGTCATGACGACAGAAAGCGGCTCGCATGCGTCCACGGATGCCCAGGAAACATTCCGTGCCATCGACACACCCGAGTTCCTTGTCCGCATTGCCGAGAAACTGCGGGCCAAGAGTGGCTCCGATCTGCCGCTGTGCTGCTTCATCGAGCAGGTCAAGCTGCAGCTGGCCGGCGGAAAGTCGCCGGAGGATCTGCAGAACGACGCAGCCAACAGCAACACGCCCGGCCATCTCTCGGAAACCTACAAAGCCTGGGCAATGCCCGACTGAACCACCTTCTCCGGTCGCCACCTCCTGCCGGCCGGAACCTTCTCTTCGCACGTACATTTCATCAATCGCGTGAAAGCGCGATGGCCGTTGCGTTCCAGACAGAGGAGAAAACCATGCGACTGTTCGAATGCGGCACGCTCGTTCCCGGCTGCGCCTGGCACACCCGGGCGGATAATGACGCAGAAGTGGTTCGCCGCGCCGTCGAGCACCTGAAGACCGCTCACGGCGAAACGACCATACGCGAAAACATGGTTGACAACATCAAGGCCCGCATCCGCGACGAAGCCACCGCCGCCTGACGGCCGGTGAGCGAGTCCCGGCAACAACCATCGAAGCTGCGCCGCATCCACCCGATGCGGCGCGATGTCGGCTATTGCGCGCTTTCCTTCAGCCGGGCGAGCAGGGCCGTTCGGTCGGACGTAAAATTTTCTTCCACCCACTGGTTTTCCAGCACCGCAAGCAGTTCGCCGACTCGAGGGCCGGAGGCGACACCCGCCGCGAGCACGTCGCCGCCATTCAGAGGAAATTGCGGCTTCTTCCAGTTCATGGCCTGATCCAATAGCTTGCCGAGCCGCGCCGAGCGCGCCATTTCGTCAAGATCGCTCTCGGCCTTGGCACGCGCAAGGCTAAGCGCCAGCTTCAGCCGCGTCGTGATGCCGTCGGCGCCGTTGCGGTAGAGCAGCCGTTCGAAGGCGGCCGAGGAGATTTCGTCCTTGACCGGGGCCGCCAGCGCCCAGGCCTTCAGGGTGGCCGCTTCCGCATTCGAGAGCTTGAGCCGGGCCCCAAGCGCCTCCAGCCGCGCCGCATCGGGCGGCACGATCGCGGCGAGGCGCAGCAGCGGATCCGGCGCCCAGCCGAGTGCCCTCTCGGTGGCAACCAGCGAAGGGATCGCATCAATCCCCCATCGTTCCGATTCCGGCAGGATTTCCGTCAACACGGCCACCTGCCGCATCCAGAGGAGCGCCCGGCCGGGATCGGCAGCAGCGAGCAGTTTTCTGAGCTCCGACCAGACACGTTCCGCCGACAGCGTTTTCAGTTTCGAACGCGCCGCCGCACAGGCCTTCAGCCCCTCGGCATCCGGCCGTCCGGAACCGTAATAGGCAAAGAAGCGGAAGAAGCGCAGGATGCGCAGATGGTCCTCTTCGATACGTCTTGCCGCATCGCCGATGAAGCGGATGTTGCGCGTCTCGATATCGGCAAGCCCGCCGACGAGATCGACCACCTCGCCATCGGCATCGGCATAGAGCGCATTAATCGTCAGGTCCCGCCGTTCGGCATCTGCCTTCCAGTCGGTGCTGAAGGCGACCTTGGCACGACGTCCGTCGGTCTCGACATCGGTGCGCAGCGTCGTCACTTCGAAGGGCTTGCCGTCGATGACGAGCGTCACCGTGCCGTGCTGCAGACCTGTCGGCACCGCCTTGATGCCGGCCGCCGCCGCCCGCTCCATCACGATTTCGGGCCTCAGCGTCGTGGCGATGTCGATATCGCTGACCGGCAGACCCATCAGGCTGTTGCGCACGGCGCCACCGACCACCCGTCCTTCGCCGTCATCGGCATTGAGCAGCGCAAGGACCCGAGCGAGCGCCGGATCGCGGAACCATGCTTGGTCGGCAATGCCGGTCATGCATAAAGCCTTTCATAGAGCGTGCGAACGATGCCGGCGGTGATGCCCCAGATCATTCTGGTTTGATAGGGCATCCGGTAAAAATGCCGGTCGATGCCGTCGATGACGCGCTTGTCGCGGCTATGATTGGCCGGGTTCATCAGGAAGGAAAGCGGCACCTCGAACACGTCGTCCACCTCGGCCGGGTTCAGCGTCAGCGCAAAACCCCGCGTGACGACGCCAAGCACCGGCGTAATGCGGAACCCGGTCGAGGCGAGGTAGTCCGGCAGCCGCCCGACCGTCTCGACGAAGGAACCGGGCAGGCCGATCTCCTCCTCCGTCTCGCGGATCGCCGCCATTTCGGGCGAGATATCGGCCGGATCGATCGAGCCGCCGGGAAAGGCGATCTGGCCGGAATGTTTGCGCAGGGTCGTCGTGCGCTTGGTGAAGATTACACGCGCTTCCTCGCCGTCGTCGACGACCGGCACGAGCACAGCGGCATCGCGCAGCTTGAAGGTCTCGACCTCAGCCACGATGTCCGGGTTGAGGAGATGATCGCCATGATCGCGCCAAGCATGGTCCACCGGGCCGCCATTCTGGCTGAGCGCGCGGCGGCGGAATTCAGCTGCTGAGAACAGCGGATAACGTTGGGTGATCGCATCGTTCATCGGGAAAGCGCATCCAGTTCGTCGGCCGGCATGACCGGGAAGACCGCGCCGGCGGAGCGGATCGCAAACATCGCCTGCCCCTCCACCTCGAGCGTCTCGCCAAGCGCGGTCAGTTCATACATCACCGCACGCGACACCAGCGCCTCCAGCCGCCCGCGCACATGCAGATAGGGTTTCAGTTCGGCATTGCCGCCCGCAATGGCAAAGCGCAGCAGATGCTCTGCTCCCGCCTCGACGACATCGCCGACATTGGTGCGGAAGGTCAGCACCTGCTGGCCCTCCCGCTCGCTCACGTTCATCTCGACGGCGATGAACGGCGCGTCGACGACCCTTATCCCGACCTTTTCCACAGGAGTTACCAGATAGGTCTTCTGATCGTCGTCCTTTCGCAGAATGGTCGAAAACAGCCTTACAAGCGCCGGCCGGCCGATCGGCGTGCCCATGTAGAACCACGTACCGTCGGCCCGGATTTCCATGTCGATATCGCCGCAGAAAGGCGGATTCCACCGATCGACCGGCGGTAATCCACGTTTTTTACCGCTGTTTTCCTCGGACGCGCGCGAAATCAGCGCGGCAAGCCCCGCCGCATCCGCCTGTCCGCTGATTTCCTCGGCTGCCATTCTTCCGTCCCGGTTTGTCCTTAACGAAGTGAAGTCACGAGATAGTCATTCGTAACGAACTTGTCAGCCCGTCGCATCTCCATAACTCTATCGAGTATGAGGCAGATGTATACGTCCGCCGATTCGCTGCCGAATGATTTCAGCCGTTGGAGATGCCCGTGGGTATGATGAAGACCGAAGCCAGCCTCGATGAAAAGGCGATCGTCGCCGCCGCCGAAAAGGCGCTCTCCGACATCGCCGCCATCCGCGGGGAAGTCTCGAAAGTGATCTTCGGTCAGGAAAGCGTCGTCGAGAACACCATCCTCGCTGTGCTGTCAGGCGGTCATGCCCTGCTCGTCGGCGTCCCCGGCCTTGCCAAGACCAGACTGGTGACGACGCTCGGCGAAGTGCTCGGCCTTGCCGCCAACCGTATCCAGTTCACGCCCGATCTGATGCCGTCTGATATTCTGGGCTCCGAGGTGATGGATCAGGACGACAGCGGCCGCCGTTCCTTCCGTTTCGTCAAAGGCCCGGTCTTTGCCCAGCTCTTGATGGCTGACGAAATCAACCGCGCCTCGCCGCGCACCCAGTCGGCGCTTCTGCAGGCGATGCAGGAATACCACATCACCATCGCCGGTCAGCGCTATGACCTGCCGGCGCCCTTCCATGTGCTCGCCACCCAGAATCCGCTGGAGCAGGAAGGCACCTATCCTCTGCCCGAGGCTCAGCTTGACCGCTTCCTGCTGCAGGTCGACGTCAACTATCCCGACCTTGCCGCCGAGCGCCAGATCCTGCTCGAGACGACGGGCCTCGGCGACACCCGGCCGGAAGCCATCATCGATGCGCAACGGCTGATCGAGATCCAGACCCTGGTGCGTCAGATGCCGGTGAGCGACACGGTCGTCGACGCCATTCTGGCTCTGGTCCGTTCCGCCCGCCCCGGTCAGGGCAATGCCTCGACCGACAAGAACGTCGCCTGGGGCCCAGGCCCTCGCGCCGGCCAGGCGATGATGCTCTGCGCGCGTGCGCGTGCCCTCTACGAAGGCCGTCTGGCGCCATCGCTGGACGACATCTTCGCGCTTGCCGAACCTATTCTCCAGCACCGTATGGCGCTGACTTTCGCCGCCCGCGCCGAAGGCATGTCAGTGCGCGACGTCATCGCCGGACTGGTCAGGCAGGCAAAGGGATAAGGAAGCCGGACGCGTGGCATCTATCGGACAGATCGTCAATCCGACTCCAGGCAGCGATGCCCTTTCCCGCGCCAGGCAGCGGGCCGCCCTCCTGCCGGACTGCCTGGTGGAAGCCAAGCGCATCGCCAACACCGTGATCGCCGGCTGGCACGGCCGCCGCAAGCGCGGTATCGGCGAGAATTTCTGGCAGTTCCGGCCCTATGCCGAGGGCGAAAGCTTGTCGCGTATCGATTGGCGCCGCTCCGCCCGCGACGACCATACCTATGTACGCGAGCGCGAATGGGAGGCAGCTCACACAATCTGGCTCTGGTGCGACATGTCGCCTTCGATGATGTACAAATCGAGCTACGGGAGCGTCTCGAAGGAAAGCCGGGCGCTGGTCGTCATGCTGGCGCTTGCTGAAATCCTCGCCCGCTCCGGCGAACGCATCGGCTGCCCCGGCATCATGGAACCCGCCTCCAGCCGCAATGCCGCCGAACGCCTCGCATCCGCGCTGATGCACACGCCGCTGACCGGCGGCCTGCCGGAAACGGGTATGATCCGCGGCTGGAGCGACCTCGTGCTCATTGGCGATTTCCTTGACGACGCGCCGGCGATCATGGAGCGGCTCGGCCCGCTCGCCCGCCGCGGCCTGCGCGGCCATGTGGTCGAGATATCAGATCCCGCCGAAGAGATATTCCCCTATAGCGGCCGCACCGAATTCACCGATCCGGAGACCGGGACCAAGCTCATCTCCGGCCGCGCCGAACACATCCGCGAAGCCTATCGCAACGCCTACCTCGCCCGCAGGGAAAGTCTCGGTCACTCGCTGCGCCACCTCGGCTGGACCTTCACGACCCACCGCACCGATCATCTTGCCTCGCAGGCGCTGGTCGCGGTCCACATGTACCTCTCCGGCATGCCGGCCAAGGCAACGCATGGAGGGCAGCTATGAACGCCCTTCCCTTCGCCTTCGCCTTTCCTGCCATTCTCGGCGCCCTCATCGCCTTGCCGGTCATCTGGTGGCTGCTGCGGCTGACGCCGCCACGTCCGAAGGCGGAGTTCTTTCCGCCGCTGAAGATCCTGGCGTCGGTGCTGAAGCGTGAGGAAACGCCGGCACAAAGCCCCTGGTGGCTGACGCTGCTACGCATGCTGCTCGCCGCCGTCATCATCTTTGCGATTGCCGATCCGGTCTTCAATCCGCGCACCAGTTCGCTCGCATCCGGCGGCCCGCTCGTCCTCTTCGTCGACAACAGCTGGGCGGCGGCACCCGATTGGGAGCGCCGTGTCCAGACCGCCGACGCGCTGATAGACGATGCCGAGTCAGCCGGCACGCCTGTAGCGATCGCCTTCACCGCCGATCCGACCAACGATGCCGTACCTGGGACTGCCGCGAGCGCCCGCGACAAGCTGCGCGCCGCCGAGCCGCGGCCGCTGGTGCCGGACCGCGGCCGTGCCCTGCAGGCGCTGCGCGCCGCGCTGAACGGCGTCAAACCCGGCACCCTCGCCTTCCTGACCGACGGCGCCGCCGCCAGCGCCGCCGACGACACGGTGCGCAAGCTCGCAGAACTCCAGCCCGCCGATCTCCGCCTGATCGAGGGCGATGCCGGGCGGACGGTCGCAATCACCGCCGCCAACAATGCGGCAGATGCCATGACGGTCAAGGTGACGCGGCTCGACCCTTCGCGTACAGCGTCCGTGGGCCTCAACGCCGTCGACGCCCAAGGCCGCTCGATCGCCAATGGCAGGGCGGATTTCCGACCCGGCCAAAGCGTCGCGACGAGTTCGATCACCGCTCCCTTCGAAATGCGCAATGACTTCGCACGCATCAGCGTCGACAACGGCGCGACGGCAGGCGCAGTCCATCTGCTCGACGACGCCTTCAAGCGCCGCCGCGTCGTCTTGCTGTCCGGTGGAGGAGGCGATGCATTCCAGCCGCTGCTCTCGCCGCTCTATTATATCCAGCGGGCGCTGCAACCCTATGCCGATCTGATCCAGCCGACCGATTCCGATCTTTCGGTCGCGATACCGAAACTTCTCGCCAACAACCCCTCTATCATCATCATGGCCGATATAGGCCGGCTGCCCGAGGAGACTTACCAGCCCCTGACGCGCTGGATATCGAATGGCGGCATGCTCCTGCGTTTCGCTGGCCCGCGCATGGCGGCGGCGCCTGCCGACGATCCGCTCATTCCCGTCATCCTGCGCCAGGGCGAACGGGCGCTGGGCGGGACCTTGTCCTGGAGCGAGCCACAATCGCTTGCAGAATTTCCGAGCATCGGACCGTTCGCGGGCATCCCGCGTCCCGCTGATGTCGTCGTCAAACGGCAGGTGCTCGCCGAGCCGACGCCCGACCTTGCCGAACGCACCTGGGCAAGCCTCGCCGACGGCACGCCGCTGGTCACGACGAAGCAGCTCGCATCCGGCCAGATCGTTCTCTTTCACGTCACCGCGGAAGCAACCTGGTCCGATCTGCCGATCTCAGGCACTTTCGTCGATATGCTGCGTCACCTCCTGCAGATCTCGCGCTCGGGTGGAGTGACATCGGAAACCCGTGGCAATGCGCGCGTCTCCGAAACCCTGCCGCCGTTCCGCATGCTGACGGCCAAGGGGGCGCTCGTCTCCGAGACCGGTTCTGCGCGGCCGCTCATTCCGAAAGCCGGAGCCGAACCGACCGCGAATTTCGACAACCCGCCCGGACTCTACGGTTCCGAGGACGGTTTCACCTCACTGAACGTGCTGCCGGAGGAGGCCGAATTGAAGCCGCTCGATGCGACGGGGACGAATGCCGTGCGTGAAGGCCTGATCGGCGGCGAAAGCTGGTCGGCAAAACCCGCGCTGTTTTTCGTAGCCTTTCTGCTGCTGCTGGCGGATAGCCTGATCGTGCTTTTCATGAATGGCGCCTTCTCGCGATTGCGGCCGGCCGGCCGTACGGCGGCATTGATCGCGATCGCCGTCGCGGCAGGCTTTCTCGCGCAGCCCGGCACGCTTCACGCCGACGACTCCCAGCCTGGCGATGATCTTATCCTGCAGCGTCTCGACAATACCCACCTCGCCTATGTCGTCACCGGCGAGCAGGACGTCGACAATATATCCGAGCGCGGTCTCGAGGGCCTGACGCAGTTCCTGACCTTCCGCACGACGCTGGAACCGGCGCCGCCCGTGGGTCTCGATCTCACCAAGGACGAGCTCGCCTTCTATCCGATCATCTACTGGCCGATATCGGCAACGGCGCCGATGCCGTCGTCGGCGGCGATCAGCCGCATCGACGCCTATATGCGCAATGGCGGCACGGTGCTTTTCGACACGCGTGATCAGATCAGCGCCTTGGACAATGGCGGCAATGTCAGTACCAACGGCCAGAGGCTGCAGCAAATCCTCGCCAATCTCGACATTCCGCCGCTCGAGCCGGTGCCTTCAGACCACGTGTTGACGAAATCCTTCTATCTTCTGTCGAGCTTTCCGGGTCGTTACGCCGGCAGCGCCCTTTGGATCGAGGCCCGCCAGGGCGGTCGCGAGCCAAGCGAAAAATCGGCGGCGACAGCCGACGGCGTTTCGCCGATCCTCATCACCGGCAACGATTTCGCCGGCGCCTGGGCCGTCGATGCCAATGGTGTGCCGATGCTGCCGACCGTGCCCTCGGACGAAGCGCAGCGTGAATATGCCTACCGTGCCGGCGTCAACATCATGATGTACATGCTGACCGGCAACTACAAGACCGACCAGGTTCATGTTCCCGACCTACTGGAACGGTTAGGACAGTGAGATGACCTTCGACTTTTCGCCCTTCCTGCCCTGGCCGCTCCTGGCTGCACTGGCGGCCGTCAGCGCCGTTATCGCCGCCTTCGCGATCTGGCGGGGCATTCGCGGCGCCTGGATCAGGACGCTGGCTGCAGCCGCCCTGCTAATGGCCCTCGCCAATCCGGTGCTGCTGCAGGAGGACCGGGACCAGCTGTCGACCATAGTCCCCGTTCTCGTCGATCGAAGCCAGAGCCAACAGACGGCCGATCGCGTCAAGATGACCGACGACGCCCTTGCGGCCTTGAAGGGGCAGCTCGCCCGCTTTCCGCAGATAGAGCCCCGCTTCATCGATGTCGAAGGCGACGTCAATTCCGACGTGCCTGCCACCCGGCTGTTCGATGCGCTGTCGGCCAACATCGCCGATGTCCCGCCCGCCCGCATCGGCGGCGCCATCATGCTGACCGATGGTGAGGTCCATGACGTTCCTGCAGCCAATCAGGCCCTTGCTTTCGACGCGCCGATCCACGGCCTCGTGACAGGCAAGGCCAATGAATTCGATCGCCGCATCGAAGTCATCAAGGGGCCGCGTTTCGGCATTGTCAACGAGGAGCAACAGGTCGTCCTGCGCGTTTTCGACGATGGTCCGAGCCCCGGCGGAACAGCCGATGTCACGGTGAAGCTGAACGGTGACGAGATCGCCACCCTGCAGGCAACGCCCGGTCAGGACACGCCTTTCTCCTTCAAGGTGCCGGGTGGCGGCAGCAATGTGCTCGAATTCTCGGTCGCCGCCCTCCCCGGCGAAGTCACCACCGCCAACAACCGCGCCGTCCACGTCATTGACGGTATCCGTCAGAATCTCCGCGTTCTGCTGGTCTCCGGCGAGCCGCATGCCGGCGAGCGCGCCTGGCGGAACCTCCTGAAATCCGACGCCTCGGTCGATCTCGTCCATTTTACAATCCTGCGTCCTCCGGAAAAGCAGGACGGGACGCCGATCAACGAACTGTCGCTGATCGCATTCCCGACGCGCGAACTCTTCGTCGACAAGATCAAGGATTTCGACCTGATCATCTTCGACCGCTATCAGCACCGCGGCGTGCTGCCGCTGCTGTACTACGATTACATCTCGCAATATGTCGAAAACGGCGGCGCGCTGCTGATTGCCGCCGGTCCCGAGCATGCCGGCCCCGATTCCATTGCGCTGACGCCGTTGTCCACGGTACTGCCTGCAACGCCCACCGGAGAGATGATCGAGAAAGCCTTCTATCCCCGCCTCTCCGAGGAAGGCCGCAAACACCCCGTTACGCGCGGCCTTGATGGTTCGGGCGAGGACCCGCCGCATTGGGGCCGCTGGTTCCGCAGTGTCGATGTCGACCGACCACAAGGCGAGACGATCATGCTCGGCTCCGACAATCACCCGCTGCTGGTGCTGAACCGCGCCGGCCAGGGCCGCGTCGCCATGCTGCTTTCCGACCAGGGCTGGCTCTGGGCGCGCGGCTTCGAAGGCGGCGGTCCGAATGTGTCGCTCTATCGCCGCATCGCCCATTGGCTGATGAAGGAGCCGGCGCTCGAGGAAGAAGCCCTGACCGCCCGCGCCTCCGGCCGGACCCTCGAGGTCACGCGCCAGACGATCGGCGACAATCCCGGCAACGCAACCGTGCATTACCCCTCCGGCAAGACCGAGACCTTGCCGCTGACCGAATCCGAACCCGGGCTCTACAAGGCCGAGAAGCGGATGGACGAAATTGGCCTCTTTGAAATCCGCAACGGCAAGCTGTCGACACTTGTCCATATCGGCGCGGTCGACGCGCCGGAATTCAAGGCAATGATCTCGACGACCGATATGTTGAAGCCGGTTGCCGACAGGAGCAAAGGTCTCGTGACCCGTGTCTCCAACGCAAATGGCGCGATCAGCGTGCCGCCGATCCTGCCGGTGCGCGGCCAGGTCCGCGTCTCCGACAATGATCGCATGATGATCCGCATGACCAGCGAAACGGTCTTGAAGGGCATCAATACGCTGCCGCTCTTTGCCGGGTTTGCCGGTGTCGGCATCCTGCTCTTCGCCTTCGGCGCCATGTGGTGGCGCGAGGGACGATAACTGCATGCCGGAATTCGAGCTTACTGCCTCGCCTTCGCCGGAGGAACTCGCGGCGATCACCGACGCGCTCGCGGCCTTCAACACCGGCGATGTCGGCCCCTCGGATCGCCGGTCGCTCGCCGTCCTCATCCGCGACACCGACGGTCAGGTGACCGGCGGCCTCTCGGGCTTTACTGCCTGGGGCTGGCTCTTCATCCAGATGCGCTATCTTCCCGAGGCGCTACGCGGCACGGGTGTGTCAGGCAAGATCCTGGCAAAGGCGGAGGAAGAAGCCAGGGCCCGAGGTTGCCGTGGCGCCTGGATTGATACGTTCAGCCCACAAGCCCTCCACGCCTATCGGCGGCAGGGTTACGAAGTCTTCGGTGAACTCGAGGATTTCCCGCAAGGCCGCATTCGCAGCTTCCTACGGAAAAGTCTCTAATAGATATCGCGCCATGCAATCGTGCCCTTCAGCCGCTCGTGCACGCCGGCAGCGATGGGAACGACGAGTACGCGGCCGGGATCGACCGGACCTGGAAAGGAAAGCGCGTTGTAGGCGACCTTTTCGAAGCCGAGCGGACCGTAATAGGGCGGATCGCCGACAAGGATGACGGCTTCCGAGCCTTTGCGCCGCGCAGCTTCCACCGCGATCCGCACCAGTTCCCGGCCGATGCCGATGTTTTTATGCGAGGGGCGGACGGCAAGCGGACCGAGAAGATGCCCCTTCACAGCCCCGGCCAGCACCGGCGTCATACGCACGGAGGCGATGGTCTCGCCGTCGTCAGCGCAGATGAAGGAGAGCGACAGGTCATGCGGCCCCTGCTCACGGATGCGTGCAGCCGCCCGCGCGAAGCGGCCCGGACCGAAGGCTTCTTCGTTGATGTGTTCAATGGCGGCGTCATGAGACGCGTCTTCAGTGAGGTAGACGAGATCGTGCTTGTACATGATGACAGAAACCGGATGGACAGATTGATGGGTCTCGAACACGCCCTGGGCGTTCGGGAGCATCAGCGTCGTCGCGGGTTTCTGGAAATGAACATCAAGCAGGCGTCTCTCAAATCGTGAAGAGGCCGATAGCAGGAAAAATTTCCGCCGTCCAACGCAAAATGCAGGCTGCACCAATCCGGATTGTGCAATGCGTCAGCGGCGTGACGCACTGTTCAATCTTTACCGCCTGCAAAGCCACGCTATCTCAGCTACCTTCGATCCCGACACATCAGTCAAAGGAAATGAAGATCATGGGAATGCTGGTGGACGGCGTCTGGCATGACGTCTGGTACGACACGAAGGAGAGCAAGGGCCAATTCAAACGGCAGCCCTCGCAGTTCCGCAACTGGGTGACATCGGATGGTGAGGCCGGCCCTTCCGGCAGCGGCGGCTTCAGGGCCGAGGCCGGGCGTTATCATCTCTACGTCTCGCTCGCCTGCCCCTGGGCGCATCGCACCCTGATCTTCCGCAAGCTGAAGAAGCTGGAGGATCTGATTTCGGTCTCCGTCGTCGATCCGCTGATGCTCGAAAACGGCTGGGAGTTCAAGGTCGGTAACGGCGCCACCGGCGATCAGCTCTTCGGCGCCTCCACCCTCTGGCAGATTTACGTTAAGGCCGATCCGCACTATTCCGGCCGCGTCACCGTTCCTGTCCTCTGGGACAAGAAGACCGGCACGATCGTCAGCAATGAATCGGCCGAGATCATCCGCATGTTCAACAGCGCCTTCGACGGGCTGACCGGCTCGAAGACCGATTTTTACCCGGAGGAGCTTCGCGCCGAAATCGACGCGCTGAACGCCACCGTCTACGACACCGTCAACAACGGCGTCTACAAGGCGGGCTTCGCCACCACTCAGGAGGCTTATGAGGAAAACGTCGGCAAGCTGTTCGAAACGCTCGACATTCTCGATGAACGCCTGGGCAAGGGCCGTTACCTCTTCGGCGACAGGTTGACCGAGGCCGACTGGCGCCTGTTCACCACACTGGTGCGCTTCGACCCTGTTTATGTCGGCCACTTCAAGTGCAACATCCGCCGCATCGTCGATTACCGCAACCTGCCCGGTTATCTCAGGGATCTCTACCAGACGGCAGGTGTTGCCGCGACGGTAAACCTCAGCCACATCAAGCAGCACTATTACCGCAGCCACAAGACGATCAACCCGACCGGCATCGTCCCGGTCGGCCCGGCCCTCGATCTCGACAGTCCGCATGGCCGTGCCAGGCTGAATGCCGCCTGACGCTTCTCACCAGCGGTGGTCGGGTTCCTGCTCGCCGCGAAGTTCCGCCAGGCGGCGATACGTCGCCTCGGTCGTGCCTGCGGGCAGGCTGTCGAGCGAAAAGAAACCGCTGTCGGATATCTCCCAATCCGGTGGCCGCGGCGCCGTTTGCTCGACGGTCGCCCGATAAAACACCACATGGTCGCGCCGGGTGGTGGTGGTGTTGAAATAGACCTGGACCAGCTGCGGCTTGCCGATGATTCTGAGGTTCCCTTCCTCGCGCAGCTCCTTGACCAGCGCTTCTTCGGCGGTCTCGTTGCGCTCCAGCCCGCCGCCCGGCATATGCCAGCCGCCGACATAGCTATGGCGCACGAGAAAGATCCGGCCGTCCGCATCGAAGCAGGCAGCCCTGACGCCCATGGTCATGCCGCGCGCGAAGGAGAAATAGACATGCAGGAGGCGCAAGGCCAGCCTGATGTGAGGGGGCCGCTTTTCTTTATCCACCTTCGTTCCGTTTCGGCTCTTCATCGCGCCGGATGTGTTTGATTTGTCAATAAGCTGGTCTATGTCTCGTAGCATGTTCAAGCTCGCGCATATTTCCGACGTCCACCTCGGACCACTGCCCCGTCTTTCTATTCAAGAGCTGTTTTCGAAACGCATAACCGGCTTTGTGAACTGGCATCGAAATCGACGCAAGCACCTTTTTGGCAGCACGCTGGATCTGCTGCTCGAGGATATCCGCGCGCATCAGGCCGATCATCTGGCCGTCACCGGCGATCTCGTCAACCTGGCGAGTGGCATTGAAATCCGGGCGGCGGCCGCCTGGCTGCGCGCGCTCGGCGATCCCGCAGACACCTCTGTCGTTCCAGGCAATCACGACGCCTATGTGCCAGGTGCCTACGAGAAGTCGATGCGCGCCTGGTACGATTATGTCCGCGGCGACCTCGCCTCGCCGCAATGGCAGGAAGACCGTCACATCTTTCCCTATCTGCGCGTCCGCGGCAAGGTCGCGATCGTCGGCTGTTCGACGGCCGTCGCCACGCCCCCCTTCGCCGCCTCCGGTTTTTTCAGCGCACGCCAGGCCCGCGACACGGTGAACATGCTGCGCGCGGCCGGCGAGGCCGGCCTCTTCCGCGTCGTGATGATCCATCATCCGCCGATCCGCGGCGCCACCACCTTCTACAAACGCATGATCGGCATCCGCCGTTTCGCGGCCGTGATTTCGACCGGCGGCGCCGAACTCGTGCTGCACGGCCACACGCATCTGAACACACTGCACTGGCTGCGCGGCCAGGTGCAGCCAGTGCCGGTCGTCGGCATCGCATCGGCCTCTCAGGGACCGGGCAGCGTCAAGCCGCCAGCCGCCTACAACCTGTTCACCATCGATGGCTCTCCGGGCGCCTGGGAACTCAGCGGCGAACGCTTCAGCCTGAACCGGGCCGGCGACGCCGTCATGCCGGAAAGCGTCGATATTTTCGCACCTTAGCGTCGACCTCGGACTCTCTTTGTGCGGCACTTGAAGCAATCTCGAAAAGCGCCTCGCTTCCATCGCAACATTTGTCATCGAGGTCGCTTACCCCTCTTGGTATTTTTACCCGTAAGCGTACAATCCGCGCAACTGCATCGCCTCAGAACGGAGCCGCCAATGACTTCCCCCCTCCATCGCCTGTGCAGAACCACCCTTGCCGCCGGCTTTGCCCTCGGCATTGCGACCGCCGCCTTCGCGGCTGGAGACAGCAACGATGATACCAACCCGCCGCCGAAGACCGAGACGACCAGGACCTGTACCGGCGGCAAGGTTTGGGACAAAGCCAAGAAAGAATGCGTCACCCCGAAGAAGAACAGCTTCAACGACGACGATCTCTATAAGTTCGCCCGCGAATTCGCCTATGCCGGCCAGTATGAGAACGCCATCGCCGTGCTCAATCTCGCCAGCAACCAGAACGATCCGCGCTTCCTGAACTATCTCGGCTACGCCAACCGCAAGGCCGGCCGCATGGAGCTCGGCATGTCCTACTACCGCAAGGCGCTGCAGGCGGATGAAAATTACATCCTCGCCCGCTCCTATATGGGCATGGCGCTGGTGGAACAGGGAGATATCCAAGGCGCTCGCGTCCAGCTCGTCGAAATCCGCGACCGCGGCGGCGAAGGCACCTGGGCCTATCGCTCCCTGCTGCAGAGCCTGAACGGTTACAGGACATATTGACGCAAGCTTTGCGGGCTAGATTGCGAAAACCCCTTGGGAAAGGGGGATAAGACGACCGAATGCTTGCGAAGTGCAGGAGACTTGTTTCATAACGTACCTGCATCTCCGATGCCGATAAAAGCCGGTTTCGCGCCCGACGGCCACCCCCTTCGTCCGCGAAACCATCATGAATGCTTCTTGGATAGACAATGCGTCAGCCCGCAACGACCATCGACCTCCGGCGTGATCTCGTCGGCCTCTTGCCCCGCCTTCGCCGCTTCGCGATCACGCTCGCGCGTGAGGCTGCCGTTGCCGATGAACTCGTCCAGGCCGTTTGTCTGCGCGCCATTGCCAAGGGGCATCAGTGGAGCGGCGAAGGCCGGCTGGAAAGCTGGATTTACACGCTTGCCCGCCAGCAATGGGCCGACGACAGCCGCAAGCGCAAGCCAAAGGCGTCCGCCCGCGGCAACGTCACCGATATCAGAGAGGCTGCGCGCGATCGCTCGGCCTCGGTCGATCCAGACGCGATCCACCGCATGATCTCCGAGATGCCGGACGGCGTTTCCAGCGTCTTCCTGCTCGTCGACGTCGAAGGCCACAGCTACCAACAGGCGGCCGATATCATGGGCATTTCCGTGGCAAGCGTCGTGTCCCAGCTTGCCGCCGCAAGGCTGCATTTCGCCGGACTTGCCGGCACCCACCCCATCCACAGGTACTGAATTGCTCGATCTCAGGAAATTGCCGCTCGAAGTCCAGCTCACCGCCCTCCTCGACGGCGAAGTCTCGCCCGAACAGCGACACGAACTGGAGCAGCGCCTGGCAAGCGATGAGAACGCGCGCCGGCTGCATGAAAAGCTCCGCCATGGCGCCGAATTCGGCCGCCGCCGCCTCGACGATGTGCTGAAAGAACCGGTGCCGCTTGCCCTGGTCCGCTCGATCAAGAGCACGCAGCCGCCGAAGACGCCGATCGCGCAGCGCGCCACCCGTCCGCCGGTGAAGCTGGCGCCGAGTGGCCCGCAGGCGCTGGCCGCCGCGCTCATCCTCTTCGTCGTCGGCTGCGGCATCGGCTATTTCGTCGGCATCAGTCCGGATGCCGACGAGATCGCCACCACAACCGCCACGGCGCCCGCCAATACCAACGACTGGCTCGGCGACGTCACCGCCTATCAGCGCCTGCTGATCCGCCAGCCCCGTCACCTCGTCGAAGTGCCGGCCTCGCAGGCCGAGGAAATTTCCAGCTGGCTGACGACCGCGATCGGCGTGCCCTTCCGCGTACCCGATCTCAGCGCCGAATCCTGGACCTTCCAGGGCGCCCGCGTCATTCTCGGCGACAACCGCCCTGTCGGCCAGCTCGTCTATTCCAACACCGACGGCGACATCATCTCCATCTGCTTCCGCAAGGATGCCCAGCTGCCTGAGACCGACGACTTCAAGGAAACGATCAGGGACGAGATCGGGCTGGTGACCTGGCACAATGCCGGCACATCCTATGTGCTTGCCGGCCCGTCCGCCGAAGCCGCCCTCGGCCAACTCGCCATGAAGATCGCGACCGCGATTTGATTCCGCCTATCGCATGTCGCGAATGGTGAGCATGCCAGCGAACCAAACCCGACCGTCAGCATCAGCCGCCCCCTCATCCGCCTGCCGGCACCTTCTCCCCGCTGGGGAGAAGGGACGTGTGGCTACGTCTCGGCTCCTAAAAGCGTCTGTAGTAGAAAGGCATAGCGGGAGGCTTGTTCCCTCTTCTCCCCTCGGGGAGAAGGTGCCCGTAGGGCGGATGAGGGGGCCACACGGCAAGCCTTTATTGCTCTTGCTCAGTGAAGACGCAACGAAGCCAACCTAATCGTCAGGCCGCACCGCGCCGAAGCGATCGCGGCCTGAAACACAATCAGATCAGGCCTTGCCGGCCCTCACCTCGAGCACCCGGTTGGCCGCCGAGACAATCGCTTCCAGCGATGCCGCGACGATGTTGGTGTTGATGCCTGCACCGAAGAGCTTGCCGCCCGGATAGGATGTCTCGACATAGGAGATCGCCGCCGCGTTCGAACCGTGCTGCAGCGAATGCTCGGAATAGTCCTCGACCGACATTTCAATGCCGAGATAATGCGACAGCGCGTTGATGAAGCCGTCGATCGGGCCGTTGCCGCGGCCTTCGATGCGCTTGATCTCACCATTGTCGGTGATCTCGGCCGCCACAATCCGCTGGCCCTTGCGTTCTGTGTCGGGATAAGTGTGGTGGTCGACGAACTTCAGGCGCGCATCGGGCTGCGTCACATAGCGCTCTATGAAGCGGTCATGGATGCGCTTCGAGGGAAGCTCCTTGCCCTCTACGTCGGTGATGCGCTGGATGTCCTCGCGGAACTCGACTTGCAGGTTGCGCGGCAGGTTCAGCCCATAATCCTGTTGCAGGATATAGGCGATGCCGCCCTTGCCGGACTGCGAGTTGATACGGATGATCGCCTCGTAGGAACGGCCGACGTCGCGCGGATCGATCGGCAAGTATGGCACTTCCCACACCGGATCGTTGGCGATCTGCGCGGCCTTCATGCCCTTGTTGATCGCATCCTGATGCGAGCCGGAGAAAGCCGTATAGACCAGCTCGCCGACATAGGGGTGTCGCTCGGCAATCGTCATCTGGTTCGAATATTCGAATACTTCCTTGATGCGCTCGATGTTCGAGCAGTCGATCCCGGGATCGACCCCTTGCGTGAACATGTTGAGCGCCATCGTCACGACGTCGACATTGCCGGTGCGCTCGCCATTGCCGAAGAGCGTGCCTTCGACGCGGTCGGCGCCCGCCAGCAGGGCCAGTTCGGCGGCAGCGATGCCGGTCCCGCGGTCGTTATGCGGATGCAGCGAGACGATCAGGTTCTCGCGATTGTCGAGATTGCGGCACATCCATTCGATCTGGTCGGCATAGACGTTCGGCGTCGCCATCTCGACGGTCGAGGGCAGGTTGATGATGAGCTTGTTGTCGGGCGTCGGCTTCACCACCTCGATGACGGCGTTGCAGATTTCCAGCGCCACTTCCAGCTCCGTGCCGGTGAAGCTTTCAGGCGAATATTCGAAACGATAGCCGCCGCCGGCCCTGGCGGCCATGTCGGTGATCATCTTGGCGGCGTCGACGGCGATCTGCTTGATGCCCTGCACATCCTTTGCGAAGACGACGCGCCGCTGCAGCTCGCTGGTCGAGTTATAGAAATGCACGATCGGCCGGTTCGCCCCTTCCAGCGCTTCGAAGGTGCGAGTGATGAGTTCCGGACGGCATTGCACCAGCACCTGCAGCGAAACGTCAGCGGGCACGTTGCCCTCCTCGACGCACCAGCGGGCGAAATCGAAATCGGTCTGCGAAGCCGAGGGGAAACCGATCTCGATCTCCTTGAAGCCCATTTCGAGCAGCAGATGGAACATGCGCGCCTTGCGGTCGTGGCCCATCGGGTCGACCAGCGCCTGATTGCCATCGCGCAGATCGACGGAGCACCAGACAGGCGCCTTGGTTATGGTCTTGGTAGGCCAGGTACGGTCAGGAATGTTAACCTGAGGATAGGGCCGGTATTTCACCGCGGCATCGGGCATGCCCTTGGCGGAGGCTCGGCTGGTGGTGTTGTCCATTGTCTTGTCTCCTCGTCCCGGCATTTGCCCCCGCTCTTAGCCGATCACATCGGGCTTGGCGATAAACAAATGCGGACCTTCGTCGGTCGATAGGTCAATTTTCAAAGTGAGTCGCGAGGAGCGATGGCCGGGCGGGCTTTCGGCCGCCGGGCGCTCCTCAAAGAACCCGGCAACCGCGCGTAAGGCCGAGGAGAAGAAGCGAGGTCAGGGCGCGCGAGTTGTCACGCAGGGCCATGCGGCCGCGTGCAATCGTGTCGGAAATCTTGGCGCCAGTGGTCTTCATGGCCGCGCTTATAGCCTTGGGCTGCAGAACTGGCAAGCCCTTGCGGCCCGTCAGCTTCCGTTACTTCTCCTGAGCGCGATCTTTCGACATCTTCAGCAGCTGCGACAGCGCAATCATCAGCCCGCCGGCGATCAATCCCCAGAAGGCGCCTGAAATGCCGCCGAAAGACACGCCGGATGCGGTGATGAGGAAGGTGATCGCCGCCGCCTCGCGTGATTCCGGCGCCTGAAACGCCGACATCGCCGAGGACGAAAAAGCGCCGACCAGCGCCAGTCCCGCCACCGCCTCGATCAGCACGGGAGGCGCGAGCGCCACGAAGGCCGTCACCGCGCCGGCAAGCAGCCCCAGGATGATATAGCCGACCCCCGCGCTCAGCGATGCCCAATAGCGCCGTTTCGGATCGGCATGAGCATCCGGCCCGGCGCACATCGCCGCAGTGACCGCCGCCAGATTGATTGCATGGCCCCCGAAGGGTGCCGACAGCAGCGAGAAGAAGCCGGTGACGGCAAAGAGCGGGCCCGGCTTCGGATCGTAATGACAGACTTTCAGGACGGCGATGCCGGGAATGTTCTGCGAGGCCATGGTGACGATGAAAAGCGGCAGCGCGATCGAGATGAAGGCCGCAAGGTTGAACGCCGGCCGGACGAATTCCGCCACCGGCACCAGCGATCGTTCGAGCGAGGCGAAGGCGCCGTCCGGCATATCGACGCCGAAGGCAAGTACCAGCACGAAGGCTGCGAGTGCGGCCGGCACCGCCCAGAGCCGCTTGAAGGCACCGACGACGATCCAGGAAATTAGGATCGGCAGCCCGAGCAGCGGGTTGAAGCCGATCGCCTTCACCGGCGCAAAGCAGAGGCCGATCAGCACGCCGGCTAGCATCGCATTGGCGAGCGGCGCAGGAATGGCGGTGACCGCCCGGCCGAGCGGCCTGAACAGCCCGGCGACGATGATCAGCAGCCCGCAGATCAGGAATGCGCCGACCGCCGCAGTGAAGCCGCCCTCGACCGCCCCGGTGCTTGCGAGCAGTGCTGCGCCCGGCGTCGACCAGGCGATGCTGATCGGCAATCGGGTTACGGCGCTGAGCACGATGGCGCAGATTCCCATGGAGATCGACAATGCCATCAGCCCCGAGGCCGCCTCCGCCTCTGTGGCGCCGACCGCCCGCAGCCCGTGCAGCACGACGGCAAAAGAGCTGGCGGAACCGACGAAAGCGGTCAGCAGCCCCATGAACAGGGCCTGGACGGAAAAATCTTTGAGCATGGCGGAGACTCGCGGGCTGCGGGAATGCGCATGGAGCATGAGCATTGGTAAATGCGCAAGTTCAGATTTACAGCTTTCGGTTCACTGGCCGCCGATGGAAGTATTAGCGTCATCCCCGCCATGAGAACTTCGCAAGCGAACGCCTTTGCGCTCGCTTGCCGCGCGCATAGAGTATCTCCATTTTCGTCAGATGAGGGGATAGACGAATGGTTGGCGAAGCACGAAGAATTCTCGTCACCGGGGCGACCGGAGGCATTGGAACGGCAATTTGCCGTCAGCTCGCCGGGAGCGGCTATTCACTGGTTCTGGCGGCACGCGACGAGGCGAAGCTGAAAGCACTTTCAGACGACGTGACGGGCAACGGCCATATGTGGCTGCGGTTGGATATGACGAGCGATCAGTCGATCCGTCAATTCGCGGAGGAATTGGCGGCGAAGCACATTGCTCTCGACGGCGCCGTGCTCATGCCGCCACAGGCTCACAGCACGAATGACCCGATGCCATCAAGTGAGGCATGGCGGGCGCTATTTCAAAACTGCTTCATCGGACCTCTCGAGGTCCTGAAGGTCGCGATCGACCGGATGAGCTCCGACCCGATCAACGGCCGCCGCGCAAAAATCGTCATCATATCTGGGATATCATCCGCTCAGGTGCTTGGTCATTACGCTACCTCGAACGTGCTGCGCTGCGCCTGGATTGGCGAGGCAAAGACATTGGCCTTTGCGCTCGGCGCCCGCGGCATTCACGTCAACACGCTTTCGCTCGGCGGTACGCTCTCCCCTTGGTATCGAGAAGGGATCGAAAAGCGAGCCGAGGCCGCAGGCATCACGTTCGAGGAGCGCCTTGCCGAGGAGACGTCGAACATTCCCTTGGGAAAATACGGAGAACCGGCAGAAGTTGCCGTCGCCGTTGAAGGGCTCTTGTCGCCCTTCTCCGACCATATGACCGGTCTGAACATCATGCACGACGGCGGATTCACGCGCTCGTACTAAGACAGGTAGAAGCACTGCGATAAAATGAAACGCCTCGTCTGCGATCGGCAGGCGAGGCGTTTCAAAACTTCCGCTCGAAAAGCTCAGATATCGACCTGCGACGTCACGATGCGCGAAACGAGGCCGTAGTCCTTCGCCTCTTCGGCAGAAAGCCAGTAGTCGCGATCCGTATCCTTGGCGATCTTGTCGAGCGGCTGGCCGGTGGCCTCAGCCATGATCTTGTTCAGGCGCTCGTTCATCTTGATGATCTCGCGCGCCTGGATCTCGATGTCGGATGCCATGCCGCGCGTGCCGCCCGACGGTTGGTGCAGCAGGAAGCGCGTGTTCGGCAGGCACAGGCGCCGCTCCCTGGGAGCCGCGACATAGATCAGCGCACCGGCGGAGGCGACCCAGCCCGTGCCGATCATCCAGACCTTCGGCTTGATGAACTTGATCATGTCATGGATGGAATCGCCGGATTCGACATGGCCGCCGGGCGAATTGACATAGATGCGGATGTCTTCGTCGCTGGCCGCGGCGAGCGCCACAAGCTGCGAGCAGACCTTCTGCGCCAGTTCCTGATTGATCGGTCCATAGATGAAGATCGAACGCGACTTGAAAAGATTCGCCTCCGTTTCCTTGCCGAGCGGCAGTTCCTTCGTCTTGTCGTCCTGTTCTTCGTCGTTCATTCGAACCTCTCGGAGATGAATTCGGGTTCCTCGCACATAGTGCGACTCAATGCCTAAAACAATGCGGGAAAAACACAAGGCACCGAAGCGATGGAGATATCCTTAAGAAGCCGCGCAGCGTTCCGCAAGCCTTACTGAAATGTAACGGTGGAAGGCTTTGAAAAGCCTGAATCGGTTCCTACCTCCACCCTCACGTGGCAACCGCCATACCAGATCAAGAGGAGACAGGACATGTCACCCGAAGAACGCCAATTGCTGACCGCCCTCTTCGACCGCGTGCGCACGGCCGAAGCCACGCCGCGCGACCGCGAGGCCGAAGCCCTGATCGACCAGGCGACGCGGGCGCAGCCGTCCGCCACTTATTATCTCGCCCAGGCCGTCATCGTGCAGGAAAAAGGTCTGGAAGCAGCCGCCAATCACATCAAGGAACTGGAAGAGCGTGTGCGGCAGTTCGAAGCCGGCGCCAGCGAGCACCGCCAAGCCGAGCAGGGCGGCGGCTTCCTGAGCTCGATATTCGGCAACACCCAGACGCAACAGCCCGCACCGGTTCCATCCAATCCCGGCCCCTGGGGTCAGCCCTCCCGCTCCTATGACGAACCACGTGGCTACGAGAGCAACGCTCGCCAGATGCCGCAGCATCCAAGCGGTCCCTGGAGCCAGCAGGCCTATGCGCCGTCCGCCGGCGGCAGCTTCCTGCGCGGCGCGCTCGGCACGGCAGCGGGCGTAGCCGGCGGCATGCTGCTCGCCAATTCACTGAGCGGCATCTTCGGCAATCACATGTCCTCGCTCGGCTGGGGTTCGCCCTTCGGCGCCAACCCCTTCGGCAATGCCAGCGCCCCCACAGAGGAAACCGTCATCAACAATTATTTCGGCAACGACGACACGCGCCAAGCTTCGGACAATACAGCCGATGACAACGATGACGCCAACGTGCAGCAGGCCAATTATGACGACAGTGATTACAGTGACGGCCCTTCTGGTGACGACATCACGGAGGTTTAGCAGTCGGAAACGGGCAGCGGTTGCCGCACCGTTGCCCGGCCCTTCGCTTGGGCTCAGCGCGTTCGTCGCTGCAATCGATTCACAAGATCGATTGCTCGGGCTGCGCCCGACCGCTTCTCACCCACGCCCGCGATATGTAGCAACCCCTTGCTCCGGCAGCCATACGCCTTCGGGGGGCTTTCCGGTCTGCCAGAAAACGTCGATCGGAATGCCGCCGCGCGGATACCAGTAGGCGCCGATCCGGAGCCACTTGGGATCGAGCAGCTCCACGATGCGCTTGGCGATGTAGATCGAACAATCCTCATGGAAGGCGCCGTGATTACGGAACGAAAACAGGAAGAGCTTCAGCGACTTCGACTCCACCAGCCACTCGCCCGGAATATAGTCGATGACGATATGGGCGAAATCGGGCTGGCCGGTCATCGGGCAGAGCGAGGTGAATTCCGGCGCGGTGAAGCGCACGACATAATCCGTGCCGGCATGATTGGACGGCACTTTTTCCAGCACCGCCTCCTCAGGCGATTTCGCAGTTTCGGTTTGGTGACCCAGCATTGACAGGCTGGAAACATCGGTATTCGGCATCATGCCTCCTTGATGACTTTGACGCGGATGCCATGGGCCTTTTCGCCCTCCGGCTCCACATGAATGGCGATTTTGGCGCCCTCATGCACGGCACTGATGGCATCCTCAAGGCGATCGCATATATCATGCGCCTCCCGCACGGACATAGAGCCGGGCACCACCATATGAAAATCGATGAAGGTGACGGTGCCCGCCCGCCTTGTTTTCAGGTCATGCACGCCGATCGAGCCCGTCGCATAGGTGGCGATCGCCTGCTTGATCGCCTCCTCCTCCTGCGGATCGACCGCCTGGTCCATCAGCCCGCTGATTGATTGCGAGATCACCTTCCAGCCCTGATAGAGGATGTTGCAAGCAACGAGAATGGCGAGCACCGGATCAAAGATCGCATAACCCGTCGCCAGGGCCAGCAACAGGCCGGCGAGCACACCGACGGACGTCACCACATCCGACATGATATGCTGGCCGTCGGCCGTCAGTGCTGCCGAGCGATGTTTGCGCCCGGTCCGGATCAGCAGCCGCGCCCAGACCGCATTGATGACCCCAGCCGCGAAATTGATCGCCAGGCCGAGCACCGGCGCATCGAGCATGCGCGGTTCGCTGAGATAGCCGATCGCCTCGTTGACGATCAAAAGCGCCGCAACGACAATCAGCACGCCCTCGGTGACGGCAGACAGATATTCCGCCTTGTGATGGCCGAAGGGGTGGTCGTGATCGGCCGGCTTCTGCGCGTAGCGAATGACGAAGAAGGCGATGAAGGCGGCAGCGACATTCACCGTCGATTCAAGCCCGTCCGACAGCAGGGCCACCGAGCCGGTCACCCACCAGGCCACCATCTTCAGCCCCATGACGCCGAGCGACAGCGGGATGCCCCACATCGCCAGCTTCTGAACCGTCAGATCGCCGTTATCGCTCATATCGTCCTCCTGCGGTTGCGAATGAATTGCAGGGTCTAAGCCATTGAAATGCAAAACCGCCCACGCGAATGTCGCGCAGGCGGCCCAGTTGAGGGTGATATGGGCGATGACGGAGGATTTGTCAAAGAGAATGACGCGTCCTTCGCAGCTGTTCCCGCCCCGACAGGCAGCGGCACAGACGCACGACAGGCGATCTTGTTACAGCCCCGAGGGAGCGGGATCGGACTGGACAGATTGCGGCCATCGCAGAAGAGCGGCCTGCCCTGCCGGCGTCAGTGCGTAGACGCCCTTTTCCTGGCGCTCGAACCAGCCGTAGACGTTGTCGCGCAGGATCGGCCCGGCCTTTGGCGTCAGTGCCTTCATATCCCGCGGGCGCACGACGCCCCGGTCGAGCGCGGCCGCGCACAGCAGCGCCTGCTGGCGATAGGCCGTCATGATCGGCGCCCGCGAACCGCCGCCAATGGCAGGATCACCGCGACGACGCTGATGTTCCTTGACAAGCCGCGAGCGCCGTTTCGGATTGGTGCGCGGCATCGGCGAGACGGAGCTGACGATGACGCTGACCTCGCCGCCATCGGAAACGCCGAGCATGCCTATGCCGAGCCGCCGGCAGAGGTCGCGGTAGCGTTTGTCGGTCTCTCGCCCGCGCCCCTTGGCCGAAATGCGCGCCGCGATCCAGACTTCATCGCTCATCGAGGCCCTGTCGACCGCCTGGAGAAGCAGTTCGAGGTTGAAGGAGAGCTTCAATTCGCAGACCACCACAACCGGCGGCTCGCCGTCGCTCAAGCCGACGAGATCGCATCCTGCGACCTCACCCTTGACGACATAACCCGCAGCCTCCAGGAAGGCTTTGACCGGCAGATAGAGCGACGTCTCCATCGAAAAACCGCCTCACGCGGCGTTGAGATCGGCAATCTCGCCGTATTGGGCAAGCAGCCGCGGCGAGGTCATGTCGCCGGTTTCCTCATCGACCATGACGGCATAGGCCGCAACGCCGACGAAGCGCTCGGCCATCGCCGAGGCAATCTTTTCCGCGCTGACGGCGTTCGATGCCTGGCGCATTTCACCGGGCACGAGATTGCCCCGGTTCTTGCGGTAGGGAAGGACGATGAACTTCTCGGCATTGGCCACAGCGATAATTCCCGGTTGACCGTTCCGGAAATGTTCTGATTTGCCCGACAGAGTCAACCCTCGCCCCCATCCGCGCACAGAAAGGGGCGAGATGGAACCGGCCTCAAGCAGCCTTGGTCTTCACCTTGCGCGCCAGATGCGCCACGACATTCTCGATCATCCGCATGCCGGCATCACCGCCGAGCGTCATGATCGATTCCGGATGGAACTGCACCGCGGCAATCGGCTCCTTTTCGTGTTCGATGCCCATGATCGTACCGTCCTCGCTCTCCGCCGTGATGATGAATTCCCGCGGCAGCGTCGAGGGATCGGCGAAGATCGAGTGGTAGCGGCCGACGGTCACTTCCTTCGATAGGCCGGAGAAGACGATGCCCGGCTCCAACACGCGAATGCGCGACGGCTTGCCGTGCATCGGCAGCGCGAGATGCCGCAGTTCCCCACCATAGGCTTCGGCGAGCGCCTGCAGGCCGAGGCAGACGCCGAAGATCGGCAGGTTACGCGCCCGCGCCTTCTTGATCGTCGCCTTGCAGTCGAAATCCTTCGGCGTTCCGGGACCCGGCGACAGCACGACGAGATCCGGGTTCAGCCGGTCGAAGATCTCCTCCGCTACCGGCGTGCGCACGGTCGAAACCGTCGCGCCGGTCTGGCGGAAATAATTGGCGAGCGTGTGGACGAAGCTGTCCTCATGATCGACGAGCAGGATGCTGACACCCTTGCCGACGCTGGCGACGTCGCGCTGCATCTTGCCGGAATTGCCGATCTTGGCGTCTCGGATGGCGGAAAGCATGGCGGAGGCCTTCAGTTCAGTTTCGGCTTCTTCTTCTTCTGGAATGGAATCGTTGAGCAGCGTCGCGCCGGCGCGAACCTCGGCGATTCCGTCTTTGATGCGCACGGTGCGCAGAGTCAGACCGGTATTCATGTCGCCGTTGAAGCCGACCATGCCGATTGCACCACCATACCATGCGCGCGGGCTCTTTTCATGGCTCTCGATAAACCGCATCGCCCAGAGTTTCGGCGCACCGGTGACGGTGACCGCCCAGGCGTGGCTCAAGAAACCGTCGAAGGCGTCCATGTCGTCGCGCAGCCGCCCCTCGATGTGATCGACCGTATGGATGAGGCGCGAATACATCTCGATCTGCCGGCGGCCAATCACCTTCACCGAGCCCGGCTCGCACACACGGCTCTTATCGTTGCGGTCGACGTCCGAGCACATGGTGAGTTCGGATTCGTCCTTCTTGGAATTCAGAAGCTTCAGGATCTGCTCGCTGTCGGCGATCGGATCGTCGCCGCGCTTGATCGTGCCCGAGATCGGGCAGGTCTCGATGCGACGGCCGGACACGCGCACGAACATCTCCGGCGAGGCGCCGACCAGATATTCCTGATTGCCGAGATTGATGAAGAAGGAATAGGGCGACGGATTGATCGCCTTCAGCCGCTTGGAAATGTCTGAAGGCTTGCTTTCGCAGCGCTCCATGAACTTCTGCCCGGGCACGACTTCGAATAGATCGCCCTTGCGGAAGCTCTCCTTGGCCTTGACGACAAGCTCGGCATATTCGCCCGGCCGGTGGTCGCTCTTCGGCGGAATGGCATCCGTATGTCTGAAAGGCTCCGGCGCGATATCGCCGGCCTTGCCCTCGGTTGAAAGGCCGCCTTTCTCGAAATCATACCGGTCGATCCAGGCCTTGGCGGCGTAGTTGTCGACGACAAGGATCTCGTCCGGCAGATAGAGCACCATGTCGCGCTGGTCGGAGGGCCGCGTCAGTTTCAGATCGATCGCATCAAACTGGAAAGCGATGTCGTAGCCGAACGCGCCGTAGAGACCGAGGCTTGCATCCGCCTGCGAATAGAACAGATCGGTAACGGCGCGCAACACCGTGAAGACCGTCGGCATCTTCGAACGCTCTTCCTCGGTGAACACCCGGTCCGGGGCCTTGACGGAGAGGTCGAGACGGCGAGTGGAGGAAGCGCCGAGCACGAGTTCGGGCACCGTCTTCAGCCGCTCGGTCACGAAGCCGAGTAGCACCTCGCCGCGCTCGTTGTAGGCCTCGATCCAGACGTCGCGCCCGAAGGAGGAGATGCCGAGCGGCGGATCGACAACGGCGGTATCCCAGCGCGTATAACGGCCCGGATATTCGTAGTTCGACGAAAAGACGGCGCCGCGACGTTCGTCGAGCTTGTCGACATAGGAAGAGACCGCGTCGCTATAGGGGATCGCCCGCCGCTGCCGCGTGACGGATATCCCGCCCTTGGTCTCGTAGATTTCCGCACCATCATCCCGCAGGATCGTTACCATAATTCCACTCCGTTATCGGGGCCCGGACGACAGGCGGCGATAAAACAAAAAAAGCCGCCTCGAAGTTTCGGGCGGCTCACTCGTCGTATTTGGACACGATTGGTCGAGGCCGCCTCAGCGAGCCCACCACCAAACAGCAATGTTCGAAGACTTGATCATGGGAAATTGTTAGCCTGAGATCAGCCGTCGCGCAAGAGGCGATTGCGGGAATGAAAAGGGCGGCCCGAAAGCCGCCCTCCCTCAGCCTTAAAGGCGCAATCAGAAGGTCTTGGTGAGCGAGACCTTGAAGGTACGGCCCGGCTCGGAATACCAATCGCGCGGCTGCGATGCGGTCGCAGAGCTGAGATTGACGTCGCGCACGGCGAGCGCGTTGAAATATTCCTGGTCGAAGATGTTGTAGACACCGGCTTGAACGCGCAGGCCCGGCAACTGTTCCGGCGTCCACCAGCCGGTCAGGTCGACGATTGCATAACCGGGCGCATCGAAGGTCGTGTCGGCGGTGTTGGTGACGGGAGTATTGAGGTGGTCGGTCAGCATGCCGGCCGAAAGCGTCGAGGAAAGGTCGAAGCCGAAGGTCTCATTGCTCCAGCCGCCGCCGACGATCGCCTTGAACGGCGCCACCGAGCGCAGGCGCTGGGTAGTTTCTTCGTTCCTGCCATAGGCATAGGCAAGCGAGGCATGCAGATTGATGCCGTTGTTGAACGACTTGGCGGCGCTGACTTCAAGACCCGAGATCGTCGCCGCTGCCACGTTCGTGTAATTGAACTCAGTAAAGCCTGTCGCGTCGACGCTCGTCACCGTCTCGATAAAGTTCTGATAACGGGTATGGAAAGCCGCGACCCGGCCGGTAAAATCGCCCGTGTCGAAATTGGCGCCGATTTCGATGCCGCGGCCGATTTCCGGTTCCAGATCAGGATTGCCGAGCTGGGCGTAGCGGCCCGTGGGGTTGTAGAAGCGGCTGTAGAGTTCGTCGACGGTTGGCGCGCGGAAGCCGACCGCCAGCTGCATGTAGAGCTCTACATCAGGCGTCAGGTCGTATGTCGCAAGGATCTTCGGCGACATGGCAGCTTCCGTCCGGTCCCGAAGTTCGCCGAAACGGGTAATGCCGGTATTGTTGGCAAAACCACCGCCGGTCGAGGGATCGTAGTTGAACCAGTCGAAGCGGAAGCCGGGTGTCAGGGTGAAGCCGGTATTGCCGATCTCAATCTTGTCCTCGACAACAAGCCCCAGGGTCTGGCTGTCCACATTGGGAACTTCCGCCTGATTGTTCAGCGACGGGCAGGTCGTCGACGTCGGGCAAAGAGCCCAGCTGTATTGGCTCCAGCTGGAGACGCCGACATCGAGGCCGACGCGAACCGAGTGGCTGAGGCCAGAATATTCGAAATCCTTCGTCGCGGTCCCGCTGAAGCCCCAGGTTTCGTTTTCGATCTCGTTGTTACGGCCATAGGCGACATTTGCGGTCGTACGCCCCCCGCTACCAGCTTCCTTCTTCAAATCCAGCCAATAAAGCGTAGCCCGCGCGCTGCTGAAGAACGCGTCGGAGGACTGCGCTTCATAATCATAATCAATCGATACGCGATCGCGGTCGCGCAGTTCGCGACCGTCATAATTGTCGATCATGAAGTTACGAGGGCTGGCTCCTCCCTGAAGGTGGCGCAGGTCGGTTTTTAGATCCCAGCGGAACCGTTCCGCTGTCAAGCCGATGCGATGGCCGCCTTCCAGTTCCTGACGCAGTTTGAAGAGCAGGTTGTTCTGATCAAAGTCAGCCGGATTCGCCTCGGTGCGAAGAGCACCGTAGCTGTCGTTATCGCCCATATTGTCGCGTTCGTGGCCTTTGCGGTAACCGCCCTGGAACAGGATCGAGGTACCGCCGATCTTCTTGGCAGCCGCGGCCGAGCCGGAAAGGCTCCTGTCTTCGCTGTCATAGGTCGATTTGACGATCGCACCCCAGTCGCGGCCTTCAGGAATGAGATCTTCCGGCTCCAGCGTATTGAGAACGATGGCGCCGCCGAGCATGCCCGAACCACCCTTGCTCGAATCCGCGCCGCGCACGATATCGAGCGATGACAGCGAATCGAAATCGAACGTGTCTCCGCCGCCATTGGCGTTGGCCGGCGCAAAAGCACCCTGGCGCGAGCTGTTCGAAATATAAGGAATCGGAATACCGTCGATGGTAGTCAGGATGCGAGCACCGGACAGGCCGCGCAGGTTGAAGCCCGCGTCGGCGCGCGAATAGTTCACACCCGCATCGACGCTGCGGCCGATATCGTCATAGTTGGTGACCTGCTTCTCTTCCAGCTGCTTCTTCGTAATCTCGGTCGCGAGCGGCGTATCGGCGACGCTGCCCGGCGCGACGCGTTTGCCCTTGACGACGATCTTCTGCAGAATGGTACTGTCATCTGTCGTCGCCTGAGGCGTCGTTGCCGAAGCGGTTTGAGCGAAAGACTGCGAAACAGGAAGAACAGCAGCAACGGCTGTGCAGACCAATAGAACCGAGCGCCAATGCCGGACGATCATAACCTACCCTCTCATGATGATTACCGGGCTGGCTGGTCGTGGCGCGTCGAACGCTCGAGGGGCTGGCTGGGCTTTTACGGATGAAGGCGAAGCAGAATTCCGCCTTCTTTTCGCCGCATAAAAAAACATGAGCCCTATTGTCAACATAAGCGGTTCCCTTATGTTGAATATTCATATCAAGTTTTAGCGATCTTTTCAGACGTTGCACAATTGCAACGAAAAACGCTCTCATGCGTTGTTTCCGGTTAAGGAATACTAGGATTTGGACGCGTTGAGAAAACTTTCGACATTGGCGATCCTTCTCGCCGCTACAGCCTTTCTTGCCGGCACCCGCTTGCCCTCACAAGGTCCCTTGCCTCAGCCCAGGCCCGATAACGCACAGGCGACAAGCCCGGCCTCCCCCTCTGAAAAGGTGGAACCGCCCGCGCCTGAAGAGGTGCCGGCCCCTCAGCCGAAACCTGAAGTAAAGGCGCCGGGAACATCGCCAGACCAGCCGTCCGCTCCGCCAGCCGAAACGGCGAAGCCCCCGCCGACAGAACCCATGCAAGGCCCGCCGCTGCCGCCGGGCAAACTCGAAAGTTCGCAGACGCCGGAAGAGACCAAGTCCCCGGCCGAGCAGACGCTCGAAGAGCAGCATCTGACGATCGAACCAGAAAGCGATGCCGAGCATGCCGAATGCACCGCCGCCCTCAAGGCGCTCGGCGTCGTCTTCAAGGACGCCCCGCGCATCGACGACGGCAACGGCTGCGGCATCGACAAGCCAATCATCGTTTCAGAAGCCCTGCCCGGCATCAAGCTGAAGCCGGAGGCGACGATCCGCTGCCCGGCAGCTCTTGCCCTTGCCCGCTGGATGAGGGAGAGCGTTATCCCGGCAGCCACCGCCGCCTTGCCCGAGCAGGGCCGCATTAACACCGTCAACCAGGCAACGGCTTATATGTGCCGCCTGCGCAACGGCGCCGAAACCGGCAAGATCTCCGAACATGCCCGCGGCAACGCCATCGACATTGCGAGCTTCCATTTCGAAAAGGGCGAGGATGTCGCCGTCCGCTCCCGGCGCGAGGACGCAACGCTCACCGGCGCCTTCCAACGCACCGTCAGCGCCGCCGGCTGCCTCTATTTCACCACCGTCCTAGACCCCGAAAGCGACTCGGCCCACGAAACCCATTTCCATCTCGACGTGATCAAGCGGAAGGGCGGTTATCGTTATTGCCACTGATCATTCAATGGCTGCGATCATCGCTTGAACCGTGCGGCGAAATGACCACATAGAGGCTGCAAAATGGGTAGAGGGGCCGGTGGCGAATTCAGATCATAGCGAACATCATCGCGGTTCTCCTGGCCGTCGCCGTCGGCTTCATCTTTACCGGTGAATTGCATTGGCTCTTTGCCGTCGGAATGCTGTTACTCGGCGCGCTGCAAAGCCTTTTTATCTGGCTGTTTGTCGATCCAGACTTTGAAAAGCGCCGGGAGCGTCGTCTGGGCGAGCGCTTCGGAAAGCCATTTCCGGATCAGAACAACCCCTCGATATAACCTTGGTCATTCAGGAAAATTCGTTCCGCCGATGGCGACTTCGGCAGGCCGGGCATCGTCATGATCTCGCCGGTAATCGCGACGACGAAACCGGCACCGGCCGACAGCCGCACCTCCCGCACGGGAACGATATGGCCTTCCGGCGCGCCGCGCAGGTTCGGATCGGTAGAGAAGGAATATTGCGTCTTCGCCATGCAGACCGGCAATTTGCCGTAACCCTGCTCCTCCCACGTCTGCAGTTGATCGCGCACCGCCTTGTCGGCCGTCACTTCGCCGGCGTGGTAGATCTTCGAGGCGACGATCTCGATCTTCTCGAACAGCGAAATGTCGTCGCCATAGAGCGGCTGGAATTTGGCCTGGCCCGATTCGGCCAACTCCACCACCTTATGCGCCAGTTCCTCGATGCCGGCCGAACCCTTGGCCCAGTGCCGACAGAGGATCGCCTCGGCGCCGAGCCTCGAGACGAACTCCTTCACCGCCGCGATCTCGGCATCGGTATCCGTGACGAAATGATTGATCGCGACGACGACGGGCACGCCGAAGCGGCGCACATTGGCGACGTGCCGGCCGAGATTGGAGCAGCCCTTCTTCAGCGCCGCGACATCCTCGGTGCCGAGATCATCCTTCTTCACCCCGCCATTCATTTTCAGCGCCCTGACGGTCGCGACGATGACGGCCGCATTGGGTTTCAGCCCGGCCTTGCGGCATTTGATGTCGAAGAATTTCTCCGCACCGAGATCGGCCCCGAATCCCGCTTCGGTCACCACGTAATCGGCAAGCTTCAGCGCCGTCTTCGTTGCCGTCACCGAATTGCAGCCATGGGCGATGTTGGCGAAGGGTCCGCCGTGCACGAAGGCCGGATTGTTTTCCAGCGTCTGCACGAGGTTCGGCTGCATAGCGTCCTTGAGCAGCACCGCCATCGCGCCGTCGGCCTTGAGGTCGCGTGCGCGCACCGGCGTCCGGTCGAAGCGGTAGCCGACGATGATATCGCCGAGCCGCCGCTCCAGATCCTTGAGATCGGTGGCAAGGCAGAGGATCGCCATCACCTCGGAGGCGACGGTGATGTCGAAGCCGCCCTGGCGCGGAAAGCCGTTGGCGACGCCGCCGAGCGAGGACACCATGCTCCTGAGTGCCCGGTCGTTCATATCCATCACCCGCCGCCAGGTCACGCGGCGGATGTCGATATTCTCTTCATTGCCCCAGTAGATGTGGTTGTCGATCATCGCCGCCAGGAGATTGTGCGCCGAGGTGACCGCATGGAAATCGCCGGTGAAATGCAGGTTGATATCTTCCATCGGCACGACCTGTGCATAACCGCCGCCGGCCGCACCGCCCTTGACGCCGAAGCAGGGACCGAGGGAAGCCTCGCGGATGCAGACGACCGCCTTTTTGCCGATGCGGTTCAGACCATCGCCGAGACCGACGGTCGTCGTCGTCTTGCCTTCGCCCGCCGGCGTCGGATTGATCGCGGTGACGAGGATAAGCTTGCCGTCATTTTTGCCCGCCTGCGCCGCGATGAACTCGGCGCTGACCTTCGCCTTGTCGTGACCGTAAGGAGCGAGCTGCTCGACTGGTATACCGAGTTTCGCCCCGATCTCGAAGATCGGCTTCTTGGCCGCCGCGCGCGCGATTTCGATATCGGATTTCATTGACGGCATAGGTGCTCCCCCTCCCCGGCCTCCGCAGCAGCGGAGCCGATGTTTCCTCTTCATCGGATAACGAAATATCGGCGGGGTGTGAATAGCGCGGCGCCTTGTGGCTACCTATCCTGTCGAGCCGGGACAGCCGCTTTGATGAGGCCGGCGACGCCGACAACGAACTCTCCTTTCTCGGCAAGCTCGATTCAGGCAGCCTGAAGATCAAGGTTGCCTCCTCGATCGTCGCCATCTCCTCCATCCACCTGCTGCAGGTCTTTCTCAATGCCGACAAATATGACGACGGCAAAATGATGTGGCTAACGCTCATGCACCTCACCTTCGTCACCTCCGCCGTCATGCTCGGCTTCCTGGAGAAGCTGATGAGCGTCACGTCGAAAAACGATGAAGGACGGGAATTGACGGGACAGCCCTCAGCCCGGCTTCAATTTGCCAAACCCGCGGCAGGAGCAATCTCTACGGCCTTCTGATTTCTGGGGCATCGGAGACTCTCCTTCGCCCCTGGTCCACAGACATGCAAACCCGGCTCTTCCCCATAGGGAATAGCGCCATTGATGATGCCGAGTGCCATCTGCTGGTACTGAAGCAGATCGCCTCTGCCGCTGGGCGGCGTGATCATCATCGTGTCGAATGCGTCGCTACTGACGCCCATCTCCAGGAAATAGGAGAGAAATTTCTCACGCTCAGCCTCTGTGAGCTCGCTCTTGCCGGGTTGATTGAGGCCGACGACGGAATTTCCCACGAGCCGCGGTGTTCCGCCCATCAGGACAAAGGTACAGCTCGAAAAGCAGTAGGCACCACCCGCAAAAACCTCCCCTTCGGTCGGTCCGCTTTTGGCCATGCTCGCCTTGCAACGGGGATCCTGCATTGGGCAATTCGGCAACCGCGTTCTACCGACTGAGGTCTCCAGGCCTGCCGCACGGATCATACGCCCCATCGCGAAAGCCGCATTCAAATCCCCACCATACGACTGAAGGACGATCGGAAGCTTTCTTCCGTCGAGTGTCTCCAGAAACGCCTTCAGCCGAGCCGGTGTATCCGGGGTGATGTCACCATCAGCGGAAATCCACTGCGAGCACTCTTCCTGGCAATTACCGTTGAACATCAGCAGAAAATCCATCGGCTGGGTTTTCGGCAGGCTCTCGCCATACACGGCGGCATTCTGCACGGCGGCAGCTGCCACGGGTGCGCTAGCTGCCACGGGCGCTTGAGCTGCCGGACGGCGACGGCAAACCGTTTCGGCCGCAGCGTCCGGTGCGCAAAGCGGCATGCCGGGCCACTCGTTGAACGCCAGCATCTCCGTCATGAGACCTGTTCGAAGACCGTCTCCAGACGGCACGATGTGGATGCTGTCGGGCGCGGCGCTCATCATCATGCCGATCACATCCTCGTCGACGCCCATTTCCTTCAAATAGCCCCTCAGGGCGGCGGTGGCCTTCTTGCCGAGTTTGGTGGAGCTGCTCTGCCCAGCTGACTTGCGTCCAACTTCCTTGCGGGAGATTTCCTTCTTCTTCCCGTTTACGATCTTATATTCGATGCGGTAGGAGACGCGCACCTTGTTATAGACCGTCGTGATCTGGTGGACACCGATGAGGGCCCATTGCGACGCGACACGCGACGTACCGCCTGCGAATGCCAGCGGACAAGCGGAAAAACAATATGCGCCGTCCGAATAGGTGTTGCCAAGCGCCGTCCCGTCCTTTGCGATAGCCGCATCGCAGCGCGGATCGTTCGCCGGGCAATCCTTCAGCCTCGTGCCGCCCACCGCCGTTTCCAAACCGGCTTTGCGAATCATCCGGCCCATCGCATAGGCGGCATCGACATCACCGCCCTCGGAACGGAAGACGATCGGGAGCTTCCGGTCGCCGATCTTCTTAAGGATTTTTCGGAGTTGCACCGGCGTATCGGAGGTTATGCGTCCCTCTGCCGATATCCATCCCGGACAGTCTTCCATACAGAGAAGACGATTCACAAGGATGAAGCGCATCGGCGGCTGCCCTGCCGGCTTCTTCTGCCCGGCAGCCTGCGAGGTTGCGGCACCGATCGGCAAGCTCAATAGAAGAAAACCAAGTAATATAAGAAAAAACAGATACCTCAGATGCAAGCGGGATGCAAAGCGCACGATTAAATCGCCTCAGTTATACATGCTGATACGCTTAGCAATTGCATCATATCGCAGCAAGTCGGATTTCGACGTCTCTCGCCGCCTGGCTCTTCCCGAGGTGATTCTCTTCCCGCCTGGCGCAGCCGGATCCGCAACTATCCCGCCGCAGGAGAAGTCAAAGATACCACAACGCTACTTGCACAACCGCGACTCGACCGAAGACGCGCGCAATTGTGTGACTATTTCTTCACAATTCGCATTAATCGGTTTATGACAAGTCAATTGGGCTAGCATCCAGCGGTGTTTCTGTATTGGATTGCGTTAACATTGAGGCTGCCGGGGGCGTACAAATGTCTTACATGTCCACCTCTCAGAGACAGTCGTTGCTTTCGGCGGAGCTTGCAGTAGCAGGGACGCGCGGCCAGTTTGCGCAGGCGCTCGGCGGAGTGTCCGCCGCCTTCGGGCTGTCGCATGCGACGTTGATGCACGCCCCCTCGCCGGAAGACCTTCTCCTGAAACCGCTGTTGATCGAAAGCTCGCTTCCCGCAGCCTACATCCGAGATTTCGATCGCGGCAACATGATGCGCGGCTGCCCTTTTGGCGTGCGGCTGAGAGAGTCGGCCGTGCCGCAGGCTTGGCATCTCGACGATGCCGTCAATGGGCAGGCCTTTCCGGCCGAACTGCGCGCCCTGATGCTGCGCTATGCAATACCTGCCGGCGTTGCCATGCCTACCATTGCAGTCGATGGCCGGCGCCTGGTCTTCTGGTTCTGCGGCGAGCGTGCCGCGCTCGGCCAGAGCGAGATCAACGAGTTGGCGATCATCATCCTCCACGCCCTAGACGCATACAACGCCGTCAGACGGAACGAGGAAAGCGCGCACAATGCGCTGTCGGCTCGTGAACTCGAAGTCGTGCGCTGGACGGCACAGGGCAAGACCTCGATCGAGATCGGCCAGATTCTGACGCTCTCTGATCATACGGTGAATGCCTATATGACCAATGCGATCAAAAAACTTGATTGCGTCAATCGCACCCAGTTGGTAGCAAAAGCAATTCGATTGAAGCTGATCAGCTGAAGAATCAGATACAGTTTCAGCACGTCGTCCCGTGAAATTGGGGGAATCGTGTCTCTTCGCTTCGAACAGCCCGTCATTGACAAGGTAGAACAGTCCCGCGCCCATATCGGCATCACCGATGCGGAAATCGTCCAGATGGTTGCTGCCTATCGTCTTTTCGGCTTCTGGCGCATCGACATCGAAACCGGACATTTCTTTGCAAGCCAGGATGTCCACACGATCTTCGATCTTCCCTATAGCGACGGACCGGTCAATCTGACCGAACTGATGTCGCGCATTCACGAGGAAGACCGCGGTCTGATCGCCCAGACCTTCGAGGAGGCAAGCCTTCAGGGCGTCGGCTTCCATTTCGTCTATCGCGTCGACAACCGGCTTGGCGGCTATAAACTGGTGCGCAGCATCGGCCGCTTCCGTGACGATGCGAGCGGCAGCGGCATCGTCGGCGTCACCTACGAATTCGTAGAGAAACTGCGCGTCGTTGGCTTCGAGGATCATACAGCGCGCCGCCAGCCTCTGACGCGCAACGCTTAACGATCGAGAATGGACCGGATCTCGACGAGGTTCGAGCGCACCCGCAGAATATAGAAGCCCATGGTGGCGAGGTGGCTTGGCATGATCCAGCCGTCCTCGCGCCCGTTCGAGATGATCGCCGGCTGGATGCGCAGTGCCGCCTGGAACTGCCGCGTCGTGCCGCCCCAGATCGCGCCGAGATTGCGTTCCTGAACCACCTGCGAGAAATCGGCCTGCGCGGCGCTCAGAATTGCGTGGTAGGCGTAGAGCTGGCCGTAGGCGAACCAGAATCGATCGTCGGCACGCGTATCGAACCAGCCGCGATTATGGTGCTCCGAGCGTTCTGCGAGCATGTCGGAGGTGCTGCCGAGATCATTGGCGATACGGTCGATGAACTGCATCAGATTGTCGGCGCGGCCGTCGAAAATGGCATTGCAGGCAGCGAGATCGGTGTTGAATTTGCGCAGGTCTCCGATCGCCGTGCGATAGAAGGAAGGCGTCGGCGTCTTCGGACCGAAGGGATTGAGCCCGAAATACCAGCTGTGTTCGTCGAACTGCAGATTGCCGCGCGCGCGCTGCAAATCGTTATTGATACCCGAGGTGCCGCGCACGCGCCCGAGCGTATCGACAAGCTCCGCCGAAGTACGACGAACCGCCTGATTGATGCCGCGCTGGAACGAAGCCTTGTTGTCGAGGAAGGGCGTGTGATCCCAGTCGATACCGAAGAAGCCCGCCTTGTAGAGCAGCATGGAGGATATCCATGCGTTCTGGTTGACATTGAAATCGGTCAGGTCGGCCGTGACGTCGACGATAGCCGAGCGCTGGCAGGTTTTGGCGGTCGCAGCACCCTCGGCGGCCGGCAGTTGCTGCCCGGCGGGGACCTTGCGTTCGGAAAGCCGGTATTGCTCGACGAAGGCGGTGTTGAAGTTCGACCAGACCTGCGTCTGCCAGAAGAAATAGCCGTAAAGCACGACGAAGAGCGCGACGAATGCGATGATAGGCAGCCGGATCATCCAGCTCCGGCGCTGGTACCAGCCATGCGCGGCAAGAAAGGGCCAGAACGCCCAGGCGGAAAACAGGCGGACCTGGCGGCCGATCGTCTGGCCGATCAGCCTGAAAAAACCGGCTATCCGGTCAAGCATCGTCGTCTCCTGTCAGGCGAGGCGGACACTGCAGCGCCGCGCGTTTTTAAGACGCGCTAAGGACGCTGCAGCACTTTGAGTTGCTGCATAATTCCTTAAATCGATTCCGATCTGAGGAATTATGCAGGAGGACATCGCCGCCCCGTTGCATCCACATATGCGCTCGGTAGGCCGAGCACAACACGCGCCTCTCGATTTTTGCGAATGAAAGCAGCGCGAACGGCGTGCCTTGCGGATCAGGAGCGCAGGAACGGCAGGTTGAAGCGGAAGGGCCTGCGGGCCGGGTCGATCAGCGGCGCTCCCGATATTTCCGGCGGCGGTTCGGCATAGGCCTTAAACTTTCCGGCGGCTTCGAGATCAGCGCGGCCCTTGCGCCGCTCCAGATCCTGGGCGACCAGCATACCCTTCTCGAACAGCCTGATTGGCGCCGCGATGTCCGGAAAAAATTCGGGCTTGATCCTGACCTTCATGCCCGGCCGGTCGGTATCGACCTGCGCCTGATAGATGATCAGCCGCTCCTCGACATCGATCATCAGCTTGCGCAGCAGCACGTTGCAGGCGGCGATCCGGCCATTCAGTGAATCGACGAAGGCCTGGAACAGGCCGATGAAGCGCTCGCGCCGCTGGCTTTCGTCCCGCATCTCGTGCTCCTCGCCGGAAATGCGCTCTGCCTCCGCCTTCAGCGCCCGCCGCTCAGCCTCCATCTGCTCCCAATGCGCCCTGTTGCCGTAGACGCCGATCCGGCCCTCGGTTGTCAGCGCCTTGGCGTTGAGTTCCTTCATTTTCAGGCGGGCGATATCGATGGAATCGACCAGCCGGCGCCGCTGCTCGACGATGTCGACGAGGCCGCGTTCGGCTTCCTTATGGCGTTCGATGATCGAAGTGCGCTGGCTGGCGATCAGCCTGGCGAGTGCATCCGATTTCGCCAGGAGGTCGAGCAGCCGCTCGATGACGGGCGCCTCGCGCACGCGTTCGGTATACATGCGCCACATCCGCTGGCGCGACGTCCAGCCGGCCATCTTCTCGCGCAACGTCAATCCGCGAAAACTGTCGAGATCGGCCGAAACCTCGGCCGTCATCCGGTCGAGCGAAAAGACCAGCCCGGCAAGCAATGCATCCAATGCGGCATTATCGGCGATGTGGGTCTGGAAACGCCCATTCTGTTCGAGGAAGACCTCGTCGGCCGACCGAGTCTCGTCACCGTCAAAGGCACGGATGCACGCCACACAATAGGCTGCCTCGGCCGCGATCTTCTCGGCGAGGTCGCCTGCGGCTTCACGCTGGCTGTCGAATGGCGGGGCTTTGCGCACCTGATCTCTCCAGGGAATCTCCTGCCCAACCTAGCCGCTTGCAGCGCCGAAGAAAACAGGCGGCGTCGGCCTCAGACCGGCTCGGCGATCCAGGCGCCGTTCATTTCGTCGTCCCAATGCCGGCGGCAGAGCGAGACATATTTCTCGTTGCCGCCGACGTCGATCTGCGCGCCTTCGTGCAACACCTTTCCCCCCGCATCGAGCCGCACCACCATCGTGGCCTTGCGCCCGCAATGGCAGATCGTGCGCACTTCGCGCATCTCGTCGGCGATCGCCAGCAGCTCCTGCGAGGCCGGAAACAGCTTGCCCTGAAAATCCGTTCTCAGCCCGTAGACCATGACCGGGATGCCGAGCCTGTCGACGATGCGGGCAAGCTGCCAGACATGGAGAGGAGTCATGAAATGCGCCTCGTCCACGAAGACGCAGGAGATCGACGCCCCATCGGCGTTCAGCGCCGTGATCAGCCGGAACAGATCCTCGTCCGGCTCGAACGGAATGGCACTCGCCTCCAGTCCGATCCGCGAACCGATGACGCCGCGACCGGCGCGCTCGTCAAAGGCGGCGATCAGTTGCACGGTACGCATGCCGCGCTCCTGATAATTATAGGAGGCCTGCAGCAGCATCGTCGATTTGCCGGCATTCATCGTCGAGTAGTTGAAATAGAGCTTTGCCATCCGAGTTCTCCTTGATCGGTTTATTGAAAGCTCCGACAGGCAAAGAAAAGCCCGTAACGGCAATAATCACAGGAATCGGCGCCAAAACCGGCCACTGCGAAAAATCTGCAGACGTCGCAATCGCACCCGTCGATACGACGCAAACACACTGAGGTCGCTTGTCAAACTGGGTTATTGGTGATTGGCTTGGGGAACTAAAGACTGGGAGTCTAATATGAAAACAATAAGCACATTCAAACTCGTCACCGCTACTGCCGTCGCTGCCCTCTCCGTCGCGACTGCTGCCTTCGCCGCCGATCCCGACAGCTGCTCCACCGTCCGCTTCTCGGACGTCGGCTGGACTGATATCACCGCCACCACCGCCACAGCATCCGTCGTCCTGAAGAGCATCGGCTATGAGACCGACGTCAAGGTTCTCTCGGTGCCGGTCACCTACACTTCGCTAAAGAACAAGGATATCGACGTCTTCCTCGGCAACTGGATGCCGACGCAGGAAAAGGATGTCCGCCCTTATATCGACGACAAATCGGTCGAATCCTTCGGCCCCAACCTCGTCGGCGCCAAGTACACGCTCGCAACCAACGCCAAGGGCGCGGAACTCGGCATCAAGGACTTCAAGGATATCGCCGCCCACAAGGACGAACTCGACGGAAAGATCTACGGTATCGAGCCCGGCAATGACGGCAACCGCCTCGTCATGGATCTGATCGAAAAGAACACCTTCGGCATGAAGGATATGGAAGTCGTCGAATCCTCGGAACAGGGCATGCTCGCGCAGGTCGCTCGCGCCGAGAAAGCAGGCAAGCCCGTCGTCTTCCTCGGCTGGGAACCCCATCCGATGAACACCAATTTCAAGCTGACCTACCTGACAGGCGGCGACGACGTCTTTGGTCCCGATTTCGGTGGCGCTAAGGTTTACACCAATGTCCGCGCCGGCTATCTCGGCGAATGCCCGAATGTCGGCGCGATGCTGAAAAACCTGACGTTCTCCCTCGACATGGAAAACCAGATCATGGGTAAGATCCTCAACGACGGCAAGGAGCCCGAGGCCGCGGCGACCGAATGGCTGAAGGCGAATCCTTCCGCCCTCGAGCCCTGGCTTGCGGGCGTCAAGACCCGCGACGGCAAGGGCGATGCGCTGGCCGCTGCCAAGACCAGCCTTGGCCTTTGATAATGTGAACGGGGCGGCTCGCCGCCCCTTTTCATTTTGTCCATAGTTGATTTTTTCGGATAGGCGCGCCCCTTGAATTGGATCACCGACTTTAAGATTCCCATTGGCCCCGGGGCCAAGTCCTTCGTGGATTGGCTCACCTCGAACGGCGCCTGGTTCTTCGACCAGCTCGCCTCCCTGCTGTCGCACGTCATCGACGGCCTGCTCTTCGTGCTGCAGGAGCCTCCCCCGCTGATCGTCATCGCCGCCATCGCCGCCATCGCCTTCTGGCTACGCCGGTCGATCGCGGTCACCCTCTTTACCTGCCTTGGCCTGCTGCTCATCATGAATCAGGGCTACTGGAAGGAAACGACGGAGACGCTCGCTCTCGTGCTCGCCTCCACTTTCGTCAGTATGGTGATCGGCATTCCGCTCGGCATTGCAGCGGCCCGCCGCGCCTGGGTCTATGCCGCGATGCGCCCGGCGCTCGATTTGATGCAAACCATTCCGACATTCGTCTATCTGATTCCGGCGCTGATCCTCTTCGGCCTCGGCATGGTGCCGGGCCTGATCGCGACCGTCATTTTCGCCATCCCTGCCCCCATCCGGCTGACGCGCCTCGGCATCATTTCGACCCCGCCATCCCTCGTCGAAGCCGCGGTTGCCTTCGGCGCCAGGCCAATGCAGGTGCTGCGCAAGGTCGAGCTTCCCTTCGCCGCGCCGCAGATCATGGCGGGCCTCACCCAGACCATCATGCTGTCGCTGTCTATGGTGGTCATCGCTGCCCTCGTCGGCGCCGATGGTCTTGGCGTGCCTGTCGTGCGCGCACTGAATACCGTCAACGTCGCCAAAGGCTTCGAAGCCGGTCTCTGCATCGTCATCCTGGCGATCATTCTCGACCGCATGTTCCGCACGGCGGATGAAGGAGATGGCGCATGACCGCGGTTAGCTTCAAGAATGTCAGCATCATCTTCGGCGACCGGCCGGAAACCGCGCTTGCCATGGCCGACCAGGGCAAAACGCGTGACGAGATCGGCACCGCGACCGGCCTGGTGCTCGGCGTCGCCAATGCCTCGCTGACGATCGAGGAAGGCGAGATCCTCGTGCTGATGGGCCTTTCCGGTTCCGGTAAGTCGACGCTGCTGCGCGCCGTCAATGGGCTCGCCCCCGTAGTGCGCGGCGACGTCTCGGTGTCGACATCCACTGGTCCCGTCAACCCCTATAGATGCAATGCCAAAGCCCTGCGCGACCTGCGCACCCACACCGTTTCCATGGTGTTCCAGCAGTTCGCGCTGCTGCCCTGGCGCACCGTCGCCGAGAATGTCGGCTTCGGCCTCGAGCTTGCCGGCATGCCGGAGGCCGAACGCAAGGTCCGCGTCGGCGAGCAGCTCGAGCTCGTCAACCTGACGAAATGGGCCGACCGCAAGGTCAACGAACTGTCAGGCGGCATGCAGCAGCGTGTCGGTCTTGCCCGCGCCTTTGCCACTGGCGCACCGATCCTGCTGATGGACGAGCCTTTCTCGGCGCTCGATCCTTTGATCCGCACCCGGCTGCAGGACGAGCTCCTGGAGTTCCAGCGGCGGCTGAAGAAGACCATTCTCTTTGTCAGCCACGATCTCGACGAGGCCTTCCGCATCGGCAACCGCATCGCCATCATGGAGGGCGGCCGGATCATACAGTGTGGAACGCCGCACGACATCGTGAAGAATCCTGCCGACCAATATGTCGCCGACTTCGTGCAGAACCTCAATCCGATCAACATGCTGACTGCCGCCGACGTCATGCAGCCCGGCCTCGGCCAGACGGCCGCCGGCATGAGCGTCAGCGCCACGGCCCGCGCCGCGACCCCGCTCGTCGATGTCCTCGACGTCCTCGCCCGCCAGCCGGGCAGCATCGGCATCGTGGAAAACGGCGCGGTCATCGGCACCATCACCGCCCAGGATATCGTCGCCGGCCTCACCCGCCATCGCCGCAAGGAGGACGCTTGATGTTTTCAAGCCGCTTTGCGACAAGGCGGTCATGAAAGATCAACCCTCGCCCTTACGCGAAACCGACGATGAGGCCCGCAGGCTCGCCCGCGTGCTGTTGCGCTCCGCACGGTACGCGGCGATTGCCGTTCTCGATCCGGACACCGGTTTTCCCTTCGCCAGCCGCGTCCTCCTCGCCACGGATATCGACGGCGCGCCCGTCATCCTTGTTTCGAAGCTTTCGGCTCACACCAAGGCGCTCACGAAAGATCCACGCGCCTCGCTGCTCACCGGTGAACCAGGCAAGGGCGATCCCCTCGCCTATGGCCGGCTGACGACCCAATGCATTGCGGAGCCGGTGGAGAGGGGGCATCGGTTCCACGAGCGCATTCGCGCGCGTTTTCTTGATCGCCATCCCAAGGCAAAACTTTATATCGATTTTCCCGATTTCCTCTTCTTCCGCCTCAAACCGGAGCAGGCGAGCCTCAACGGCGGCTTCGGCCGCGCCTACCGTCTCGACGGAAGGGACCTCATCATCCAATCGTCCGCAAACGAGGCAATCGCCGCCAAAGCGGCCGAAACAGTGCGAGATTTAGTAGAGCGCCATCCCGATGTGGCGGATAGCCTTGCAGAGCGCTTAAACGCCCCGAAATCGGCTGCTTGGCGCATCTGCGGCATCGATCCGGCAGGTTTCGAGATCATTTCCGGTGACTTTTTGCTGCGATACGAATTCGAAACCCTCGCTGCGGATTCCGATCACATTTGTTCAAACATATCTAAAATAGCATACTCGATACCTTAAATTTAGGTATATACAATCTTCGAGCCTAGTTGCTAATTTCGTCCGCCAGCTTCGGCAGGCGGCCTGTACAGACAGATGACGTACGTTTCGCATTAGGAAGATAACATTATGGAAACCCCTGATTTGGCTGACCACACGAATGTGGCGGCAGCACTATTGTCAGCCATGGCCAACCCCAAAAGATTGCTGATCCTGTGCAGCCTGGTGAAGGGCGAAGTCGCCGTCGGCGTGCTTGCCGCACAAGTTGGCCTCAGCCAGTCGGCTCTTTCACAGCACCTTTCGAAGCTGCGCGCACAGAAACTGGTCAAGACCCGCCGCGACGCGCAGACCATCTATTATTCGAGCACGTCCGAGCCGGTCATGAAGATCCTCGCGACGCTTGAAGACATCTATCTCGTTGCGAGCAGAAACAGATCTGCCGCCTGATGATAGCGCTGACATGAACGTCGGCCGGTGCCGCCCCGCACGGGATTGCACCGGCCGCAAGCCGCGGCACTCGTATTTCAGCACCTGAACCTTAACGACACGACCGGCAAATCGCGCGATTTGCCGGTCGTGTCTTTTTGGGGAATTCTTGATGACCTTCGTCGGGTGCCGCCCTGGTCCGACTGCCGGCTTCTGCTGGCGATGCAGCGTCGGATGCTGAATAGAAGCATGTGCGGCTTTTCTCGTTGACGCCTGGGGAAGCCCTGATAATTTGACCGGGCAGTAAAAATTCGGGGCGACAAGCCCCCGGGAACGGGCCATCAACGGCCAGGAGAACAGCATGTCCAACCGTCTCAATGCACCGAACGATCTTCGCGCCTTCTGGATGCCGTTCACGGCAAATCGCCAGTTCAAGAAGGAGCCGCGGTTGTTCGTCGGCGCCAAGGACATGCATTATACCACCCATGACGGCCGCCAGGTGTTGGACGGCACCGCGGGCCTCTGGTGCGTCAACGCGGGCCACTGCCGTCCGAAGATCACCGAGGCGATCCGCGAGCAGGCGGGCGAACTCGATTATGCGCCGGCCTTCCAACTCGGACATCCCAAGGCCTTCGAACTGGCGAACCGCTTGGTCGACATCGCCCCGGAAGGCCTGGACCACGTCCTCTACACCAATTCCGGTTCCGAATCCGTTGAGACCGCGCTCAAGGTGGCGCTTGCCTATCACCGCGTGAAGGGCAACGGCTCGCGCTTCCGCCTAATCGGCCGCGAGCGCGGCTATCATGGCGTCAACTTCGGCGGCATCTCCGTCGGCGGTATTGTCGCCAACCGCAAGATGTTCGGCACGCTCCTGACCGGTGTCGATCACATGCCGCACACCCACCAGCCCGGCAAAAACAACTTCACCCGCGGCGAGCCTGAGCATGGCGGCGACATCGCCACCGAACTCGAGCGCATCGTTACGCTTCACGACGCCTCAACCATCGCCGCCGTCATCGTCGAGCCGGTGGCGGGCTCCACCGGCGTGCTGATCCCGCCGAAGGGCTATCTGCAGAAGCTGCGCGAAATCTGCACCAAGCACGGCATCCTTCTGATCTTCGATGAAGTCATTACCGGTTTCGGCCGTCTGGGCGCCCCCTTCGCCGCGCAATATTACGACGTCAAGCCCGACATGATCACCACGGCAAAGGGGCTGACCAACGGCGTCATCCCGATGGGCGCCGTGTTCGTCACCTCCGAGATCCATGACGCCTTCATGAACGGCCCGGAGCATATGATCGAATTCTTCCACGGCTATACCTATTCCGGCAATCCGATCGCATCCGCCGCTGCGCTCGCCACGCTCGACACCTACAAGGAAGAAGGCCTGCTCACCCGCGCCGCCGAGCTTTCCGACTATTGGGCCGATGCGCTGCATTCGCTCAAGGACTGCCCCAACGTCATCGATATCAGAAACACAGGCTTGATCGGCGCGATCGAACTCAATCCGATCGCCGGCGAGCCCACCAAGCGCGCCTTCACTGCTTTCCTAAAGGCCTATGAAAGCGGCCTGTTGATCCGCACCACCGGTGATATCATCGCGCTTTCCCCGCCGCTGATCATCGAGAAACATCATATCGACGAGCTCTTCGGCAAGCTGCGATCCATCCTCCAGAACAATATCTGAAGGCGCTTCCGAGCCCTTTCCACTCAAGACCCGCGATGACCAATGGTCTCGCGGGTCTTTTGGTCTGAAGATGCGAAACCTCAGCTCACAGAGGCGACGGAAAGGCAAAGGGCGAATTTTTTCAGCAGCTGGCGATCGAAATGCCCCTCAGCGCCGAACATCCATTTCAATGCCTCGCTCGCGCTCCATGGCTCCTTATACGGCCGCACGGACGTGATGGCGTCATAGACGTCGCAGATCGTTGCAATCCGCGTGTGGAGACTCACCTCGCTGCCGGACAATCTGCGCGGATAGCCCTTGCCGTCGATGCGCTCGTGATGATTGAGGCAAACGTCGAGAACGATCTCCGACAGACCCTCCTGCCGCGACAGGATCGCGTGCCCCTTCTCCGGATGGTCGCGGAGCAAGCTGATCTCGTCCTTTTCGAGGGGCCCTGCCTTGTTGAGCACCTCAAGCGGAATTTCAAGCTTGCCGACATCGTGCAGCAAACCCGCGGTGCCGAGCATCTGAATCGTATGTTCGTCGAGAGCGAGATGGCGGCTGAAAAGAATCATCAGGGCGCTCACCGAAATGGAATGCAGAAAGGTCACTTCGTCTTTTGATTTCAGACGCGTGACGCTCAGGAAAACCGCAGGGTTCTCATCCATGGATTTGGAGACCGAAGAAAGCACCGGCGCCAAGTGATCGACGCTGATTCCCTCACCATTTCGCAGCCGCGCGAAAGCCTTTTCCAGCAGCTGCACGGATTTCTGGACGCTCTCGCGGGCGGCCTGGATGTCGATCTCGATGTCGCGGCCCGGCAGGCCGTTGGTATCGAGCCCCTTGCTGGTATTGATGACGACGCTGACAGTACCGCATTTACGAATTTTGGCGGCATCCACCTCGCGCCGCAGCGGAAATCTGCGCTTGGACAAAAACGGGTCCTGCCACAAGCCCTCGATCGCCTCCACAAACATCCCGATACGCACCTGACCGGCATCGATACGCTTGAGCATCCAGATCTCTGTTTCCCTATATATCTATGTAATCTTGGAATAGTTCTCTTTTCAATGCGGCGGCATGGGGGTCTCACGGAATACTACCGCCATTGGCCGAACTAACGGTTAATGCGGAAGATAAAGACCACCTTGCGGTTATGATTTTCTTTGGACGCGTGTCGCGGCCTCGCGCCACTCCCGAAAATCACCAAAAAACGCAGAAAATGATCCTCTCGAACGGATTTGCGGCCGGATCGACCGAATTTTCCTTCTCTTTTGTTATGAACTTGCGCAATCTCGTCAAAATTTCTAAAAATCTCGCCATGAGCCCTCTCCGAGTCAAACATGGCCGGCGGGCTCGCTGATCGCACGGTTACCGATCGTCCTTGGCACGGCCCCTGAGGGCTGTGGAATGGTCGGGAAAGCCGGCGGCATCTTATCGCGGGTCGAGGACCCCATCCAAGGAGACACACAATGACCCTCAAGACATTGACGGCGACCCTCGTCGCGTCACTCGCCTTTGCGCCGCTTGCTCATGCCGATATCACCATCGGCCTGATCGCGCCGCTGACCGGCCCCGTTGCCGCCTATGGCGATCAGGTGAAGAACGGCGCTCAGACCGCCGTCGATGAGATCAACAAGAAAGGCGGGATTCTCGGCGAAAAGGTCGTCCTCGAACTGGCCGACGATGCCGGCGAACCGAAGCAGGGCGTTTCCGCCGCCAACAAGGTGGTCGGCGATGGCATCCGCTTCGTCGTCGGCCCAGTGACCTCAGGCGTTGCCATCCCCGTGTCGGACGTTTTGGCTGAAAACGGCGTGCTGATGGTCACCCCAACCGCGACCGCTCCCGACCTCACCAAGCGAGGCCTCACCAACGTGCTGCGGACTTGCGGCCGCGACGATCAGCAGGCCGAAGTCGCCGCCAAATATGTGCTGCAGAATTTCAAGGATAAGCGCATCGCCATCGTCAACGACAAGGGCGCTTACGGCAAGGGCCTCGCCGATGCCTTCAAGGCAACCTTGAACGCCGGCGGCGTCACCGAAGTCGTCAACGACGCGATCACGCCCGGCGACAAGGATTTCAGTGCGCTCACTACCCGCATCAAGTCCGAGAAGGTCGACATCGTCTATTTCGGCGGCTACCACCCGGAAGGCGGCCTGCTCGCCCGCCAGCTGCATGACCTCTCCGCCAATGCGAAGATCATCGGCGGCGACGGCCTCTCCAACACCGAATTCTGGGCGATCGGCACGGATGCGGCTGCAGGCACGCTGTTCACCAATGCTTCCGACGCCACCAAGAGCCCTGACTCCAAGTCGGCCGCCGATGCGCTCACCGCCAAGAACATCCCGGCCGAGGCCTTTACGCTCAACGCCTATGCCGCCGTTGAGGTTCTGAAAGCCGGCATCGAGAAGGCCGGCAGCGCCGAGGATGCGGAAGCCGTCGCCGCCGCGCTGAAGGGCGGGATGGAGATCCCGACCGCCATCGGCAAACTCACCTATGGCGAGACCGGCGACCTGACCTCGCAGAGCTTCTCGCTCTACAAGTGGGAAGACGGCAAGATCGTCGCTGCCGAATAAGTCAGGAATATAGAGACTGGGACGGGCGCCATAAGGCGCCCGCTTTCGTTTGTGGCATCGCATGTCGCCGCAGATCGGTTATAAGTTCCGGAATCGGTTGCAATGTGAGCCATGCCATGACCAACAGACTCGAACGTCTCATCGACCAGGGTGTGGGCCGCGTGCCTGCCGATATCGTGCTGAAGGGCGGCAGCTTCTTCGATCTTGTCACCGGCGAGGTCGTCCGCTCCGACATCGCCATCGGCGCTGACCGCATCGTGGGGACTTCCGGCGACTATGAGGGCGAGACCGAGATCGACATATCGGGCAGAACAGTCGTTCCCGGCTTCATCGATACGCATCTGCATATCGAATCCTCGCTGGTGACGCCGCATGAGTTCGACCGCTGCGTCCTGCCTTATGGCGTCACGACCGCCATCTGCGATCCGCATGAAATCGCCAATGTGCTCGGTACCGAAGGCATCGAATTCTTTCTCGAATCCGCGCTGGAGACGATCATGGATGTCCGCGTCCAGCTTTCCTCCTGCGTGCCGGCAACACATCTGGAAACCGCCGGCGCCGACCTGCCGATCGAGCGCCTCCTGCCCTTCCGCGACCATCCCAAAGTGATTGGCCTTGCCGAGTTCATGAATTTTCCCGGGGTGATTCATAAGGATTCCGTCTGCATGGCCAAGCTCGACGCCTTCCAGGGCGGCCATATCGACGGTCACGCACCGCTTCTGTCCGGCAACGACCTCAATGGTTACCTCTCGGCCGGCATCCGCACCGAGCACGAGTGCACAACCGCAGCCGAAGCGCTGGAAAAGATCCGCAAGGGCATGCATATCCTCGTGCGCGAAGGTTCGGTTTCCAAGGATCTCGCCGCGCTCATCCCGATCATCACCGAGCGGCTTTCACCCTACCTCGCACTCTGCACCGACGACCGCAATCCGCTCGATATCGCCGAACAGGGCCATCTCGATCATATGATCCGCACTGCGATCGCCAACGGCGTCGAACCCCTGGCAATCTACCGCGCCGCTTCGATCTCCGCCGCCCGCGCCTTCGGCCTTCGGGACCGCGGCCTGGTGGCGCCGGGCTGGCGCGCCGATCTTGTGGTTCTCGACAGCCTGGAAAATTGCCGCGCCGAGATGGTCTTTTCCGCCGGCCGCCGGGTGACCGATGCACTTTTTGCCACGCGCAGGCCGGTTGCCCCGATCGGCCTCGACAGCGTCAAGGCCAGACCCGTCAACGCCGCCCATTTCGGCGTTCCGGTCGCCGAGGGCGAAACATCGGTCATCGGCGTCATTCCGGGAAAGATCATCACCGAGCACCGCCGCTACCGCCTGCCGGTCAAGGGCAACGAGACGACGGTCGATCTTGCCAACGATATCATCAAGGTCGCCGTCATCGAGCGCCACGGCAAGAACGGTAATCATGCCAACGGCTTCGTCCAGGGATTCGGCCTGAAGAAGGGCGCGATCGCCTCCACCGTCGGCCATGACAGTCACAATATCTGCGTCGTCGGCGTCAACGAAGACGACATGGCGCGCGCGGCAAACCGCCTCGGCGAAATCAAGGGCGGCTTCGTCGTGGTGGAGGACGGCAAGGTCACCGGCGAAATTGCCCTGCCCGTCGCCGGTCTGATGAGCCTCGAACCTTATGAGACGGTTCGCGACACGCTGCACCATCTGCGCAAGGCCGCCTTCGCGCTCGGCGCCACGCTTGAAGAACCCTTCCTGCAGCTCGCCTTCCTGCCGCTGCCCGTAATCCCGCATTTGAAGATATCCGACCGCGGCATGGTCGACGTGGATAAGTTCGCGCTGATCGACTGACGACTCGCGCGGCGGCAGGTCGACAAGCCTCGAATTATCGCCAACCTTCCGGCAGTTCGTCGCCTTCGATCGGCTCGGCATCAGATACCTTGTCGAGCAGCTTCGACAGACCATCCCCGGTCGCGCCAACTGCCGAAACCCGAGCACAAAACGCATCCAGCGCCGCAAGCTTCACCGACCCTGAGCCCGCCACCGCCTCGAAGCCCGGAATCTCAAGCGGTTCCCCAAACGCCATGCCGTCAGGCAGGCGGAATTCCGCCGGTTTGCGCGTCAGGTTGAAGACGAAGAGCAGATTTTCTCCGTCCTTCTCGCGGGTAAAGGCGAGCAGGTCCTGGTTGGTGCCGATGAAGGTCATCTCGCCGTCGATCAGCGCCGGGTGGCTCTTTCGGAAAGCGAGCGTCCTGCGGTAGTGGTGCAGCACCGAGCTGTCGCTATGCTCCTGCGTATCCACGGAAAGCGCAGCCTGCTCGTAAGGCACCGGCAGCCAGCTCTTTTCGGCCGAAGTGAAACCCGCATGCGCCTTGCCGGCTTCCCAGGGCATCGGCGTGCGGCATCCGTCGCGGCCCTTGAAGGCGGGCCAGAAACGAATGCCGTAGGGATCGCGCAGATCCTCGAAGGCGAGCTCGGCCTCCGGCAGGCCGAGCTCTTCGCCCTGGTAGAGGCAGATCGAGCCACGCAGTGCCGCCAGCACGGAGATTGCGAGCTTGGCGATGACGGGGCGCTCCTCCTCGGTCAGCGCGAAGCGGCTGACATGGCGCATGACGTCGTGATTGGAGAAAGCCCAGCAGACCCAGCCGTCGGTGACTACCTTCTGGAAGGCTTCGACGCAGCCGCGAATATGCGCGGCGGTAAAATCCGATCCGAGCAGATCGAAGGTATAGCACATATGCAGCTTGTCATCGCCGCCTGTATAGGCGGCGACCGTCTTCAGCGAGCGCGCGCCGTCGCCGACTTCGCCGACCGTCGTGCGATCCTCATACTGGTCGAGCAGCGCCCGGAAGCGCTTGAGGAAGCCGATATTCTCCGGCTGCGTCTTGTCGTAGAGGTGGTTCTGCATGCCGTAAGGGTTGGTGTCCGGCGCATCGAGCCCTCCGTCACTGGTATCGGGTTCGTGCGGCGGATTGCTTCGAAGCTGCTTGTCGCAGAAATAGTAGTTGACCGTATCCAGCCGGAAGCCGTCGACGCCGCGGTCGAGCCAGAACTTCACCGTCTCCAGCACGGCATCCTGCACTTCATTGCTGTGAAAATTGAGGTCCGGCTGCGAGGTCAGGAAATTGTGCTGGTAATATTGCCGGCGCACGCCGTCCCATTCCCAGCCCGGCCCGCCGAAGATCGACAGCCAGTTGTTCGGCGCCGTGCCATCCGGCTTGGGATCGGCCCAGACATACCAGTCCGCCTTCGGATTGGTCCGGCTGGCCCGGCTCTCGACGAACCAGGGATGCCGGTCCGATGTATGGGAGATCACCTGGTCGATGATGACCTTGATGCCGAGCCTGTGCGCCTCGGCCATCATCTCGTCGAAATCGGCGAGCGTTCCGAAGATCGGGTCGACGTCGCAATAGTCGGAAACGTCATAGCCCATGTCGGCCATCGGCGACTTGAAGAAGGGCGAGAGCCAGATCGCATCGACACCGAGGCTGGCAATATGCGGCAGCCGACGGGTAATCCCCTTGAGGTCGCCGAGGCCGTCGCTGTTGGTGTCCTGAAATGAGCGCGGGTAGACCTGATAGATCACCGCGCCGCGCCACCAATCCGCATTCCCGCCTGCCTGCAATGCCATCGGCTACATCTCCTGCCTCGTTTGCGCCCGCCACACTAAAGCGGACGACGCAAAAGACAACCGCATGAAGCCGTTATGAAGGTGCGCGGAATACTCGCGAGGCACGGTCGTGATCGGACAAGGGGGAGACGCATATTGGCTTGTCCACAACCGGTTTCGACTCTCCGGATTTGGGGTTGCAACGCGATTCCTTTGCGATAAGGTGCGCTCTGACCTGCACGTAAGAGGTCGAATACCGGGAACAAATGTCTAATAAAGGCGCAAAGCCTAGAAAGGTGGACCCACCATGAACCAGTTCACGAAAAAATTTCTCGCCTCCGCAATGCTTGGCACTTTGCTGGCCTTTTCGGCGCACGCGGCCACGCTCAACATCCACAACGGCGGCGATCCGCAGTCGCTCGATCCGCAGAAACTTTCCGGCGACTGGGAGAACCGTATTGCCGGCGACATTTTCGAAGGTCTCGTCACCGAGGACACCCAGGACAATCCGATTCCCGGCCAGGCCGAAAGCTGGACGATTTCGCCTGACGGCAAGGTCTACACCTTCAAACTTCGCGACGGCATCAAGTGGTCCGATGGCCAGCCGGTAACGGCAGGAGACTTCGTCTTCGCCTTCCAGCGCCTCGTCGACCCCAAGAACGCCGCCGAATACGCCTATCTGCAGTTCACCATCAAGAATGCCGAGAAAATCAACAAGGGCGAAATCACCGATCTCAACCAGCTCGGCGTCAAGGCGATCGATGACAAGACGCTCGAAATCACTCTTGAGAACTCGACCCCCTATTTCATCAATGCCCTGATGCACTACACCGCTTATCCGCTGCCGAAACATGTTGTCGAGGCAAAGGGCCAGGACTGGGTCAAGATCGGCAACATCGTCACCAACGGCCCCTACAAGCCGGTCGAGTGGGTCCCCGGTTCACACGTCACGACAGTCAAAAACGATCAGTGGTACGGCACCAAGGACCTGAAGATCGACGGCGCCAAGTTCTTCGTCCTCGAGGATCAGGAAGCTGCACTGAAACGCTA